>JBBATS010000094.1:0-5040 GCA_040398625.1 Chakrabartia sp. | reverse complement strand
CGTCGTAATGCAGGTTTTTATGCGCCATGCCGTTGAGCATGGTGCCGCCGTGGTCGTGCACCAGCGGTTTGGGCAACCCAGTGGTGCCACTCGAATACACAATCCACAGCGGATGGTTAAAGTCCAGCCACAGGGGTTCGAACGCCTGCACCGCCGCATCGTTGCGCTGCATGATCTGCGCCCAATCGGCACTGTCCGGCACCGCAGGCTGATTGCCCAGATTGCGGTAAATCACCACATGTTCCACACTGGGCAAGGCCTGACGCAATTCGCCGACCACCGTGTGGCGTTCCAGGTCTTTGCCGCCGTAAGTGACGCCATCGACCGCGATCAGCACCTTGGGTGTGATTTGCTTGAACCGGTCAACGACAGCGTTCGTGCCCATGTCCGGCGCACACACGCTCCAAATGCCACCAATGCTCACCACCGCCAAAAACGCCACCATGGTCTCAGCAATATTGGGCATGTACACAGCGACACGGCCGCCGGGTTGCACGCCTTGCGCCTGCAAATGCAATGACAAAGCCGCTGCTTGGCGCTTCAACTCAGGCCAACTGAGTTCTCTGCGTTGACCTTTTTCATTGCTGCTGATGATGGCCAGCATGCCTGCGGCATGCGCGGCATCCACATGACGCAACACCTGTTGCGCGTAATTCACCTTGGCGCCGGGGAACCAGCGCGCGCCCGGCATGGTGTTGCGCTCGAGCACCGCTGTGTGAGGCGTTGGCGATTGCAACTCTAAATAGTCCCAAGCGGATTGCCAAAAGGCTTCGATGTCGGTGACCGACCAGCGCCACATGGCCTGGTAGTCATCGAAATGCAGATGGCGGTGCTCGGCCAACCATTGTTGGTAAAAGCGTATTTGCGGGACAAACGGCGGCAGGGATGAGGCGTGATGGGTCATGGTTCAGAGGTTATCAGCAAGCAGGAAAGCGTATATCAAGCCTTACACCACTAAGATGCGGGCTTGTCATTGAAGGAACCGCATTGTCATGGCGATTTGGACCAAACCCATCAGCACCGAAATATTAACCACCACGCACATCGACACCGCGGCCGAACGCCTGGGCATTGAATTTACCGAGATCGGCCCGGATTTCATTCGCGGGCGCATACCGGTGGATGAGCGCACGCGCCAGCCTTATGGCGTGATACATGGCGGAGCCAATGTGCTGCTGGCCGAGACTTTGGGTTCTTGCGGTGCGGATTATTCGACGCCCCTTGGTCACCGCATCGTCGGTTTGGATATCAACGCCAACCATATACGCGGTGTGGCCGAGGGCTGGGTGAATGGCATCGCGCGGCCAGTGCACATCGGGCGCAGCACGCAGGTTTGGCAAATCGACATGACGGATGACCAAGGCCGCATCAGTTGTGTGTCAAGGTTGACCTTGTCGGTGTTGGCGCCAAGGGGCTGACACTTCTTTTAAGTAACTCTTAGGCCGACCCATCCATTAGATGGTTGGCGTTTCTGCAATTGAAGGCACGCTCGTACCATTTGAAGACACGCTTAGACCGACCCGTCCGGTGCGCTTTTTTTCTCCGCTTTCGCTCGAAAAAAACGCCCCCGCCTGTTCGGCCTTCAGTGAATTTTTGGTTGAAGCCGGATCTCTATAACCGCAGAAATGCTGTCGGAGAAAATATGTCGAATGGACAAACGACATGGCGGGCGGGCCGACGCGAACGTTGCCGTAGGCGGTGAGCGGCGACCGAGCCGGCATGGCACGAGTTAATTGGAACCTGACCCCAATTAATTCTTCGGCTTTTCCCGCCCACAAATGCCTTTGAAGAATGCCCACTCCTCACACACCACACCTGACGGCAAAGTACACATGCCTTGTTCACCCTTGTCCGTGTAAATTTTGGTCAGCTTTCCACCGGCCTCCAGGCAAGCCACAGCCGCTGGATTGGCCATGGCCAGTCGAATATCGCTTGCCCTGACTGGCAAAAAGATGAACACCCAGCTCATAAGGCAAAAAATAATCCACTTCATTCATTCACCTGCGTTTTGCATACGCTCACTTTTCCAATACACATCATCTCCGCCGTTCATGCGATTGAGCACGCGCGACAGTACAAACATCAGGTCGCTCAAGCGGTTGAGGTATTGACGCGGCGTCGGGTTCAAGGCTTCTTCAGCGCCCAGTGCCACCACCGCACGCTCGGCACGTCGCGCCACAGTGCGACACACGTGGGCAAGTGACGCTGCACGACTGCCGGCTGGCAAGATGAATTCCTGCAATTTGGGTAATTCCTCGTTGTACTCGGTCAAGGCGTTGTCCAGCAGCAGCAAGGCATCCGTTTTCAACAACTCAAACCCAGGAATGCTGAGCTCGCCGCCCAAATTGAACAATTGATGCTGCACTTCCACCAACAATGCGCGCAAGCTGGCAGACATCTCCTCGCACAACAGCACGCCAATGTGTGAATTGAGCTCATCCACCTCGCCCATGGCGTGTACACGCAAACTGTTTTTGCTGACCCGCCGGTTGTCGCCCAAGCCGGTGGTGCCGTCGTCGCCGGTGCGGGTGGCTATTTGAGTGAGTCGGTTGCCCATGGTGATGTTCCTTTTGTTCAAGGCATTGTCTCAGCAGACCCGGAAGTCGGCTACGCTTGCGGTTTTATGAGGTTTTATCTATGAGTGTCACCAATGCAGTGGGCGTGATCGGTTTAGGCGCCATGGGACGTGGCATGGCCAGCAGCTTGAGACGCGCAGGCTACGCGGTTCATGTGTGTGATGCCCGCCCGGGTGCGGCTGCCGAATTCGCCGCTGATGGCGGCGTGGCATGTGCAACCCCCGCCGAGGTGGCTGCGGCTTGCCCGGTGGTCATCAGCGTGGTGGTGAATGCAGACCAAACCGAATCGGTTTTGTTCGGCGACCGCGGCGCGGCCGCCGCGATGGCTGCCGGCAGTGTGTTTGTGATGTGCTCCACCGTCGACCCGAACTGGTCTATCGCGTTGGAAGCTCGCTTGCATCAACTGGGTTTGCTGTACCTAGATGCACCCATCTCCGGCGGCGCGGCCAAAGCAGCCAGCGGCCAAATGACCATGATGACTTCCGGCACCGCAGCGGCCTACGCCTTGTGCGAACCCATGCTCAACGCCATGGCTGCCTCTGTTTACAAACTCGGCGACCAAGCAGGCGCTGGCAGCAAGGTGAAGATCATCAACCAGTTGCTCGCCGGTGTGCACATCGCCGCCGCCGCCGAAGCCATGGCGCTGGGACTGCGCGAAGGTGTGGACGCGGCTGCTTTGTATGAGGTGATCACCCACAGCGCCGGTAACAGTTGGATGTTTGAAAACCGCATGGCGCATGTGCTGGCGGCCGATTACACGCCGCTGTCTGCGGTGGATATTTTTGTCAAAGACTTAGGCCTGGTGCTGGACATGGCCCGCGCCAGCAAATTTCCGCTGCCGCTATCGAGCACCGCGCACCAAATGTTCATGCAAGCCAGCAGCGCCGGTTTTGCCAAAGAAGACGACAGCGCGGTGATCAAAATTTTCCCCGGCATCACGCTGCCAGCCAAAGCCTGAGTTTTTATTCAGCTGGCTGTTTTCATCATTCATCGAGCGGGTTTACGCCTTGTGTCATCACGCCTTGCTCTGCTTAGAATGCACCTCTACAGGAGTACGCCCCCATGAATGCACCCACCACCGCCCAACATTTGATGCCGGTCATTGCACAGCGCGATGTGCCTCAGGTATTCATCGACACGCTCAAAGCGCATTTCGGCGACAGATGCTCCACCGCCTTGTCGGTACGCGAACACCACGGGCGTGACGAATCCGCCTACACCACGGTGCCGCCGCCTGCGGCGGTGGTGTTTGCCGAAAGCACGGCCGACGTGTCATTCGCCGTGAAGCACGCCAACGAACATTCTGTACCGGTCATCCCTTTTGGCATTGGCTCCTCTCTTGAGGGCCATTTGCTCGCGGTTCAGGGCGGCATCAGCATTGATGTTTCACGCATGAAAAAGTTGCTCAGCATCAACCCTGAAGATTTGACGGTCACCGTGCAACCCGGCGTGACCCGCAAACAATTGAACGAAGAAATCAAAAGCACGGGCTTGTTTTTCCCCATCGACCCCGGCGCGGACGCCAGCATCGGCGGCATGAGCGCCACCCGCGCCAGCGGCACCAATGCCGTTCGCTACGGCACCATGCGCGAAAACGTGCTGGGCCTGGAAGTGGTCACCGCCAGCGGCGACATCATCCGCACCGGCACCCGCGCTCGTAAGTCCTCTGCCGGTTACGACCTGACGCGTTTGATGGTCGGCAGCGAAGGCACGCTGGGCGTGATCACCGAAATCACTTTGAAACTGTTTCCATTGCCAGAGGCCGTGTCTGCCGCCACTTGTTCTTTTCCGTCCATCGAAGCGGCGGTGCACACTACCATACAAATCATTCAAATGGGCGTGCCGATTGCGCGTGTCGAGTTGATTGACAAAAATGCGGTTCGGATGGTGAACGCCTATTCCAAAGTCAATTTGCCAGTGCAGCCCATGTTGTTGATGGAATTTCACGGCTCACCCGCCAGCGTCAAGGAGCAAGCCGAAACGGTTCAAGAGGTTTCCTCTGAATTCGGTGGCCAGGCTTTCGAGTGGGCGACCACACCAGAAGACCGCACCCGCTTGTGGACGGCCAGACACAACACGTATTTCGCGGGCTTAACCAGTCGACCTGGCTGCCGCGTGATCAGCACAGATACCTGTGTGCCAATATCGCGGCTGGCCGACTGCCTGCTCGATTCGATCGCCGAGGTCGATGCCTCGGGCATCCCCTATTTTCTGGTCGGCCATGTCGGTGACGGCAATTTCCACTTCGGTTATTTGATAGATCCGGACAGCGCAGAGGAACGCGCCACCGCTGAAACGCTGAACAACCAGTTGGTCGCACGCGCGCTGTCATTGGACGGCACCTGTACGGGTGAGCACGGCATTGGGCTACACAAAATGGATTTTCTGGTGACCGAAGCAGGCGCCGGCGCGGTGTCCATGATGCGCACCATCAAGCAGGCGCTGGACCCGAAAAACATCATGA
>JBBATS010000093.1:0-5279 GCA_040398625.1 Chakrabartia sp. | reverse complement strand
AGCCTCAGGCAGGGTATCTTTTGAATGGAATGGCGTGAAAATCTCGGTAAAATCTGCGTTAAAACCTGTGGATGAAATTGTTGAGACGATTGAACTCAACGAGAAAGCCATCGCATCGATTTTGGACAACTACGGCCTCAAATCGCTACTAGAGTTTGATCAGATATTGCAGAAAAACAAGGCCCAGGCCAGCGGCGACACGGCATGCCACACGCCGGACACAGTCAGTGGTCCGCCGTTGACAGCGGCAAACGCCATCGGAATGCAAAAGCTAAAAGCAATGCCGAGTACCGCTTGCGGCATGGCGACATAGCGTTTGGCATAGGGATAGGCCAAGGTGACGGCCAAGGCAGCGAACGACCAGACAACGGCCACCGCATTGGTGGTCAGCACCAAAGCAAACGCACACAAGGCCAGCACAGCACCTGCAGTCAACGCTTGGCGCACAGACAAAGCGCCGGAGGTCACTGGTCGATTGGCGGTGCGCTTAACATGCTTGTCAAACTCGCGGTCCGCCACATCATTGAGACAACAACCGGCGCTGCGCATCAGCACCGTGCCCAGCACAAACACAGTGAGCAAATGCCAGCCGGGAAAACCACCCGCTGCCAGCCACAGCGCGCTCAAACTCGGCCACAACAACAGCAGCCAACCGGCGGGCCGGTTCCAGCGAATCAGGTCCAGGTACAGCGCGGCCTGTTGGCGCCAGCGCGGTGTGTGGTCGTCAGCTGCCGCCTGGTTCATGACAGTCGCATCACGCCGGGCAACTCGCTGGCCACGATGGCGTTGCGCAAAGCCGCAATGGCTTCGTAGCGGGTGAAACTGCGCCGCCAGGCCAGCACCACGCGGCGTGTCGGCGGTGCGTCCTTGCCCTCGATGATGGGCAGATAGCGCACATAGGTGTCCAAAGATTTTTTCTTTCTTCCCGTGGACAACAAGGCCTCTTTAGGCACGCCGAGTCGCGGCACCAAGGTCACGCCCATGCCTGCCGCCACCATGTGTTTGATGGTTTCCAGCGACGAGCCTTCAAAGCTTTTGCGAATACCTTCGGTGTCGTTGGAAAAACGCGCGAATTCGGGACACACTTCAAGCACATGGTCGCGGAAACAATGGCCATTGCCCAAGAGCAACATGGTCTCGGCTTTGAGTTCGGTCGCGCTGATGGAATCGCGCCCGGCCAGCGGGTGGTTGCTGGGCAGCGCGGCCATGAACGGCTCGTCATACAAAGGCGCAATCGCCAACCCGGTGTCAGGAAACGGCTCGGCCATGATGGCGCAATCGATCTCGCCGGTACGCAGCATCTCGAGCAATTTCACGGTGAAGTTTTCTTGCAGCATCAGCGGCATTTGCGGCGACATGTCGATGCTGTGGCGCACCAACTCCGGCAGCAAATAAGGCGCGATGGTGTAGATCACGCCCAAGCGCAACGGGCCCGCCAACGGGTCTTTGCCGCGCTTGGCAATCTCTTTGATGTTGGCGGCTTGCTCGAGCACGCTTTGCGCCTGGCGGATGATGTCCTCGCCCAAGGGCGTGACCGCCACTTCGTTGGCGCTGCGCTCAAACAGTTTGACCTGCAATTCCTCTTCCAAATTTTTGATGCCCACCGACAAGGTCGGCTGCGACACAAAACACGCGTCGGCAGCGCGGCCGAAATGCTTTTCACGCGCCACGGCAACGATGTATTTCAGTTCGGTCAGGGTCATGGTTTCAGGCTTTCAGAAAATCAGATTTTCCACCTAACCAGCGTTCCACGTGACGCGCGGCATTTTGCGGGTGCTGGTCCAGCATGGCAGGCGCGAGTTGTTGCGCCCATTGCAGCAATTCGCCATCAACGGCCAGATCGGCAAACCGCAGCATGGCGGCACCACTTTGGCGCGAACCTAAAAATTCCCCCGGGCCGCGTATGTCCAAATCGCGGCGGGCAATTTCAAACCCATCGTTGGTGTCGGCCATGGCGCGTAACCGGGCCCGCGCGGTGTCGCTGAGTCGCCCGTGTTCGCCCAGCGAATACAAGAGCACGCAAGCCGATGCCGCCGCACCGCGCCCGACCCGTCCGCGCAACTGGTGCAACTGACTCAAGCCGAAACGCTCGGCGTGTTCAATCACCATCAGCGACGCATTCGGCACATCCACGCCGACCTCGATCACCGTGGTGCTGACCAGCACGCCCATTTGTCCTTGCACAAACAAGGACATGACGGCTTTTTTCTCGACCTGCGGCATGCGCGAATGCAGCAAGCCGACCATCACGCCGGGCAAGGCGTTGCACAAATCTTGGTGCGTGTCGGTGGCGTTGCGCAAATCCAGCGCCTCGCTTTCTTCAATCAGCGGACAGACCCAGTAAATCTGCCTGCCCTCAGTCAACTGGGCGCGTATGCGTTCGATGATTTCATCCCGCCGTGTTTCGGCCACCAGTTTGGTGACGATGGGCGTGCGCCCGGGCGGCAACTCGTCGATGGTGGACACGTCCAGATCGGCGTAATAGCTCATGGCAAGGGTGCGCGGAATCGGCGTGGCACTCATCATCAGCAAATGCGGTTCCTGCGGTGCGCCCGCCGGTTGCTCACCAAACGTCTCGGCGTCCGACAGCTTTTGCCGCAGCGCCAAACGCTGCGCCACGCCGAAACGGTGCTGCTCATCGATGATGGCCAAGCCCAGCGCTTTGAAATGCACTTTGTCTTGAATCACCGCGTGCGTGCCGACCACCAGCGCGGCCTCGCCGCTGTCCACCAGCGCCAGCATGGCGTCGCGTTCCTTTTTTTTCTGACTGCCAGTCAGCCACGCCACTTGCAAACCCAGCGGCTGCAACACCGGCGCCAGCCAACCCACCAGTTTGGCGAAGTGTTGTTCAGCCAGTATTTCGGTCGGCGCCATCAACGCGCATTGCCAGCCCGCGTCAATGCATTGCGCCGCCGCTAAGGCCGCCACCACGGTTTTGCCCGAGCCGACATCGCCTTGCAACAAGCGATGCATGGGCACGGCACGCGCCACATCTGATGCAATTTCATTCACCACGCGGGTTTGTGCGCCGGTCAACTTGAACGGCAACACAGCGTGTAACTGCGCCAGCACGGCATCTGCCCGCGTGCTGTGCGCCAGCACCGGCGCATTCAACAATTGGCGTTCGCGCTTGGCCTGCAATTGCGACAACTGTTGCGCCAGCAGTTCCTCGGCTTTCAAGCGCTGCCAAGCCGGGTGGCTGCGGTCTTCCAATTCGCCCAGCGACACATCGGGCGCGGGGTGGTGCAAAAACTGCAAGCTCTCGCGCAAGCCCCAACTGCGCGGCGGCAAATGGTTTTGCGGAATGGTCTCGGTGAAAGCGTCGCTTTGCAAAGCACGCGCCAAACCGCCAAGCACCGCTTTGCGCAAATACGCTTGCGGCAATTCAGCGGTGCTGGGGTACACCGGCGTGAGTGCGGCTGCCAAGGGCGAACCGGCAGATTGCACCGTCGGGTGCATCATGGTGTAGCCCATGAAGCCGCCGCGCAACTCGCCGCGCAAACGTACTTTGCGCCCGACCTCCAAGGCCTTTTGCATGTTCGGGTAGAAATTGAAAAAACGCAGCGTGCAGATGTCGCTGCCGTCCGTCACCACCGCTTGCAATTGGCGGCGCGGTTTGAACACCACCTGACAGCTTTGCACCACGGCTTCAAATTGCAGGGTGTCGCCGTCGCGTGCAGAGACGAGTGTGCCCAACTTGGTTTCGTCTTCGTAACGCATGGGCAAATGCAAAGCCATGTCGACCGGGCGCAGCAAGCCCATTTTGCGCAAAGCTTTTTGCGGCACAGACAATGGTTTGCGCTCGGTGCTGGTGACGGGTGACTGATGGTCGGGCATGTGAGGGCGATTGTGCCTGCTGCAGTGGCTATGCCGTGTTTTTCAAAGCTTGCAGCGCACAACGCGCCGCGGCCAAATCCCAACCCGCCCAACCGCAGCTTTTGAAAAACACCGGGCCTGTTTTGTTCGTGAATTCGTGCGGCTGTTGAACCACATCTTGCAAACTGGCGAATTGCGACACATCCAAACCGGCTTGCAATAAATCACCGGCTTCATGGTCTGCGTCCCGCGTATCAACCAGGATGCGCCCGTGCTGCGCCATGTGCACACACACCTCGGGTGCCCACTCGACCATGCGCGGACTGAACGCGCCCACCGCACACACGAAGGCATCGTCTGTGGGCCGTGCCCGCATGGCGATTTGCTGGGCGCTGGTGGCGGTGACTACCAAACTGCATTCGGCCATTGCATCGTCGGCGTTGTCCACCACTTGCGCTTCTATACCTATGTTGATCGCATGTTGCACCAATGCTTGCGCACTGGCGCGGCTGCGCGAAGACACCATCACTTCTTTCACGCCCAGACATTGCGCGAATGCTTCCAAGTGCGACCGACCTTGCACCCCCGCGCCCACGATCAACATCTTGCCATTCGGTTTGGGTGCCAGCAGTTGAGCGGCCAGCAATGACACCGCAGCGGTGCGACGCGCCGTCACCGTCGGGCCGTCAAGCATGCACAAGCGCTGGCCATTGACTGCGTCGAACACCACCACATCGCCTTGAATCGCAGGCAGTTGACGGGAAGCGTTGTCAGCGACAAAGGTGATCAGCTTGGTGATGGCCAACAGTTTGTCTGATGCGGGCATGACGAACAAACTGCCACCGCTGAACAAGGGCTGCACCAGGCGCGGCGGCACCTTCACCGAGGCGTCTTGCAGTAACTCTTTGATGCAATCAGCCAAGGGCTGGTAGGGCAAAGCAGCGGCGGTGTCTTGGGCGTTAAGAATCATCATTTGGGTTTTCAATGCTCAACTGCTAGTATCCGCTTTGAGCTTGCCTGCCAGGTTTTGTCCTGTGGGTGGGCGGGTGACAGTGTCATCGCGCACAGATGTTTTTCTCATCCCGTTTTTACCGGACACCGTATGACCACATTCAAAAGCAGCGGCGCCATTCCCCCGCGCGAACCGGGCCCGCGCCCGCTCAAGCGCATCGCCACCATGGCGGGCGCTTACGGGCAACGCAATTACACCGTGCGTGACATTCGCGAACTCAAAGGACAGCGTACGCTGGTTGAAACGCTGGCCTTCACACCCGAGGAAGCCGCAGCCGCTGAAGAAGCAGGCATTGACACTTTGAAAGTGCGCTTCGACCCCAAACGCCCTGACCTGGCCATGGAGATACGCAAGGCGGCGCCACACACTTTCATGTCGTTTTCGCTGCCGCTGGTGGCCGTGGCCAGCCCGGAAGAAGCATTGCGTCTGGCGTTCAGCGCCATGGAAATCG
>JBBATS010000092.1:0-5338 GCA_040398625.1 Chakrabartia sp. | reverse complement strand
ATTCGCCGCATTGCCCAGATCCGAACGGGACTGAACGTCCTTGAGCGTTTGATTTAAAAAAAATGGGGGCACTTATTCGTGCATGAAAAGCCGCTCCCGAAAAAAAGCTACACCCCCGAGGAAATAAACCGCGCCTATCGTGAATGGGCGGCGATTGAGCCAAACCTCACGAAAGAACGCACCGACGCTTGGGATCGGTACTGTGACGCGCGCGATGGGCTTAAGCCCGGCACCTCGACCAAAAAAAGAATTTTGGTGGATACTTTCTTAGTCCGCGCAGCGCTCGGGCTTCATGAGGACTAGACAAGCAAACTTAGGGCCCCGGGGGGGCTTTGGAAAATGCTGAACCTTAAAATCAGGCGCGCGACTGAGCGCATTGGCACAAGATCGAAACCAAAAAAACTGGTCGAGTATTCTCAAGACGAACTCCGGGAAGCCTTCCAGCTATGGGCGGGCCTCCCAAGTGATTTTGAGATGGAGCGAGTGAAGGCTTGGGAAAACTACTGTGACGTGAGGGACGGCCTCCCAAAAGGCACGACGCGCGCTATTCGCTTCAGTGAACCCGCGGGCGATGGCATTGCGAACCTGATGGACTTGGATTCTTAAAAGGAAACGATGGCAAAGAGCCGGCTCGCCTCATTTCAAGGCTCAAAAGACCCGGCCGCAATTATCGGCGTTTCGATCGACCTGAGCGAACTTGGAAAGCTCCAAAACCTATTTCCAGCGATCAGAACCGCTATTGCTCAGGCCGTGAAACGAAGCCTGTCAAGGACCGTGAACGCCGGCGCGTCCCAGGCGGCCAGGATGTTTGTCGAAGCCTATACAAGGCTCAAGCTATCGGACGTAAAGGGCGCGCGCTTCAAGGCGTCGGTCAAAGCGCCTTCGGATGACGTGACCACAATGGCCGGCCTGGTTTCGATCTCAGGAAAAGGGATTGTCTTAGACAAGCTAAAACCGAAGAAAACAAAAACGGGCGTCATAGTGCCCAAACGATTCGGCAAGCCGTGGGTCATTGAAGGCGCTTTCTATGCGAAGGTTTTCAAAACAAACAAGGGCCCGAGCTGGTGGAAGCGCGAAGGGAAATCACGCTTTCCTGTGATTCTTCTGACTGCGAAATCCCCGGCCTATGTTTTCCGTGAAAAGGAAAAGCCTAACGAAAAACTAAGGACCTACCTTCGGGAGCGGTTCATGACCGAAATCGGGCCGAATTTAGGATTTTACGTGGATGCGGCCGTATTCAAGGCGGGCCTAAAAAGCAAAGCACTCAGGGACGCGATCAAAAAAATCTAAGGGAAAACCCGCGCACGGCCTGAAATTTAGGCCATGAATCCTCTCCACGGCCGCAGTAATTTTCAGGGCCAGGAAAACCTAGCAGACATTTTTTTCTATCTAAAGGACGATGAAAACCCTTTTGAAAAAGGCGATGACGACGCGCTCATTTCTGAACTCGAAGACGAATTCTTTGAGGACATAAAAGGCAAGGATGAGCCGCCTAAGAATCTTTGGCTTATGGGCATAGCCCTTTGTTTCCTCCTAGCAGGGTGCGGCACAAGCGAGACGGTACACGTCCACTCAGGGCAAACCAAAAGGACGGAATGCGTTTACTTCAAAAAGAACGAACTCGATTGCGTCCGCTGCATCTTTGAATGGACCGATGGCAAGGAAACCTCCGAGGCGTGCAGGTGACGCGGTTTGTCTTGGGCCTTTCGGCCCTCTCCTTCATTTTCTTTTGGCTGGTTCATTCCGCCAGCCACGGCATCGGCGCGGAAGTCCTGGTGCCAGGCTGGGTACTTTGGTTCGCGCTCCTTGCTTGGCTTCACGAATGACTCTGAACTTTGGGAGTGTTTGCAGCGGAATTGAAGCCGCAAGCGTCGCATGGGAACCGTTAGGGTTTCGTCCTGCCTTTTTCTCTGAAGTGGACCCCTTCGCTTGCGCGCTTTTGAGAGACAAATGGCCCGAGGTTCCGAACCTCGGCGACCTAACGAAATTCGAAACATGGGGGCTTCAAAATGGAGCGGTTGACCTTCTCGTTGGGGGAACCCCCTGCCAGTCCTTCTCAATCGCTGGCTCAAGAAAGGGAATGGATGACCCGCGTGGCGACCTGGCCCGGGTCTTTGTCAGACTTTGCGAGCAAGTTCGCCCGCGCTGGATCGTCTGGGAAAATGTCCCAGGGGTCTTGTCGTCAGGCGGAGGACGGGACTTTTCAGCCTTCACGGGGGCGTTGGCTCAACTCGGGTATGGGTTCGCCTACAGAATTCTGGACGCTCAATTCTTCGGAGTTCCCCAGCGACGTCGAAGAGTGTTTCTTGTCGGACATTTTGGAGATTGGCGACGTGCCGCCGCGGTACTTTTTGAGCAAGAAAGCGTGCGAAGGGATTCTAAGGCGCGCAGAAAAGCGGGGAAAGAAACTTCCCGAAGCCTTGAGGACGGCGCTCGAAAAAGCTGCGAACGGCTCGGCATAGAAAAAGCAGGGGGGGGGGTATGGGATTGCGAACACGCTCAACACGAGGAACCGGTTCGACGCATCGACCGAAACAACATCGTGGTTTTTGACCAAACGCAAATAACTAGCAAAGCGAATCGAAGCAAGTGCGAGCCCGGGAGTCCGTGCCATACACTTTCCGCGCAGGGGGCACCGCCGACTATTACGGGACGCCACGTTCGACGCCTCACCCCGACCGAATGCGAACGCCTCCAAGGTTTCCCGGACGGCCACACGGCCATTCAATTTAAGGGAAGGCCCGCGAAGGATTCGCCACGTTATCGCGCCATTGGAAACTCGATGGCCGTTCCCGTCATGCGATGGATCGGGACGCGGATTTTGGAAGTAGAAGGGCTACCTAAGCCGCTTTGACGCCCTATCGACGGCCGCAATCGCGTCATTCAAAGCGGCAACGGCCATGCCCACGGCTTCGGGGTCAGACGGCTGGGCGAGCACCGCGAGCAGGAGGTCCCGGGAGGCTTCAAACACCCGCTCCAAAGCACTGAGGCGGGCTTGCCGGGCGGTATAATCGAGGAAGTCGGTCACGCCCCCAAGGGTAGCCCCGAGCGGGGTTATTTCTTCGGGGCTTTCTCGGCCTCACTTATGGCCAAGTTCAAAGCGTGGGTGATGAGGTCTACATAGCTGATATTCAGCGCTTTGAGGGCGGCGTCGGCCCTCTCCTTGAGCTCCCGCGGCACGCGTGCATTGACCGCGGCAAGGTCCTTTTTCTTCTTTTTTAAAGCGGCGAGGTCGCTCACAGTTTATTTTCCTTAAGGTGAGTTTCCCAGAAAGGGGCTACTTTGTTTAGAAGAAAGGCGCGCTCATTCTTGCTGAAGTAGTTCGCCACGCGAAACAAGTCCGTTCCCTGAACGTCCTCGATTTCGCCCAGCTTGATCCGCTTTCCTTTTTTTGTGACTCTCATTTTCGCGGTGGAAGTATGCGAGTCATTAAAAAGAAACATGACGCCAGTTTTCTCATAACTTTCCCCGTCACCTTTCGGAAAGTGAAGGTCGAAGAAAACAACGTCCCTCGTTTCCATGACGAATGAACCTTTCAAGTATGCGTCCTCGTCTTCATAGCGTGGGTGTTTTACATACTTCGCTAAAAAGCTGTCGATCAAAATGTTTAACGGTTTTTGGCCATTAATTAAAAGCAGGTGATTTAAGGCTTGGGCTTTCGTCTGAAACAATAGGCCCGCAGTCCTTCCATTGCCCACGATCAAAAATCCTTTTGGTTTCGAGCCTAAATTCAGGCGATGAAGTATCGACCTGTCTTTTTCTTTTGAAACGTCCACGATTCGCCAGTTTCCAGAATAGAACTTAGCGACCTTTTTTGGATCAAAAGGCCAAAAGTTCACTCCTAAAAGCGCGGCACCCGATTCAAGCGCTTCCTCATGACTTCGCGCGGCAACGTCAACACTCTCGAAAGTGTGAGTTCCGCCCCAATATTTGACGGTCTTTTTTCCGAACCGTTGAACATCGCAATCGCGCACGTCTGGGCGTGCTCCCATTAGTCCAGCGTCTTCGAAAGCGCGAAGTTTGCCGCTCGAAATATTGACGGCCCAGCGCTTGAAATGCTTCGTCACTTGCGGCTCGCCGCGCTCGATTTCTAATTCAATCAATTTTTTCTTGCTCATACTGCCTCCAAAAAAATCGGGCCGTTTTAGATGCAATTAGTGTAGACGGCGCACACCCGTTCAGCGGGGCGGCCCGTGGCTTCACTGAATCGCTGAAGAAAGTCCTCTTCGCTGACTTCAATTAACTCGGGATAGTCTTGAGCGTCGAACTTATCGAACACGAAGAACTTATCGTGTTTTCCGCTGCCGGCATTGTGCGGATCATGAACGAAGGGCACTTCCTCACGCCAGCAAGTGTAGTCCAGCTCCCTTACGTCGGCCTTCGGTGCTCTCGAATAAAACTGCAGGAAGCAACTGATTAGACGAAGGCCGGTGTCGCGGTCTGGGCAATGAATATGCGTCGACCGAAACGATTCAAAGCCGGGCATCTCGGGCATGGAATAAGTGACCACGTGAAAGCTCATACTCTTTACTCCTATGCCTATTAGTATGAACCAAGCCGACTAAAAAGCAAGCAAGAAAGCAAGCGTGATAGCCCTCTATATATATGCCCGAAGGATAAGAATAGGGGCGCGCGGGGGCTTGACTCTGGCAAACAATCATTGTTTATTAAGCGCTTGCAATGCGCCCTCGCCCCATGAGGGGGGGTGCCTTGGGTCCTTCCCGTTTCCCCTATAACGCGGATGGGCAAACCCGCGACATTCCTCTAGTCCTAGAAAAATCAAGGGGTTAGACGGGCCCCGTAAACCCTCCCTGGAAACTTGCGCTCAGGCGGAAACTTTGGGGGCATGGGTAAACCCCTTTCGGTCCGGAAGTTTGCAGTCGAAATCGGAGTTTCGCATACCGCGGTTTGGAAGGCCTTAAAAACAGGGCGCTTGATCGAATCTGTCCACCGCGACGCGGCCGGCAAGTTCAAGGGCATTGACTCGGAGCTCGGCCCCGAAGAGTGGACGGCGAATTGCACCAAGCCAGTTTCCCGAAGGGTCGCTGAACAAAACAAGGAACCCGAGCCGCGGCCCGCGCCTGTTTACGCCGCGCCCGGCCAGGTGCCGGCACCCGAACTTGAACCAGCGTTTGAAGCTGAACCCTCACCGATAGAAAACTCCGCGGGGCTTCCATCATATAGTGAAAGCCGGGCGCTACGGGAAAACTACCAGGCCAAAATTTCCAAGCTCGTTTTCGAAGAGAAAATGGGGCAGCTAGTTTCAGCGGACGATGTAAAAACCCGGGCCTTTGAAGTTTCGCGCTTAGTTCGGGACACGGTCTTGAATCTGCCCTCC
>JBBATS010000091.1:0-5571 GCA_040398625.1 Chakrabartia sp. | reverse complement strand
TAAAGTGCTGCCATGCGTCGACATTTTGCGAACTGCCAATGACGATCAGGCCGTCGGCCTGACTACTGTCCTCATAAGAGCCGTAAAGCTGGCCACCAATGTCCTGGAACGACACGAGCAGGCCATAGCCCCGGGCGGCGGCAGATGCGGCCACGCAGCCGAGCAGCGAGAAATAAAAGGGGTTGATGGCGGTCGGGCCTTCATCGGGCCTGTGGAGCACGACAAGGGCGAGCGTCTTTGTGCTTTGCGTCCGCAGGCGGGCCGCAGCCTGGTTGATCGAATAGTTGAGCTCTTTGGCCGCGAGCAGAACGCGCTGGCGCATGGCCGGGCTGACATTGCTGTTTCCGTTCAGTGCGCGGGACACAGTGGATTGTGCAATCCCCAGCTTATAGGCAATGTCATAAGCCGTTGTCCGGCGGGCGCGTTGCTTCCCCATACGCCTGCCATAGAACAGACATTCGGTGCTGAACAGCACTGCGTTTTTGGCAGCTTTCCACATGTGAATATCAGCGGCGCGAACATGGGCTTGTTGCCAACCCATGGAGCCGTCATGGCAAGGGGGTGACGGCAACAATTGACATCGGCAGCGACAAGCTTGGCGCGCCGGTCCGCATAGACATTGAAGAGTTATTGGCCACCCGCCTGCTTGTGCAGGGCAATAGCGGGTCGGGAAAGTCACACCTTTTGCGCCGTTTGTTGGAAGAGAGCGCGCCGCTCGTCCAGCAGATCGTGATTGACCCGGAGGGCGATTTTGTAACGCTGGCCGAGGCCTTTGGTCATGTGGTCATCGATGCGGGCGCGTATGACAATCGTGAGATTGTCCAGCTTGCCGCGCGCGTGCGGGAACATCGGGCCTCTGTGGTCCTTGCACTCGACAATCTCGAACTCGAAGCGCAGATGCGCTGCGCCGCTATGTTCCTGTCGACCATGTTCGATGCGCCGCGTGACCATTGGTACCCGGCATTGGTCGTGGTCGATGAAGCACAGATGTTCGCACCCGCCGTTGCGGGCGATGTGTCGGATGAGACGCGTCGGATCAGCCTTGGGGCGATGACCAACCTTATGTGTCGTGGGCGCAAGCGCGGCCTTGCGGGGATCATCGCCACGCAGCGCTTGGCCAAGCTCGCCAAGAATGTGGCGGCTGAGGCCTCCAACTTCCTCATGGGTCGCACCTTCCTTGATATCGACATGGCCCGTGCAGCGGACCTGCTCGGCATGGAGCGGCGGCAGGCAGAAGCCATCCGTGATCTGGAACGGGGGGAGTTTCTCGCGCTTGGTCCGGCGATCTGCCGCCGACCGGTTTCTGTGCGAATTGGTGCTGTGCAGACCAGCACCCGGATGGGCACCCACAGCTTGCTCCCGATGCCCTCTGCGACCGGAGAGGCGATGCAGGCGAGCCTGTTCGATCCTGTCGCCGTGGCGGCGGCGTCTGCCCCCATGGCCGCAATTCCCGAACCCGTACCGGCCTCAAGCGAAGATCTGATCGAACAGATCGCCAATGTGCAGGCGACCCCTGTGGAAGGTGACGACATTTCGCCACTGCCTGCGAGGGATGAGACTGTGGCGGGCATCCTTGCAGAAATGGCGCTGGACGAAGACTGCGCCTTCCAGCCGACGGCCGCGCTTTATCAGGACTTTGTGGTCCGGTGCCGCATGAAGCACATGAAGGCCGCACCGTTTGATCTGGCAACATTCCGACGCAGATTCGCCATGGCTGTGGCGGGCATTCATGATGATGGCGACATGGAATGGCAGGGCCTGGTAAACCTTGCGGGCCGGGTGGATGATGACATGCTCGCGCCATTCCTCATGATCGGGCGTGCCGCAATCGCGGGCGCGCCATGCCCGAGCGACGAGGCGATTGCGCGGGCCTATGGCACCCGATCCCCCGGGCGGGTGCGGCGCCTGCTCGAACATATGGAGCGCAATGGACTGATCGTGCTGCGCACAGACTTTGGTGGGCGGCGCTCCATCGGCGTGCCCGATCTCGGCCTTTCGACGGCGGCTTCGGAAGATATGAAGGACTGAGCCGCAAAGGCGACTTGACCGGTGGAGGAAACAGGCTAAGTCCGCTTTTCCCGTGCAGGGGCGCTTAGCTCAGTTGGTAGAGCATCTCGTTTACACCGAGAGGGTCGGCGGTTCGAGCCCGTCAGCGCCCACCAGCACTGGCCTTTGGGAGAGGGCCTTATGTTTGCCGATCAAGTTTTCTGGATTACCGGTGCGTCCTCCGGCATCGGTGCGGCCTTTGCCCGCCAGCTGGCCAAGCAATCCGCCTTTGTCATTCTGTCCGGGCGCAATGTTGACGCGCTGAACGAGGTGGCTGCGCAATGCGGCGGGGACCGGACCCTTGTTCTCCCCTTTGAAACAACTGACTATGACGCGCTTCCGGCCTTTGTTGAAAAGGCTTGGAACTGGCGTGGCCATGTTGATGGCCTGATCAATAATGCCGGCATTTCGCAGCGCAGCCTTGCCATCGAAACCCAGTTTCCGGTGTATCAGAAGGTCGTCGATATCGACCTGCTGGCGCCGATTGCGCTGACCCAATTGGTGCTGCCGCGCATGGTGGCGCGCAAATCCGGTCGGCTGGTGTTTATTTCCAGCGTTGCGGGCAAGGTCGGCTCGCCGATGCGCACGGCTTACTCAGCGGCCAAACATGGTTTGGTCGGCTATGCCGATGCTCTGCGTGTCGAAACAGCGGCACTCGGCTTGCAAGTCCATGTGATCACGCCCGGGTCCATCAAGACCGACGTTTCGCGAAATGCGGTTGTCGCTGACGGTTCGCGCCGAGGTGTCTCTGATCCTGCCATTGAAAAGGGTCTGGATCCGGATCATGCCGTGAAGCTCATGCTCAAGGCCATGGCGCGGGGAGATCGCGAGATCTTGATCGCACGCGGCGTGGAACGGACTATCTCAAGGCTCCGTCGGCTGTCCCCCAATAAGCTCTTCGATATGATGGAGCAGATGATGGGCGCAGGTTATGCCGAACGCATGAAGAGCGGCGACAGCTAAATCTGACCGAAGTCGACGCTGCCTTGCCTTGGGTATTTGGGCGTCGTCGTCTGGTAGAAGGCCAACACCTTTTCCATATCCTTGGCGTAGTCACCGGTCGGCCAGAAGGCTTCGGCAAGGCCCACACGTTTATGGGCATAGTCCATCATGCCGATGACGAGCGGCACCTTGGCCTGCATGGCAATGTGATAAAATCCGGTCTTCCAACGCGCGACGGCTGACCGTGTGCCTTCCGGCGCAATCGTGAGCATGAATTCGGAACGATTGGCGAATTCCGCAGCAATCGTCTGGACGTAATTTTGTGAGCTGGACCGGTCGACCGCGACGCCGCCCAGCTCCCGCATGGCCTTCCCGAACGGCCAACGGAATAGAGATTTTTTCCCCATAAACGACAATGGGATATCGAGTGTAATTGCGGCGCCGAGAAAGAAGACGAAGTCCCAGTTGCTGGTGTGCGGCGCGGCGATCACCACGCATTTGCGCAGGTCCGGATTTGCGTTGACCGCTGTCCACCCCTGCCGATTATAAAACCACATCACAGTGCCGCGAATTGCGCGGGCCAGCCATGACAGGCGTGTCGTCGATGGTGTCACTAATATCCTCCCCCAGACGGTGCTGGGCAACGTCTGATCGGAGTGATCGTCTGTCTCTTAACCTCGGTCAAGTATCTGATGCAGCGGGGGACTATTTGCCCTGACTACGCCACCGCTTGATCACGCGGTCGATGATTTCTTCCTCACCGCCCGATTGCTTCCAGAGTTCGGAGAAGAGCGGATCGGTCGATGCCGGACGCTTATTCTCTTCTAGATTATCAAAGGCGACGCGGATCGGAATGGCGACACCTTCGCCACACATAATCGCCTCCCGATTGCGCAAGGCGGGGATGATGTCGAGAAAGCCGCGTGCGCCTTCTGGCATGGCCGCTTTCACGAAGGCTTGGTCGCGTTCGTTGTTGAGGCGCATCGCGATGATCGTGCCGCATTGGGAAAGCACACCTTCGGCAAGGTCTGACGGACGCTGGGTAATCAGGCCGAGCGAGACACCGTACTTACGGCCTTCCTTCGCAATACGACCAAGGATCTTACCGACCGAGCTTTTATGCGCGTCGCGCTCTGATGGAACGTAGCGGTGCGCTTCCTCGCAGACCAACAAGATCGGGCGCTGTGGCTCGTTGCGCGACCAGATGGCATAGTCGAACACCATGCGGGAAAGCATGGCAACAACGACGGAGGTAATGTCAGACGGCACGCCCGACACGTCGATGATGGAAATCGGCTTGCCGTCGCCCGGCAGGCGGAAGATCCGGCTCAGGAAGTCGGCCATCGTATCGGCGACGAGCATGCCGGAGAACATAAACGCGTATCGCGGATCAGCCTTGATCTCTTCGATCTTCGACTTCAGGCGGGAATAAGGCGCGTTGTCGCCAGACTTGTCGAGCCGCCCCATTTCCGCCTGCAGCACTGCCGAAAGATCGGACAGGAGATAGGGAATGGGGGAATCCACCGTCAGCTTGGCAATGCCCGCCGCAACGCGGCTCTTTTGGCGCGCAGAGAGAAGGCACTTGGCGAGAATGTCGGCATCGATCTGGCGTTCATTGCCGGTGGTGGTCAGGAAGACCTCGCAATGTTCCTCAAAGTTCATCAGCCAATAAGGCATTTGCAAGTTGTTGACGTCGTACAGTGCGCCGTTGGTCTTGAACGCGGCAGAATATTCGCCATGCGGGTCAATCATCACGATATGGCCCTGCGGCGCGAGTTCACAGATGCGATGGAGAATGAGCGCGGCAGATGTGGATTTGCCGGTACCGGTCGATCCCAGCAGCGCGAAATGCTTGCCAAGCATCGCATCGATATAGAGCGCACCGCGAACGTCGCGGGTCGGGTGGACGATGCCGACTTCGATGTTCGGCTTGTCTTCGGCCGCATACATCTGGCGGACGTCGTCCGACGTCACGGCGTAGACCGGCGTGCCAGGTGCTGGAAAGCGCGTGATGCCGCGTCGGAAATTGTAGACTTTGCCCGTGAGGCGCTCTTCATCGCCTTCGCCCAGATAATCGATGGATGCTGTAATGAGTTGCTCAGACCGGGTGTCGAGGCTCAGCGTACGGACGTTGGCCAAAAGCCAAGTCGACCCAACGCGAATTTTGATCTGCCCGCCGACTTGGCCGGACATGGCAAGGCAAGAATCTGTCGCCTGTTCCGCCAGCGGGAGCAGTTTGTCGCCAAAGAAGATCGCTTTCGAGCCCGAGCCTGAGATGTCGACGATCAAGCCGATCTCAATCAGGTTCTGGTTTTGAGATGCAAATTGCCCACCGCGAGATTCGGCGGACGGCGGCGTGACCGCCTCATTTTGGTGGGAAAGCGGCTCATTCCGCGGCTCAAACCCAACCGGCCGAATAACGTC
This sequence comes from Chakrabartia sp., assembly GCA_040398625.1. Lineage (GTDB taxonomy): Bacteria > Pseudomonadota > Alphaproteobacteria > Sphingomonadales > Sphingomonadaceae > Aquisediminimonas. The sequence continues at coordinate 159 of JBBATS010000091.1, read as the reverse complement.
CATTATTGTACGACTTTCTTTTGCCTAAGTGCGTCTAGCCTTAGACAAAGTCGGTTAATAAAGCCGAAATGACTTTAAATTCGACGGAAGAGCACCGCTGCGCCCCATCCGAGCAACAGCGAAAGGGCAACAGCCGCCAGCCCATAGATGATCGGGTGA
>JBBATS010000090.1:0-5626 GCA_040398625.1 Chakrabartia sp. | reverse complement strand
GGATGCCGTTGACCAACACGGTCAGGCCGCCTTTGACTTTGCCGCTGGTGGTGCCGGTGACGAATTCGCCGGATTCCAAAGCTTTTTCCAGTGACATCCAAGAGGCCAGACGCTTGGCCGTATCGCGGCTCAGGATGGTGTCGCCGTAGCCGTTTTCAACCGAACTGATGGCCACCGACACAAAGTCGCCCGATTGGATTTCGATTTCACCGAGGTCGTTTTTAAATTCTTCAATAGGCACATAGGCCTCTGATTTCAGCCCCGCATTGACCACAACGTGGTTGTGCTCGACACGGATGACTTCAGCGGTGATCACTTCACCAATGCGCATCTCTGAGCGTTTCAGGGATTCTTCAAACAGGGCTGCAAAAGATTCAGACATTCAATTTCCTAATTTCGTCGAACAAGCGACCGCCAAGCGTGGGCGGGAAAAAACTGGTTCGACTATTGACGCGGGGTTGCCGCAGTTGAGTGAAACAACCTCACCACCGGTGCGCCATGCAGCGCGAAGGGGATGGTGAGGAACCAGATCAGGTATGGCCGGAGCCAAACACCTGCTTGTTTTGCCACCAGTCCATCACTTGGGTCACCGACGAATCGATGGAAAGCGATGAGTTGTCCAGTGGCAAAGCATCTTGCGCGGGCTTTAAGGGTGCAACGCTGCGTTGAGTATCGCGGGCGTCACGCGCCGTCAAGTCTGCGCGAAGAACGTCGATTGTAGTGGAAATTCCCTTTGAAATCAGTTGCTTGTAGCGACGTTCAGCTCTTTTTTCGGCGCTGGCAGTCAAAAACACCTTCAAAGTGGCGTCCGGAAAAATGACCGTGCCCATGTCGCGGCCGTCGGCGACCAACCCGGGCAAGCGCCTGAAGCTGAGTTGTAAATCCACCAAAGCCTGACGAACCAAGGGCAAAACCGAGACTTTGGAGGCGTTCATGCCTGCTAGTTCGGTGCGAATGTCCTCGGAAACATTGGCGCCGCACAAAAGCACGTGCTCACCTTGGAATTCGACCGGCAAGGTTCTGGCCAGGTCGGCAATGCCTTGTTCATGCGCCGTGTCCAAAGCCAAACCGGCTTGCAGCGCGGCAAATGCGGTCAAACGGTAAAGCGCGCCGCTGTCCAGGTAGTGGTAGCCGAGTTGCTCGGCTACCAGCGAAGCCAGTGTGCCTTTGCCCGAGGCGGTCGGGCCGTCGATGGCGATCACCGGAATGTGTAAAGACTTTGACAGCGAGAAAAGCGCCTCGAAATAGTCAGGGAAGGTTTTGGCCACGCATTTGGGGTCGAGGATGCGCACCGGCAATTTGGCGGGGTTGAATGCCGCCAGCGAAAAACACATGGCGATGCGGTGATCGTCATAGGTGTGAACGGAGGCAGCCTGCCAGTGTTGAACAGGGTGAATACGAATCCAGTCGTCGCCTTCTTCCACCTCTGCGCCGAGTTTGCGCGCCTCTGCGGCCATGGCGACAATGCGGTCGGTTTCTTTCACACGCCAGCTGGCGATATTGCGCAAAGTGCTGGGGCCGTCGGCGTACAAAGCCATGACTGCCAAAGTCATGGCGGCATCCGGAATCTGGTTGCAATCCATATCGATAGCTTTCAGCGGCCAAGCCCCACGACTCGTTTGCACCCAGTTCGGTCCGCTGCTGATGTCTGCACCCATGGCGCGTGCTGCGTCCATGAATCGGATATCTCCTTGAATCGAGTCAGCGCCCACGCCTTGTATGCGCACACCTTCCACTGAAGCAATCGCGCCCAGCGCAATGAAATAGCTGGCAGATGATGCATCGGCTTCTACCGGTAACACGCCGGGCGAGGTATAGCTGCTGCCCGCCGGCACGGTGAAGCGTTGCCAGCCTTCGCGTTCGATGTTCACGCCAAAGCGTTGCAGCAAATTGAGCGTGATTTCTATGTAGGGCTTGGAGATGAGTTCGCCCACCACTTCAATCACGATGTCTTGCGTGGCCACCAGTGGTAACGCCAACAGCAGCGCCGTCAAAAACTGGCTGGACACATCGCCGCGTACTTGAATCGGTTGATCCAATTGCAAACCCGCGTGACCGCGCAGCGCCAAGGGCGGGTAGCCTTCTTGGCCGGTGTAATCGATGCGGCAACCGAGCTGTCGCAACGCGTCCACCAAATCCCTGATAGGGCGCTCATGCATGCGCGGCACGCCGTGCATGTCTGCGTGTGCGCCCATGAGCGCGAGCGCTGCAGTGAGCGGGCGCATGGCGGTGCCCGCGTTGCCCATGAACAAATCCAAGGTCTTGTCAGGCGCTTGGCCGTTGATACCGGTGACTTTCAGGCTGGCGGCATCAGCCTGCAATTGGCAGCCGAGTTCGCGCAAGGCATTGAGCATGACCCGGGTGTCGTCCGAGTCCAGCAAGTCTTGCAATTCGGTCGTGCCTTGCGACAAGGCGGCCAGCAGCAGCACGCGGTTGGAAATGCTTTTGGAGCCGGGCAGGGTGACCGTGCCGCTGGCGCTGTCTAGTGCGGGTAGGTCGAGGAAGTCGGTGGAGAACATGAAATCCTTATTTGCCAATCAGCAGTTTGAGCGCGTCTTCCACGCGTTTGAGTTGGGCAAGGTTTAAGCTGGTCAAAGGTTTATCTCCTAAGAACCTCCGGTTGGAGATCGCACGTACCTGGTCAATCAGCAAATCAGTTTCTAATGCCAACCCCGTCTGTTTCGGTAATGCCACTCGCAGCGGAAAGTAATCTTTGTCACGCCGGACTTGGCTGGTGCCCACCACCACGATGGTTGTCGAGTGACCACTGTTATTCAATAAATCGGTCTGAATAATCAAAGCTGGTCGCTTGCGTTTGCCGGGCTCTTCTTTGTGTGATTGGGGTTCGAGATCAACCTCCCAAATCTGACCGCGTTGAAATTCAGTCGATGCCATCTGACAGCGTGCCTTCCAGTGACTCGTTGATTTGCAGGTGTTCTTCGGCTAATTCCCTTGACAAGGCTGCAATGCGCTGTGCCAATACTTGGGCATTTTTTTCGGTCACGGCTTGCCGGATGTAGTCAGAGCTTTTCAGACCCAAGGAAGAGGCCATGGAGCGGGTTTGCTCGGAAAAAACCTCATCGGCCCGAAACGAAAAAGTGGATGCCTGCATAGTTAATCCTTAGCGAAAAAGAAAAGACAATTTTGTCATTGTATTTTGTAATACATTTTACAGTGCAGTTTGTTTTGAATCGCTTGTATGGCTAAGCCAGTTAATCCTCGTCACTGACGTCGCCGGACTTCAAGATCCAGCTTGAACGCACACGGCTGGCTTCTTCTATTAACTTTTGCAGGTGGTTCAAGTCGTTGTTTTGAATAGCTTTTTCAAACTCATCCAGCGCCGCGCGAAACAGGCTTGTTTGCTTGAGCACTTCGGCCTGGTTGGCGCTCAAAATGTCGCGCCAGACATCCGGGTCGCTGGCGGCAATTCGGGAAAAATCCCGGAAACCCGGGCCTGCCATGGCCAAAAAACCCGCGCCTTCAGGCTGAGCGGATAACGCATTGACCGCTGCAAACGCGAGCAAATGCGGCACATGGCTGACGGCAGCAAACGTGGCATCGTGGTCTTGCGGGCTCATCAGGCTGATCTGGCTGCCAATCGCTTCCCACACCTGTTGCGCTCGCTGTAACTGCCTGTAGCCGGTTTGCGTCAAAGGTGTGAGGATGGCGCGCCTGTCCACATACAAACTGGCTTCGGCATGGTCCACCCCGGCTTGCGCTTTTCCGGCAATAGGATGTGCCGGCACAAAGCAGGGCAGACGTTCGCCCAAATGCGCGATGGCGGCAGCCACCACATCGGTTTTGGTGGAGCCCACGTCCATCAATAAACAATCCGGCGACAGCGCTGAAGCAATCGCTTGTAAACACTCAGCGGTGCGGCTTACTGGAACCGCCAACAACACGATGTCACATCCTTCAACAGCCTGTTCGGCAGACGTGGCTGCTTGTTGAATCACCCCGAGTTGCAAAGACCGCTCGCGTGTGCGCTGACTCGGGCTAAAACCGACGACCTTGTCGACCAATCCATGCTTTTGTAAAGCCAATGCAAACGATGCACCCATCAGGCCGCAGCCGATCAGACCGAGTTGTTTGAATTTCAGGGGTGTAGACATAGCGGCCGGGGCTTAATTTCTATTCAATCAAAATCAGGACCAAACTGGCCTTAAGCGCCGACCGGGTAGGAGCCAATCACTTTGTAAAACGCGCACATGCCTTGTAACTCGCTGAGCGCCTTGGCGACATGAGATTGGCTGATGTGACCGTCGAGATCGATGTAGAAAAAATATTCCCATTGGCCGGACTTGGCGGGCCGGGATTCGAAACGGGTCATGGACACGCCGTTTTGCTTCAAGGGCACCAACAAGTCATGTACCGCACCTGGCTTGTTGGTCACCGATACGACCAAGGACGTGCAATCGCGGCCTGAAGCAGGCGGTGTAGCCAAGGTTTGCGGTAGGCACACGATGGCGAAGCGGGTGCGGTTGTAGGCTTCGTCTTGAATGGCGTGTGCGACCACGTGCAAACCGAATTGCGATGCCGCGCGTTCGCTGGCCAGCGCTGCCCAATTGGGCTGAGTGGCCGCAAGTCGTGCACCTTCGGCATTGCTGGAGACGGCGCGGCGTTCGGCATTTGGCAAATGTTGCGTCAACCAGTTTTGGCATTGACCCAAGGCTTGTGGATGCGCCAGCACCACCTCGACGCCATCAAGCGTTGGGGACTGGCGAAGCAGGTTGTGGCGCACCAGCAGACTCACCTCACCCACCACATGCACCGGCGTGCGCAAAAACAAATCGAGTGAACGTGCGACGGCACCTTCGGTGGAGTTTTCGACACCGACCACGCCGTATTGCGCGGTACCCGCAGCAGTGGCGTGAAACACCTCGTCAAAGTTGTTGCAGTAAATCAACTCAGCCGCACTGCCGAAATACTCAATCGCAGCTTGTTCGCAAAACGTGCCGATAGGCCCGAGCACGGCCACGCGTTGCGGCGCTTCCAGCGCCAAACAGGCCGACATGATTTCGCGCCAGATGGCGGCGACATGGGTGTTTTTCAGCGGGCCGGGGTTGAGTTGCTGGATTTTTTCCAGCACTTGCGCGACCCGGTCAGGACGAAAAAAGGGTGAACCTTCAGCGCGTTTGATGTCGCCGACTTGCTCGGCCAGATGCGCTCTTTGGTTGAGCATCTCCAACAACTGGCGGTCCAGCGAGTCGATATGCTGGCGCAAACCGGCTAAGCCGTCAGTCGCTTTGTCGCTCATGGGGTGTTGTCCGCGGGAGCGTCTTCGGCACCGGTTTCACCCGCTTCGTCAGCACCGCCTTGCGCATCGTTTTCCACAATGCGTTGCATGCCGCTGAGCTTGGAGCCTTCATCCAAACCAATGAGCGTGACACCTTGTGTGGCGCGACCCATTTCGCGGATTTCACTCACGCGAGTGCGCACCAAGACACCGCGGTCGGTGATCAGCATGATGTCGTCATCGGTGTGCACCAAGGTGGCGGCGACTACTTTGCCATTGCGCTCGGTTTGTTGAATCGCAATCATTCCTTTGGTGCCGCGCCCGTGGCGGGTGTATTCGTCGATAGGCGTGCGTTTGCCGTAGCCGTTTTCAGTGGCGGTCAACACACTG
>JBBATS010000089.1:0-5637 GCA_040398625.1 Chakrabartia sp. | reverse complement strand
GGCCACATGGCGAACTGGTCGATGGACGCATCGCAAAGTAGTTTGCATGCAGCTTTGGACAGAGCAGTGATGATGGCGGCGTTGGAGCAAGATGCATTTATGAGGTGGATACGAAGGGACCCCACCAGCACCATCAGCCACGAGCGGCCAAGCCGGGCTCCCAGGTGCTCCATGGCAGCGCAGACGTCTGATTCTTGCTGTAAGCCTGGGCGTAGCCACAGGTGGACGCAAAGCTCGCGCGGGCCCAGCGGCGGCAGCTCGACTTCCCCTGCAGCGAGCCTTGATCTGGCCTTTGCCAGCAAGGAGCCTAGTACTTGGACGGCGGTCTTGGTGGTAATTAATCGAGGCATGGATTCATTCTCAAAATGATTTAACCACTCGCGTCGACAAGACCGAGCGCTGCGAACAACCGCGATGAGGGCCGCGAGATACTTGAAGTTTTCATTTGCTTCATCCTCCTCTGGTCCAACAACGGCGCCCACTCCAGACGGAATCTTGAATCCGAGGGCCCGCAGACAGTTGACAAGCGAAGGAAGATTGCTTGCGACATGCACGTAGAAAGGCCCCGTCGGCCGGCCCCGGTCCAGCGAGCTTTCCCTGGAGATAGCGGAGTTAGAAGAGCGAGGCGAGGAGGACGCGGATCGCGGGGAATCGGACTGCTGAGAGGTCGTGTTGCTTGCGTAGATTCCCAGATCCGAACCGCCGGAATCCCCGGATTGGCTCTTCGCACTTGACGATTCTGAGCACGACCACCCGTCAATCTGAGGAAGCTCGAGGCAACGGGGAGCATCCAATGTAGGGGCAGCCATCGACGCCGCCACACACTCGAGGGCTCGATACACGTCATAGCAAAGACCCGTAGAGACCGCTTCAGTCGAGGCCCCTGGGGTGCGGAGATCGATCGTCCACTGACTACTCCCACAGAAACCAACGAGAACACTCCTTGCGCAGTCAAGGAAGCGAGCGGGGTGTGTCATGCAACGGTAAAACGATAACAAAATTGCTGCATGCATGCTCTTATCTGGCGCTTTGACAAATTCGGGGAGGGTGCAAATCCAAACGAGGTGGTCCATGGCATTGACTAGAACTTTATTTCCAATGCCTTCCCGATAACCTTGCCGGTACTGCTTCACTTGACCGGGCGAGGCCCCCGGCGGGAAGGGGAGGCTATGGAGCCGCTGCTGCACACAGGAGAGGACCTCGTCCCACTTCGGGCACTCTGGTGAGGGCAGAGACCCGAGCCATCCAGTATCGTCTAGGGCTTCCGAAATAGCGGCATCGTCGTCGTCGGAGTCATCATCACTGCCCAGACCCAGCATATATTGCAGGACCTTTGCGCCCTCTGCCCCGAAGCTTTGTGCCGGATCGGAACGTTCAAGACCGTCTGCGGAAAACTCGTCGGAGGTTGCCAAATCAATTTGAGGCTTGTCATGCTCCTTGTCATCGCTACCGTGGTTGAGTTTCAAGTCGATGATTTTAGTCGGAACGTCGTGGTCGTTTAAGTTGAAAACCGAAGTCTCGTCATTGGCCGCAGGGTAATCATCAGCCTCCCGCGGCGCCGGTTCATTTGATCGAACTCGAGCGGCGCGTCCATGATCAGCCACCTCGAAATTAGAACAGGGCTGATCTGATAGCTCAGGAATCACAGGACCCGCTGGGGCCTCAATAAGCATATAGCCGATGGGTGATTCTGCTGAGCGCTCCATATAAATGGATTAGTGAGTACGAGGATAAGACTAAAGTACTAAACGAAGCAAGCAAACGAAATGCGCCTCACTGATATTAGCAAGGCGGTGACTTGTCCCTGACAGAACTGGCAGGGCACCGAGGCGCAGAAATGCAGAAAGGCAGCTCTGGCAGCGAAGAGAACAGTTCGAGATGGTCAGAAGCCGCCGAATCTGCCGCACCAACTAATAGACGCTGATGATCGAGCCATGAATGATTTAGATCTTGTTCAGGGCGGCAGAGGTAGCTGAATAGGCGGCTTCCACCTCGATGAGCATATTGTTCACGTCGCAGAGCAAATTGAATTTATGCCGCATTGATGTTGTTGCCTTTTGCTTTTCTTTTTATTTCTGTTCTTGTTTATGCTTCTTCATTGCTCGAGTTTGCGTTTTCTGACAAACGTATCCTGAGCCATCCGGGGCTCCTGATGAAACCCTAAAATACTTAGGACAATAAGATACGAACCTGGAAAGAGGGCTGAAGGGATCCTAAAGTGGGCTGTAGGGATCCTTTCTCCTCTCAGAGAGAAAGATACTTGTCGTCAAAATAGAGTGGTGTAGGGATCCATCGTTAAGATACGAACCTACAAAATGAGCTGTAGGGATCCATTTCATCAAGAGACAATTGATGACCCAGCGTTCATCTCCAACGCGAAATGTAGAGCCTCGTGACGAACCTCCTATCGGTCGATAAAAGGGTCGTCACGAGATAGTCCAAAAGTAGCTGCACGCCTTCCAGCGCGCCCTCCTAGATCGAGGCAGCTAGCAAATATACTCGTCCTTACTATCACGCCGCACCGGATTCGGGGTGGCTGATCACGCCCTCCCGCTTCGGCACAGCTCCGAAGTGTAACAAACAAACCAGTGGACGCAGGAACAGCAGGACGAGAAGACTGAAAGGGCCAAATAAAACACTGATGCGGCCCGTGGGAGTTCGCGGAAACGGTCTACTCTCCCCGGGGCAGCATTAAACACACAACGCACGATAACGACGAGGCGGCACGACTGGTGAGGGTGACTTCAGCACCCAGGAGCAGGACAAATGAATCCCGCTCATACCAGTGTGTCGTCCACGCCTGCAGCAGTCACATGTGTTAAGTCGCAGCCGGCCGTCGCCCTCACAGGGCGAATGTCACGAGTCGAAAACACAACCGCTTGCGGTAAAAGGTTCAGCGCGCCTAACCAACCACTGGTCTTGCTAAAGGAATGCTCCCCGCGTACCACACGCAGGCCACGGGGGCAGTGAGCAGGCTTGAACGAATCCCACCAAGCAAGTGAGTCCCGCACATGATTCTCCAACGCAGACACGGTGACCAACAGAATCTCGTCAAGCGCTGCGACGTCGCCAGCTGAGAGATCGTGGCGTACCGGCCAGCCACCTACCGAGTTTGAGCTTGCCACCCGCCGTGGTGTCATTGCCAATTTTGAAGGAAGAACCAAACTGGGGGCCAGGACGATACCGCTACTGACCCCGTAACGGCCTATGAGAAACGCGCACCAGTAATTGTACCCCTTTACTTTCCGGATTCCGTGCGGGATTGCGGAGAATCGAGTTTTAGCCTCGATGAGGCCATCCTTCAAGCGAGGGCGTAGGCGCAATGAATCGAATACGTGGCGACCACTCAGTGCAGGCAGACCTGGGCAGTGCGCGCTCCACACACGCCCAATCGCTCCATGAGCCAATAACGTCGAAAGGTTGTTGGAAAAGGCGCCAGCTTTAACGATGCCAATCACTAGAGCCAGATCACGGCCGTTGCGAATGCCGTCGATAACAACGTAGCCGATGCGCACAGAGTTGCAGGTCACGAGTGCCTCCTGCACATTATCGCTGAGTGCCCCAAGGTGCTTGGGGTCCACCATCAGGGGGTCGGCCGACGTAAACATTGTCGGAACTGGTTGAAGCCTGCACCCGCCGTTGCCAGTCATCCACAGAGGCAGTTCTGCGTTCAGTAGTGTCGCGAGTTCGTTAGTCAGGAGCTCGCCGAGCTCGTCATAAATGCAAGTCGGGCTGTGATCCTTGGTGAATGACTCGGGTACAACAATACTGACCACTAGCGCACCAAGACGGACATGACAGATCAGCATAAGTGCGCCAACCACGCTGCCACACGCGATTCTCGGCATGCCGCTGACCTTGTAGACTGCCGACAGTAGGCCGTCACGATCGAAGTGCGACAGCTCGAGCGGGATGAAGGAGTTGCCCCCGGCAAATCGCTGGAGGAGTTTACTGTGTGTGCGTTTGTGCTCCACCGTCATGGCCGCATCGCCCGCGCCGTGCACGTATGGGTTTGGAGAGGACGGACGTGCGAATATGGCGCAGCGGAGCTGATGTGCCACCAGTACAAACATGAGCGCAGACCGCAGGCGTATCTCGGCATGGTCGTCGGGCTGGGCCGCAGAGAAGAAACACGGCTGTAGGGGGGCTGGCAACGAGCCCACGAACATAGGGCCATAGACTTCGGCCGCCGGCACTGTGAGGACCAGATCGCCCATTGCGCCAACAGAAACGGTGATGAACCCATCGTTTATGGCGAGCACGGAGGCGGCTACTGCCAAGATCTCAGGATGAGAAAGCTCAGAGCCATACAGCCCGACCCAATCCCCGATCCGAACCTCCTGAGCCATAGCCTGGAGTCCGGGATGAAGCACACACTTGATATTCTCGACCGGCGAGTCGAGCGTGACGGGGCCGTTGAGTGGGCGCTGGACGGGCCAGGGTGGAACCCGTGATGAGCTTGCCGGGGGGCCCGGATACACATGCAGCACATACGTGGAGGCTTCCGCAGGACGCGCGGGCGGCACTGGCGTGGCCATACATGGCCGACCCCGTCGAAGGTTTGTCACAACTGCCAATGAGTCTCCAGTCGGTTGAACCTCAGTGGCCATCGGCAGAGCGCGATTATTGCCGTCGTCGTCACCCTCCTCACGTTCCACGGCTTGAGGTAGCCCACTAGCGATATCGCAGGCCGTGGCTTTCGCACGCTTGAGCAAAGGTGTGTCGTCGAGGCTGAGTCCAGCGACTGTAAGGCAAGGAGCAGTGATACCAGTCGCGTCACCGAGAGGCGGGCTCAGGCGACTTGATCCCTCGCCGTCGCCTGATCCCTCGCCGTCGGGGTCGGAGACGGGGTCGAGGTCGGAGGCCGCTCCGACGCCATTCTGCCGAAGAGCGCGGTCTAAAGTCAGGCAGACGTGCACCACGTTGACACGAAGCGCTTCAATGAGCATAACTGTCTGCGGGTCCTCATTGAATGTGGCCGACCACGAAGGCGCTGTGGGCGGACGGTCGCCCCAGTTTAGCCGCCTCAGCTTCTCCAGTAGCGGCAGCTCGATGTCAAGGATCCTGTTGGGCGCTGAGTATCCGTTTAATACGTGCCCGAGAACGTCGCAGGCTTCATGGCAGAGCGAAAGTGGCGGCAGCGATAGCAGTGGGCTGCGAGGGGGCACTAGTGACCGGCTTGCATGCGCAATCTGGTCGTACGTCACCTGTTGAGCACGCACGGACCAGTGAATCGCCGCTAGGGCCAGAGTGAACCCGTCCAAGTCGCCGAGTCGAGAGGCCAGCGCCTCAGGTGAAGGTGAGCCCGTACGGCAGTGGGCGTCGACGAACTCCGAACCTGTCGATGGACGCTCTTCACGGCGGCGGGCGTGAACAGCTCCCTGGCCGGATGTTGGTCCCAATTCAGCACGCGCAGACGCGGTCAATTCCGTGTCCAGAAAACCTCTTTTCACCGCCGTGCACTTAGCCTCGGACCTGACACCACCACGTCCAGGCCACATGGCGAACTGGTCGATGGACGCATCGCAAAGTAGTTTGCATGCAGCTCTGGACAGAGCAGTGATGATGGCGGCGTTGGAGCAAGATGCGTCTATGAGGTGGACACGAAGGGACCCCACCAGCACCATCAGCCACGAG
>JBBATS010000088.1:0-5716 GCA_040398625.1 Chakrabartia sp. | reverse complement strand
CGCAAGATAACGATCGATCCGTTCCCTCATAGGCCGAGACTAAGCCGACTATCGCTGGGGAGCAAGATTTGGTTCGCGCAGCGACGAAAGGGACGCAGAGGGTCTGAACTGCGTTTAGGGTGAGCGCGGGGCAAGCGCTCCCCGCCCCCTTATTCGTCATCCTGAACTTGTTTCAGGATAACCGGGTCGCGTTTCTGATCGGCTAACGTATCTGCGGCCCCACGCTTTTATCCTGAAACAAGTTCAGGATGACGAGAGTTGTGGCCCTCCGCGTCTCGGCGCGCCCTCTACCCCTCAAACGGCAGATCGAGCGCCTCTGCCACAGCCCTGTGACGGATCTTGCCGCCCGACACATTCAGGCCAGCCGCAAGATGCGGATCTGCTGCCATTGCAGCTTCCGCCCCCAAATTGGCCAGCTTCAGCGCGAACGGCAGTGTCGCGTTGTTGAGCGCAAAGGCGGACGTGCGGGCAACAGCACCCGGCATATTGGCAACGCAGTAGTGGATGATGCCTTCTTCCACATAGACAGGGTCGGCGTGGGTCGTGGCACGGCTCGTTTCAAAGCAGCCCCCTTGGTCGATGGCGATGTCTACCAGCACAGCGCCGCGCTTCATTGTCTTGAGCATCTCGCGCGTCACCAACTTCGGCGCGGCGGCCCCCGGCACGAGGACGGCGCCAATCACGAGGTGTGCATTGGCCACAGCGGCGGCTATCGCAGACTTGGAGGCATAAGCGGTCTTGATCGAGTTGCCGAAATGCGTGTCGAGTTCCGCCAGCCGGTCATTGCTGATGTCATAGATCGTCACGTCGGCGCGCAAGCCCACGGCCATTTGCGCTGCGTTGAGACCGGACACGCCACCACCGAGGATCGCGACACGCGCGGGTGCCACGCCCGGCACACCGCCGAGCAGGATGCCACGACCGCCCTGTTCCTTTTCCAGATAATGCGCGCCGACCTGCACCGACATGCGGCCCGCGACTTCTGACATGGGCTTCAAGAGCGGGAGGGAGCGGTTGTGCGAGGTCACCGTTTCATAGGCGATGCATGTCGCGCCGGACGCCATGAGGCCCAAAGCCTGCGGCTTATCCGCAGCGAGGTGCAGATAGGTGAAGAGCGTGTGCCGCGCCTCCAGCAGTGCAATTTCCTGCGGTTGCGGCTCCTTCACCTTCACAATCATGTCCGCCGCCGCGAACACCTCAGCGGCGGTGCCAAGCGTCTTTGCACCGACGGCGGTATAGGCGCTGTCGTCAAAATCAATGCCGAGCCCGGCCCCGGTTTCGACGAACACTTCATGTCCGGCTGCGACCAGTTCAGCGACCGATGGCGGCGTCAGCCCCACGCGATATTCGTGGACTTTGATTTCTTTGGGGACACCGATTTTCATGACGCGCTCCTCATGGCTTGATTAGGAGCAGTATAGGGGATCAGGTGCAGGAATTGTTTGCAATTTTTTGCAACATACGCATCATGGCGACAAGATTTTATCAAGTAAGTTAGATAAGAAACAACAACCATGCAGATCGATGCGATTGACCGGAAAATTCTTGCAGAACTCGCTTCAGATTCGGCGCAGACGAGTGAGCGTTTAGGCGAGCGGGTCGGCCTGTCGCCTTCGGCCACGCACCGCCGCGTCCGGCAACTGGAAGACACAGGCCTGATTGCGGGATATGGGGCCCGCTTGTCACGCGCGGCGCGGGGCAACCCTGCCACCGTCTATGTCGCTGTGACCCTTGTTGATCAAAGGCGGGAGACGATGGAGCGATTTGAAGCGGCCATCACCCGCGAGCCACTGGTGGCCGAAGCCCACCTGATGAGTGGCGAATATGATTATCTGCTCAAGGCCGAAATCCCGGAAACCGACAGCTTTGAACGCGTCCATAGAGAAGTGCTGGCGGCGCTACCTGGCGTCCATCGGTTGGTCACGCATTTCAGCATCCGCAGCGTGATTGAAGGCGGGCCAAACGCCCTGCCGCGTCAAAGCTGAGGTTCGTATTCTTCCCATTTGCGGCTCATCGCCCGCCGGACGGGGGTATCACAGTTTACGCAAACGGATACCCAGCCCTTGTCATCCTGATAGGCCTTTGATCGATCCCGATCATGCACACCGCGTGTGCAATTGAAGGCGCGCGCCAACAACTTCTTCATGTCTCTTGTTCCCCACCATTGGCGCCTGAGACTGAACGCCATGTTCTTATGCATAAGACACTAAACGTTGTTTACCGGACATGAAGAGTGTTTTGAGCCGGAATGCTCCGTTTTGGCGGCAAGAGGAGCGTCCAATGTTATGGCGCGAGGGGGAGCCTCAATCTCGCCAGCAATCCGCCCATATCCTCGCTCTCCTCCAGCGAGATCGTGCCGCCGTAGATTTCCGCAACATCCCGCACGATGGCAAGGCCGAGACCAGTGCCCGGCTTCGAACTGTCGAGCCGCACGCCACGGCTAAATAGCCGGTCACGGTCTTCCGCGCTGATGCCCGCCCCATCATCCTCGATAAGCAGCTCCACAAACGGGTCTGCGTTCTGGACGGTAACGAACACGCTGCCCCCGCCATATTTGGCGGCGTTCTCGATCAGATTGCCGAGAATTTCGTCGAGGTCCTGCCGTTCCACATGGGCGGCCAGCGCCTTATCCCCTGCAATGTCTAGGCGGACATGCGGATAGAGTCGGGAGACGGCACGTTCGACCGATTCAAGCGACGGCCAGATATCGGCGCGACTATGCGCGTGCCCTCGCCTGCCGACGGCGCGCGCGCGGGCCAAGTGGTGGTCCACCTGACGCCGCATTGTGGAGGCTTCGCGGACGACCGTCTCCCCAAGGTCCGGCGCCTGCGCGGTCGCTGCGTTCATGATGACCGTGAGCGGCGTCTTTAATGCATGGGCAAGGTTTCCGGCATGCTCCCGCGCTTCCTCGGCCTGGCGCTCATTATGTTCAAGCAGGCCGTTCAGCTCATCGACCAAGGGAGCGACCTCATGCGGCAGGGTTTCCGACATGACCCGACGCGACCGGCCGGCACGCATATCCGCAATTGCGATCTGGAGTTTGCGCAACGGCCACAAGCCATAAAGCGTCTGGAGGGCCGCCATGCCGATCAACCCGATGGCGAGCAGCAGAAAGCTCTTCACCAGAGTGCTGCGGAGCGTTTCGATCTGCTCATCGAGCGATGCGCGCGCCTGTGCGACCTGAAAGCGCCACCGCGTCTTGGAGGTGGGCAGGAATATATCCCGCTCCACAATGCGCAGTTCGCCGTCCTTAAATTCGTCGCTGTTGTAAAAATGGGCGCCGTCATCCTTATGCGCAGGGTTCGCCTTCAGCGCCTGATCCCAAAGCGAGCGGGATCGGAAGGGCTCATACTTGTCGCCGCTGATTTGCCAGTAGAGGCCGGAATAGGGCTCCAGAAAGCGTTGATCGCCCATTGGACGGTTCAGGCGCACTTCCCCATCGGGACCAATTTCTGCCGACGCAATCATTTGCGTCAGCACATATTCTAACCCGGAATCGAAATTGCTTGTGACCGCATTGGTGAGCACCCGGTCCAGCGCCAAGCCACCGCCGACGAGCAAGACCGAAATCCAGCCCGCCGCGATAAGGATCATCCGGCGGCCGAGCGAGCCGCTCGACCGGCGCGCCGCCTGCTCACTCATATCAGGCGGCCGGATCTTCCAGGCTGTAGCCAAGGCCACGGATCGTCGTGATCACTTCCTGGCCCAGCTTCTTACGAATGCGGGTCACAAACACTTCGATCGTATTGGAATCGCGGTCAAAATCCTGATCGTAGATATGCTCGATCAGCTCTGTCCGGCTGACGACTTTGCCCTTGTGATGAATGAGATAGCTGAGCAGTTTATATTCCTGCGCCGTCATCTTCACAGGCTCGCCTGCCAGCGTGACGCGACCCGACCTTGTGTCGAGACGGACGTCGCCTGCAATCAATTCAGACGACGCATTGCCCGACGCACGGCGGATGAGCGCCCGGAGACGCGCGATCAGTTCCTGCGTCTGGAAAGGCTTGGCGAGGTAATCATCGGCACCGGCATCTAACCCTGCCACCTTGTCGGACCAGCTATCGCGCGCGGTGAGGACAAGGACAGGTGTCACCTTGCCTTCTTTGCGCCAGCGATCCAGCACGGTGAGACCATCGACCTCGGGCAAGCCGAGATCAAGGATGACAGCATCATAGCTTTCCGTTGAGCCGAGGAAGTGACCTTCCTCACCATCCGTCGCGAGGTCGACGGCATAGCCATTATGCTCAAGGGTCGATTTGAGCTGCTTACCCAGTGTCGGTTCGTCTTCGACGATCAAAATGCGCATGCCGCCCCCTTTGTGCTCGAATTTGATCCAGATAGGCTCAATTGCCGGCTTGGGCAATAATCGCGCCCGAGCGCCCATCGACGTCAATCCAAATAACCGATGAGCCGCGGACAAATTTCAGGCGATAGCGCATGACATCCGAATCAAATTCAGCCCCGATATAGTTCGCACCGCGTCGTTTCATCGCGGGAACGACGGCGCCTTCGATCTGACGAAGCGAATGAATTGAGCCCCGGCGCGTCGCATTAAGGGCTGCATCCTGCTCATCTCTGCGGCTTTGCTGCGCGTTCGCGCCCGCGCCAAGCACGGCCGCGACCAAGGCGGCCGCAAATACTCTGGAAGGGACGTTGAACTTAAACACGATTTGAGCGCATAGCAGGCTGGATTGAATAGGCCATGAATGACCTGTGCAGTTTCCTTCTCCGATTTGTCCCGCCAATCCTTAGTCCGGTTCCCCGCAATGTCAGCACCAGTTTTGAGTTATGAAGGCCTTGGATTGATTCAAGGCTCCGGCTGGCTGTTCCGCGAGCTGGACGTTTATGTGGGTGAACGCGACCGTCTGGCGCTGATCGGCCGCAATGGCGCGGGCAAGACCACCTTGTTCAAACTCCTCGCCAACCGGATCGATTCCGATGAAGGCAGACGCACCATCGTCCCCGGCACCAATGTCGTGCTGCTGGAGCAGGAACCTGACCTGACTGGCTGCGCCACATTGCGCGACTACACAATTTCAGGCGACAATCCCCCGCAGCTTCACGAAGTCGAGGCGATTGCCGACCAATTGGGCATCGATCTGTCTCGCGCCTGTTCCACCGCATCGGGCGGAGAACGACGCCGCGCGGCCATCGCCCGTGCGCTGTCTCTCAACCCCGATGTGCTGCTTCTGGATGAACCGACCAACCATCTCGATCTGGGCGCCATCGAATGGCTGGAAAATTGGCTCAACCGCTTTTCCGGCGCCTTCATCGTCATCAGCCATGACCGAACCTTCCTCACCCGTCTAACGCGCGAAACGCTCTGGATTGACCGGGGCAAGGTCCGCCGGGCCGAAGTCGGCTTTGGCGGATTCGAAGCTTGGCAGGAGAAAATCTTCGCCGAGGAAGAACGCGCCGCCCATAAGATGGATGCCAAGCTGAAGATTGAACTCCACTGGCTCGAGCGCGGTGTCACCGCCCGCCGCAAGCGCAACCAAGGGCGGCTCGAAAAGCTGAATCAGATGCGCGCCACGCGGGCCGCGATGATGGGTCCGACCGGTATCGCCAAGATGTCCATCGAAAGCGACGACGTCCGATCAAAATCGGTCATCACAGCGGAAGGCGTCTCAAAGACTTATGGAGACAGGACGCTCTTCAAGGACTTCACCCTGCGCATTCAACGCGGTGACCGCATCGGCATTGTCGGGTCCAA
>JBBATS010000087.1:0-5798 GCA_040398625.1 Chakrabartia sp. | reverse complement strand
GGCTCGAACAGCTCGAGGTGATTAAGACCGCGATAAGTCCCGAATCAGCAGCTGAGATGCTGCTTGATCAATTCCGGGCGAAGTAGATCGAATTCGGAATCGGGAGAAGTAGTAGCGGGCGAATCCACCAAGAAGAGCATTTTGTTCACGAGGCAAGATAATTTGTGCCGACCTTTCTTGTTGTTCGTTTTTGATTATTGTTCTTTTCTCTGTATTTTTGCAAACGGTTATCATCGTTTTTATAGAAAAACTGTAGGGACCCTGCAATTCCTTAGGGGAAGGAAAACGTTTTCTCAGGAGCAGGAGAGGGCTCCCTGGCTGCCATAGAAAACGTTTTTTCAGGACGGCCTTCACATAGAAATCGTTAGAAATCGTTTTCTCAGGAGGAAGGGAGGGCCCTCCTTCGACTCTGGGGGCTCCTGTGCACGGCCCGGGAGTAACACGACGGCCATACGTGTCTTCTTCCCGTGATCGCACGCATTCCACCAGTGGGTCTAGGGAAGTGAAAAGTTAGTGGAAATATGCTCGTTCGTACAATCTGCCGCTCCGGATTCGGGGTGGCTGATCACGCCCTCCCGCTTCGGCACAGCTCCGAAGGGACCAATGGCAGCACGTCCAGAGCAGCCGCACGAAACAAGAACGAGGATAGAAGGAAATTGGCAAGTTGGAGTTCGATGGAAACGGACTACTCTCCAACTGCCAAAGAAAAGAAGTGAGTACAGGAATTTAAACGTCGCATTCCTCTACGGAGGCGACGGTGGAGACGTCGTCGTCGTCGTCATCTTGAGTGCGCTCCGGTATGCAAGGCGGCTGCGTCGGTGGGCATAGGCCAGCCCGCAGCCCGCGCCCAGACCACGGATTGGTGACACCATCGCTGCTGTCGTCAAGGTGTAGAGCCGCGTGAACAGTGGCGCTATCGTCCTCGTCGGCTGGTGCAGACTGTGATGAGGGGAGCAGGTTGAACGCACGGAAGTATCCACGCGCATCGCCAAAAGACGCCTCGCCTTTGACAATGCGTAGCCCCGAAGGGCAGTGAGTGGGCGAAAACGAGCTCCACCAGTCCTGAAACTCACGTATGTGCGCTTCGAGGCCAGCAATGGCATCCAGCAGCAGTGACTCAAGCAAGGGTATCTCAGTAGCAGCGAGTTCGTCGTCATCGGGCCACGAGACATTGACTGGCAGCGTCCCCGGCTGCTGGAAAAGTTTCGAAGCCGCGAGTAGACGCGATTGAACCAAGATCTTGCGACTGAAGCCGTGCATACCAATGAGCCGCGAGCAGTAGAGGTTATAAAACTGCACGCGGCTCCAACCAGCCGAGACACTTTCGCCAAGCGCACGAGCTGCTGTCAATGTATGTTGAAGTTTCGGTTTACGGCGAACCGCGCTGGACAAATACTTACCGAGTACCTTGGGCTGACCTGGACAATGAATACCACCGATCCTGCCGACTGCCCCATGAGCCATGAGGTCGGAAACTGCTCCAGCAAACGCGCCCTTTCTGATCAGCGCGATGACGATAGCCAGGTCACGGCCGTTCGTGATATGTTCCAAGAGCACGTGGCCAATGCTGAAAGCGCTTGATGCGGCGATTGACGAAAGCAGGGATGAAGGAAGCTGCCCGGCAGCATCGTCGTCGACTGCGTGCGGACGGCCAAGCGTGGGTACCGCGCGCACCCGACATCCTCCGTCCACCGACATCCAGAGTGGGAGCCCTTCACGGAGTTGTTGAGCCACTGCATGAACGACAAGCGATGCCAGCTCAGCATAGACATAGCCGCTGTAGGAGCTTTGGGAATACACCGCCGGCAGCAGGAGATGAACTGAGACAGCTCGAAAGCTGACCGACGTGAGTAGCACGAAATCGCCGACGAGACTGCCGCTCGGAATGGGGGGCATATCGCTTCGCTTGAAGAAGCACTGGGCGAGGCGGTAATTGTCGAAACGGGACACGTCCAAGGGCAAACAAGAAGGCCCACTCACAAATTTCTTGATAACGCGCGCAGAACGTCGGGCCCGCTCTTGCGCCACTACGAGGCTGATGTCATCATCGCCGGGAGCAGCGAACGACGGGTCGGCGTAGATGATGCCTCGAAGGTGAAGGACAGTGAGTGAGTAAAGCAGCGCAGAGCGGCGCAGCCATTCTTCGCTGCCAGAGGCTGGCAACCAAAACCCAGGCTGCAGGGCAACGGGGAGCGCGTCGGTAAACGCGCGTCCGTACACGTATCGCTTCGCCACAGTAACTTCCGCGTGTTGGGCTGCCCCAAGGACTAACGTGACGAAATCGTTGTCGTGGCGCACCACCACTCCTGCGATCGAAGTAGTATACGGGTGGTCAATTTCGGCGCCATAAACTCCGACGGAATCGCCAATGTGCAGCTCATGAGCGAGCGCACGGCGCTCCACCGATAATACCCAGTCGATGTCACTCGCCCTTGTCTTGAACGTAAGTGGGCTGCGCCGAGAGCTTAACATCGGATAACGCGGGAGCGACATTGCATTGCTCGGCGGGCCCGGGAACACAGTCAGTCGCCGAAGAGACATCAGGCTGACAGGTGGGTCGAGCTCGCTTTGTCCCATAAAGCTTTCGTTGTTGAGTTCGCCGCTGCTGCGCCCTCCAGGCACAAGGCCCTCCCTGGAATTGCCTCCGCCGCGCCCTCCTGGATCGAGCTGGCCACCGTGATCGTCGTGATACCCTGGCCAAGGCACTGCATGCGCCCGTGGTGGAAGGTCAGCCTCTCGCACAGCGTGCTGAGAAGATGCGCCGGAGGCAAAGGGGGGCAAGAAAACGTCAGCCCGGGCGCCCACCCCACCGGCCCTGCCTCGGCCTCGGAGGGCATTAACAAGAAGGCGCCCGGCGCCGGAATCTGAGGATGCGCCGTCGGCGTCCTGGAATGCGCCGTCGGCGCCCTGGACCACGTACTCGGCCACGGTGCGCCGCCGACCTGGCTCAGAGCTCCCACCCGGCTCGCAGTCGACGGACTTTGCCCGCTTGCGGTGCTCGACAGCCAACGCCCCTGCACGGCTCTGGGAAGCAGCCTGAAGCGTCTCGCCAACGATATCATGCTCATCGCCAGGCTCATCGTCACTGCCCAGCTCTGGGCTTCTTGGGCGGGAGGCCCTGGGGCCCGAAGACGGCAGCTCGGCATCCGGCCCCGCGCTGACCGATTTCGCCGTCATTCCCCGAAGAAGCACACACGCCCTGACAGTTTGATATCGAACGGCTTCAGCGTCGTCAACATTCAGGACAGATCCCATGGGGTCGCCTAACCACGGCGGCGGAATACGCGGAGATGGACCACTGCCACCCCACCCCAGTGCTCTGAGCAACGGCGGGAGCTCGGCCATTTCTTTCAGCGCCAAGGACGGGGACACGAAGCACCGAAGGGCCATGCGCACGGCCGAGCAGCCAGATACGCACAGGGAGATGGGAGGCCGCATGAGAGGTGAGCTCCCCACGGTATCACACGCCAGTAGAGTCGTGCGTAGGAGGTCGGCCGTGACTTCCCCCACCTGAACCGACCAATGCAGGGCGGCGACAATCAGCGCGACAACGTTCTCATCTTCATTGGACGAACGGTCTCCGGCGGTCTTCTCAGCATTTCCATCTGACGCCACCGGCCGAGAGAGTTGTGCGTCGGCGGCCTTCATCGCGGGGGGCGCTCCGCCCGAAGCCGGCAATTCCCCCACCGAAGGCCACACAATAATTGCTCCACCATCATCTTCGCACAGCGCCCTGCAAGCGTGCTGGGAGAGAGACGCGATGAGTTGTGAGGTGATCTCGGAGGCCGAAGAATCCAGAGGGCAGGCATTAAGTGCCTCCATCATTCCGAGAAGCCACGGCGTCCCGAACCTGGCGCCGAGGTGCTCCACTGCTGCCCGTACTTCATCGCGGTGCGGACGCTTGCAAGGGTCGAGGAAGAACAGGGCGCACAACGAGCGTAGCCCCGGGCGAGGCAGCTCGACTTCGCCTGCCGCGAGAAGAGCCCTTGCCTGTTGACGGAGCTCCAAGAGCGTCTTAGCCGCGTTGCCGATGGTAAGCTCGACTGGAACACGAACGCCGCCGAAGAACTGCTTCCACCGCGCACTGTAGGCCTGGGCGTTGCGCAGGAGCACCGTCATTGCCACAAGGTGAGCCTTATTTGAACCCATTCCTTCGAGATCGGCAGCGGACGCCTTGCCCACCCCCGACGGGAGCGGGAATCGAAGCGCTCGGAGGGCGTCAGCCAGCGCCGGTAATTGCGACGACGCGTGCATGTGGAAGGGGCCTTGCCCCTGGAGGCGCCCTCCCCGAGCAGGCGATCCATCCGGCGAGAGCGTGGAGCACGGTGAGCTGCTGTCGCTGGCATAGAGGCCTAGGTCAGAACCCAGAGACGAACTTTCGGAGGGGCTTGAAGAGTGAGCCGCAGACGGGGCCTTTAGTGTTCTCAGCCGCCCCTGGGCCGCCGCTCCGGCTGGGGGCGGGCGGCCGCCATTGTCTAGCATACCAGGGAGAAATGCCTCAGCAACATCTTCCAACGCCCTGAAAACATCATAGCTTAAACCGCGCGCAACGGCCTCAAGGGGAAATATAGCTTTGGTAGGGAATAGCAACTCGCTTGCCCATGCGCTCCCGAGGCAGCATTCAAATAATTGTCGACTCTCGCTGACGGATGGGGCGGCAGAGCGATTGATACAAGCATTGAAACGATGGAGCAGTAGCGCGGCGGCGGACTTAACTGGGGGGTCACGATGTCCCTCCAGCGCGCAGTACCAGCCGAGAAAATCGTCCGCCGTCAATATTGCCTTCCCTCCTGCGCCGCCTACGCTGGCAGGATAGAACTGCCTTGACGGTTCATGCTCGGATGGAAATCGCAGTTGCTGAAGCATGTCCCTTGACCGCTGTAGCGCAAAGGACCAATTGGCCATCCAAGGAACAAACGGTGGCTCTGGCTCGGTGCCGATGCCTTCCCGCTGGTCTTGCCCGACGCCATCGCCGCGGCCGCGGGTTGCGCCACCTGAGGCATGCGCAGAATCGCCGAGGCCTCCACCTTCGTGAAAAAGATCAACAATCTCGTCTAATCTCTGCATTCCAAGGATGGGCACCGGGCCTTCGCCCAACATAGCCTCGCCTTCAGCTGTATCATAGGTACAGCCTGCTGGATGAAGCCCACCAAATGCTAAATTCTGCTCCATACGGGCGGGCACCGGGCTAGTGCCCAACATAGCCTCACCTCCAGCTGCATCATAGGCGCAACCCGCTGGACGAAGCCCAAGCGTTCTGAGTGAGACCGGCGGCCGAGAAGGCGAGGAGTCAGAAAGCAGTTCAGCATTATCGGTTACCATAATTCCTTTCTTTTCGAATTCGTTTTCGCTAAAATCTTTTCCTTGATGAATATTCATAATAAACTGTGCCGCAGGTGATTTGACAGATTTTCCAGCTTGCGGCGAAAAGTTCATTTTATTGAACTCTTGCGACGCGTCCATGAACAGCCGCCCTGAAATCGGGCAGCACTGATCTGATGACTCGCACACCACGGAGATCTCTTGGACTCCATTAGGCATATCGCCATTGCGTGGCTTGTGCGAGTTCTCCATATATATGGCTTGGCTGATTGCAAAGATAGGGCTATTAGGCTAAAATACGAGAAGAAGGCAAGATAAAGCGCCTCGCAGGAAAATAAGCAAGGCGGCGACTTGTCCCTGATGAGTTGATTCCCAGAGCAGGGCGCCGAGGCGCGTTGAATCGAAACGGGCAAAGAGCAAAGGCTCGAACAGCTCGAGGTGATTAAGACCGCGATAAGTCCCGAATCAGCAGCTGA
>JBBATS010000086.1:0-6018 GCA_040398625.1 Chakrabartia sp. | reverse complement strand
TGGAACAAGGCATCCCGCTGCAACTGACCTATGTCGATGGCATCAAACAGCACCCGACCGCTGTTGGCGCGGTGTTGACCGCCAATCAATCGCAGCACCGTGGTTTTGCCGCCGCCGGAAGCCCCCATCAAGGCTGTGACTTTGCCTTTGGGGACCTTCAAGCTCACGCCTTCGAGCACCGGCCTGTCCCCGTAACCGAAGTGCACATCCTCAAGCTGGATCAATGACGTTTCAACAAATGACATGTTTTTGTGAGATGCAGCCAGAAGAGAGTAAGTGGCATTCTAAGTGGCTGACACACACGGTCAAACCCTCAGGCCATTGGATTGTCAACGAGGCAATTCACTGTCACCCATCAAAAACTGGTCGATGGTGCGTGCCGCTTGTCTGCCTTCGCGGATCGCCCACACCACCAGCGACTGGCCGCGTCGCATGTCACCTGCGGCAAACACCTTGGCTACGTTGGTGATGTAACCGCTGCCTTCTTCGGTATGGGCTTTGGCATTGCCGCGAGCGTCTTTGTCGATGCCGAAAGCATCGAGCACGGTGGCGACCGGATTGACAAAGCCCATGGCCAGCAACACCATGTCGGCTTTGTGAATTTGCTCGGTGCCCGGCACTTCAGTGAGTTTGCCGTCTTTCATTTCGACGTGCACGGTTTTCAAGCCAGTGAGTTTGCCTTTTTCACCCATGAATTCTTTGGTGGAAATGGCAAACTCGCGTTCGCAGCCTTCTTCGTGGCTGGAACTGGTGCGCAACTTCAGCGGCCAGTACGGCCAGACCAACGGCTTGTCTTCGTGCTCGGGCGGTTGCGGCATGACTTCAAACTGGGTGACGTGCGCCGCGCCATGGCGGTTGGAGGTGCCTACGCAGTCCGAGCCGGTGTCGCCGCCGCCGATAACGATGACGTGTTTGCCGTCTGCTCTTAGCTGTCCCTTGAACGCGTCGCCCGCATTCACCTTGTTTTGCTGCGGCAAAAACTCCATGGCGAAATGCACGCCGTCCAGATCGCGTCCGGGCACCGGCAAGTCGCGCGATTGCTCTGAGCCGCCGGTCAACAACACAGCGTCAAATTCTTTTTTCAATTGTTCAGCGGTGACGGTGTCCTTGGCCCAGTTGGTGACCTTGCTGTCTTTGGGCCAGGCCCCAACCATCACGCCGGTTTTGAACACCACGCCTTCGGCTTGCATTTGTTCCACGCGGCGGTCGATGTGCGTTTTTTCCATTTTGAAATCGGGGATGCCGTAGCGCAGCAAGCCGCCGACGCGGTCGTTCTTTTCAAACACCGTGACCGCATGACCCGCGCGTGCGAGTTGCTGGGCAGCCGCCATGCCCGCCGGCCCGGAGCCGACGACCGCGACTTCTTTACTGGTCTTCTTCGATGGCGGCAAAGGTTTAACCCAGCCTTCGGCCCATCCGCGGTCAATGATGGCGTGTTCAATCGATTTGATGCCGACCGCGTCGTCGTTCACATTCAAGGTGCAAGCGGCTTCGCAAGGTGCGGGGCAAATGCGGCCGGTGAACTCGGGGAAATTGTTGGTGCTGTGCAAAACCGTCAAAGCGTTTTGCCAGTCGTTGTTGAACACCAAATCGTTGAAGTCCGGAATGATGTTGTTGACCGGGCAACCGCTGTTGCAAAACGGCGTGCCGCAATCCATGCAACGCGCGCTTTGTGTTTTCGCTTGCTCGGGGCTCAAGCCGATGACAAATTCTTTGTAATGTTTGAGCCGCTCAGGCACGGGCTTGTAG
Organism: Chakrabartia sp.; assembly: GCA_040398625.1. Taxonomy (GTDB): domain Bacteria; phylum Pseudomonadota; class Alphaproteobacteria; order Sphingomonadales; family Sphingomonadaceae; genus Aquisediminimonas. The sequence goes on along the minus strand of JBBATS010000086.1, from coordinate 4,269 downwards.
CCCTCTTCGACGCGCTCAAATTCCATGAAGCCGGTGATTTTTCCCATGATATTTCCTTGTACGCGTTAAGACTTGACGGCTGCTTTTTTGGCTTTGGCGGCTGCCGGTTTGGCATCCGCAGCAGCCATGTCGCCGAGAGCGCGCTTGTATTCGTTGGGGAACACTTTGACGAACTTGGCACGGGCTTCGTTCCAGTTGTCCAGCAACGCACGAGCGCGTTTGGAGCCGGTCCAACGGTGGTGGTCTTCCAGCAGTTTCTTCAACTGCGCTTCATCGGTCTGGCCACGGTGCCACAAAGCTTTGGGCGTGTTGTCTGTCTGTTCTTTGTCGCTGAGCACTTTGTCCATACTGACCATGGCGGTGTTGCAGCGTTGCGCGAACAGGCCGTCCTCGTCGTACACGTAGGCGATACCGCCGCTCATGCCGGCAGCGAAATTGCGGCCGGTGTTGCCCAGCACGGCTACCGTACCGCCTGTCATGTATTCGCAGCCGTGGTCGCCCGTGCCTTCCACCACCGCAGTGGCACCGGACAAACGCACCGCAAAACGCTCACCGGCCACGCCGCTGAAAAACGCTTCGCCGCTGGTTGCGCCATACAACACAGTGTTGCCGACGATGGTGTTGCTGATGGCTTCGCCACGGAAATCGATGCTGGGGCGCACCACCACGCGGCCGCCGGACAGGCCTTTGCCGGTGTAGTCGTTGGCGTCACCGATCAAATACAAGGTGATGCCTTTGGCCAAGAATGCGCCAAAGGATTGACCGCCGGTGCCCTCGAGTTGAATGCGCAGTGTGTCGTCCGGCAAACCTTCCGGGCGTACCTTGGTGAGTGCGCCGGACAACATGGCACCGACCGAGCGGTTGACGTTGCGAGCCACTTCCATAAACTGCACTTTTTCGCCCTTGTCGATGGCGGCGCGGCTTTTCTCGATCAGCACTTTGTCCAGCGCCTTGTCCAGGCCATGCTCTTGTGTCGCCACATGGAACAAGGGCGTGCCCTCGGGCACCACGGGGCGGGCCAGCAAACGGCCAAAGTCCAAGCCTTTGGCTTTCCAGTGTTCGACACCTTTTTTCATGTCCAGCAAATCACTGCGGCCAATCAAATCGTCGAACTTGGCAATGCCCAGTTGCGCCATGATGTGACGTACTTCCTCGGCGATGAAGAAGAAGTAATTCACCACATGCTCGGGCTTGCCTGAGAATTTTTTGCGCAGTTCCGGGTCTTGCGTGGCCACACCCACGGGGCAGGTGTTCAAGTGACATTTGCGCATCATGATGCAGCCTTCAACAACCAACGGCGCAGTGGCAAAACCGAATTCATCCGCGCCCAGCAAGGCACCGATGGCGACATCGCGGCCGGTCTTCATTTGGCCGTCGGTTTGCACACGAATGCGTCCGCGCAAGCCGTTCAACACCAAGGTTTGCTGTGTTTCAGCCAGACCGATTTCCCAAGGGCTGCCTGCGTGTTTGATGGACGACCAAGGAGAAGCGCCGGTGCCACCGTCATGACCGGCGATCACCACGTGATCGGCCTTGCACTTGGCCACGCCAGCGGCGATGGTTCCCACGCCAACTTCAGACACCAGCTTGACGCTGATGTCCGCATGCGGTGCGACGTTTTTCAAGTCGTGAATCAGCTGCGCCAAATCTTCGATGGAATAAATGTCGTGGTGCGGCGGCGGTGAAATCAAGCCCACGCCCGGCACCGAGTAACGCAGAAAACCGATGTACTCGGACACCTTGCCGCCGGGCAGTTGACCGCCCTCGCCTGGCTTGGCACCTTGCGCCATCTTGATTTGAATCTGGTCGGCGCTGCTCAGGTATTCCGCGGTCACACCGAAACGCCCGGAAGCCACTTGTTTGATTTTGGAACGCAATGAATCACCAGCCAGCAAAGGCATGTCGACTTCGACTTGCTTGTCGCCGATCACGCTCTTCAACGACTCGCCTTGTTTGATCGGTATGCCTTTGAGTTCGTTGCGGTAACGCGCCGGGTCTTCGCCGCCCTCACCGGTATTGCTTTTGCCGCCGATGCGGTTCATGGCCACAGCCAGCGTGGCATGCGCTTCTGTGCTGATGGAGCCGAGAGACATGGCACCGGTGGCAAAGCGTTTGACGATTTCCGCAGCCGATTCCACTTGGTCCAATGGAATCGCCTTGGTGGGATCAATTTTGAATTCGAACAAGCCGCGCAATGTCATGTGGCGGCGGCTTTGGTCATTGATGATTTGCGCGTACTCTTTGTAGGTGGTCCAGTTGTTGCCCCTTGTGCTGTGCTGCAATTTGGCAATCGCGTCCGGGGTCCACATGTGGTCTTCGCCGCGTGTGCGCCAGGCGTACTCGCCGCCGGTGTCCAGCATGGTGGCCAGCACCGGGTCGTTGCTGAACGCGCTGGCGTGCATGCGGATGGCTTCTTCGGCAATTTCAAAAATGCCTATGCCTTGCACACGGCTGGGGGTGCCGGTGAAATATTTGTCAATCGTTTCGCTGTTGACACCGATGGCCTCAAACAACTGTGCACCGCAATACGACATGTAAGTGGACACGCCCATCTTGGACATGATTTTGGACAGGCCTTTGCCGATGGCTTTGACATAGTTGTAAATGGCTTTGTCGGCAGACAAATCGCCGGGCAGGCTTTTGTGCAACTCGGCCAGCGATTCCATTGCCAAATACGGATGCACGGCTTCAGCACCGTAACCTGCGAGCACCGCAAAGTGATGCACTTCGCGGGCGCTGCCAGTTTCCACCACCAAGCCTGCGCTTGTGCGCAAGCCTTCTTTAACCAGATGCTGGTGAATCGCGGACAAAGCCAGCAGAGCAGGAATGGCAACTTGCGAGGCAGTCAAGGCTTTGTCGCTGATGATGAGAATGTTGTGGCCACCTTTGATTTGATCGACCGCTTGCGCACACAAGGAAGCGAGCTTGGCTTCTACACCTTCATGGCCCCAACTCAAGGGGTAAGTGATATCCAGCGTGGCGCTTTTGAATTTGCCGTTGGTCATGCTCTCGATGTGACGCAGCTTGGCCATGTCTTGGAAGTCCAAAATTGGCTGGCTGACTTCAAGACGCATCGGCGGATTGACCTGATTGATATCGAGCAGGTTCGGTTTCGGTCCAACAAACGAGACCAGTGACATGACGATGGCTTCGCGGATCGGGTCGATAGGTGGGTTGGTGACTTGCGCGAACAACTGTTTGAAGTAGTTGTAGAGCGATTTGTTTTTGTTGGACAACACGGCCAAAGGACTGTCGTTGCCCATGGAGCCCAAGGCTTCTTCACCGTTAGCGGCCATGGGGGCCATTAAAAATTTGAAATCTTCCTGCGTGTATCCAAAAGCCTGCTGGCGATCCAGCAAGGACAAATCGGTGTGCTCGGGCGAGCCGACGGGATGCTCTTCCACGTCATCCAAACGGATGCGCAGGTTTTCAATCCATTGCTTGTAAGGCTTGTGGTTAGCCAAGCCTGCTTTGAGTTCTTCGTCATTGATCATGCGACCTTGTTCGAGGTCGATGAGGAACATCTTTCCGGGCTGCAAACGCCATTTGTGAATGATTTTGCTTTCGGGCACCGGCAACACGCCGGACTCGGAACCCATGATCACCAAATCGTCATCGGTGATGCAATAGCGTGAAGGACGCAAACCGTTGCGGTCCAGCGTGGCGCCGATTTGGCGACCATCGGTGAACACGATGGAGGCCGGGCCGTCCCACGGCTCCATCATGGCGGCGTGGTATTCGTAAAACGCGCGACGACGCGGGTCCATGTGGCTGTGGTTTTCCCAAGGCTCGGGAATCATCATCATCATGGCCTGGCTGATCGGGTAACCGGCCATGGTCAGCAACTCTAAGCAGTTGTCAAACGTGGCGGTGTCTGATTGATCCGCAAAACTGATCGGGTACAGCTTTTTCAAATCGGCGCCGAGCACGGCTGAAGACATCACGCCTTCGCGCGCTTTCATCCAGTTGTAATTGCCTTTGACGGTGTTGATCTCGCCGTTGTGCGCGACATAGCGGTACGGGTGCGCCAGCGGCCATTCAGGGAAAGTGTTGGTAGAGAAACGTTGGTGCACCAAACCGAGCGCAGACAAGCAACGCTCGTCTTTCAAATCATTGAAATAGGTACCGACTTGGTCGGCGAGCAACAAACCTTTGTAAATGACGGTGCGGCTGGACATGCTGGGCACGTAATATTCTTTGCCGTGCTTTAAGTTCAGGTGAGAGATGGCTGCGCTGGCGGTTTTGCGAATGACGTACAGCTTGCTGCTA
>JBBATS010000085.1:0-6078 GCA_040398625.1 Chakrabartia sp. | reverse complement strand
CGCGGCGGAAGGGGGATTGCCGATTGACTATCGCTGTGCAGACGTGAGCGGGATGTCGGAGAAATTTGATCTCGTGACCTCAATGGAGGTCATCGAACATGTCAGCGATCCGGCCGCCTTCCTTGCCGCGCTGCGTGAGCGATTGGCGGACGGCGGGCTGATGATCCTCTCCACGCCTAACCGCACGCCCAAATCAAAACTCGCGATGATCACCCTTGGCGAAGGTTTCGGCGCCATCCCCAAGGGCACGCATGATTGGGACAAGTTCCTGACGCCTGAAGAGATGCAGGATCTTCTACACGGTGCAGGGCTGGTCGCCGGAGACATGCGCGGCATTGCGTTCTCGGCCACCGCGGGTCTGCACCTGTCGGATGATCTCGCGCTGAACTACATCTTCACCGTAACAAAGCCTTAGAAATCGACTTTGTCGTAGTGCGCGGGCGGGGGGATGACTTCCATCCGTTCGCTCAGCAGCGGGCGGAAAGAGGGTCGGGATTTGAGGCCTGAATACCAGCGCTTGGTCGCTTCATGGCCGCGCCAGTCAATGCCGCCGAGATAATCGGCAACCGAGATATGCGCCGCACCCGCCAGATCCGCTAGGCTCAGGCTGGCACCGGCGAGCCAGTTGCGGTGATCGAGCAGCCAATCAATATAGTCGAGCAGCTGATTGGCGTTCTTCATCGCCTGCCGCAGCACGCCGCCATCGGGCGCGGAGCGGTGAACGAGCCGCTTTTCCATGCGCTCATGAAGAAGCGGTCCGACAACTTGCATATAATATTGCTCGTCAAACCAAGCGGTGAGTCGACGGATTTCAGCCCGGTTGGGGGCGGTCCCTGAAATCATCGGAGACTGATCCACCGTTTCTTCCAGATATTCGCAAATCGCGTTGGAATGGATAAGCGTCAGTCCGCGGTCCGATTCGACCAGAACGGGGGTCTGGCTCGTCGGGTTGAGGTCGACGAATTCATCGCGCCGTTCCCACGGATATTCGCGGACAAGCTGATAGCCCACGCCCTTCTCTCCCATGAGAAGGCGGACCTTGCGAGAAAACGGACAGAGAGCGAACTGATAGAGCTGCCACATGGCGTCAGTCTGTTAAGCTACACGCACCCTTTGGGGAAGGGGTTGATGCGCAAAGGTTGTGGATCGAACTCTTGCCAATTTGGCTGCATTGGCGCATCTGATGGATGCATATCGGGCAGGGGGTTGCGTGCGGGTCATTGGAACAGGGGCAGTTTTGGCCATTGCGCTGGCACAGCCGGCTTGGGCCGACATTGGCCGTATCAAGTTGGCGAGCGGGACTGCGTCGATTGAACGGGATGGCAAGCTGCTGCCATTGAAGCCGGGGTTCGTGATCGAAACCGGGGACACGCTGGTCACCGGCGCGCGCGGCAAGGCAGGTGTGACCTTCATCGACAACACCCGCCTTTCGGCCGGGCCGGGCACGCGGATGACGTTCCGATCGTTCGATTATAACGACACGACGCAGAAGGGCCGCTTTGTCAGCTTCCTCAGAAAAGGGGCCGTCGCGATTATCTCAGGCAGGATCGCCCGGAATGACCCGCAGGCCATGCGCGTTGAAACGCCCAAGAACATCTATGTCATCCGGCGCGCGCGCGTCGTGTTGAACGTGAAATGATGCGCCGGACTGCCCTTGGCTGGCTGGCCGCGCCGCTCCTGCTGGTAGGATGCGCCATGTCGCAAGTCGCTCTTGGCCCCGGAGAGGATGGCGATGCGGGAAGCGTCGCGGTTCTGAACGCGGCCGGCACTGAACTTGCGGTGATTGATAAGGCAGGCGCAGTCGCCAATGTCTCCGGCGGCTCGGCCTCCATCAAGGTGATGGACAGCGCGGCCTTTGATGCGAAATACGCTGATCTGCTGGCCGGATTGCCGACACCGCCGCGCACGTTTGTGCTCTATTTCAAGGAAAACTCGGTTGAACCGACAGAGGAATCGCAAGCGTTGATGGCGGAGATTTTCGCCGAGATCAAAAAGCGCGCCGGGGCGGACCTCGAAATTACGGGGCATACCGATACGGTGGGCCCTGAGGACGTGAACGACGCGTTTTCGCTGCGTCGTGCAGCAGAGGTCACATCCTATCTGTTCTCGCAGGGCCTCGACAAAACGATTGTTCGCATTGCAGGGCGCGGGGAACGGGAATTGCGCGAACAGACGCCGGATGAAACTCCTTCGGCGATCAACCGCCGGGTGGAAGTTATCGTCCGCTAGTTAGCCGCAGTTGGCGTGGCCAAGGGCTTCGAGCACATCATCGAGCCGTGCTGGATCGCCCAGAGCGATGACATCGCCGCCCGAGTCGGCATTCAACACATGTCCGGACCAGTCGCACACCATGCCGCCTGCGCCTTCGATAACGGGTACAAGGGCGGCAAAGTCATGCAGCTTGAGGCCTGCTTCCACGACAAGGTCGACATGGCCGCTCGCGACGAGGCCATAATTGTAGCAATCCCCGCCATAGATGATCCGCCGCCGCGCAACTTTGGCGGCGAGCGAGAGGAAATGGTCTGCCTCATGCGCGCTGAAGAGGTGTGGGCTGGTCGTCCCGAGCACGGCGTCATCAAGTGCACGGCACCGGCGGGTGCGCGCCGGCGCGCCATTGAAGGTTGTGGGCTGTCCGATGACGCCGACCCAGCGTTCACCGGCAATGGGTTGATCAATAATGCCCAGCACCGGCCAGCCATCCTGCAACAGCGCGATGAGCGTACCGAAAATTGGACGACCGGCGACAAAGCTTGTCGTGCCGTCAATCGGGTCGAGCACCCAGACGCGGCTGGCATCCGCGCGCTCGCTGCCGAATTCCTCGCCGATGATACCATCGCGCGGGGCCTCGCTGGCCAGGAGTTTACGCATGACCTCTTCCGCCGCGCGGTCAGCGAGCGTCACGGGGGATGCATCATCCTTGGTCTCTAGGCCAAAGGCACCTCGGAAATACGGCCGGATGGCTGCACCGGCGGCGTCCGCGAGTGCATTGGCCAGCGCGAGATCGGTTTCCATGGCCATAAAAGGATCAGTGCTGGAGCGATTTGACGATGTCTTCGACCATCTTCTTCGCGTCGGCGAGGAGCATCATCGTCTGGTCCATATAAAACACGTCATTGTCGACCCCGGCATAGCCGACGCCGCCCATGGAGCGCTTGATGAACATGATGGTCTTGGCCTTGTCCACATCGAACACGGGCATGCCATAAATGGGGGATGATTTGTCGGTCTTCGCCGCAGGGTTCACCACGTCGTTCGCCCCGATGATGAAGGCGACATCGGTCTGGGCAAATTCGCTGTTGATGTCTTCGAGTTCGAAGACCTCGTCATAGGGCACGTTCGCTTCGGCCAGCAGCACGTTCATATGGCCGGGCATGCGGCCTGCGACGGGATGGATGGCGTATTTGACGCGTACGCCTTCCTTCTTCAGCAGGTCGCCCATTTCGCGCAGAATGTGCTGCGCCTGCGCAACGGCCATGCCATAGCCGGGCACGATGATGACCTGTTCGGCTTCCTTAAGCAGGAAGGCCGCGTCTTCCGCCGAACCGCGCTTCCAGGGGCGCTGTTCCTTGGCTTCGCCGCCGCCCGATGAGGCTTCCGCACCGAAGCCACCCGCAATCACGCTCAGGAAGCTGCGGTTCATCGCTTTGCACATGATGTAGCTCAAAATCGCGCCTGACGAGCCAACAAGCGCACCAGTGATGATCATCGCGCTGTTGCCCAGGGTGAAGCCCATCGCCGCTGCGGCCCAGCCCGAATAGCTGTTGAGCATCGACACGACGACCGGCATGTCCGCCCCGCCAATCGGGATGATCAGCAGAAAACCGATAAGGAAGCTCAGCGCGGTAATCGTCCAGAAAATCCAAGGGCTCTGGTCGGTCAGGAAATAGCCGATAAGCCCGAGGATCGCTGCCAGCGTACCGAGGTTGATGATGTGACGGCCGGGCAACATGATGGGCGCGCCGGACATATTGCCGTTCAGTTTCAGGAAGGCGATGACTGATCCTGAGAAGGTGATCGCACCAATCGCGATGCCAAGCCCCATCTCAATCCGGCTAACCGCATGGATCATGCCATCGGGACCTGCGATCCCGAAGTTCGCAGGCTCAAGGAAGGCTGCGGCGGCGACCAGTACGGCGGCCAAGCCGACCAGCGAGTGGAACGCCGCCACAAGCTGCGGCATGTCCGTCATCGCGATTTTACGGGCCGTGATCCAGCCGATCCCGCCGCCAATCGCAATCGCGCCCAAGATTTCAGGAAGGGTCGCCCATTCGTGGGTCAGCAATGTGGTGACCACGGCAATCAGCATGCCCGCCATGCCGAACCGGTTGCCGCGCCGCGATGTGGCGGGCGATGACAGCCCACGCAGAGCGAGGATGAAGAACACCCCGGAAAGCAAATAGGCGAGCATGACCCATGAAGGTTGTGCAGATGCGGCGTGCATGAATGTCCTGCCCCCGTTGGCATAGCGTTGTTGTTTGGCAGAGGATTAGGGACGGTAAATCAACTTGTCACCGGTTTTTGGCGGCACAGTCCTGCAAAAGACGTGATCGCGTCGGAATGCATCGATTCCGCGCTGCTGTGGTCCATTTGACAGGTTGAACGCACAGTCATGAAAGCGCATGACCAAGCTCACATGTTTGAACAACCCGCTCTTCAGCGTCGCGCGCGCCTTCTCGGCTATGCAGGGCAATTGCCGCAGGTTTTTGCTATCATTCTGCTGGCTGATCCTGAAACGCGCTGGATCGCGCTGGCAGGCGGCTTTGGCTATGCGGCGTTGATTTTCAGCTTTCTAGGCGGTGTCTGGTGGGGGGTCGGCATCAGCAACCCGCAGGCGCCCCGCTGGATCTACGTGGCGGCTGTCCTTCCAAGCCTTATCGGACTTGCGACCTATGTTCCCTGGATCTTTGGCTGGACGTGGCCTGGACCCTCTCTGGTTGTCCTTGGCCTGTGCTTGCTTGCCAGCCCTGTGGTGGATCGGGAAATGGCCCTGAAGCTTCCCTTGCCTGAAGGTTGGGTTCGGCTCCGGTCGCACCTCTCGGTTGGCTTGGGTCTGCTCACATTGTTGCTGGCGGCGGCCGCTTTCACGCTTTAGCCCGTCTCAAGCTCTGACGAAAAGAACCGAAACTGGTTGACGCCGGCCCGCCCGCAATGGCAATGGCTGCGCGCTCATGACGTTAGAGCATCGGCGCGGGTGTAGCTCAATGGTAGAGCAGAAGCCTTCCAAGCTTACGACGAGGGTTCGATTCCCTTCACCCGCTCCAACGCAGCCTCTAACCGCGCAGCACCGCCCCCAGCTTTGATGCCGCCGCGACGACCTTGTCGGCAATCGCCTTCAGCGCCTCTTCGCCATAGCTCTTCTCATTCGGCTGGAGCGTGATTTCGACGGCGAGGGACTTTTGCCCCTCCGGCACACCTTGGCCTGCGAACTGATCGAACAGCCGCGCCGCAACGATGTTGTCCTTGTCGGCACCCCTGATGGTGCGGACAAGATCGCCCGCGGGTAGGTCAGCTGCCACGAGGAAAGCAAAGTCGCGCTTCACGGCCTGCAGGGCAGGGGGTGTGAAGGCCGGGCGCATGAAGCCGGTCCCGCGCTTTGCGGGGATGGCATCGAGATGGATGCCGCATGCGACGACGGGGACGTTGATATCGAACGCCTTCAAAATTGACGGGTGCAGCATCCCAAAGCTGGCAATTTGGTTCTTTGGACCAAGCCGAAGCGTTGCAGACTGGCCGGGGTGATAGACGTCACCTGCTTCCCCCATGATCTGCAAGTTATCGACAGGAGCGCCTGCGGTGCGAAGCAGAGAGAGCGCAACAGCCTTTGCATCAAACGCATCAAAAGGTTTTGCCTTACTCGCCTGCCAGCCCCGCTCTGTCTTTTCGCCGGCCATCACGCAGACAAGCGTCGGATGCTCGCCATCGGCCAGATAGCGGCGTCCAATCTCAAACAGCTGGACCGAGCTTGCGCCGCGATCAAGGTTGCGGCGGACGGCAGATAGGAGGCCGGGAAGCAGCGATGGGCGCATGACCTTCATGTCCTCGCTGATCGGGTTTTCCAGAACCCAAGGCCCTCCTCCG
>JBBATS010000084.1:0-6112 GCA_040398625.1 Chakrabartia sp. | reverse complement strand
ATCTTTCAGAGGTTCGTATGTACGCAGTCATAAAAACCGGTGGCAAGCAATATCGCGTGTCGACCGGCGAAAAAATCAAAGTAGAACAGATCGCTGCGGACGTTGGCCAGGAAATCGTGATTGACCAGGTTTTGGCTGTCGGCAACGGCGCAGAAATCAAGGTCGGCACACCCCTGGTGTCCGGTGCATCTGTCAAAGCCATGGTCATTGCCCATGGCAAGCACGACAAAGTGCGCATTTTCAAAATGCGCCGTCGCAAGCATTACCAAAAACGTCAAGGCCATCGCCAGCAATTCACTGAATTGCAGATCGCCTCTATCCAAGCCTAAGGAGCACTCACACCATGGCACAGAAAAAAGGCGGCGGCTCTACGCGCAACGGTCGTGACTCCAACCCCAAGATGCTTGGCGTCAAGGCGTTCGGCGGCGAACACATCACTGCAGGCGCCATCATCGTGCGTCAACGCGGCACCAAGTTCCACCCCGGTTCCAATGTCGGTATCGGCAAAGACCACACCTTGTTCGCATTGGTTGAAGGCCACGTGTCTTTCGCCATCAAAGGTTCTTTGAACAAGCACATGGTCAATGTGACACCTGCTTAAGGTTCACACGCTTCAGCAAAAGCCCCGCAAGTCGGGGCTTTTCTCTTTAAGATTGCCTCATGAAATTTGTTGACGAAGCCTTTATTGACATCATCGCCGGTGACGGCGGGAATGGCTGCGTTTCGTTCCGGCATGAAAAGTACAAAGAATTCGGCGGCCCCAACGGTGGCGATGGCGGTCGTGGCGGCAATGTGTATGCCGTGGCCGATGCCAGCTTGAACACCTTGGTCGACTACCGGTTTTCGCGCCGCCACGAAGCCAAACGGGGCGAACACGGCATGGGCTCGGACATGTTCGGCGCGGCCGGTGACGACATCATTTTGAAAATGCCGGTCGGCACCATGATGATTGACGCTGAAACCAATGATGTGTTGTACGAATTGCTCACGCCTGGCGAGGTGATCATGATCGCCAAAGGCGGTGACGGTGGTTTCGGCAATATGCGATTCAAGAGCTCGATCAACCGCGCCCCGCGCCAAAAAACGCCTGGCTGGCCGGGGGATCGCAAAAGCCTGAAACTCGAACTCAAAGTGCTGGCCGACGTCGGTTTGCTCGGCATGCCCAACGCCGGTAAATCCACCTTGATCAGCGCTATCTCCAACGCCCGTCCCAAAATCGCCTATTACCCTTTCACCACACTACACCCGAATCTGGGCGTGGTGCGCGTGGCCGCCGAACAAAGTTTTGTGGTGGCTGACGTGCCCGGTTTGATCGAAGGCGCAGCCGAAGGCGCTGGTCTGGGTCATCAGTTTTTGCGCCATTTGCAGCGAACCCGCTTGCTGTTGCACATGATCGATCTGGCACCATTTGACGATGCGGTCGATCCGGTGGCGCAGGCCAAAGCCATCGTGCTGGAGTTGAAAAAATACGACCCCGCGCTGTATGACAAACCGCGCTGGCTGGTATTGAACAAATTAGACATGGTGCCCGACAGCGAACGCGAAGCTCGGGTCAAAGACTTTGTCAAACGCTTCAAATACAAAGGCCCGGTGTTTCAAATTTCCGCGCTCAACCGCGAAGGCTGCGAAGGCTTGGTGCGCGCGATTTACGAGCATCTGGAAAAACAATTCAAATCCACGCAGGTCGAAGAAGCGCCGGATCCCCGGTTTGCCCCTTTGCCCTGACGCCGCTTTGCCATTGCCATGTCAGATGCCACCCATTTACTCAAAGACGCCAAGCGCATCGTCGTCAAAGTAGGCTCAAGCCTCGTGACCAACGAAGGCCGCGGCTTGGACGAGCAGGCCATTGGTGAATGGTGCCGCCAGATCGCCGAGTTGATGCGTTCACCTGAAAAACGCGAAATCATCATGGTGTCCAGCGGTGCGATTGCCGAGGGCATGAAGCGTTTAGGTTGGGCGACTCGCCCTCATGAAGTGCATGAATTGCAAGCCGCTGCTGCGGTGGGGCAAATGGGTTTGGTGCACATGTATGAGACCAAATTGCGCCAACACGGTTTGGGCAGCGCCCAGGTGTTGCTCACCCATGCCGACCTGGCCGACCGCGAGCGTTATTTGAATGCGCGTTCCACGCTAAATACTTTGCTGGCGCACCATGTGCTGCCAGTCATCAACGAAAACGACACCGTAGTCAACGACGAGATCAAATTCGGCGACAACGACACACTGGGCGCTTTGGTAGCCAATCTGGTTGAAGCCGACGCCTTGGTCATTTTGACCGATCAACAAGGCTTGTTCACCGCCGATCCGCGCAAAGACACATCCGCCACGCTGGTGCAGCAGGCGCAAGCCGGTGACCCGGCTTTAGAAGCCATGGCCGGTGGTGCTGGTTCTAGCATCGGGCGCGGCGGCATGTTGACCAAAATTTTGGCGGCCAAACGCGCGGCCGGTTCGGGTGCCAGCACGGTGATTGCTTGGGGCCGCGAACCGGATGCGCTCCTGCGTTTGTGCGCCGGTGAATCCATAGGCACTTTGTTGGTGGCACCCACACACAAGCAACAGGCGCGCAAACAATGGATGGCCGACCATTTGCAAATGCGCGGCTCGATGTTGATAGACGACGGTGCGGTCAACAAACTCACGCGCGAAGGCAAAAGCCTGTTACCCATTGGCATGCACAGTGTCAAAGGCGAGTTTTCGCGCGGCGACGTGATTGCGATTTGCGATTTACAAGGCGTGGAGCTGGCGCGTGGCCTGGCCAATTACGCCAGCGCCGAATGCCGCTTGCTGTGCAAAAAACCGTCCAGCGAGATAGAAAAATTGCTCGGCTATGTGGCGGAACCCGAGATGGTGCACCGGGATAACCTGGTGTTGATGCGATAAGTGACCGTGCTGGGCATGGCCTTGTTTAAGCCATATCCAGCACCCATGAAACCATGGTGTAGCCAAGCAAACTGCTTTAAGTTTCAGAGTTTGCGCCGCCAGCGCCATTGTCTGGGGCGGATGACTGACGCACGCCTTGGCGCAAAAACGAACTGCGGGTTTCTTGTCTGGGCAAATAGCGTGACAACTCGGTCAGCGCCATTTCATACACACCGCGTTTGAACTCGACCACAGACTCCAGCGGCACCCAGTATTCATTCCAACGCCAGGCGTCAAACTCGGGGTGGGTGCTGGCGCGCAAGTTCAGCGCATGGTCAGGCACCACCAGTTGCAGCAAAAACCAAATTTGTTTTTGCCCTTTGTAATGGCCGCGCGCATCCTTGCGAATGTAGCGGTCCGGCACTTCATAACGCAACCAGTCGCGGGTTCGGGCCACGATGCGCACCTGTTCCGACAACAGTCCCACTTCTTCCTGCAGTTCTCTGAACAAAGCCTGCTCGGGTGTCTCTCCCCGGTCAATGCCGCCTTGCGGAAACTGCCAACTGTGGGTGCGGATGCGCTTGCCCCAAAAAACCTGGTTCTTCTGGTTCAGCAGAATGATGCCGACGTTAGGCCGAAAGCCGTCACGGTCAAGCATAATCAAACCTCAAAAATTTCAACTGAGGCCATTATGCACAGCATCCGGCTGGCATCAATACGCCGATAGGTTTCAACTGACACAGACAGCCACTTTTCGGCACCCATTTCAATCCATGAAAGCTTCCCAGTTCCTGATTTCCACCCTCAAAGAGGCCCCGGCAGACGCCGAAGTCGCCAGCCACCAGTTGATGATGCGCGCCGGCATGATCAAAAAACTGGGTGCTGGTATTTACACCTACATGCCCATGGGCTTGCGCGTGATCCGCAAGGTCGAGGCCATCGTGCGCGAGGAAATGAACCGCGCCGCCGCCATCGAGCTGACCATGCCGGTGGTGCAACCTGCAGAGCTGTGGCAGGAAACTGGGCGTTTCGAAAAGATGGGCCCCGAGTTGCTGCGCATCAAAGACCGGCACGACCGCGACTACGTGGTGCAGCCGACCAGCGAAGAAGTGGTGACCGACATCGCGCGACAAGAACTTCGCAGCTACAAACAGCTGCCGAAAAATCTTTACCAGATACAAACCAAGTTTCGTGACGAGCGCCGTCCCCGCTTTGGCCTGATGCGCGGGCGCGAGTTCATCATGAAAGACGCGTACAGCTTTGACCGGGATGCTGACTCGGCGCAAATCAGTTACCAAAGCATGGCGCAGGCTTACCGCCGCATTTTTGACCGCTTCGGTTTGCGCTACCGCGCGGTGGCGGCTGACAGCGGTGCCATCGGTGGGGACCTTAGCGAAGAGTTTCAAGTGATTGCGGCCACCGGCGAAGACGCTATCGTGTATTGCCCGAGCAGCGATTACGCGGCCAACATGGAAAAAGCCCAGGCGCTGGCGCCTGCTCAGCCGCGCGGCGAGGCCAGTGCGGCTTGCACGCTGACACCGACACCGGGCAAAAGCACTTGCGAGGACGTGGCGCAGTTGTTGGGCGTGCCGCTGCAAACCACGGTCAAGTCGCTGGTCTTGGCGACAGACGACAACAATGACAAAGGCGAAATTGTCAAAAGCCAAGTGTGGTTGCTCTTGGTGCGTGGTGACCATGATATGAACGAAGTCAAAGTCGGTAAGCTGCCCGGGTTTGAAAAAGGTTTTCGCTTTGCGACGCTTACCGAGATTGACGAGCACTTCGGCTGCAAGCCCGGTTACTTAGGGCCGCTGAAATTGCACAAGCCTTTGAAAATCGTGGCTGACCGCGACGTGGCAGTGATGAGCAACTGGATATGCGGCGCCAACCAGCCTGATCACCATATCACCGGCGTGAACTGGGGCCGCGACCTGCCCGAACCCGACATGGTGGCCGACATACGCAACGTGGTCGAAGGCGATGCCTCGCCCGACGGCAAAGGCGTGTTGGCGATCGAGCGCGGCATTGAAGTCGGCCATATTTTTTACCTGGGCACCAAATACAGCGCGGCCATGAACGCCACGTTTTTGGCCGAAGACGGCAAGCCCCGGCATTTCGAGATGGGTTGTTACGGCATCGGCATCACGCGTTTGCCTGCTGCGGCCATCGAGCAAAACCACGATGCCAAAGGCATCATCTGGCCGGATGCGCTGGCACCGTTCACTGTGGTGATTTGCCCGATCGGACCCGACCGCAGTCCCGAGGTGAAAGCCGCCGCCAAGGCCTTGTACGCTGAGTTGCTGCAAGCTGGTGTCGACGTGATGCTGGACGACCGGGGCGAGCGCCCTGGCGCCATGTTTGCCGATTGGGAATTGATCGGCGTGCCGCACCGGGTCACCATCGGCGACCGCGGTTTGAAAGAAGGCCAGGTCGAATACCAGCACCGCCGAGATGCCGAGCCTACCAAGGTGGCACTGGCGGAGGTGGCGGGAATGATCAAGGGCAAACTCTCTTAATACATGCGCGTACGGTCAGCTCTATGCGCGCTGCTTATTGCAGCTCTGAACACCCACGCCGGCCCGCAACGCGAAGAACACTTGGCTGACTCCGTTCGAACTGCCATGGGTGTGGCGGTCACTGGCTTGGCACCGCCGCAACCTTACTTGGCCACGCCTGCGGAAAAGCAGGCTTACGCACAATGGTTGCAACGCAATTTACAAACATTGAATCTGCGCTTGCGGAAAATACACGGCAATGCAGGCTTGCCCGAACTCGCCACCCCTGAGTTGCAAACCATGTTTTTGCAAACCGTTTGGTATGAGAGCAGCCGCGCTGCATTGGACCCGTCGCTGGTGTTGGGGTTGATGGAGGTGGAAAGTGGTTTTCGCAAATACGCCATCAGCAGTGCAGGCGCCATAGGTGCGATGCAAGTCATGCCTTTCTGGCCACGCTTGCTGGCAAGGGGTGAAGATGTGGCTTTGTTTCAGTGGCAAACCAATATGCGCTTTGGCTGCGTCATATTGCGCCACTATTTGAAAATAGAAAAAGGGGATGTGTTCATGGCGCTGGGCCGTTACAACGGTGCCCGTGGCCAACGCGCTTACCCGAATGCAGTGATGGCCGCACAGCAACGCTGGCAGCCTTGAATGTTTGAACGTTTTAAAAGGGCTGGGTCAAGCCCGAAAGCTCAGTGGCCCAATACTTTGGTGAGTTCGCCGGATTCGTACATCTCGGTCATGATGTCCGAGCCGCC
>JBBATS010000083.1:0-7478 GCA_040398625.1 Chakrabartia sp. | reverse complement strand
TCTAAACATGGGGGCAATCACCAGAAATTCAAGACTTCAATGGACCGAATCTATAGTGGATGCAGGACCCGCAACAGAGGCAGAGTAACTTAAACATCTTTGCCCATGACAAGGTCCGGCAAGAAGGTCACGATCTGCGGGAACACCGTGATCAGCACAATGCACAGCACCAGGCACATGAAAAACGGGATCGAGGCTTTGGCGATCACGTTGCTGTCTTTGCCGGTCATGTTTTGCATGACAAACAAATTGAAGCCGACCGGCGGTGTGACCTCGGCAATCTCCACCAGCAGCACAATGAAAATGCCAAACCAAATCAGATCGAAACCGGCTTTTTGGATCATGGGCATGACCACCGCGCTGGTCAGCACAATCATGCTGATGCCGTCCAGGGCGGTGCCCAGCACCAGGTAGACCCCCACCAGCGTGCCAATCAGCGCGTAAGGCGACAGGTGCATGGCGTCCACCCATTCGGCGAGCTCGCGCGGGATGCCGGTGAACGCCATGGTCTTGGTCAAGAAAGCCGCGCCTGCCAGAATGAACATGATCATGCAACTGGTGCGGGTCGCGCCCATCAGGCCTTCACTGAAGTTTTGCCAGGTCAGCGCACGGCCCCAGGAGGCAATCGCCAGCGAGCCCAGCACGCCAAAGGCAGCGCATTCGGTGGCCGTGGCCCAACCGGCAATCAGCACCCAGACGATGAAAACGATCAACAGCACGCAGGGAATCAAATTGCCCGAAAGCCTGATTTTTTCCATGAAACTGGTCGGTGGATCGGCCGGTGGCACTTGGTCAGGGTGGCGCAAGCTCCACCACGCGATGTAGCCTGAGAACAGCAGCATCAACAAGAAACCGGGCAAAAACCCCGCCAAGAAAATCCGGATGATGGATGCATCGGCTGCTACGGCGTAGACCACCATGGTGATGGAAGGCGGAATTAAAATGCCCAGCGTGCCGGCGGTGGCCAGTGCGCCAATCGCCAAGTCTTCGTTGTAGCCACGCTTTTTGAGTTCAGGTAAGGCGACCTTGGCAATCGTCGCGCAGGTGGCGGCCGATGAACCTGAGACCGAACCGAACACGCCGCAGCCCAAGATGGTGGTGTGCATCAAGCGTCCGGGGATGCGGTTGAGCCAAGGGCGCAGGCCGTCGAACATTTCTTCTGAGAGTTTGGTGCGAAACAAAATCTCGCCCATCCAAATGAACAGCGGCAAAGCGGCCAACTCCCACGAGGCGTTGGACTCCCAAAAAGCTGAGAACAGGTTTTTACCCGGCAAGGTGGAGGTGAAAAAGGCCTGACCGACCCAGCCCACAATGGCCAGTGTCATGGCGATCCACACGCCCCCGGCCAGCAACAACAGCATGATGGCGAGCAGCAGAGCGCCCATGAGCAAGGTTTCCATGGCGGTCCTGTTAAACGTCTGAAGAAAAATCGCCGCGTGCGTGGCGCTCTTCCACCGCCACCTGGTAATGCGGCTTGTGGCCGCGCAGTACGGTGATGAACTCGTCCACCACGGCGGCCAGCAGCAACCAGCTGCCCACGACAAAGCTGGCTTGTGGGATCCAGATCGGGATCACCACCAAGCCGGTGGCCATTTCATGGAATTCGTAACTCTCCCACGTGAAAGCCGTGGCCCACCAAGTGAGGTAACCGACGCTGACGCAGGCCACGGCCAAACAGACCGCATCGAGCCAGCGGCGCGCCTTCGGCGGCAAGGCTTCAAGCAGCAGGGTGACGCGCACAAAGTCGCCATGCCGAAAAGCATGGGCCATGGCCAAGAAGGAGGCGGCTGCGCACAGCCAGGCCACCAGGTCATTGATGCCGCTGACTTGCAGATTCAGCTGCCGCCCAATGCCGCCCACAATCATCAGCACAAACAACAGAAAAACGCACAGGGCCCCCAGGGCGCCTGCTGCATCAATCCCTTTGCGCAGCAGCGCTTGCAGTCGGTCGAGCATGCGTTTTACTTGTTCGCGCGCAGTTTGTTGTAGTCGGCGATGATGGCTGCGCCCTCAGCACCCGAGGCCTTTTGCCAATCAGTCAGCATCAGGGCGCCGACCTGCTGCATGTCGGTCATCAACTTGGCCGAAGGCTTGTGGATGGTCATGCCCTTGCCTGTCAAGAGGCGCTTGTATTCTTCGGTTTTTTCTTGGCTGATTTTCCAGCCACGCTCTTGTGCATCGGCTGCGGCTTTGGTCACGGCGGCCTGCGTGGCGGCGTCCAAGGCGTTGAAGGATTTGAGGTTCACCAGCACCGCGTTCTTGGGCAACCAAGCCTGGGTGTCATAGTAGTTCTTGATGCTCTCATAGGTTTTGGTGTCGTAGCCGGTGGAGACCGAGGACATATAACTTTCGATCACGCCCGTGGCCATGGCTTGGCTCAATTCGGCTTGCTGAATTTGCACCGGTTGTGCACCAATCAGCTCCGCAATCTTGGCCGTGGCAGGGCTGTAGGCGCGCCATTTGATGCCGCGCAAATCGGCCACCGAGGCCACTTCGCGTTTGCTGAAAATACCTTGCGGTGGCCAGGCTACGGCATACAGCATCTTCAGGCCTTGAGCGGCCAGCAATTTGTCCATGGCCGGCCGCGAGGCGTCATACAACTTGCGCGCGTCGCCATAACCTGTGGCCAAGAAGGGTACGCCGTCCAGCGCATAGATGGGGCTTTCGTTGGCAAAGTTGGCCAGCAAAATTTCACCGATTTGCGCTTGACCGCTTTGCACCGCGCGTTTAATTTCGGGCGCTTTGAACAAGGAGGCGTTCGCGTGCACCGTGATTTTGAGCTTGCCGCCAGTGGCCGTGTCGATATCTTTGGCGAATTGGGACAGGTTTTCGGTATGAAAGTTGGTCGCTGGGTAGGCGGCAGGCAAGTCCCATTTGGTTTGCGCCAAGGTGGCGCTGGTGGCCAGCACGAGTGAGGCGGCCAGAGCGAAGGTGGTGATTGAGCGGCGTTGCATAAAAACTCCTGGTGAATGATGTTGTGCACACCGGTGCAAGCTGCGACTGCGCTGAATGCACCGGACAAGGGAAAGTCTCTGAGGGATTGAATGGTGAGGCAAAGCGAAGACGGGTGGGATAGGTGATTTCCCTAAATGTTGACAATTTGTCAACAAATTGTTGGTAATAAAGCTAGACTTCGATGTCTGTCTTTGACTGAAAGCTTGGCCATGCCGCGCAAAATCGCATCTCCTCTCCCCTTGCCTGCAGCCGCTGGAAAAACAGCGGGAAAAACAACCACGCCCATCGTCTCTTCGGCGCATTTGGTCTCTGCGGAGAGTGCTGAAATGAGCGAGTTCGAGTTTGGTTTGATCGTTGCGGGCAACGCTTTTCACCGCTGGATTGTGCACTGCATGACGGCCGCAGGCCTGAAAGATTTGACCCCACTCGATGTGCTGGTGCTCCACCATGTGACGCACCGCGCGCGCGACAAACGCTTGGCCGATATTTGTTTCATCATGAATGTCGAAGACACGCATGTGATCAATTACGCATTGAAAAAACTGCAAGGCTTGGGCGTGGTGGCCTCGCGCAAAAACGGCAAAGACGTGACTTATGCCGCCACCGAAAGCGGCCGCGCAGCAGTGCAACGCTACCGCGACATTCGCGAGTCCTGCTTGATTGATGCTTTGCAGGCCGACAACGCTTTGAACAAAGACATTGGTGATCTGGCGCGCTTGCTGCGCGTGCTCTCAGGCATGTACGACCAAGCTGCGCGTGCAGCGGCCTCCTTTTGAAAATTGAAAACATGAACGAATCGACCTTCTCGCCTATCCCCTCCCAAACACCCTTGCCGCGCTGGCAATTTTGGATTGACCGCGGCGGCACGTTCACTGACGTGGTTGGCAAACGCCCGGAGGGTGGCTTGGTCACACTCAAGTTGTTGTCCGAAAACCCCGAACAGTACCGCGATGCGGCAGTCGCCGGCATTCGGCAACTGCTGGGCTTGCCACCCGGCGCGCCGGTCACGCCCGAAATGGTTGAGTGCGTAAAGATGGGCACCACCGTGGCCACCAACGCCTTGCTGGAGCGCAAGGGCGAGCCCACGCTCTTGGTGACCACCGATGGATTTGCCGATGCCTTGCGCATTGCCTACCAAAACCGACCGCGTTTGTTTGATCGGCAGATTGTTTTGCCTGAACTCTTGTACCAAGCCGTGGTGCAAGCGAATGAACGCATAGGTGCGCACGGCGAGGTGGTGCAGGCTTTGGACGAAGCGCATTTGCGTGCGCAGTTGCAAACCCAGTTTGATGCAGGTTTGCGCAGTGTGGCGATTGTCTTGATGCACGGCTATCGCTTCACCGCACATGAGCAGGCCGCCGCGCGTTTGGCGGCTGCCGTGGGCTTTAGCCAAATCAGCACCTCGCATGGCACCAGCCCGCTGATGAAGTTCGTTAGCCGGGGCGACACCACGGTGGTCGACGCCTATTTGTCGCCCATCTTGCAGCGCTATGTGGACCAGGTGGCCAGCGAAATGCCGGGCGTGCGCCTGATGTTCATGCAGTCCTCCGGCGGGTTGACCGATGCCCATGCTTTTGCCGGCAAAGACGCGATTTTGAGCGGCCCGGCGGGCGGCATTGTGGGCATGGCCCGCACCGCCAAGCAGGCTGGCCATGACAAAGTGATTGGCTTTGACATGGGCGGCACCTCGACCGACGTGTCGCATTACGCCGGTGTGTTTGAGCGCGAGTTTGAAACCCAGGTGGCTGGCGTGCGCATGCGCGCGCCGATGATGAACATCCACACCGTGGCGGCCGGTGGCGGCTCCTTGCTGCAGTTTGACGGCGCGCGTTTGCGCGTCGGGCCGCAAAGCGCGGGCGCCCACCCGGGGCCGGCCAGCTACCGCCGCGGCGGCCCCTTGGCGGTGACTGATGCGAACGTGATGGTAGGCAAGGTGCAGCCGGCGTTCTTTCCCCAAGTGTTTGGTCCACAGGCCAATGAGGCCTTGGATGCACTGGCGGTGCAGCAGCAGTTTGACGCGCTGTCAGCGCGTCTGCAGCGCCCGGCCGAAGAAGTGGCCGACGGCTTTATTCGCATCGCTGTGCAGCAGATGGCGAATGCGATCAAAAAAATATCGGTGGCGCGCGGTTACGACGTGACGCGCTACACCTTGCAGTGCTTTGGCGGCGCGGGCGGTCAGCACGCGTGCTTGGTGGCCGATGCGCTGGGCATGAGTCAGGTGTTTGTGCACCCGCTGGCGGGGGTCTTGTCGGCCTACGGCATGGGCTTGGCCGACCAAAGTCTGATCCGCGAACAGGCGGTGGAAGCGCGCCTGACGGTTGATGCCCTGCCGCGCATGGCGGCCTTGATCGCGTCCTTGAGCGCAGCGGCCACGCAAGCCTTGGAACAGCAGGGCACGGGCGCTGAGCACTTGCAGACCTTGGCACGCGTGCATGTGCGCTACGAGGGCAGTGACTCGGCGTTGATCGTGCCCTGGGGCAGCCTGGCCGACATCAGTGCGGCGTTTGAGGCTGCCTACCGTCAGCGCTTTGCCTTTCTGATGCAGGGCAAAGCCTTGGTGGTCGAGGCCGTGTCGGTGGAGGCGGTAATCGCGGGCGACGCACCGCAAGAGCCCACGCACGCGCTGCATGCCGCACGCGAAGTGCCGGTGCGCGCGCAGGTGCGCATGTTCACGGCGGGTTTGGACGGCGTCTCATGCTGGCATCAGGCGACGCTGGTGGCGCGCGAAGATCTGCGCCCGGGCGACCGCATCTACGGCCCGGCTGTGATCGCCGAACAAAACGCCACCACCGTGATCGAGCCGGGTTGGCAGGCCCAGGTCACCGCGCTGGACCATTTACTGCTGCTGCGCGTGCACGCGCGGCAGGTGCGCCACGCGGTGGGCACCACGGTAGACCCGGTGCTGCTCGAAGTGTTCAACAACCTGTTCATGAACATTGCCGAGCAAATGGGTTTGCAACTGCAAAACACCGCTTACTCGGTGAACATCAAAGAGCGCTTGGATTTTTCATGCGCGCTGTTCAATGCACAAGGGCATTTGATTGCCAACGCGCCGCATATGCCGGTGCATTTGGGCTCGATGGGCGAGAGTATCCAAACCGTGATCCGCGACAACGCCGGCCAGATGCAAGTCGGCGATGTCTTTACCTTGAACGACCCTTACCACGGTGGCACACACCTGCCTGACGTGACAGTGATCACACCGGTCTTCCTGCCAAGCCACGAAGCGCCTGTCTTTTACGTCGGCTCACGTGGCCACCATGCCGACATTGGCGGCACCACGCCCGGCTCGATGCCACCGTTCTCCACGCGCATTGAAGAAGAGGGCGTGCAGATTCAAAACTTCAGGCTGGTGGCCCAAGGGGTGTTGCGCGAAGCGGAAATTCTGGCGCTGCTGCAAAGCGGCGAATACCCCTCGCGCAACCCGCAGCAAAACCTGGCCGATTTACGCGCCCAAATCGCTGCCAACGAAAAAGGTGTGCAAGAGCTGCACAAAATGGTGACAGAGTTCGGCCTCGATGTGGTGCAGGCCTATATGCGCCATGTGCAAGACAACGCCGAAGAATCGGTACGCCGCGTTATCACCCGTTTGAAAGACGGTCAGTTCACCTTGCCGCTGGACAACGGGGCGCAGATTCAGGTGGCGGTGCGGGTGAATGCGGCGCAGCGTTCAGCGGTGATTGATTTCACCGGCACCAGCGCCCAGCAGACGAACAACTTCAACGCGCCCAAGGCGGTGTGCATGGCCGCTGTGTTGTATGTCTTCAGGGCCTTGGTCGACGACGACATTCCTTTGAACGCGGGTTGCCTTAAACCTTTGCAAGTGATCATTCCTGAAGGCTGCATGTTGAACCCGCGCGCGCCAGCGTCGGTGGTCGCGGGCAATGTGGAAACCTCCACCTGCATCACCAACGCGCTGCTCGGCGCTTTGGGCGTGATGGCGGGCAGCCAGCCCACCATGAACAACTTCACCTTTGGCAATGCCCAGTACCAATACTACGAAACCATCTCGGGCGGCTCTGGCGCGGGCATGACCTGGGACGCCAACGGCGTGCCCACCGGCGGCTTTGCCGGCACCTCGGTGGTGCAAACGCACATGACCAACTCGCGCTTAACCGACCCGGAAGTGTTGGAGTTTCGCTTTCCGGTGCGTTTGGAAAGTTATGAAATTCGGCGCGGCTCCGGTGGCCAGGGGCGTTGGCCCGGGGGCGATGGCGGTCTGCGCCGGGTTCGGTTCTTAGCGTCGATGACGGCCAGCATGTTGTCCAATGGCCGCATCTATCCGGCTTTTGGCATGGCGGGCGGGCAGCCTGGAGCTTTGGGCATCAACCGGGTGGTGCGCCTGGACGGCCGGGTTGAAACGCTGGCGCACATTGGCCAAGTGGAGATGGGCGTGGGGGATGTGATGGAAATCCACACCCCCGGCGGCGGGGGGTGGGGCAGCGTTTAAAAATTGTCCGACGTCAGAGTGTGTGAGACAAATAGGGGTACTTGATTAAAGGAGGGTTTTGGTTCATCTTTCA
>JBBATS010000082.1:0-8548 GCA_040398625.1 Chakrabartia sp. | reverse complement strand
GTGCCGGTCACGGGGTATCTTCTGTCGCTGTCATGGTCTCCGCAATATTGCCGCGACAAGCAAAGCAGCGCGGCAGATGCCAGCCAGTGCGGAAAGGACGCCCGCTTCGGGTTTATCCTCCACGGTCTTTGGCCTGAAGGAGACCAGCAGATTGACCCGGCCTGGTGCGGAGAGGCCAAGCCGCTCGACGCGGGGCTCATCAAGCAGCATTTCTGCATGACGCCGTCCGCCCGATTGTTGCAGCATGAATGGGCCAAGCATGGCACCTGTATGGCCGACAAGCCGGACCGCTATTTCCGCGCCGCCTCCATCCTCTATCGCGCCGTGCGCTTTCCAGACATGAACGTCCTGTCGCGGCGGGGCGTGACGACGGGCGCGTTTGCGGCTGAATTTGCACGGATCAACCGCGGCATGACGCCCGCCATGGTCCGCATCATGACCACGCCGGGCAACTGGCTAAAGGAAGTGCGCGTCTGCATGGACACAGCGTTTAAGCCCCGCCCCTGCCCAAAGGGAGAGCCCACCGCCCCGCCCAAGCGTCGCCTCAACATCTGGCGG
Organism: Chakrabartia sp.; assembly: GCA_040398625.1. Classification (GTDB taxonomy): domain Bacteria; phylum Pseudomonadota; class Alphaproteobacteria; order Sphingomonadales; family Sphingomonadaceae; genus Aquisediminimonas. The sequence continues at coordinate 7,990 of JBBATS010000082.1, read as the reverse complement.
GATGAGCGGTAGGGGGCTTCCTCTCGGATTGTCATTCCCGCGCAGGCGGGAATCCAGTCGATGCTTCGTGTCCATGGATTCCCGCTTTTGCGGGAATGACAGATAGGGTGTTGGAACGGGCGCACCCCTATAGGTCGATTACCGCTGTCGCCGGATGATGCTTATCCAGATGCTTTTTGATGAGCTTCAAATTGCGGGTATTGGACCGGAAGAAGAAATCGGGGATGGCGCCGACCAAGGGGATGACGCCGAGCAGCGCGTCAAAGCCGATATTCCCCGCCATCCGCACCATCGTTGTTTTGGACATGCCGAGGTTGCGCGCCTCCCAGGCGATGTAGCTTCCCATCACAGCGGCCACAATCGTCCCACCGGGCAGAAAATCCAACAGCACGTCCATGCCGACGCGTTTGTTCGTGCCGGGGATGACGAACAGGCCTTCGAGCAGCTTTTCCAGTCCTTCAATGCGCCGCCGCACCGCTGCCGGGTGACGCCCTGCAAAGTCGGACGGATCAATCTTCATCTTGCGCGCGGGGGCCATCGGCAACTCCTTTGTTGATCAATATAGGCAGACGCCGCGCTGTTACTAGTTCTTCGCCCGTTCCAGCCGGTTGAGCGGGTGGATGGCGACACCATTTTCGGCAAAGCCCAACAGGCGCGGCGCAACGAGTGACCAGCGCAGCGGTGTGGCAATCGGAATATAGAGCTGATCATCGGCCAGCGACTGGTCCGCCTCGGCCATCAGGCGGGGGCGCTCTTCAGGCTTGGCACGGCGCATGATGGACAGGGTGTTCGTCACTGTCTGGCTGCACAGGGGCAGGCCTGGGCAGCGGAAGCGCCCGAGATACCAGGTTGCGACTGAAACCGGCGCTACAGAGTCAATCAAACGCAGGTCAGCAGCTTCATTCCGCCCAACGCGCACGGCGCGCACGCCAATCTGCCGCCAGTCTGCTGCCAACTGGGCAAAAAGCAGGCGTCCGCCCGGGCCATCTGGCAGGGCAACACGCAGGGTGATGCGGGACCCGTCGATCAGGCGACGGGCGCGGGCCAGCCGTGCGGGCCGATCCAGCGTGGCCCAGTCCGGCACGGCCTGTATGAAGGTGCCAATTGGGGATGGCAGCATCCCCTCGGTCGCGCGCCAGCCCGGAATAGCATAACGTTGCACAAAGGCCGTGCGGTTGATCGCCATGGCAAGCGCGCGCCGGACGTCCCGGTCCGCAATGGGGCCATCGGCCCGCGCGGGCACAAGGCCCAATAGTCCGGCCACGGCATCGCGGCGGATCTCGCGCGGGTTAACCTCGCTCGCCAACGCCAGAGGGTAGGAATTGAAGGTGCCCCCCAGCACCAGATCTGCATCGCCTGCGGCAAATCGGGCGACGGCCATTGCGGCCTCTTCGCCACGCACCCGGCGCTCCATGCGCTGCAGAGCATCCTCGTCCATGTCCTCGGCGGTGTCGGGCAAGATCGGCCGAAGCACGACCGAGTGGGGCAGGGGGCGATAGATACGATAGGGGCCGGTGCCGCGTCCCTTTCGCAGCACGGCCATTTCCGGCTGGGCCAGCAATTTCAGCAAATTGCCATGTGGTTCCGAGAGGCGGATTTCCAGCACCGTGTCGGTCATGGCCAGAATTTCGGTCACAGGCCCGAACATCGGCTTCAAAGCATTGCGACTTTGCGGAGAGAGCGAGGCGCGCAGGCTCTTGGCGACTTGGGCCGCTGTTACCTCTGTTCCGTCTGACCATTTGGCGCGACGCAGGCGGAAGATGTAGCTCAGCCCGTCATCCGTAACGATCCAGCGTTCGGCAAGCGCGGGCTCAATCTGCCCCTGTGCATCGAACTGGACGAGGCCCTGCATCAGCGCGCCGGTCATCACCGCGGCGGGGGCATCCAGCACCTGTGTATTGGGGTCCGCCGCGCGCGCTGCACCGCCGATGACGCTGATGGAAATGTCGGCATCCTCAGCTTGCCCACAGCTGGCAAGCGCTGCCAGCAGGAAGAGAGAAGAGGCCAGACGTTTCAGCATATTGCCCTGATAGCGCGCCTTGCCGGCAAGGTCACGCGCCGGCGAAAAAGTGGTGCGGACGGCGGGACTCGAACCCGCACTTCCAGGGGAAAGCAGATTTTAAGTCTGCTGCGTCTACCGGTTTCGCCACGTCCGCACGGGCGCGACATCGGCGACGAAAGCGCTGCCGTCAAGCAACAAAGGACTGGAAAGCGCCCGCTCAGACGTTGAGCTTGGCGCGCATTTCCTTACCGGGCTTGAAATAGGGCACCTTCTTCGATGGAATGTCCACAGAAGCCCCCGTGCGCGGGTTGCGGCCCTGACGGGCCTCTCGGCCGCGCGTCGAAAAGGCGCCAAAACCGCGAAGCTCCACGCGACCACCATCGGCCAGCTGCTTCGTGATTTCATCGAAAAAGATAGTTACAATAGTGTCAATTTCCCGGTGGGACAGTCCGGGATTTTCTTGTGCCAGTACATCCACCAGCTCGGAACGTATCATACTCATACCCCCATGCTGTTGCACGTGTCTGCTCATGCTCTTCCCCGCGAAGACCATAATCCATCGTAACGCATACCCCCAAGATCAGCGGGATATTTGACGGAAGCAACAGCTGTCGCGATAATTACTACCATTACGGTAACATGTGCAAGTAATAATATCTTAACGCTAGGGTTAACGTTTTTTAACTAAGCCACTGATCCAGATGGATTTTTCCAAGTCTGATACGAAAAGGGCCCGCTGCACGCAACGGTGCAACGGACCCCATTCGGTTGAATTGGTGATAACTTACTTCTTGCCGTCGCGTGCCTTGAGCGCTTCGCCAAGGATGTCGCCAAGCGACGCACCCGAATCGGACGAGCCGTACTGGGCAACCGCCTGCTTCTCTTCGGCGATCTGCATCGCCTTGACGGAGAAGGTTGGGTTCTTCGAACGGTCGAAGCCGGTTACCATCGCGTCGAACTTCTGGCCGACCTGGAAGCGGTCTGGGCGCTGTTCGTCGCGATCGCGGCCAAGGTCGGCACGCTTGATGAAGCCGATGGCCCCATCGTCGCCAACCTGCACGTCAAGCCCGCCGTCCTTGATCGCAATGACCGTGACGGTGGTGACAGCGTTCTTGGCGAGGCCGGAAGGTCCGCTGCCGCCGGTGGCAACCGAAGCGCCGCCCTTTTCGACCTGCTTGATGCCAAGCGAGATGCGTTCCTTTTCGACGTCCACGTCAAGCACGATCGCCTTAACGGTGTCGCCCTTGTTGTGCAGCGCCAGAGCTTCTTCGCCCGACACGCCCCAGGCGATGTCCGACATATGGACCATGCCATCGACGTCGCCGTCGAGGCCAATGAACAGACCGAATTCGGTCGCGTTCTTGACTTCGCCTTCGACGGTTGAGCCAACCGGGTGAACAGCGCTGAACGCTTCCCATGGGTTCGACGCAGCCTGCTTGAGGCCCAGCGAAATGCGACGCTTTTCTTCGTCGACTTCGAGGACGATGACATCGACTTCCTGGCTGGTCGAAACGATCTTGCCGGGGTGGACGTTCTTCTTGGTCCAGCTCATTTCCGAAACGTGGACAAGGCCTTCGATGCCAGCTTCGAGTTCAACGAACGCACCATATTCGGTGATGTTCGTGACGCGGCCCGTGAGCTTGGCGCCAACCGGATACTTGGCAGCGACAGCTTCCCATGGATCGCTCTCGAGCTGCTTCATGCCGAGCGAGATGCGCTGCGTGTCCTTGTTGATGCGGATGATCTGCACCTTCACGGTGTCACCGATGTTGATGACTTCCGAAGGATGATTGACGCGCTTGTAGCTGATGTCGGTGACATGCAGCAGGCCGTCAATGCCGCCGAGATCAACGAACGCACCGTAATCGGTGATGTTCTTGACGACGCCTTCAATAACCTGGCCTTCAGCAAGGTTCAGGATCAGGCCCGAACGTGCTTCTGCGCGGCTTTCTTCAAGGATGGCGCGACGCGACACAACGATGTTGCCACGCTTACGGTCCATCTTGAGGATCTGGAAGGGCTGCGGAATGTCCATGAGCGGAGTGACATCGCGCACGGGGCGGATATCGACCTGCGAACCGGGAAGGAAGGCCACAGCGCCGCCGAGGTCGACTGTGAAGCCGCCCTTGACGCGGCCGAAGATGACGCCTTCAACGCGGGTGGACTTGCCGAATTCAGCTTCGAGAGCATCCCAGGCGGCTTCGCGGCGTGCGCGGTCGCGCGACAGCACGGCTTCACCCTGGGCGTTTTCAACGCGGTCGACATAAACTTCGACTTCATCACCAACAGCGAGTTCAGCCTTCTGGCCGGGGGCTGCGAATTCGCGAAGTGCGACGCGGCCTTCCGACTTCAGGCCAACATCGATGACGGCCATGTCGTTTTCAATTGCGGTGACGATGCCCTTGACGACGCGGCCGTCGAGGCTTTCGGCATCGCCGAGTGATTCTGAGAGGAGAGCCGCGAAATCATCGCGGGTCGGGTTGGCGGAAGTTGCCATTGCTAGAGTATTCCAATCATGTTTGTTTTCCGGCCAAGCGGTTGTTTCCGCTGGTCTTTTGGCCAGACTGCCGCACAGACCCCATGCCGGTGCAGCATCCTTTGGACAACAGATCGCAGAGGTCGAAAAAGGGGAGAAAGCGTTTTAGCTGCTCAGCGCCGAATCCGGGCCTCCACGAGCGCAATCGCCCGCTGGACGGCCGCGCCTATAGTCATATCGGTGGTATCTAGCAAGTCTGCGTCGTCTGCCTGCCGCAGCGGCGCGGCACTTCGCCCTGAGTCGCGGGCATCGCGCGCTTCGATGTCGGCAAGGATCGCATCATAGTCGGTCAGGGCATCTTCGCGGTGCCGCCGCTGCGCCCGCACTTCGGTGGAGGCGGTGACGAACAGCTTGGCATCGGCGTCCGGCGCAATGACGGTGCCGATATCGCGTCCATCCAGCACTGCGCCGCCCGGCTGGCGGGCAAAGGTCTGTTGATACTCAAGCAAGGCCGCACGCACGGCTGGATAGCGCGACACGCGGGAGGCAAGCGCCCCTGCGGCTTCGGTGCGGAGTTCGGGGTCGGCGAGCAGCGTCTCATCAATCCGGCAACCGGCGACGGCATCGGCCTCTACATCCGGGTCCCGTCCGGCGCGCGCTGTCGCCAAACCTACAGCGCGGTAGAGCAGGCCTGTGTCCAGATGTGGCAGATCATAATGCACAGCCAAAGCGCGGGCGATGGTGCCCTTGCCGGAAGCCGCAGGTCCGTCGACTGCGATAATCATCGCGCGGCGAGGCTTTCCAGCATCGCTTCAAAGATGGGGAAGCTGGTCGCAACAGGGCTCATATCGTCAATGGTGACCGGCGATGCCGAGACCAGCCCTGCAATGGCAAAGCTCATCGCGATGCGGTGATCGAGTTCCGCCGCAATGGTCGCGCCACCGGCGAGTGCCGCGCCGCCAGAACCATGGACGATCAGGCCGTCCTCCAGTTCCTCGACGGTCACACCAATCGCGGACAGCCCCTTGGCCATCACGCTGATGCGGTCTGACTCCTTGACGCGCAGTTCGTCGAGGCCACGGAGCACGCTCTTGCCCTCGGCAAGGGACGCCGCAACGAACAGGATGGGGAATTCATCGACCATGCTCGGCACGATGTCGGGTGAGGTCTCAATCCCCTTCAACGCGGAATGCTTCACGATCAGGTCCGCGACCGGCTCGCCACCGACGACGCGTTCATCGACCAGCGAGATGTCGCCGCCCATTGCCTGCAGCACCTCGATCAGCCCCGCCCGCGTCGGGTTGATGCCGACATTGTCGATGCGGACCTCAGAACCCGGCACGAGAAGCGCGGCGACCATCGGGAAGGCAGCGGAGGACGGATCACCCGGCACGACGACATGCTGCGGCGTCAGTTCCGCCTCACCATGGATCGAAATGACGCGTGCGCCATCGGCATTGGTGGAGATGTCGAGCTTCGCGCCAAAACCGGCCAGCATCCGCTCACTATGATCCCGCGTCGGCACCGGTTCGATCACGGTCGTGATCCCAGGCGTATTGAGGCCTGCGAGCAATATCGCCGACTTCACCTGTGCCGACGCCATAGGCAGGCGGTAGGTGATCGGCACAGCAGGGCAGGCCCCGCGCACCATGATCGGCAGATATTGGTTGCCCTTTTCACCCGGCGAGCAGGTGAAGACGGCCCCCATCGTGCCCAGGGGATTGGTCACCCGCGCCATTGGGCGTTTGGAGAGCGAGGCATCGCCCGTGAAGGTCGCGGTGATCGCATGGCTGGCGACCAAGCCCATGAGCAGCCGGGTCGAGGTGCCGGAATTGCCCATGTCGAGCGCTGATTCGGGTTGCAGCAATCCACCCACACCCACGCCATGCACGCGCCACACACCGTCATCGCCGCGATCAATCGTCGCGCCCATCGCCCGCATGGCAGCCGCCGTGGCGAGCACATCTTCGCCTTCCAGCAGGCCTTCAATCACGCTCTCCCCCACGGCCAGCGCAGACAACATCAGCGACCGGTGGGAGATGGATTTATCGCCGGGCACGCGGACCGTGCCGGAGAGTGGACCGCTCTGTGCGAATGCTTTAGGGGAGGGGGAAGGATGCGCCATTTCGCCGGCGTCTTTGACAGCGGCGATCTGCTATGGCAAGGCGCGCGCCGATTCAGCCGGTGTTTACATTGGCTCAAAGCAATTCTGCTTGATTGAAAGGCTTAAGGCTCATGGTGAAGCCTGAATGGGGCACAAAACGTACGTGCCCGAAGTGTGCAACGCGTTTTTATGACCTGACCAAGGAAGATCCCATCACCTGCATTTCGTGCAGCTATGCGTGGATCGCCGAACCCGTTCTGAAGTCGAAGCAGCCGCTTCCGTTTGAAGCTGCGGCCCCTGTCGCGTCGGCCACCCCCGATGCGGATCTCACGGCGGATCTGGATCTGGACGTGGATGCCGAAAGCGAACCTTCGGCAGATGACGATGTCGATCTGGGCGGTGATGATGACCTCGGCGTCGACACCGGCGACGTGAACGACGAAAATTGATCTGATACCGGCAACCTTAGGGTTGCAACGGCGGCGCGCCTGACATAAAGGCGCGCCTCCAAATGGGGCCTTAGCTCAGCTGGTAGAGCGCTACACTGGCAGTGTAGAGGTCAGGGGTTCGACTCCCCTAGGCTCCACCATTCCCCATTTTAGCTATCTCGGGTGCCGCGCGGCGAGCGCGATGCCGGCGAGATTCTGTGCGCGTTTAATCCAGCGCACACGGCCAACGCGCCCGCCTTGCGCCAAGGCGAGGAACGCAGCGGCGTGATCATTCCGCGCCTGTCCGCTGCGCAGCGCGTTGTTGGCCTTGGTGATCACCTCTACCGCATCGCCGATCAGCTCCACGTCGGTCAGCGCCAGGGACTGCGCCACCTCCACCGCGCAGATCAGGGCGCGCCATTCCGCATCGCTGTTGGTGCCTTCGCCCAAATCATCGAACAGATAGGTCTGGCCCCGCACCACAACGGCTGCCTCAATACGCCCGGGGTTGGGGCGGCATCCGCCATCGAAGAAGATTTTCACCCGGCGGTTGGGAGTGGGGGCGGTCTTGGCTGCGGTCATGCGGTCGGGCGATACCGCATCGCCACATCACAGCGGTCATAGCGCGCGCCAAAGTCCGCCATGATCTGCGCATCATGGGCAAAGCCCAGCTTTTCATACAAATGGATCGCGGCTTCGCATTTGTGGCTGGTGAGGAGATAGAGCGTCTCCGCCCCCATGGTCTCGGCGCGGGCGATGACGGCGTCGAGCAGAAACGCCCCCGCTTTCAGGCCACGTGCCGTCTCCCGCACGCCCATCTTGGTCAGCTCAAAACGCGCAGGCCCCGTCTTCTGCAAGGCACAAGCGCCGACGACACCGCGCCCTTCGGCCTCGACGAACAGGATCGCCCCGCCCGGATCAAGGATCTTCGCGCGCGGATTTTCCAGCACCTCCCGGTCGGTCGCCTCCAGCACGAACAT
>JBBATS010000081.1:2396-8868 GCA_040398625.1 Chakrabartia sp. | reverse complement strand
ATTTCAGGCCCATTTCGGCGAGCTTTTCGCGCATCTTGTACATGTCGAGGCCGAGTTCACCTGCGCCCAGACGCGCCCGCTTGTCGGCTTCATTGGCTTCGCGGGCCTTGGCAGCCTTGGCCACTTCGGCGGCCGTCTCACGCGGGACGACGACGACGCCGTCATCATCGGCCACGATCACGTCACCCGGATTGATGGCGGCCGCCGCACAGATCACAGGCACGTTGACCGAGCCGAGCGACGCCTTGATCGTCCCCTGCGCGAACACAGCCTTGGACCAGACGGGGAAGTTCATCTCCGTCAGGTCCCGTACATCGCGGATGCCGGCGTTGATGATGAGCCCCTTGCACCCGCGCGCCTGCGCCGAGGTGGCGAGCAGATCGCCAAAATAGCCGTCTTCGCACGGGCTGGTCGGCGCGATGACAAGGATGTCGCCCGCCTTCAACTGCTCGATGGCGACGTGCACCATCCAGTTGTCGCCGGGAGGTGCGGAGATAGTGACAGCAGAACCGGCGATGCGGGCGCCAGCATAGATGGGGCGCATATAGCTGGCCAACAGGCCCGTACGGCCTTGTGCTTCATGAACGGTGGAGACGCCGCAGCTTTCCAGATCGGCGATCACCGCCGGGTCTGCGCGTTCGATATTCTGGACGACGATACCGGTCATGACGGGCTCCTTTTAGGGTCTCTTAACTGTGCTAGCGATTGCGCCTGCAAACCATAATCGGAACTGGCAAGCGGGTATAAGAATTTGCTAAGACCGCAATCATGGTCCTGTGGCAACTTAATCTACGTCATATACGTGCAGCGGCAGAAATCTGCGCACGCGGCAGTGTGAGCCGTGCCGCGGCCGCCGTCAGTCTGACGCAACCGGCTGTGACGCAGGGGATTGCGCGTCTGGAGCAGTTGCTCGCCCAGCCGCTGTTTGAACGCACGCCCGAGGGGATGGACCCGCTGCCCGCCGCGCGGACTTTTGCTGAGCGGATCATGGTCGCGTTGGAGCATATTGCCAGCCCACGTGTGACGATGGCGCAACTGCGCGCCCTGATCGCCTTTGCCGATGCAGGCAGTTATGCCGGGGCAAGCGCAGCGTCGGGCTTGTCGCAGCCTTCGCTGCATCGGGCGATCAATGATTTGTCGGTGGCACTGAAGCGGACTTTGCTGGAGCGACGCGGGAAGGGGGTTGCCCTCACGGATGCCGGTCGGCGCACGACGCGTGCCTTCCGCTTGGCTCGTGCTGAACTGGAAGCAGGCTTGGCGGAACTGGAAGGCCTGAAAGGCCGGGAGACCGGCCGCATCATCGTTGGGGCCATGCCTTTGTCCCGCGCAAGATTGCTTCCGGCAGCGGCGGCGGCCTTTTACGCCAAACATCCTGAGGTCGCGCTCTCCATTGTTGAGGGGTCCTATCTCGAACTTGTCGAGCCTCTGCGCGACGGGGAAATAGATCTGATGATTGGAGCCTTGCGGGAAGCCGCGTCTGGGCCAGATCTGGCTCAAGTGCAGCTGTTTCGCGACCAGCCAGTCATAATCGGTCGCAAAGGACATCCATTGTCCCGCAAAATTGCCGATAGCCGGGACGGGCAGGCGCTGCCTTTCCTCGCCGATTATCCATGGATCGTGGCTGGACCCGGGACGCCGTTGCGAGCGCAATGGGAAATCATGTTCCGAAGCGGCGGCATTGAGCCGCCTGTTGTGCCGATTGAGTGCGGTTCGGTCATCACCATCCGAGAAATCTTGACCAAGTCGGACTTCCTCACCTTGTTGTCGCCAGATCAGGTTTCGGTTGAGTTGGAGGCGGGCTGGCTTGAACTTCTACATGCGGCCCCTGCGGGCCTTGTCCGCAACATTGGCGTGACGACCAGGGCCAATTGGCGGCCCACTTTGCTGCAACAGGCGTTCGTCGACGAACTGCACGCTCAGGCATCATAATTCGCTTTTCCTTATACCCCTTTCGTGCTTTCCGATGAGCGCCAAGGGCGGGCGATGCCCTATGAAGGCGGCCATGATATCCAACCTGTCCCTGATCGGCTTCGGAGAGGCCGGAAGCACATTTGCCCGGGCGGGGGATTGGCCCGCATGCGTCTATGATGTGCAGACCGATGGCCCAGCGCGGGTGGATATGCTGGCGCGCTATGAGGACGCCGGAGTGAAGGGCGCTGAAACGGCCAAAGACGCCGTCTCGGGCGCGGACGCCATTTTCAGTGTCGTAACGGCTGATCAGGCGCTTTTGGCAGCGCGCAATGCGGCAGAAGCCATCGCCAAAGATGCTTTCTTCTTCGATATGAACTCGGTCGCGCCCGACACGAAGCGGGCGGCAGCCGCCGTTATCGATGCGGCGGGCGGGCGTTATGTTGATGTGGCCGTCATGGCCCCGGTCAATCCGGCCCGTATGGCGGTGCCGTTGCTGGTTTCCGGACCTTATGCGGAGCAAGGCGCCGCTCTTTTGGCGGATGCAGGCTTCACCAAGGTTCGCGTTGTCGGCACCGAAGTTGGCCGTGCCTCGACCATTAAGATGCTCCGCTCTGTGATCTTCAAGGGCATGGAAGCGCTGACCGCCGAATGCGTCCTTGCCTGTGATCGGGCAGGGGTGCTCGACGAGGTGTTGGGGTCGTTGGGCGCCGAATGGCCCGCACTTGCTGATTACCGGCTCGACCGCATGATGGTCCACGGTGTCCGCCGTGCCGCAGAAATGGAAGAGTCGGCCAAAACGCTCGAAGCCCTTGGCATTGAGCCGCTCATGACCCGTGGAACGATTTCACGTCAGCTGCAGATCGGGTCGCTTGCCATCTCCCCCATTCCCGAAACGCTCGACGCAAAGCTGGAAAGGCTCAACGACCAATGACGTTCATCATCGACTGTCACGGCCATTATACGACGGCACCTGCCGCGCATAATGACTGGCGCGATCTGCAAAAGGCCGCGTTCAAGGCGGGGGAGGCAGCACCGGCCTATCCCGCCATCTCCGACGACGAGATCCGCGAGACGCTGGAGAAGAACCAGATCCGCCTGTTGAAGGAACGCGGTGCCGACATCACGATCTTTTCCCCGCGTGCATCCGCCATGGCGCCGCATGTGGGCGATGAGACCGTCGCCAAGCAATGGGCGCAGGTGAATAACGATCTGATCGCGCGGTGCGCCGCGCTCTATCCCGACATCTTCGTGCCGGTGTGCATGCTGCCACAATCCCCTGCCGCCGACATGCTGGGCTCGATTGCGGAACTTGAGCGTTGTGTCGACATGGGCTTTGTCGGCTGTAACCTGAACCCCGACCCCGGTGGCGGCCACTTCCAGCACCCGCCGCTCACGGATCGCTTCTGGTACCCCTTTTACGAGAAGATGGTCGAGCTTGACGTGCCGGCGATGATCCACGTGTCGGGCAGCTGCAACCCCGGACTTCATGCGACCGGCGCCTATTACATTGCAGCAGACACCATCGCCTTCATGCAGCTGATCGAGGGGGATCTGTTCAAGGACTTCCCGAGCCTGCGCTTCATCATCCCGCATGGCGGCGGTGCTGTGCCCTATCATTGGGGCCGGTATCGCGGGCTGGCGGACATGCTCAAGCAGCCGGACCTCTCGACGCACGTCATGAACAACGTGTTCTTCGATACCTGCGTCTATCACCAGCCGGGCGTGAACCTGCTGGCCGACGTGATCGACAATAAGAACATCTTGTTTGGTTCTGAAATGGTCGGTGCCGTGCGTGGGATTGACCCGACGACGGGCCATTACTTCGATGACACCAAACGCTATGTCGACGCACTCGACATATCTGACACCGAACGCCACGCCATCTTTGAGGGCAACGCTCGCCGCGTGTTCCCGCGTCTCGACAAAATGCTGAAGGAGAAGGGTCTATGACCGCGCCCACTGAAAAGCAGAATATCCACGAGTATCTGGCCGCGTTTGATGACATTCCCGGCACCCGCGTCTTTACGGCGGCCCGCGCCCGCAAGGGCTATTGGCTGAACCAGTTCGCGATGAGCCTGATGACGCCAGAAAATCGCGAGGCCTGGAAGGCGGACGAGCGCAAATATCTCGAAAATTGGCCGATGTCGGATGATCAGAAGGAGGCGATCCTCGCGCGCGATTACAATCGCTGCCTCGATCTGGGCGGCAACGTCTACTTCCTCGCCAAGGTGTTTTCGACCGACGGGCTGAGCTTTGCGGAAGCCGTGTCGTCGATGACGGATATGACGTTCCCCGAATATCGGGAGATGATGAACAAGGGCGGGCGCTCGCCACAGGGCAATCGCTCAATCAAGGGAGGTTACTGATGGTATTTCCTTCCACCTCCCGTTTGTGTCGAGCGAAGTCGAGACACGTTATGCCGCTTATCGGTCTCTCGACTGCGCTCGAGACGAACGGTTTCCAGAATGAAGGAGGTTACTGATGGCCCGCATTACCGCAGGCGTCGCATCGAGCCATGTGCCGTTGCTGGGCGTTGCTGTTGATCAGGGGAAGACGGGCGACGACTATTTCGGCCCGATCTTTGCCGGTTACGAATGGACGAAGGCTTGGGAGAAGGAAGAAAAGCCCGACGTCGTCATCCTTGTCTACAATGACCATGCGTCGGCTTTCGACATGAAGATCATCCCGACCTTCGCGATCGGCTGTGGTGAACGCTACAAGTCGGCTGACGAAGGTTGGGGCCCGCGCCCTGTGCCTGACGTGGAAGGCCATGCCGATCTCGGCTGGCACATCGCACAGAGCCTGATCCTCGATGAATTCGACATGACGATCATCAATGAGATGGACGTCGACCACGGCATGACCGTGCCATTGTCGATGATGTTCGGGCAGCCCGACAAATGGCCGGTGAAGGTCGTGCCGCTGGCGGTCAATGTCGTTACCTATCCGGTCCCATCGGGCAACCGCTGCTGGGCGCTGGGCGAGGCGATTGCCCGCGCGGTGGAAAGCTTCCCCGAAGACTTGAACGTCCAGATCTGGGGCACGGGCGGCATGAGCCACCAGCTGCAAGGTCCGCGCGCGGGTCTACTCAACCGGGAGTGGGACAACAAGTTCCTCGATATGCTGATCGGCGATAGCGACGCTGCACGCTTCATTCCGCATCTGGAATATCTGCGCGAAACGGGGAGCGAAGGCATTGAAATGGTGATGTGGCTCGTCATGCGCGGCGCGCTTGGCAAGAAGACCAAGTGTCTGCACCGCCATTACCACATCCCTTGCAGCAACACGGCCATTGGCCATTTGGTGCTTGAACCCGACAACGCGGCATAGTTTGTCATTCCCGCGAAAGCGGGAATCCAAGTGCCGGATGATAAGCTGGATCCCCGCTTCCGCGGGGATGACACTGATGAAGCGGAGACGAATATGAGAATAGCCCTCGCAGGCGCCGGCGCGTTCGGCGAAAAGCATCTTGATGGCCTGAAGCTGATCGACGGCGTGGAGATCACGTCGATCATCAGCCGCCGTTTGGATCAGGCCGAAGAAGTCGCCAAGAAATATGGCGCGAAGCATTTTTCGACCGAGTTGGAAGATGCGCTTGCGCGTGATGACGTCGACGCCGTCATCCTGTGCACGCCCACGCAGATGCACGCGGAACAGGCCATCGCCTGCATGAATGCGGGCAAGCATGTGCAGGTCGAAATTCCGCTGGCAGACAGCTGGGCAGATGCCGAAGCCGTGCTGAAAAAGCAGCGGGAAACAGGCCTCGTCTGCATGGTCGGGCACACGCGGCGATTCAATCCGTCGCACCAATATGTGCACAACGAGATTGTGGCGGGGAAATTCAACATCCAGCAGATGGATGTGCAGACCTATTTCTTCCGCCGGAAGAACATGAATGCCAAGGGCGAGGCCCGGTCCTGGACGGACCATCTGCTCTGGCATCATGCGGCGCACACGGTTGATCTGTTTGCCTATCAGGCCGGACCGATTGTGAAGGCCAATGCAATTGAAGGCCCGCACCACCCTGAGCTCGGCATCGCGATGGATATGTCCATCCAGCTGAAGGCCGCCAGCGGCGCCATCTGCACGCTGTCGCTTTCGTTCAACAATGATGGGCCGCTCGGCACCTTCTTCCGCTATATCGGCGACACAGGCACCTATATTGCCCGCTACGACGATCTGGTGAACGGCAAGGAAGAGCCGATCGACGTCTCCAAGGTTGATGTCAGCATGAACGGCATCGAACTGCAGGACCGCGAATTTATCGCGGCCATCCGTGAAGGGCGTGAGCCGAATTCCAGCGTCCAGCAGGTCTTGCCCTGCTATAAGGTACTGCACGATCTGGAATTACAGTTCTAAGTCGTGGCTAAATAGCTGAGGTATATAGAATGACCGTCACGAAACGCGCCATTAACGGTCGTTTGACCAACCCTGTCGGCCTTGGCTGCATGTCGCTGTCCTGGGCCTATGGCGTGCCACCGTCAGACGAGGATGGAGCCAAGTTGCTCCACCGCGCGCTGGACCTTGGCTATGACCATTTGGACACCGCCCGCATTTATGG
>JBBATS010000081.1:0-2296 GCA_040398625.1 Chakrabartia sp. | reverse complement strand
TCCACCGCGCGCTGGACCTTGGCTATGACCATTTGGACACCGCCCGCATTTATGGGCTTGGCCATAATGAAACGCTGATTGGCAAGACGTTGAAGGAGAACCGCAGCAAGTTCTTCCTCGCGTCCAAAACCGGCATCATCGTGAATGGTGAAAAGCGGGGCATTGACTGTAAGCCGGAGACGATCCGCAAGGCGTGCGACGAAAGTCTGCGTCTGCTCCAGACCGACCACATCGATCTCTATTATCTACACCGTCGCGATTTTGAGACGCCGATTGAAGACTCGGTCGGCACGCTTGCGGAATTGATCAAGGAAGGGAAGATTAGCAGCATCGGTCTTTCCGAAATGTCTGCAGAAACGCTGCGTAAAGCGTCTGCCGTTCATCCCATTGCCGCGATGCAGACCGAATATTCGCTGTGGACGCGGAACCCCGAAATCGCAGTGCTTGAGGCTTGTAAGGAGGTCGGGACGACCTTTGTAGCGTTCTCACCGGTTGGGCGTGGCGCGCTGGCTGCGGCAGTCCATGATACGGCGGACCTCGTCGACAATGATCTGCGCCGGGGCCAACCCCGCTTCAATGCGGATAATTGGCCGCACAATTTGAAGCTCATCGAGGCCTTCAGCGCAATTGCGGCAGCGCAGGGCGTAACGCCGGCGCAGCTCTCGCTTGCTTGGGTGCTGTCGCGTGGTGATCATATTGTGACTATTCCCGGCACCGCTTCCATCCCGCATCTCGAAGAAAATATCGCTCGGTGGGACTGGCAGCCGGACAGCACGGTGCTGGAAACACTGGACGCGTTGATCAACCAGCAGACCGTTGCCGGCCCGCGCTATCCCGATGCCATGCAGCGGACGATCGATACCGAGGAATTTGCCTGAGCCACGGGGGACGCGACGATGACGACAGCGGTAATCAACTATGCAGCGCGCACCGATTTCCGGCAGCGTTATTATGCGAACGACCACAGCCGCGACACGGTCGTCATTGATGGGCATGCGATGGAAATCACCGACGGGCGCGCGGCCTCGACCGATCTTGATGCCGCCGGGTTCAAACTCGTGCCCCATGTGAGCAAGGTAGCCGACTTTCAGGACCGCGCAGACGTGGCGGCGGTCCACGGGCAGGAAATTGTTGATCTGCTGCTGGCTGAGACAGGGGCGGATGCTGTCTTCTGCACCGGCCCCGGCATTTTGCGTTTTGGCGAAAAGTCAAAGCTGGCCGGACAGCTCAACAATTCCATGCCGGCGCGCTTTGCCCATATCGACATCACGGCTGGAACGGCAGCGGGGTTCGCAAAGGGAGGGACGCCTGAAGGCAAGCCCATCCGGCGATATGCCCATTTCAATGTCTGGCGCGCTTTTTCTGCTCCGCCGCAGGATGTGCCGCTGGCCGTCTGTGATGCGCGCAGTGTGGTGGTCGAGGATCTGATCATTGCAGATGCCATCTTTGACGATCCGGAAAAGCCCGAATGGTCGTTTGAAAGCTATATTGTTGCGCATAATCCGGCGCATAAGTGGCACTGGTTCCCCAACATGACGCGCGATGAAGCGCTCATTTTCAAGACGAGCGATTCGCAATTTGCCAATCCTGTGCCGCACGTGGCCTTTGACAATCCCGGTGTATCTGCTGATGTCGCGCCGCGCTCCAGCATTGAAATGCGCGCCATCGCGTTCTGGTTTGATTGAGAAGACTTGATTTTCTAACAATTGTTACCGAAGGTGCTCTCATAAGAATTAGGAGAGTATCGTGGCCGCATTTCCCCAGACCCCGCATTTCACGGGTCTCAACCGCCCAATTGGCGCGGAATATGACCTCGAGAACCTTCAGGTCGAAGGGACAATTCCTGCGGATGTTGATGGCGTGTTTTTCCGCGCGGTGCCGGATCCTGCTTTTCCGCCTAAGTTTGATGACGACAATGTCCTGTCCGGCGATGGGATGATTTCCGCCGTTCGCCTTCAAGGCGGCAAGGCCAGCACGTCGATGCGTTATGTGCAGACGGCGCGCCATAAGGCGGAAGTTGCAGCGGGCGAGGCGCGTTTCGGTAGGTATCGTAACCCCTTTACGGATGATGCGGATATGGCCGGCGTTGATCGCACCGTCGCCAACACCACACCGGTCTGGCATGCCGGTCGCCTGCTGATGACGAAGGAGGATGGCCGCCCATACCAGATTGATCCGCAGACGCTTGAAACAATCGGCTCCTATGATTTTGGCGGCAAGCTGAAATCTGAGACTGTTACCGCGCACGTCCGCATCGATCCGGTGACGGGGGAGTTGTTCTTCTACGGCTATGAAG
>JBBATS010000080.1:4874-9189 GCA_040398625.1 Chakrabartia sp. | reverse complement strand
CTCTATTACGGCATCAATTTCTATCTGATCATCGAAGAACAGGCCGATCAGCTGTTGAAGCTGGAAAATCAGGCGACCTCGGCTCAACTCGCCATGCTGCGCTACCAGTTGAACCCGCATTTCCTGTTCAACACGCTCAACTCCATTTCCACGCTGGTTCTTTTGAAGCAGACGGAGCGGGCGAATGCGATGTTGTCGCGCCTCTCGTCCTTCCTCCGCTACACGCTGGCGAACGAGGCAACGGCGCGCGTAACCATCGAGCAGGAGGTTGAAACGCTGAAGCTGTACCTCGACATCGAAAAGATGCGCTTTGAAGACAGGCTGCGGCCGACGTTCGAGATCGACTCCGCTGTAGTAGGGGCGCGACTACCTTCGATGTTGCTTCAGCCGCTCGTTGAAAACGCCATCAAATATGCTGTGACACCGCAGGAAGAAGGGGCGGAAATTGCTGTCGCAGCGCGTCTGGCCGGGGACAGGGTGCAAATCACTGTCGCTGATACCGGGGCTGGATGTGGGGAACAGGGAATAGGGGCAAGCGGGTCCACCGGTGTGGGGCTCGCAAATATCCGCGAAAGGCTGCAGCAGGCCTTTGGCGATGATCACCGCTTCGAAACCAAGGCCATGACGGGCAAGGGTTTTCAGGTGTTGATCGACATCCCGTTCCAAACAGAAACCCCAAGGTTGGAGGCCGCATGACCATCCGTACCATTCTTGTCGATGACGAAGCTCTTGCGATTCAGGGTCTGGCGCTCCGTCTGGAAGCGCATCCCGATGTTGAAATCATCGAAACCTGCAACAATGGCCGCGAAGCCATCCGCGCTATCAAGACGCACAAGCCGGACCTCGTCTTTCTCGACATTCAGATGCCCGGCTTTGACGGGTTTTCGGTCGTCTCCGGCTTGGCCGAGATTGAGCCGCCGCTGTTCGTGTTCGTGACGGCCTATTCGGACCACGCCATCCGCGCTTTTGAGGCGCAGGCGACCGATTATCTTATGAAGCCGGTTGATGAAGACCGTCTGGCTGCAACACTGGACCGTGTGCGTCAGCGCTTGTCAGAGAAGAAGGGCTCAGAAGAGGCGGAGCGGTTGAAAGAGGCGCTCGCCGAGCATGCGCCCGATGTGCACGAAGAAATGGTGGACGCAGGCGACGAAGGGCCGTCTGCGAACCGTTTCGAACGCCTTATCAACATCAAAGATCAGGGTCAGATCTTCCGTGTCGACGTGGACACCATCGAGCGCATCGACGCGGCGGGCGATTATATGTGCATCTATACCGGTGGGGAGACGCTCATCCTGCGCCAGACGATGAAGGACATGGAAAAGCGGCTCGACCCGCGCAAATTCCAGCGCGTCCACCGGTCGTCCATTGTCAATCTTGATCTGGTCAAGCAGGTGAAGCCGCACACCAACGGCGAATGCTTCCTCGTTCTGGAGTCAGGCGCCCAGATCAAGGTCAGCCGCAGCTATCGGGACGTTGTGGCGAGATTTGTGCATTGATTGATGTTGTGCCCAGGGCGGGCGCTAAGCCAGACAGGTGCGCTCGGCAGCCTCGCTAAGGGCTGCGCGGTCCACATTTATTGAACGAAGCGCGCGCGCCGACACGCCCTGGTCCATTGCCGCAATGACGGCGACAACGTCTGCGCCTTGCAGGCCGCTAAGGGTTTTAGGCCGACGGGATAGCGCTGAGATCACGTCAGCCCCAGATGGGGCCGCGCGGTAGAGGCCCGATTGGAGCGGTAGTGCGTCCGGCATGAGCCATTCGGGATCGATGCCCGTGCCGGACAGCGCTTCAGCATATTGGCTCTGGATCGCGGTGCGGAACGCTTCCGGGTCTGCACCAATCTGTTCAAAGGCGCGGCGTGCCGTCCCGTCCGGAAAATCGATTGCCGCCAGCATGAAGTGCTCAGCACCCGGTTCGCGGCATTGGTCGGCCAAGGCATGCCGTTCCGCGCCTTCGCAGATCGCTCGCAGAACTTTCATAGCGTGAAGTCGCGTCTTGATAGCGTTAAACACAAGTCACTCCTCTTCGCTTTGGTCGCTTAGGTCCGAGAGCCGCCGGTGCGCGGCCTGTTTGGACACGCCGAGGGCCTGCGCAATCCGCGCCCATGTCCAACCTTGCAGCATCGCCGCCTTCACCGCGCGCCGTTCCAATATGTCCGCTGCGCGGCGCAACGCGACAACGGCGGCGAGCGCCTTTTCGGGTTCGGCAGGGTCGGGGAGGTCGGCAACCAAGGACATGTGGCAATATATGTTGACGTTGTTGGACCTGTCAACACTCATTGACAAATTTCTTCAATCTCAAAAGACATCTATTCGACATGACCGAATTGCTGGTCTAGAAGCCCCGCCATGAGTGATCGCCCAGATACGCCGCTCCTCGATAAGGTCGCCTTTCCGGCGGACCTCAGGAAGCTCCGTCCCGAACAGCTCCGCCAATTTGCGGATGAACTGCGTGCCGAAACCATTTCGGCCGTATCCGTCACCGGCGGCCATCTCGGCGCCGGGCTTGGCGTGGTCGAACTGACGACCGCCATCCATTATGTGTTTGATACACCGGTGGACAAGCTCGTCTGGGATGTGGGCCACCAATGCTATCCCCATAAGATCATCACCGGTAGGCGGGATCGCATTCGCTCCTTGCGCACCGGCGGGGGCCTGTCTGGCTTCACCAAGCGCTCTGAGAGCGAGTATGATCCGTTTGGCGCTGCACATAGCTCCACATCTATTTCTGCCGCCCTCGGCTTTGCAGTGGCTAATAAAATGGCAGGCAAATCGGGCAGGGGCATTGCTGTCATCGGTGACGGCGCGATGTCAGCCGGCATGGCCTATGAGGCGATGAACAACGCCGCGCAGGCGGGCAACCGTCTGATCGTCATCCTCAACGACAACGACATGTCGATTGCGCCGCCAGTGGGTGGGCTTTCTGCCTATCTTGCACGTTTGGTCTCGTCGCAGCCTTTCCTCAGCCTGCGTGAATTGGCGAAGCGGATCTCCCGACGCCTCCCAGAGCCTCTACACCTCGCGGCCAAAAAGACGGACGAATTTGCCCGTGGCATGGCGATGGGTGGCACGCTGTTTGAAGAACTCGGCTTCTACTACGTCGGGCCAATAGATGGGCACAATCTCGAGCATTTGATCCCCGTCCTCGAAAACGTCCGTGACGCGGCGGAAGGGCCATGCCTGATCCACGTCGTGACCAAGAAGGGGCATGGCTATGCCCCCGCAGAGGCCGCGGCAGACAAGTATCATGGCGTCCAGAAGTTTGACGTCGTGACGGGCACGCAGGTCAAGGCGCCTCCGGGCCCGCCCTCTTATCAGAACGTCTTTGGCGATACGCTCGCCAAACTGGCCGACACCGATCCCCGCATTTGCGCGATTACAGCGGCAATGCCGAGCGGCACCGGTGTGGACCGCTTTGCCAAGGCACATCCAGATCGGGCGTTTGATGTCGGCATTGCTGAGCAACATGCCGTGACCTTTGCCGCCGGACTGGCCGCAGAAGGCATGCGCCCGTTTTGCGCGATTTATTCAACATTCCTGCAGCGCGCTTACGATCAGGTTGTCCATGATGTGGCGATCCAGAACCTGCCCGTGCGCTTCGCCATTGACCGGGCGGGCCTTGTCGGCGCCGATGGCGCCACGCACGCCGGGTCGTTTGATGTGACCTATCTCGCGTCGCTCCCCAATATGGTCGTGATGGCGCCCTCGGATGAGGCGGAACTGGTTCATATGACCTATACCGCCGCACTCCATGACAGTGGGCCGATTGCCCTGCGCTACCCGCGCGGCAACGGCACCGGCATTGCACTGCCCGATGCGGCTCAGGCTCTGGAGATCGGCAAGGGCCGGATCGTGAAGCAGGGCAAGAAGGTGGCCATCCTCTCGCTCGGCACGCGTCTGGAAGAAGCAATGAAGGCAGCGGACATGCTGGAGGCCAAGGGGCTTTCAACGACAGTCGCTGATTTGCGCTTCGCCAAGCCGCTCGATGTTGAACTGATCCGCAAGCTGCTGACCAGCCATGAAGTCGCAGTAACTGTCGAGGAGGCCAGCATTGGCGGCTTTGGCGCGCATGTGCTGACCATGGCGAGCGATGAAGGGCTGATCGATGCCGGGTTGAAGCTGCGCACGCTTCGCCTGCCAGATGTGTTCCAAGATCACGATAGCCCGCAAAAGCAATATGACGAGGCGGGGTTGAACGCGCCACAGATCGTTGAGACGGTGCTGAAGGCGCTGCGCATCAACTCGGCGGTGGCCGAAGCTGGCCAGCGCGCTTAACATTTCAAATGGCAAAGGTCCGCGCTGACCAGCTGCTCGTG
>JBBATS010000080.1:0-4774 GCA_040398625.1 Chakrabartia sp. | reverse complement strand
AATCAGTTGGCGTGGAAGCTGCGCAATGATCCGCGGGTTGCGGTTCACGAACAGACCAGCGCCCGTATTCTGACAGATACCGAAATAACAGAGGCCGTTGATATCATTGTCTGCGATGCCAGCTTTATTGGCCTGTCAAAGGTGCTGGAGCGGCCCATGACGTTCACCAAAGCTGGCGCTGGCCTCATCGCCCTTATCAAACCTCAGTTTGAGGCGGGGCGTGATGAAGTTGGGAAGGGCGGCGTCGTTCGTGACCCCGAAGTCCACCAGCGTGTATGTACGAACGTGCAATCGTGGTTGACCGATAAGGGGTGGGCCGTAGAAGGGATTACAGAGAGTCCCATTAAGGGACCTGAAGGGAATATCGAGTTCCTTATCGCGGCTCGAAAACCTGCCTGACAGATAAACCGGGGGAAAACGTGAGAATACGCATCGTCTTATTGGCGGGCGCCTCGTTCTGTCTGCCGGGGGTGGCACAGGCACAGCGGACGTCCGAAAACATCGTGACCCAGTCCGCCGATGCCTTCGGCAAAGCGATCGGCAGCGAGAGAATTGGGCTCTACAGTCCGGATGATATTCGTGGGTTCAACCCGATCGATGCGGGCAATGTTCGCATTGAGGGCCTCTACTTTGATCATATTGAACGTGTTCCGGTTCGGTTGGTGGAGGGATCTACCGTCCGCGTCGGCATCGCTGCACGGGGATATCCCTTTCCGGCGCCTACGGGGATCGTGGACTATGGCCTGACGCTCTATGAGGGCAAACGGCAGGTTAGCGGTCAAGTCGAACGGGGGGGATATGGCGGCGTTGCAGGCTTGATCGAGCTTAAGCTCCCGATCATCGGCGAAAAACTAGGGGTGGCCGGGGGAGTCGGCTTTCGTTCGAGCGTGCGATCCGAAGGCGGTCGGAACACGTTCCGGAATGCTGGCATGAACATCGCTTGGCGGCCATATTCCGGTGCAGTCGTTACAGTCATGGCCGGCGGTTATTCCAACGAGGACGAAGAGGCCCGAGCGACAATCTTTCCGGCGAGCGGACAGGCATTGCCTCGCGTGCCGCGTGAAGTATTTCTCGGCCAGCCTTGGACTGATCGAAACACCCACACCATGATGTATGGGGGGCTCGCCAAGCTTCCCCTGGGCAACTGGCTCGTTGAAGCGGGCCTTTTCGACTTCACCTTGAAGAACCGGACCAACTTTGCGGACCTGCTGCGCGGCGTGCAGGCAAATGGGTCGGTTTTGGATCGGGTGGTGATCTATGATCCGGGCAGTCGGACGCATAGCCTGTCTGGCGAAGGGCGGGTAACGCGGCAGTTCAAGTCGGGGCTCTTCACGCACAATGTCGTTCTAAGCGCGCGCGGTCGCATCAAGGACCGCCGGTTCGGGGGCATTCAGCGCATCGACCTTGGGCCGAGCTCCGCCATTGCACCCGACGTCCGGGCTGTGCCCGTCCTTTTGCCGCAAGTGAAGGATGAGGATCACGTCACGCAGATGACGTTCGGTCTGGCCTATGGGCTGCAGTGGCGCGGCGCGCTGACGCTCGATCTCTCGGCCTCGAAAGCGCAGTACACAAAGCGGATCGACTTTGCGAACCCCGCACTTCCAGTCATTGAAACGAAGGACAATCCTGTTCTTCTCACAGCGGCAGCTTCTCTCAAGCTAACTCGAAGACTGGCCCTCTATGGCGGCGTTGTCCAAGGTCTTGAAGAGGCGCTGATCGCGCCCGACATCGCAACCAACCGTTCGGAGGCACCACCGGCCATTCGAACGCGGCAGGTGGATTTTGGCGTCCGCTATGCCGTGACGCCTAAGGTCAAACTTGTTGCTGGCCTTTTCAGTGTCACGAAGCCCTATTTTAATCTTGATCCCGCCTTGCGGTACCGTCAGCTCGGCGACGTTGATAATAAGGGTGTCGAAGTCTCGCTCGCGGGGCAGGTCGCACCGGGATTGACGGTGGTCACGGGGTCTTTGTTCCTGAATCCTAAGATTTCAGGCGAGGCAGTGGATGCAGCGCTGATCGGCGATCGACCAGTCGGCTCCCTCAGGCGTCGGACGATCGCGAATTTCGACTGGCGTTTTGCAAAGGGGCACAGCCCCTGGTCCGTTGATGTCGCGTTTGAGAGCTATTCGTCCCGCGTGGGGAACGCTGCGAACACGTTTTCTGTCGGTGGACGCGAAGTGATGAACCTTGGCGCGCGATATCGTTTCCCGCTTGGGAAGAGTTCAGCCCTCATCCGGGTTCAAGCGCAGAATTTGTTCAATGATTACGGGTGGCTCGTGTCATCCAGCGGTGGTTTTACTTTCTCAAATAGCCGGACCTATGTTGCGCAACTCGTGATGGATATCTGACCCTTTCGTCGAAGAAAGTTGTCGTTTGTCGATCCGCGATTTCGTTTCACATCAGTGTTTGTCATTCTTCTCAAATGAAGATTCAAGTATTTCTCTGGTCCGCTGCTTTGGTTGGACTAACGAGCCCAGCCTTTGCCCAGCGCACCGATGATAATGCAGTGAAATCGGCGGATGACGCCTTTGGTAAGTCTGTCGGGGATGAGCAGATCGGCATCTACAACGCGGGCATGGTCCGCGGGTTTTCACCGGTCGATGCAGGCAATGTCCGACTGGAAGGTCTGTACTTCGATCAGCAATCCAACCCGACGCAAAGGCTGGTTGGCGGCACCACCATCCATGTCGGTATTTCGGCGCAGGGCTATCCGTTTCCAGCGCCCACGGGGATAGCGGACTATGAACTGCGTCGTCCGGGTGCGGAGGCGATGGCGTCGTTTGATCTCAGCCTCGGGCCATGGGAGCAAAAGGGGGCGGAGTTTGACGCGCAAGTGCCGATCAGCGGTGACAAGCTGGGGATCGCATTCGGGGCGGGCGTTTATGCGGAGGCGCAGCCCCATCACGGTGTGTCGAAGCTGAATACGATGGCCGTCATCGGGCGCTATGCCCCGGCCTCCGATGTTGAAATCCTCCCCTTTTGGAGCCGCCTATCGGTCCGCGATGAAGAGAGCGGGTCCCTCATCTTTACCGACGGAACGTTTCTCCCGCCGCGCATTCGCCGCGATCGCTTTTTGGGTCAGAAGTGGGCGGATTCTGGCGGAACGCTTGGCAATTATGGCCTTATCGCTAAGGCAAAACCGGCTGGACTTGAGATCAGCGCCGGCGTTTTCCGATCCTATTTTCAGTCCAGCGAGGAGCATGTCGATTTGCTTTTCGGAACGCAGCGCGACGGTAGCGTCGCCAACCGCGTTGTTGTGGTGGATGGTGGCAACCGCTTCGCGTCGACTTCGGGCGAAATTCGCGTGGCAAAGGCCTTTAGTGAGGGGCCGCGCTGGCACAATTTCGTGGCGTCGCTGCGCGGGCGGGAGCAGTCGCGCCGCTATGGCGGGGCGGCTCTTGCCAGCCTTGGTGCAAGTGTGATCGGCGTTGAGGATTTTCGTCCCGAACAGACACCATCGATTGGCCCAAAGACGCGCGACACCGTGACCCAGAAGACCGTCGGCCTAGGATATCAGGGACGTTGGGCGAAGGTCGGGGAAATCAGCTTTGGCGTGCAGAAGACGGATTATGCCAAGGACATCATCGACCCCGATCCAGCCGTGGTCTTCCCGCGCACAGCGTCCAACCCATGGCTGTTCAGTGCGAATGCCGCTGCCTATGTTACAGATCGTGTGGCGCTCTATGGCGGCTATGCCCGGGGGTTGGAGGAAAGCCCTGTTGCCCCTGTTGAGGCCGTCAACCGCAACGAAGCCCCGCCGGCCATCCTTACGACCCAAAAGGAAGCGGGTATCCGCTGGAAGGTCAGCAAAGGCGTCAGCGCGGTGCTTGGCTATTTCGATATCGACAAACCCTATTTCAATCTCGACCCAACACAGCGCTTCCGGGAACTTGGCCAAGTGCGCAATCGTGGATTTGAATTCTCTTTGGCAGGGCCCGTCGCAGAGGGACTTTATGTGGTCGCGGGCAATGTTTGGCTTGATGCGACGGTATCAGGCGAGGAAGTGGAACGCGGGGTTATCGGTCGACGGCCAATTGGAACCTTCCGCCGCCACACGATCATCAGCATGGACTATCAAGTGCCCGGCGTGCCGCCGCTCTCCCTTAACGCCTATTTTGAAGGGACGAGTGCACGCACCGCGAATGCGCTTGATACGCTGCGCATCCCCACACGTGCGGTCGTCCACTTGGGGGCACGGTATAAGTTCAAGGTCGCAGACAAGCCTTTGCTTTTGCGAGCGCAGGTCCAAAATGTCACGAATACGTTCGGCTGGGCTGTTGGCGGCAGTGGCTTTTTCGTGCCGAATGGCAATCGCCGCTATTCGCTAAGCCTTGCCGCCGACCTCTGACCATGCCTAAACACCGGTTCAGTCCAAACCGGAGATTATAGATGAGTCAGATCGCGTCCAAACAGCAATTGCGCATGTCTTTCATCCGCTATGCCCTTGTGACGGTGCCGACCATTCTTTTTCTCGGTTTCCTATCCGGCAAGCTGGCCAACTCGGGCTATGAGAACCGATGGTTTGCGGCATTGTCTCGTCCGGATGCAGTTCCGCCCGGCTGGGTCTTTGGCGCGGTTTGGACAACGCTCTACATTCTTATGGGGGTGTCGCTCGCAATGATCCTGTTCGCGCGTGGTGCCCCGGGTCGGCCATTGGCGCTGACACTTTTTGGGGTGCAGTTGTTGCTGAACCTTGCCTGGACACCGCTCTTCTTCGCAGCCCACCAGGTAACGCTGGCGCTCTTCCTGATCCTCGCAATTCTTTTGCTGACAG
>JBBATS010000079.1:0-9432 GCA_040398625.1 Chakrabartia sp. | reverse complement strand
GGCCCGATGGCGGAGTGGTGACGCAGAGGACTGCAAATCCTTGCACGCCGGTTCGATTCCGGCTCGGGCCTCCACCTTTTTCCGCACCCCATCCAAGACAAGCATCTACGCCCTATGAAAGAATAGGTGCATATGCTGTTGCCTCTACCTGCAACATCCTGCCCATTTTTAGGAAGCACCCCCGCGCCGATGATCGTTCCGTCCACCTTTGCCGCCACCCGACGTGATGGCCTGACGCGGCTTACAGAGTTTCTGCCGCATGCCGGAAGTGCGTATGCCTCCGGCCGGAATATGGACCATGGGCCCGACCATCCCGGCGCCGTTTCCCGCCTATCGCCTTATGTGCGGCACCGGCTGGTGACAGAGCGGGATATTGTCGCCGGCGTCATGGCGCGCCATCACAGCGATGCGGCAGAGAAGTTTCTGCAGGAAGTGTTCTGGCGCACCTATTGGAAAGGCTGGCTGGAAATGCGGCCTGCCGTCTGGTCGCGCTTCGAAGAAGAGCGTGACCGGCAGCGCGACACCTTTGCTGACACCGCCGCCCTTACTGCCGCCGAAAACGGTACGACCGGCATCGACGGGTTTGATGATTGGGCCCGTGAACTGGTGGAGACAGGGTATCTGCACAACCACGCCCGGATGTGGTTCGCCTCGATCTGGATTTTCACACTCCGCCTGCCTTGGGCGCTGGGTGCAGACTTTTTCCTGCGGCATCTGGTCGATGCCGATGCCGCCAGCAACACCTTGTCCTGGCGCTGGGTGGCCGGGTTGCAGACAGTCGGCAAAACCTATCTGGCAACGGCGGACAACATCACCCGCTTCACCAATGGCCGGTTCAAGCCCAAGGGGTTGGCCAAAGAGGCCATTGCGCTGACCGAACCGGCGATTGAGGCCGCAGCGCCCCTGCCGGAGCTGTTGCCATATGATGCCGAGACACCGGCGCTCCTCCTCATCACCCATGAAGATCTGAACCCGGAGACGGTTTTCCCGACAAGTTGCGTCCTCAAGGCCGCCACGCTTTTGGCGGACCCGGATCTGTTATGGGGGGATGCCGCGCGTCGCTTTGCCAAGGCCGCGGCCGCCGACACCGCATCCCGGGTGGCGTCGCAGTACAAATGCAAGGCAGATATTCTGGAGAAGCTGGATGTCGATGCGTTGGCCGCCGCTGCCCGGGCTGCCCGCGTAAAAACGATCGTGACAGCCACCGCTCCTGTCGGCCCAGTGGCTGATGCCTTGGCCCGCCTTGGCCCTGCGCTTGCCGAACAGGGTTTGCATCTGCGGCAAGTGCGGCGGGCTTGGGACAGCCAGTTCTGGCCTTTTGCCAATAAAGGCTATTTTGCCTTTAAAGAACGTCTGCCCGCCATATTGGCAAATGGCCGTCTGCCCTGAGCCGGTCCTGACACATGCCCCAAATGTCAGATGCCGCACGTCGTCGGCTTGGCCTAAGGGAACTTCAAGGGCCGGACACACCCGCCTCTTGATCCGCCTAAAGAAGGAAGAACACACGTGTCGGACGCTCGCTACCGCAAGGTTCCTTCTGCGCGCCTTTCAAGGCTGGCCTCTTTTGGGCAGATGGCCGGGGGCATTGCGGGTGGGATGATCGCGGAAGGCGCGCGTCGTCTGTCCCAAGGGCAACGCCCGCAGCTGTCAGACATGCTGCTAACCCCGGCCAATGCGATGCGAGTGACCGACCAATTGTCCCGCCTGCGCGGCGCGGCGATGAAATTGGGGCAGATGATCTCGCTGGATGCAGGCGACGTCCTGCCCACCGAATTGACAGCGATCCTTTCTAAGTTGCGCGATTCCGCCCACTTTATGCCGCCTGCCCAATTGCAGCGCGTGCTCGATACAGAATGGGGCGCGGGCTGGCGCCGACGCTTTAAACATTTTGAAGCAACGCCGATTGCCGCCGCCTCCATTGGGCAGGTCCACAGGGCCACCATGCCCGACGGCCGCGTTCTGGCGATCAAGGTGCAATATCCGGGGATTGCGGCCAGCATCGACGCCGATGTCGACAATGTCGGCAGCCTGTTGCGCCTATCCAGCCTGCTGCCTGCCACGTTGGACATCGCGCCCTTGCTGAGCGAAGCCAAACGACAACTGCACGAAGAGGCGGACTATCTGCGCGAAGCCGACCAGATGCGCCGCTACCAATCCTTGTTAGCGGACAACCCGGCCTTCATCCTGCCCGCCCCGGTAGACGAACTCTCCGGCAAGAATGTGTTGGCGATGGACTTTATCAAAGGCCAGCCGATTGAGACGCTGGAGTCCGCCCCGCAGGAAACCCGCGATGCCGTCATGTCGGCGCTCATCACCCTGACATTGAGGGAGCTGTTTGAATTCGGGTATATGCAGACCGATCCAAACTTCGCCAATTTCCGGTGGCAGGCTGAAAGCCAGCGGATCGTGCTGCTCGATTTTGGGGCCGCCCGCGCCGTGCCGCCCCATATTGTCGCGGCCTATCGGGAACTTATGGTGGCCGGATTGACCGAAGATCGCGCCGCCCTGCGCGCGGCGTTGCTCTCAATCGGCTTTGTCGCGCCGGCAACGCTTGAGCGGCATGGCCCCGCCATTGATGCAATGATCGACATCTTGATCGAACACCTTGGCAAGCCCGGCCTGTTCGATTTCGCCGATCGCTCCTTTGTCGACCGCGTCCGCCATCATGCGGAAACGATCGTCGCCGATAGAGCCGCGTGGCATATCCCGCCCGCTGACACGCTTTTCGTCCAACGCAAGGTGAGTGGCACGGCCCTGTTGGCTGTCCGGATGCAGGCCCGGATGCCTCTGCGCGATGACGTCGCCCGCTTTTTCCCCGATATCCCGCGCCTATAGGTGGCGGTAAATCGCGCGTTCGTGGCTGAACGCCTTAAAGCCGAAATATCCGTGATAGCTGCCCGTTCCGCTCTGGTTGACGCCGCCAAAGGGCAGGCGGTTTTCCAGATAGTGGGAGAAGACGCCGTTGATCGTCACCCCGCCCGATGAAGTGTGGGCGAGCACGTTGTCCACATTCGCGTCGTCGTCGCTGTACATGTAGAGCGCCAGCGGCTTGTCGCGGGCTTCGATATATCCGATCACCTGATCGAGCGTGTCATAGGTCATGACCGGCAGGACAGGCGCGAAGATTTCTTCCTGCAAAATCTTCATCTGCGGCGTCACATCGGTGAGCAATGTCGGGTGGATGGTGAGATCCGTCGCATCCATCTGCCCACCGACCGCAACCGTAGCGCCCTGGGCCACGGCATCATCAAACAGCGCTTTGACGCGATTGAAGTTCGCCTCATTCACGATCTGCGCGATGCTGTCCTTCTTGATCTGGCCGTTCTCGTCATAAAGATTTTGCGCCACTGTCGCCTTGAAGCCGTCCACAAGACGCGTCTTTTGATCTTCCTTGATGAAGACATAGTCCGGCGAGATGCAGGCTTGGCCGCCATTGAATTGCTTGGCCCCCGCAAGGTCTGCGGCGATCTTTTCAATATCAGCGCCATTGTCCACGATGACCGGAGACTTGCCGCCCAGTTCCAGCGTGACGCTCGCCAGATGCTTGGCTGCGGCCGCCATCACAATCTTGCCGACACGGGTCGAGCCCGTGAAGAAGATGTGACTGAAAGGCAGGTCGAGTAGCGCGGTGGCGACACTCACATCGCCTTCAAACACCGCGACTTCATTCTCGTCGAACACGGAACGGATGAGAGTGGTGGCGATACGTGCGGTGGCCGGGCATAGATCCGTCAGCTTCACCATGCAGCAATTGCCCGCAGCCACAGCCGCCGCAACCGGGCCAAGCGTCAGGCCGAGCGGGAAGTTCCATGGCCCGAGAATGAGGCAGACGCCGCGCGCTTCATACACGATCTGCGCGGCATCCGCCGGGTTGCGCGTGGGCGTCACCTGTGTCGGCGTCATCCAGTCTTCAAGATTGTCGATGTTGAGCTGGATGTTGCCGATAATGTTGAGCACTTCGGTGACGCGGATTTCGCCTTCGGGCTTGCGCGTGTCTTCCAGAATAGCAGCGACGATATCATCGGCATGCGCTTCCACCGCGGCCTTCAGCTTGGCAAGTTTTTCGCGGCGCTGGGCGACCGTTGACGCTTTGACTGTCCACTGATTTTCCTGCTGAAGCGCGAAGATGCGGGCGATGTCGGTGGTCTGCGTCGTGGTCATAGATAGTCTGCCTGATCTGGGATGAAGGGCGCAAGCGGTGCCAATGACCGCCCGATACGCCATTCCGCCTGCCGCAACCCGCCGGATTGGTCAATCATGCACCGGCGACGCACCGTGAAATCCCGCCACTTTGCAGGCGGTCGTCGTCGCAGGCGCGCGAAGAGAGGCGCGCCTATTGCGTCGCGCTCGCCTGTTGCTCTTTCCAGTCAAATTGTAACTCGCCCTCTCGGAAGGCGAAGCGGTTGAGGTGATCCTCCACAACCTTCTTCGGGCGATCCGGATCGGCGCCGTCGTTCAGGTGAATTGCAACGATCAGGGCTTCGGGCTCCGCGCGCAAGTCCGTCTTGCCGAAGGGCAATGCGATGGTCCCTGCCTGCGGATCGAAGCTGACCTCGAACTTGTGGCTCCAATGCTTGCACAGCTGCTGGAGGCAGCGGCTGGCGCTTTCGGTCGGGACGTGAGCGGTGAGGGTCGTCATGGTCAGAGCCTTTCAATGTCGCGGGTGGCCGCGTCGATCAGCGCGACAGCAGCGAATACGGTTTCAGGCGTGGCATCGTCGCGGCCAAGCCGGTCCATCAGCGCCATCTTCAGGCCCTGCATCGCGCGCCGCACCGGGGTGGGATCGACCCGGGCCGCCCGTTCGGCGAGCGCGTCCAGCTTGGCAAAGAGCTGCTTTGCTTCCTCTGCCTGACGGGCGACTTCGGCCTGGCCTTCGGGTGTGAGCTGATAGCTTTTGCGGCCGCTGCCTTCACCTTGTTCCGCGACCGATCCGGTCTCGGTCAGCATGGTCAGCAGCGGATAGACCATTCCCGGGCTAGGCGCATAGGCGCCACCGCTGCGGTCGGCAAAAATGCGGATCAACTCATAGCCGTGTGAGGCCCCATCGCTGATGAGGCTGAGCACCATCACCTTCAGTGCCTCTCCGTCAAACTGCCGCCGACGTCGCCCGAGCGGGCCACCGCCGCCGTAGACATCTGCGCCGCCATGACGATGGCGCCCGCCGAAGCGGCCAAAAGGCTTTGAAAATTCCGGGGTTCGTGTGCGCATACCGCGCTTCATATGTCTGTTCATGCCGCTCAAGATATATCTTATTTCGATATTGTCAAGATATATCTTTTAGATTTTTACGCCGATGCTTGCTGTCCGAAATGTGCCACTGGATCGCCTTTCGGATCGGCGGGATATCGAGCGCCCGTCGCGCAGTATGATAAGCTAATGCCCGGCTAGCCGCGTGGCGCGATGACCTCCACACGCCCGCGCACCTTACGCAATGCCGCCGCTTGCGAGGCTGCCGGTGCCGGGGAAGATTGATCATGGTGCTTGAGTTGTCCGCGGGTAGCTTCTAAGCGCGCGGCCAATGAACCAGGCCCGTCGCCCGTCCAGACTTTGGCTCAGCCTTGCGTTGATGCTGTTGGTCGTGCGCGCGCTTGTGCCTGCGGGATGGATGCCCGCCCAACAGCGCGGCCAGTGGATCACCATCTGTTCCGGCGCCGGCGTCTCCATGGCGTGGGTCGGCGCTGACGGAAAGATCGACAAGCATCACGCCCCTGCCAAAACCGAGAAATCGGGCCATTGTGCGTTTGCAGGTTTGGGGATCACAGCGGACCTGTCCGTACAGCGAGCGGAAATTCCCGCCCCCGTTTTTAGCGCGCCGCTTGTTCTGGCTACCATCACGGCCGTCGCCATCGGGCGCGGTCTTGCGGCACCACCGCCGCCCAAAACCGGACCGCCTGCCCTGATCTGACGCCCAAACTGCGCCGTGCCGGACCCTGTCTGGCGCGCGCAAACTCTATTCAGATCAGGACTTACACATGACTTTCAACGTTTCTTTGCGCGCGTCTGCGTGCATTTTTGCCATCGCTCTCGCCACGCCTGCCTTTGCCGAAGAGACCGACGGCACGAATGTGACCGCGGCCATGCGGGTGCGGTTCTGATGCGGTCCGTTGTGCGTCAGGTTCATCTCTGGATGGGCCTGACGCTTGGGGGCCTGTTCGCGCTTCTGGGGGTGACGGGGTCTGCTTTGGTCTTCTATCCGGAGATTGACGCCCTGTTGCACCCCGAAGTGCGCGCGGAGGCCAGCGCTGCGCCGGACTGGGACCGTGCCTTGGCCACCGTTCGCCAGGCCTATCCCGACAAGGCCGGGCCATGGCGGTTCGAGGTGACGGGCACCGGCGGTGCCATCCCGGCGCGCTATTACAATCCGCCCGAAACGGCGGACCGCGACTTTGCCCCGATGCTGGTCTGGCTTTCCCCGGATGGCGCGCAAGTGCTGCGCCGTGACTATTGGTGCGATACCGCGATGACCTTCGTCTATGATCTGCACTATCGGCTGCTGATGGGGACGACCGGTGCCCTGGTGCTGGGCATCGCAGGCTTGGCGCTGATCGTGTTGCTGGTCACAGGGCTGATCGTCTGGTGGCCCAAAGGCCCGTTGGCCAAGGCACTGCGATACAAGCGGGGCGCGCCACCCCTGCGGCGCGGGCGGGACCAGCATAAGCTTGCCGGGCTCAGCGGGTTGGTCCTGCTCCTGTTGCTGACCGGCACGGGCGTGATGCTGGAACTGCCGGACGAAAGTGATGCGGTGTTGTCGACCGTTGCCGGACCGCCGGACACGCTGCCTGCGCCGACATCGACAAGGTGGGAGGGTCGCCAGATCGCTGTGTCCATCGCAGTGGGCGCCGCGCACAATGCGCTACCGAAGGCACGGCTTGCGTGGATTGAAATACCCGGCCCCGGGGACGGCACTTTCCGCCTGCGGATGCAGCAGCCGGGTGACCCAAGCCGCCGCTTCCCGCACAGCTATGTCTGGGTGGACCAATATTCCGGACGTGTGCTGGCGACCTATGACCGTAACAAAGCCGGGCCGCTGTCCACCCTCAACAGCTGGATTCATCCGCTGCATGACGGCTCCTTTGCAGGTCTCACGTCCCGCATCCTGACGGTCATCGCCGGGCTCTTGCCGCTGGCCCTTTTCTGGACAGGGATCGCCCAGTGGCGCCGCAAGCGCCTCAGTCGTCGAAACCCAAGAAAGTGACCGCCTCATCCACGGACTTGCGGTTCGAGACGACGGCGTTCGCGGGGAAGCTTTCATCCGGATAGCCCATGGCAACGCACTTCATGATCACCTGATCTTCCCGGATGCGCGCATGTTCGCGCACCACGGGGGACTGCATGATGCCTTGGCTATTGATGACGCACCCAAGGCCGCGCGACCAAGCGGCATTGACCAGCGCGGTCGTGACCGCCCCGCAATCAAAAGGCGCATCATCGCTGCCGTGCAGGCTGCGGTCATAGGTGATGACGATGGAGACCGGCGCGTCAAACTGACGGAAGCCGCGCAAGACCCAATCGGTCCGGCCTTCCTTGTCCTCACGTTCAATGCCCATCGCACCAAAGAGTTGCTTGGCGACCTCAACCTGCCGCTCCCGATGTTGGCCGGCAAAGGCCTCCCCAAGGCGGAATTCGCGCGAGTGGGGCACACCGGCCAGATTACGCTCTGTATTGCCCTGCCGGATGCGGTCGAGCGGTTCGCCCGAGAGCACGGTGAAGTTCCAGGGCTGGCAGTTCATGGACGAGGGCGAGCGCATCGCGATCTCGATGACTTCCCGGATCAGCGCCTTGGGAACAGGATCTTTCTTGAACCCGCGAATGCTTCGGCGCCCCAGCACCACATCATCATATTCCATGCAACGACCTCTGCCTGACCTGTTTTCTATTGGCAGGTTCCATCGGCCGGACAGGGGCATCAGGTCAATTGATAAAGGTGCCAGTCGAACAGAACGACGGTCAGAGACCGAGACTGACAGACAGATTGATGCGCGGGTCTTTGGTCTCGCCGTGCGTTGGGTCCGCATTCAGCGGATAGGCGGCCTCGATGCCGAGCTCTGCGTTGCCCTTGCCAAAGCGCAGGCCGGAGCCAACCGAATAGAGCGAGCCGCTGCCAAAGCCGCCCGCCTTGTTTGTCACATAGCCGCCATCGGCAAAGCCATAGGCCTGCACCCAGTCCAGCCCGGGGATCAGATCCTCATAGCGGCGACGCAGCTCGATAGACCCCAGCACGCCTTGGTCCCCAAAGCGCTGGGAGAAATCATAGGCTCGTCCAAAGGAGGTGCCGCCGATGCCGATTTCCTGCGCCGCGAGGAGGGGTGCCGAGGCGAGTTGGGAAACAACCGACAGTTTGAGCGTTGTCTGCCGGTCCAGATTCGTCCGCCAAAAGGCCCAGCCGCTGAATTTAGTAAATTTCCCACTCGCATCAAAGCGCGATGTCAGAAAATCGCCCGGCTTGGTCGCGCCAAACAGATCAAGGCCCTGCGCTATCGAGACGCCAGCTGCCAATTGGCCGCTCGTCAAACGCATATTGCCCCAAGCTGACACAGTGAGCGTGACGATGTCATCCCGCGTCGTCGCGATGCCGATCAAGTCCTGCGCCACCGACAGATAGGCAAGTTCTGCAGCAACCGAGACATTGGCCTTCATGGACCGTACAACCGGATAGCTTATTTGGCCGGCCAGATAAGAGCTCTTCGCCTTGGTTTCGATCGCACTCAAATCCGGGTCTGGCCGGGTGCGTCCTGTGGCAGCGGATATCGAAGCGGAAAGACCGCTATCGCCAATGCGCCGCTCATATTGGACCGAGACAAAGGCGAGTTCCTTTGGGTCAATCGGGGTGGAGACGGTATTGACCGTCAGATTGTCCCCTTCCCCCAACAGGTCGGACAGTTCCATCGACAGGCGCGCGCGCACCCGCCCGATGCCAGTCGAACCTGAGTTGTCAGCCTCCACTTTCCCCCGCCAGGTCTTGCGGCTTACTTCCACAAGCAGGATGCCCCGCTTGCCCTCGCGTGCAAATCGGGTTTGGCCGACTGATATGCCCGGCAAGTCGGCTGCTGTCAGAAGCACACGCTCCAATTCTTGCCGTCGCACCGCTCGTCCGGCGAGAGATTGGAGCAGTCGGCCCAGCCGCGCATTGTGGGTTCCTTCGATCCGCACCTCATCCACCCGACCTTCATCCAGCTGGACGCGGACAACGCCCATCCGGATCGATTGGGGCGGCACCATAGCGCTCGCGAACACCAAACCTTCATCACGGGCACGGTCGGCGATCGCGCGCGCCAATCGTTCCAATCCGGTTGTATCGAGCTCCTGCCCGACGAAGCTGTCGATCACAGAGGAGAACTGCGTGGGAGACAGTATCTCCAGCCCTTTAATCTGGACCGCGCCCACCATGACAGCCCCAGTTGTGGCGACCGCAACCGACGCTTTGCTCTATAC
>JBBATS010000078.1:0-9842 GCA_040398625.1 Chakrabartia sp. | reverse complement strand
GGATGTCTGACGGGCTGCCGTCGGCGTTGGTCCAGCCTTGGGCGGGGCGGCTGACGACGAGGTTGCCTTCGGCGTCGATGTCCAAGGTGCCACCGGTGCCTGCGCGGATGACTTGGCCGTTGGGCAAAAGGGCGGTGGTACCGTCGGGGGAGATCTGGGGGGTGGGGGGGAGCTTTGGAAGCGTGGGGGCTGACGAATCCGGGTTCACGGAGGGTGGGTTAACTAGGCCGCGACCGGCGCCGGGGGACACGGATGGGACATCATCAGGCACCCAGACGCGAGAGCCAGATTGGATGACGTTGCCCATTTCGTCGTATTGGGTGGGGTCCTCCCAGTGGCCGGGGGGGACTTTTGAATTGTCACGTGAAGCATTTATCTCATTTTGATGATCAGTATCACCCGCAGCGGTTGGCGTCACCGTGTGCTCAAGGCTTTGCAAAGCAGATTGCATCGTTGCACCATGAGCGACTTTCATCAAATTGGCTGCGTACTCTGGGTCAGTGGCGTAGCCGGCTTTTTGCAGTGCTAATGCTTCGGCCTCAGCGTTACCAAGCGTTTCCAGATCAAAAAGACCTGCCTTGGTGTATCGAGAGTTACTTTTTAGAAAGTTAACTCGATCTATAAAGGCGTCCTCAACTGAGTCATACGATCTAAATTTCGCATCAACGGTGACCCACTTTCCATTTACATATTCAGAGACTGCGAAAGTTTTGCTCTCACCTGTCCATCCTGCATCAGCCTTGATATTAAAAATATTATTGGTCCCAGGAAGTATCTTCTGGCCCCAACCGGTCTCTTGTGCCGCTTGTGCCAACATGAGTTCGGCAGACATTCCTGTACGCGCAGATGCAGTTTTTGCATAAGGCGCGATACTTTTAATCCAATCAGATTGTTTGCTCATTATTCACCCCCGCTATTTATTTAACTATTATTAATTCATTTGGATCAACGGCATCAACTTTGTATACCAGCCCTCCCCTTAGGGAGCTCTGATATGTATTAAAAAATACTAGATGGTCACCTACGTCTTCATATAGAGTGATCTCCCAAAAGCACATTCCGCGATGAAATACAGTTTTATCTAATGCCGGATTTACAATATACCGACTTCTATTTTTTCCTGAACTTTTCTTTGAATTAACGACTTCCGATAGCCCGATTATGGTTTTCCTTGCTTCTGAATAGCTTTGATCATTGACTGATAGGGATATGCAGTGCTTTTCGTTTATTTGAGTATCAAAAGCGCTCGCACTCGTGAAAATAAATAAAGGCAAAAAAATACATGCAAATAAAAATCGTATAAATGGCAAGATAGAGAGCATTAAGTTTTTCGTAAATAAATAATTTGTCTTCATGCGGTTATCCATCTTTCATCATCGTTCGCAGCGAGAGAAACAGAAGCATTTAGTCTTGTATTCTTGTTAGCCTCCAGTGTGCCCACCCTACTGTCCACGTATTTCTCAAAGTCGTTGAGCGATAGTGCGATTGCTGCGTACTTAAAGCCATTGATGCCAAGGACGTTGTCTATTTCTCCATCAACCGCCCCTTGTGAAATCGACAGCACACTGGCTGCTGTGACCAATTGGCCCAGCATGCTGCCGCTGCTCAGCGTGCCGTCACTCAAAGTGTTGAAGCTGCCGGCCAAGCCCACCAAACTAGTGAAGCGCGCAACGTCGCCCATCTGGTCCCAGTGCTGCAGACCGTCTAAACCTTGCATCAGCGACAAACCGGCGTTGGCCTGGGCCAAGGCTTGGGGGCTGTGGCTGGTGGCTTGGCCGTCGGTGGTGATGGTGCGCTCGTGCGTGGTGGCGCTGCCGTCCTGGCCAATGGCGTTGGCGCGCAGGGAGATTTCTCCATTGCGCGGGGCACCCAGCTGGCCCACCAGGTCGCCGTCGGCGTTGGCAATGAGGGTGCTGCCGTCGGGCAGGCGGTAGAAGGACAGGTCGTCAGAACTGCCGAGTTTGAGTTGGTTTATCTGGCTGGCGAGTGCGTCTTGTTGCTTGGGGGTGAGCGCTGTGCCTTGGGATTGGAAGTAGGAGGAGAGGCTGTTGGGGTTGGGTTCGGGGGCCGGGCTTGAGGCGGTGGCTATCTCGGGCAGGCCGGGGCCTGCGTACTGGGTGGTTGGGCCGTTTGGGTTGGGGAGCGTGGGGTTATTGAAGGCGTCTAGCAGGGCGGTGTGGAAGTCGCTGGGGGTCTCTGAGCCGCCATGGCCTTGGGTGGAATGAGGGTCGGGCTCGGCATCGAAGCCGCCCCCGGAGTCGCGGTTGGCTTGTTGCGCCGGGGTTTTACCCATGTAGTCGCGTGCCTCGGCCTCACCGGTGGGCGCGCCGGGGGTGTAGTCGTTGTCCGCACTGGCGCCGAGGATGAGGTGGGCGTTTTTTGCGTCAAGTTGGGCTTGGGCGTCTTTGAGGCTTAAAACTGTTTTGCCTGCATCGTCTACCCAGCCGACACCGGCTTGGAAGTGGGTGTTGACGTCTGAGGTGCTGCCGTCGGGGTTGTGAACTTGTACGGTGCGCTGGGCGTAGTTTTCTACCGGGGAGGACTCGCCGGGGAGGTTTTGCGCGATGGTTGTGCCGAGTTGCGCGCCTTTGGCGTCGTAGGTGGTGATTTGGCGGATGTCTGACGGGCTGCCGTCGGCGTTGGTCCAGCCTTGGGCGGGGCGGCTGACAACCAGGTTGCCGTTAGCGTCAATATCGAGCGTTCCGCCAGTGCCTGCGCGGATGACTTGGCCGTTGGGCAAAAGGGCGGTTGTGCCGTCGGGGGAGATTTGGGGGGTGGGGGGGAGTTTTGGAAGCGTGGGGGCCGCCGAATCCGGGTTAACCGAGGGTGGGTTGATAAGGCCGCGACCGGCGCCGGGGGTGAGGGAGTTACTGGTGGAGGCAGTGTCCGAGACCCAAACCGGCGCGCTGCCGCCGACTTGG
This sequence comes from Chakrabartia sp., assembly GCA_040398625.1. Lineage (GTDB taxonomy): Bacteria > Pseudomonadota > Alphaproteobacteria > Sphingomonadales > Sphingomonadaceae > Aquisediminimonas. The sequence goes on along the minus strand of JBBATS010000078.1, from coordinate 6,921 downwards.
ATGCCTGTGTGCGGGTCGTAGTAGGCGTCGTTGGGGTATTCCCAGTGGCCAGCGGGGGTGTTCGAAGTCGTTCTTTCGCCAGGGCTTGACGTGCCCGGGGACAAGTTTTCATTGCTGGTGCTGACGTGGCCCGCGTAGGCCTCGGCTTCGGCCACGCCTCTTTTGCTCGTGCCAAAAGCCGCCTGCGCTGCAGCATCGTCGCCTTCTTTAAAGGCTTTAACGAAATCTGGGTGATTTTTAAGCCAGTTTGGATTTTGATAGGTTCCACCTGCGACAGCTGCAAACTCGCCGTTTGCAAGTTCGTTGTAGGTAGTGGGCCCACCTAAGCCTGCAATCAATTTAGGCGTGGTGTCCGCAACAATGAATGCTGCGGTTAAGCGATCCGCCTGCAACGGGCTAACGGAAAACTCGCCTGTATCCGGGCTCCTGCCGTCACCGAACCGCGCCCTCGCGGAATCGGTGTTACCTGATCGCAAATCCTGTGCAGCCTGCTTTAGAGTGTCCAAGGGCAGTTCATCGTATTTGCTCTCGGGCAGTCCTGCAATCCGAAGAAGGCCTTTGATCTCTTCCTCGCTGCGCACAGTCCAGCCCTTGCTTCCATTGACAACGAGCGCCAAGCCATTTCCCACCGTGGGCACACCTCCACTGTCTGTGTAAATGCCCGGTCGGTAACCTTCCATCGCCCCTTCGGTTTTGAGCAAGTTCACTGCAGCGGCCACGCGCGCAGACCCAATGCCTGTGCCAGGCCCGCCTGTGAGATCCAGCTCAGGGACGTAGGTTTCTGCTTTGGGACGGAGGATTAGGGTTGGGGCTTTCCAGTAGTCTTTGTCCGCACCAATTTTTATACCGTCCTTAAGATCCGACTTCTCACTTTGCGCGCCCAGAGCGACACCGGTATTCTTGCTGCTGTCCCATGAAGTCAGCACCATGACGTGATTAGCGTTTTGAGCTGCGGCTGGGTAGTACACCGTGTCGCCTGGACGGGCATCTTTGGCGTCTACTACCTCGTAATACTTGGCAGCTTCGGGAGAAATAGTTCCATTTTTGATCAAACCGCCGGTACTTAGGTAAGGTACGTTGTAGCCAGCGTGCAAATTGGATTGATAGACCAAATAGGTGCAATCCGCTTGGTTGCCCTTAAACGCGTTCGGGTTGCTGGCACCGCCGTGGTTTTGACCATAGACCCAGCTCTTGTCGCCGAAGAATGTTTTGCGCGCTGATTGAACAATGTCGCCCATGTTGACCTCCTTGTTTTGCTGACTCTTGATCGGTTAACGCGGCAACAAGGCGGGGTTGAAGTCGTTGGGGACGACGCTCCAGGCCGGTCGGCTGAGTTGTTTAAGAGTGGCTTTGTCTTTTTCCATCTGAGCACACCGATCTGCGCTGTATTGGGGGTCACTTTTGGGGTGACTACATGAAAAAAGATTGGTCTGGTCAATTTGGCGCTGCCATTCACTTCTGCGGAATTTGACCAAAACTGGCACCTTGCGTTGTTCAACCAGCCAGCGGTCACCCGTGTTTTTCTTCAATGGAAGAGCTACAAAGACCAATGGTTGATCGGGAATCTTCCACTCAGTTTTGCTCGGTGGCTTAACCGGGATTTTCGAAAAAACATCCCAGTAGCCCTGCGAAGAAAGAAATCGATTCTTGAAGAATGGATTTAATTCGGAAGGCCCAAATTTAGCCACATCGAGTAACACTATGGAAATTGAAACATCCGCTTGGGTACACGTATTAGTAAATTTTGCTGCCACATATTGCAATCCGTCATCGGGCACTTCGTTGCCATCATCAAATTCCAAGGTGTAGCCCTTTTCCCAATAATCTGATGGTCCAAGCGGGCTTCCTGATCGTCGATATTCGGCATCTAAATCCATAAACCCCTCAACCGTTTTCTTGATCTGCGCCTGTTCCTTTATGCTGAGTATTTGGACGTGCTTCGCGTCCGCCAACTCACTGCCTGGGGGACAAAATGTCCCGAGTTGCGCAGGGTCCAACACGGGTGCTTTGGCCCAAGCAAGCCCGGTGCTCATGCCCAGCACCACAGGCAACGCCAGCAACGGCAGGATCAAGTGAGTTTTCAATTTTTCAGAAATTCGCAAATACATAGCCATGACAAAACTTGTATGAAGTTGGCGGGACAAAAACAGGGGAGGGCCACGCGCCGGCTAAGAATCTGCTTGCATTGATAGCCATGCGACGGTCAACGATGAACCATTGAAAGTAGTTGGTGGGCTTGTCGCAATCGTCTTGCATCCTTTTTTCCCTAAAAAGTATGACTTTTTGAGAGCTGTTTACGTACGCAACCGTATTTGGTAATTCAGCCTGTGCGTCCCAGCTTGCCTCATCCGTGGCATTGCCCACCTGTTCCGCATTGCCCCCGATGTTCAAGATGTCACGCGTCTCAATCAGGCCGTTGCCGTTTTGGTCCAGCACCAATAGGCCCTGCAAGTTGCCCGCACTGTCGGTGGCGCTGAGCGCGATGGTTGTGCCGAGTTGCGCGCCTTTGGCGTCGTAGGTGGTGATTTGGCGGATGTCAGACGGGCTGCCGTCTGCGTTGGTCCAGCCTTGGGCGGGGCGGCTGACTACCAGGTTGCCATCGGCGTCGATGTCGAGCGTGCCGCCGGTACCTGCGCGGATGATTTGGCCGTTGGGCAAGGTGGCGGTGCTGCCGTCGGGTGAGATTTGGGGGGTGGGTGGGAGCTTTGGAAGCGTGGGGGCTGACGAATCCGGGTTAACCGAGGGTGGGTTAACTAGGCCGCGACCGGCGCCAGGTGATACGGGCGGGACGTCACCAGGAACCCAAACGCGTGCGCCGGATTGGATGACATTGCCCATTTCGTCGTATTGGGTGGGGTCTTCCCAGTGGCCGGTGGTGCTCGCAGCAAGCTTGGAAACCGCTGCGCTGGCGGCGTCCGAGCCACTAGCCACGCCACCGAATTCGTCCATGCGAAAGAAGACGTTTTCATCTATATTAGCGCTGGCGCTTTGGCCGTTGAACACCTTGACCACGCCGCCAGCGCCTTCTTTCCACCTTGCGGCGATCGGCCCCGCTTCTGCCACCGTGTCGCCCTCCACGGTCTCGCCAATCATGCTCCAGGCCCCGTTGGCCTTTAGCTCGCTTTTGAGCGGTTGCATGTAAGCAACGCGGGCGGCCTCTTGGGCTTGCGGGTGGTCCAAAAAGCTCTGGACACTGCTAACGCCCTGGGCCTTGGCCGCGTTGGCCCAATTCCCATCCGCGTCCATCCAGCCGATGGCTTGCAGGCTGGGCGCGCGAAACCCGTAGCGGCCAATGGCACCGATGCCGCCTCCCTCCGGGTTGAAGCCACCGTAGCCGTTGTTGGGCTGGTCTCGGGATTCCAGGTGCGCCAGGGTTTCCGCAAACGCGGATGTGGGGCTGGCGGTATACAGATCGTTGGCCGACGGTGTGTTTGTGGTGGGCAGGTGGGCGGCTGCGACTGCTGGGTTACTGCTCAGGTCGCGCGCCGCACTGCTGGCAGGGAAGCCGCCGTTGTCGGGCAGCGTGATGAAGCCCACATTTTTGTGCTGTGGGATGTTGAAGACCGGCGTGTCGGGGTTGGCCCCGTTCGCGTGCTGATCGAGCTTGGGGTTGTAGAGCTCGGGTTTGACGGCGGCGAAGTCTTTGTTACTAGTGGAGTAAGGCACGTTGTAGCCTGACTCCCGGAGCACGTGGTACACCAAGCCCGAGCAGTCGAACCGGATTTTTGAACCATCGTCGCTTCGGGTGTTGCCGGCATTTTTCCCCGCCCCATCCACGCGGGTGGAGTTGCTTGTGTTGTAGCGGCTTGCGTTGCTGAGGATGTCACTCATGGTTCATCTCCTTTTTGATTTATTGCAGCAGTTGCCTCTCAACGACCAAGGACTTTTCGAAGGCCAGCGAAGTTTGAACCGATGCAGAATCCTTACAAACAGGCGCTTCAAAATCAGCCTTAACCGCTAGCCAGTCTAGGCCGGTCGCGCGGGCAATCGCCGATTGACAAGCCCCTTTTGCCGACGTGAGGCCGCGCCCAGTTCGCTTCTTGTTGAGTGCAATCGCCGCGTCGAGATGCCAAGCCTCCGGCGGATACGGGTCTTGAATCAGCCACCGGGGTTCGGTGGCGTCCACAAACTTTCCTGACTGGTTTTTGTCTCTCCGTTGGTAATGCCGCAGTTCGCCCTTGCCGGTGAACGGCAGGCGCATGGCCACGGCGTATTGCCGCTGTCTGCGGTGCGGGTCCACGATGACGTAGTTCCCTTGGACGGTGCCAAACTGCTTCATCATCTGCAGCAGCGCGCGGTCGTTATCCACGTGGTCGAAATACGCCTCGTTCTTGCCGGTTTGGGTGTTTTTCACCCGCAAACCTAGCCAGGAACAGCGCTCGCTCTCGGGGATGGCCTGTGCTTGGCGCAGCCGCAGGGCTAACACCGCGGCTTGCACCGTAACCAAGACCTCATTTTTCAGGCCCCTGGGGGCCGTCACCGGGCTCAGAGGGTCGGGAGCCTGCTCCACCTTAGTCACTTTGGCGCTTTTGACGATCATTTGCTGCGCACACCTGCCGAATGCGGGCACGTCTTCCCGCTCATGCACCTTGCCGTCCTCGCCCTTGGTTCGGGTCACGATGTAGGGCGGGAAGGATTCAAACAAAGGCGTGTATTCGACCTCGTTCCACCCGGTGTAGCGCCCCAAGTTCTTGAGGTCGCGTGCCAGCATGGCGCTGACAATGGCTTTGGGGTCGTTGGGCGGGTTGGTTTGGTAACCATACAGTGGCCCTGGGGGTGATTCGCCTTCCAAGGCTTCGCGCCGAGCATGGCCGTCTAGGTGGGAAAAGGCTAACGCCAACGATATAGAAACGCGGGCGACGACGGCAGCGGCATCCATCACAACCCGGCTACGCTGTTCGAAGTCAATCGCATCCATTCCTTGTTTCCAATGGTGATGTCATGCCACCAAGCGGCGGACCTGTGGTCATGAAATTCATTCCTATAGATGCAGATTTACTCAAAAAGGTGCTGTATCGTTATCAATATGATAATCGAATTGCCGTGTCCTCCCGTAACTGACCTGTTCCCCGGTGGGGCGCGGGCGGTGCCTCTCCTTTCATGGCGTGCGTAGCGGAACAAGCGGAGTTAGGATGCGGCGCACGGTGTGAGAACCTCGTGTGCCGAGTACCGCGGTTGAGCTGGGTGACCCATGTCAAAAACAATGGCGGCGGCAGGGGGAGATGCGAAACATCCGCGTTCGATGGAGTTGTTCTGTCAGCCACCGACCAGAGCGTCGGGGTGGCGGAGTCAATTTTTTGGGCCAGCGACGACGTCAATGGCGACCTAGTCCGTCCGCAGTCAGTCGGCACACGCCGATTTAGCGCGCGAGGTTTTTGCGCAGGTCGGGAGTAAATAGGTTGTCCGGTTCTTAGCAAGTAATCTGTCCGGTTTGTGGAGGAGCCATGCAACATGCCCTCATAAGCCGGGCCCGCTACGTGCAGGAGAACCGGAAGATGAGATTTTTAGAAGCATATGACGGCTGGAACGAGGGGCGTCTGACCCAGGCCGAGGCGGCGCAAATTTTGGGGCAGTGCGAACGCAGCTTTCGCCGCCACATTGAGCGCTTTGAGAGCGATGGTTTGCAAGGCTTGCTCGATAAACGCCTTAGCCAGGTCTCCAAGCGCCGTGCCGGCGTGGCCGAGGTTGACCAGGCGGTGCAGTTGTACAAGAGCGGCTTTGGAGGCTGGAATGTGGCCCACTTTCACAGCAAGTACAAGGCGAAATTTGCCAGCGCGCGCAGCTACAGCTGGCTCAAGAGCGTGCTGCAGGGGGCAGGAGTGACCAAGGCCAACCCGCGCCGTGGCAAACACCGCATCAAGCGCGAACGCATGCCCCTGGCAGGCATGATGGTTCATCAGGACGCCAGCACGCACCGCTGGGTGCCCGACTCGGTGTGGGACTTGGTGGTCACCATGGATGACGCCACCGGTGAGCACACGAGCATGTTCTTTTGTGACCAGGAGGGCACGGCATCGAGTTTTCACGGGCTGGGCCAGACCATTGCGCGCTATGGCTTGTTTGCCTCTCTCTACTCTGACAGGGGTAGCCACTACTTCACCACCCCAGAGGCTGGGGGCAAGGTCGACAAGGTGAACCTCACCGAGGTCGGGCGCGCCCTCAAGCAGTTGGGCATTGACCACATTGCTGCTTACTCACCCGAGGCACGTGGGCGCAGTGAGAGGGCGTTTCAAACGCATCAGGGCCGTCTTCCCCAGGAACTGGCCCGCGCAGGAATCACCGAAATGCAATGCGCCAACCAGTACCTCGAGCAGGTGTACCGCATTGAGCACAACCGGGAGTTCGCCGTGGCGAGCACTTTGCAGGGGACGGCTTACGTGCCGTTCATCAGCGGCAGCTTGCCTGACATCCTTTGTGAGCAGCATGATCGACGGGTCGACAACGACAACTGCGTTCGCTTTGAGGGCATGAGTCTGCAGATTCCAGCCCACGAGTTTCGATATCACTACGTTCGCACCCAAGTGAGGGTGCACCGCTATGTGGATTCAACGCTGGCTCTGTTTCATGGCCCACGCAAGATTGCAGACTTTGACGCCAAGGGCGTTCCAATAAAACCAAGGGAGGTGCACCAATTGGCCGCTTGAGAGGTCAACAAAGCAGATCGCGCGCTGGCTCTAAAGCCGCTGCGGGCTACGCCCTTCACAGCTTTAGAGCCAGCGCAATTCAATCAACAGAAAGCGGACAATCTACTTGCTACCAAACCGGACAGTTCTATTTACTGCCGACAGTTTTTGCGCAGGCTTGAGCGTCTTTAGAAATCGAGCTACACTAGCTCTCTGGCAAAAAGCCGAGTCAGCTAGTTGAAAATAAAAACGAAAATTTTTAGAACGGTGTCAAAAACTGTGTCATAATTGAAGGCTT
>JBBATS010000077.1:0-9956 GCA_040398625.1 Chakrabartia sp. | reverse complement strand
AATGAGCCCGCTAATTTAGCCAAAACCATCGCCGCCTTGAAGCTGAGTTATGTGGTGATCACCAGCGTAGACCGCGACGATTTGCGTGACGGGGGCGCCGCACATTTTGTCGAATGCATTCAACAAACCCGCGCCTTGTCGCCGCACACCCAAATCGAGGTTTTGGTGCCCGACTTTCGCGGTCGGGACGACCGTGCTTTGGACATTTTGAAAGCCGCGCCGCCCGATGTGATGAACCACAACTTAGAGACCGTGCCGCGCTTGTACAAACAAGCTCGCCCTGGCAGCGACTACGCTTTCAGCCTGAACCTGCTTAAAAAATTCAAAGCACTTTTTCCTGATGTGCCGACCAAAAGCGGTTTGATGGTGGGCCTGGGCGAAACCGACGAAGAAATACTGACCACCATGCAAGACATGCGCGACCACCATATCGACATGTTGACGCTGGGCCAGTACCTGGCGCCCAGCAGCCACCATTTGCAAGTGAAGCGCTATGTGCATCCTGATACGTTCAAGATGTTTGAAGAACGCGCGTACGCCATGGGGTTTTCACACGCAGCGGTCGGACCGATGGTGAGGTCCAGCTACCACGCGGATCAGCAGGCGCATGCGGCGTTGACACACAAGGACTGACGTGCACAACGACACCCTCTCCGACTGGCTGCACGAACACGTGTTTGACGAAGGCAGTCAGGCAGCAGAGCGCGGCACGCGCTTGGTGATGTGGATCACGCTGGTGACGATGGTGGTCGAAATTTTGGCCGGCTGGTGGTTCAACTCCATGGCGCTGCTGGCCGACGGCTGGCACATGAGTTCACATGCGCTGGCCATCGGTTTGTCGGCCATGGCCTATGCCACGGCACGCACCTATGCGCGCGACCCGCGCTTTGCCTTCGGCAGTTGGAAGATAGAAGTGCTGGCGGGGTTTGCGAGTGCGATTATGTTGCTCGGCGTGGCTTTGATGATGGTGTTCGGCTCGGTTGAACGCCTTTGGTCACCGCAACCGATCCAGTACGCCGAAGCGATAGCAGTAGCAGTGCTCGGGTTGGTGGTGAATGTGGTCTGCGCATTGATTTTAGGGCGGGTGCACCACCATCCGCAAACCGCCGAGCAGGCGACGCATCACAACGATCCCCATAGCGTGGCGCATGACAAAGATACAGCGCATCACCACACGCGGCCGGGTGCAGTTTCAACGCATCACAGCGCACACGCCGCGCAAGCAAAACCTAACATTGAAATCACCCGCTCGCAGCCACACGGCCACAGCCACGGCGGCCATCACCACGACCTGAATTTGAAATCTGCGTATGTACACGTCATCGCCGATGCATTCACTTCTGTACTGGCCATCGTCGCGCTGCTGGGCGGTTGGTGGTACGGCTGGTCCTGGCTGGACCCGGTGATGGGACTGGTCGGCGCGGTGCTGGTGGCGGTATGGGCCCGCGGCTTGCTGGCCGACACCGGCAAGGTGTTGCTTGACCGTGAAATGGACCACCCGGTGGTGCAAGAAATTCGCGAAGCGATTGAAACCAACCCGCAAACCCGCGTCACCGATTTGCATGTGTGGCGCGTCGGCAAGCAGGTGTTTTCATGTGCGCTGACGGTGGTCACGCAAGAGCCTGAGCTGACACCTGATGTGGTGCGCCAGCGTTTGTCTGTGCATGAAGAAATCGTGCACTCGACCATCGAAATACACCGCTACCAGCGTAAAACCTAGACTGACAAGTGCAGGCATGCCCTGTCTTTCCCAGCAGCCTAGGTGTGTCGGTATCCACACCAAACACGCCCGGCCGTCATCTCAAACTTTCTTGAGCGTTTAGCCGCTTGTTGGGATGGCGGATTAGCGCATCAAGCGCGCCAAGCATGCAGCAAACCGTTCCATTGCTCGCGTGCGGCTTTGAGGTGGCGCTCTTTCACATGGCCGTAGCCTTTGATTTTTTCAGGGATACGTGCAATCTCCAACGCCAGCGAATGTTTGTCCGGCGTGAACGAAGCCATCACCTCGCTGATGCTGGCTTTGTATTCTTCAATCAAACCGCGCTCGCCGCGCCGCTCTTCTGTGTAACCGAACACATCGAACACACCACCGCGCAAAAAGCGCAAACGCGACAGCAGTTTGAAACCAGTCAACATAAACGGGCCAAATTTTTGTTTGACCAGTTCGCCCTTGTCATTTTTCTTGGAGATCAAAGGCGGCGCCAAGTGGTAGTTGAGCGTGAAGTCGCCCTCAAATTGATCGGCAATGCGCTGCAAAAACACCGGGTCGGCGTGTAAGCGCGCGACTTCGTATTCGTCTTTGTAGGCCATCAGCTTGTACAAATTGCGCGCCACCGCCTCGGCCACTTGCGCCGAGGTTTTTTGCTGCACGTCCTGCACAAACGCCATGTACTGTTTGGCGTAAGCCTTGTCCTGGTACTGCTCCAACCAGCCCATGCGTTTTTGCAAAATGGACTGCAAAGATTCACGCGCTTTGAAATTCACCACTTGCAACGGCTGCGTCAAAGCCTGCACCTTGGCCAGGTCGTGGGCGCACCAGCGGCCCCAAGTGAACGCCAGCTTGTTGGCTTCAACTTGCACGCCGTTGAGCTCAATCGCCCGCACGATGGCGTCTTGCGTCAGCGGTATCCAGCCGCGCTGCCAAGCAAAGCCCATCACCATCGGGTTGATGAAGATGCTGTCGCCGAGCAACTGGGTAGACACCTGGTTGGCGTCGAACGCGCCCATGTTGCGCGGTTCGTTACCCACCGCTTGCAAGATGTCTTCCAAACAACTGTCGCTGGGGTTGGCCCAGGCGCCGTTTTTCACAAACGCGGCTGTCGGTGTGGCCAAGCCATTGATGGCGACGCGGGTGCGCCCCGGGCGCATGCGCACCATGGTTTCTTTGCCTGCGGTGACGATCGGGTCGCAGCCCAAAATCAAATCAGCGGCTGCGGTGGACACGCGCGTGGTGCGGATCTCGTCTTGCTGCTGCGCAATCAACACATGGCTCCAAGTCGCGCCGCCTTTTTGCGCGAGACCGGCCGAGTCTTGCGTGACGATGCCTTTGCCTTCGATGTGCGCGGCCATGCCGAGCAATTGCCCAATGGTGATGACGCCGGTGCCACCGACGCCAGCCACCACGATGCCGTAACCGCCGGGGTAAACACCGCGTGTCAGCGACGGCAATTCGGGGTCAGGCAATTCGCCGAGTTGCGCCGGGTCACGCCGGCTATCGGCTTTGTTTTTCTTGCGCAACTGGCCGCCTTCGACCGTCACAAAACTGGGGCAAAAACCTTTGACGCAACTTTGGTCTTTGTTGCAAGTGCTTTGGTTGATGCTGCGCTTGCGGCCGAGTTCGGTTTCCAGCGGCTCCACGCTCAAGCAATTGCTTTGCGAGCTGCAATCGCCGCAACCTTCGCACACGGCTTCGTTGATGACCACGCGCACCGCTGGATCAACCATGGTGCCGCGCTTGCGGCGACGCCGTTTTTCTGTCGCACAGGTCTGGTCGTAAATGATGACGGTGCAACCTTTGATTTCGCGCATGAAGCGCTGCACACGGTCCAGCTCATCCCGGTGTTCAATGGCCACGCCTTCGGGCAAGCCAAGTAAAGTGCCAGGCACACCGTTTTGGCCGACCGGCTCGTATTTCTCCGGCTCGTCGGTGACGATGACGATGCGCTTGGCGCCTTCGGCGCGCATGCTTTGCGCGATTTGAATCACGCTGTGGCCTTCGGCGCGTTCGCCGATCGGCTGACCGCCGGTCATGGCCACGGCATCGTTGTACAAAATTTTGTAGGTGATGTTCACACCTGCGGCGACACTTTGGCGCACCGCCAAAATGCCGCTGTGGAAATAGGTGCCGTCGCCGATGTTGGCGAAGATGTGCTGGTCATTGCTGAACGGCTGCTGGCCGACCCAAGGCACGCCCTCGCCGCCCATTTGGGTGAATCCGGTGGTGCTGCGGTCCATCCACAGCGACATGAAATGGCAACCAATACCGGCCATGGCACGCGAGCCTTCGGGCACTTTGGTGGAAGTGCTGTGCGGGCAACCCGAGCAAAACCAAGGCTGTCTGTCGGCCTTGACTTCCAGCACCTGCATGGCGTTGTTTTTGGCTTCAAGCACCGCGAGTTGCGCGTCTATGCGCGCGGTGGTGTCGGCATCCAAGCCCATTTTTTTCAAACGTTTGGCAATCGCTTGCGCGATCAGGGCGGGAGACAGATCGGCGTTCGAGCGCAGCAGCGTGTGGCTGATTGGGTTGGGCGCAGACCACTCACCGCCGCTGTCGCCGTCGACCTGATCGAACTTGCCCAGCACGCGCGGGCGCTTGGCGTCCGGCCAGTTGTAGAGCTCTTCTTTTAACTGGTATTCGATCAGCTGACGCTTTTCTTCCACCACCACAATTTCTTGCAAACCCTCGGCGAATTCGCGCGTGCTTTGCGGCTCTAAAGGCCAGACCACGCCGACTTTGTGCACCCGTATGCCAATTCTTTTGCAGGTGTTGTCGTCCAAACCCAAATCGAGCAGCGCCTGACGGGTGTCGTTGTAGGCCTTGCCGCTGGCGATCAAGCCGAAGCGGTCGTGCTGACCGCGAATCACGGTGTGGTTCAAACGGTTGGCGCGTATGTAGGCCAGTGCCGCATACCATTTGTAATTGAACAAACGCGCTTCCTGCGCCAGCGCATCATCCGGCCAGCGGATATGCAAGCCGCCGGGCGGCATCTCAAACTCGGGAATAACAATTTGCAAGCCTTGCGGGTCAATGTCTACCGTCGCGCTGGATTCGACAATTTCTTGGATGGTTTTCATTCCAGCCCAGACGCCGGAAAAACGACTCAGTGCAAACCCGTGCAAACCGAAGTCCAACACCTCTTGCACAGACGCCGGAAAAAACACCGGCAAGCCGCAGGCTTTGAAAATGTGATCGCTTTGGTGCGCCGCCGTGCTGCTCTTGGACACATGGTCGTCACCGGCGATGGCCAGCACGCCGCCCCAAGCCGTGGTGCCCGCCATATTGCAATGCTTGAACACGTCTGACGTGCGGTCGACACCGGGGCCTTTGCCGTACCAAATGCCGAACACGCCATCAAATTTGTTGTTGCCGGGCGGCGCAAAACCGAGTTGCTGCGTACCCCACAAAGCGGTGGCCGCCAATTCTTCATTCACACCGGGCTGGAACACGATGTGCTGCGCTTGTAAATGCTTGCGCGCGCTCCACAGCGCCTGGTCGTAATTGCCCAAAGGTGAGCCACGGTAGCCGCTGATGAAACCTGCGGTGTTTTTGCCAGCCAGCTGGTCGCGCTGACGCTGCAACATGGGCAGACGCACCAGCGCTTGCACGCCGCTCATGAACGCACGGCCTTGCTCGAGCGCGTATTTGTCATCGAGCTGAACGGTTTCCAGGGCTTTGCGTATGTGTTCGGGCAGGGGGGCGTTCATGGGGACTCCAACTTCTGTCAGTGACCGGTCAGTTTAGCCGTTCAACAAGACTTCTGTCAGCCGTGCTGTCCCTTGTGTTTCTTAGCAAAACCCGAGCATCAGAAGCCCGCCCGCTCCCTGAGCTGCAAAGCCAGTCTAGGCCACGCCGTAGCGGTCACGGTAGGCCTGCACTGCTGGCAGGTGTTGCGCCATGTCGTTATGTATCTGTTCGCCAAGGTAACCGAGCAAGTCGCTGAGTTGCGCCACCGCGCAGACTTTCAGTCCCAAGGTATCGCGCACGTATTGCACTGCGCTGTGCGCCACGTCTTTGACCGTGCCGTCCGCGGCCGCTTCGGTCGCCATTTCCTGGCGGTCCAAGGCAATCGCCACGCCGTAGGCCGTGGCCCCGGCGCTTTGTATCAAAGCAATGGATTCCCGCACCGCCGTGCCCGCGCTGATCACGTCATCCACGATCAACACTCTGCCTTTGAGCGGCGCACCGACCAAGGTGCCGCCCTCGCCATGGTCCTTGGCTTCTTTGCGGTTGTAGGCAAACGGGAAGTTGTGCCCGAGTCGCGCAAGCTCGATGGCGACGGCCGCGCCCAGCGGAATGCCTTTGTAGGCCGGGCCGAAAATCATGTCGAACTGCAAACCGGACGCCACCAAGGCTTGCGCGTAAAACCCGGCCAAGCGGCTGAGTTTGGTGCCGTCGTCAAACAAACCGGCGTTGAAAAAGTAGGGTGACAGACGCCCGGCCTTGGTTTTAAAGCTGCCGAATTTGAGTACCCCCGATTCCAGCGAGAATTGAATGAACGCTTGCGCCAGCGTGTGGTCTGGCGTATGGTGCAACGACATGGGGGAATTCCTTGTTCAAACTCACCAGCCTCAACCTGAACGGCATACGTTCAGCCAGCAGCAAAGGGCTGGAAAACTGGCTTGCTACCACCTCGCCGGATTGTATGTGTGTGCAAGAAGTCAAGGCGCAGGAAGCCGACTTGGTCGGCAAGTTCGAAACCTTGGCCGGACTCTCGGGCTACTTTCATTGCGCCGAGAAAAAAGGCTATGCCGGTGTCGGCATTTACACGCGCTTCGAGCCCAGCCATGTGATCCAAGGTTTTGACGGCGGCGAGTTCGATGCCGAGGGGCGCTATCTTGAACTGCGCTTTGACACGCCCAATCGCAAGCTGTCGCTGATCAGCAGCTATTTTCCCAGCGGTTCTTCCGGCCCTGAACGACAAGAAGCGAAATTCCGGTTTCTGGATGTGATTTACCCGCACCTGATGGATTTGAAAAAAGGCCGCGAGCTGATACTTTGCGGCGACATCAATATCGCTCACCAACAAATCGATTTGAAGAACTGGCGCAGCAACCAAAAGAACAGCGGTTTTCTGCCTGAAGAACGCGCTTGGATGAGCAAGCTTTTAAGCGACGGCGGCATGGTCGATGTGTACCGCCAACTTCACCCTGACACCACCGACGCTTGTTACACATGGTGGAGCAACCGGGGACAGGCGTATGCGAACAACGTGGGGTGGCGGCTCGACTATCACCTGACGACACCTGCGCTGGCCGAGACCGCACGTTCAGTGGCGATTTACAAAGACGAAAAGTTTTCTGACCATGCGCCCATCACCGTCAGCTATGACATGAACTTGTGATTCATATGCAGACATGAACACCCCCGTCTTCACCATCCCCGACCACGAAATTGAATTGAGCGCCATACGTGCGCAGGGCGCGGGCGGCCAACATGTAAACAAAGTATCAAGCGCGGTGCATTTGCGTTTTGACATTCGCGCATCTTCATTGCCAGATGAGGTGAAGGACAAATTGCTGGCCATGTCAGACCAGCGCATCACGGCTGACGGCGTGGTCGTCATCAAAGCGCAAAGCTCGCGCAGCCAAGAGGGCAACCGCATGGATGCCATGGCGCGATTGCACGAGTTGGTGACCATTGCCGCCAAACCGGTGAAGCCGCGCAGAGCCACCAAGCCAACGTTTAGCGCACGCATGCAACGCGTGGACAGCAAAGTGTTGCGCGGCCAGACCAAAGCTTTGCGCGGCAAAGTCAGTGATTGATTTTTTTCACACGACTTTATGTCTTCTTTAAAGCCCTGACATGCTGGACGTATTGATCATCGGTGCGGGCTTATCGGGCATAGGCGCGGCGCGACATCTGCAAACGCACTGTCCTGACAAACGCTGGCGCATTTGGGAAGCTCGCAGTGCCATCGGCGGCACCTGGGATATTTTTCGCTACCCCGGCGTGCGCTCGGACTCGGACATGCACACACTGGGCTATGCGTTCAAGCCTTGGCGCGGCACACAAGCCATGGCCGACGGCCCGTCCATCTTGCAATACATACGTGAAGCCGCCGAAGAAACCGGTGTGACGCAACAGATCGATTTTCAGCACCGCGTGGTCCGCGCAGATTGGTCATCTGAGCAGGCTTGCTGGCGCGTGACCGCGCAACTGGCCTACGGCAGCACGCACACACAGGAGACGCGTTTTTTGTACATGTGCGGCGGCTATTACAGCTACGCCCAAGGACATCAACCGCATTTCGACGGGCAAGAGAATTTCCAAGGTGCTTTGGTGTATCCGCAGTTTTGGCCGGAGGCTTTGTCGTATGCAGATAAGCGCGTGGTGGTGATAGGCAGTGGCGCGACTGCGGTCACGCTAGTGCCGGCCATGGCAAAAGATGCGGCGCATGTGACCATGTTGCAGCGCTCGCCTTCCTATGTGGTGACCCGCCCGGCGCAAGAAACTTTGGGCGTTTGGCTGGACCGTTTTCTTCCTTTTGATCTGGGTTATCGCTTTGTTCGCTGGCGCAACATATTGCAAGGTATTGTTTATTTTCAATTGGCCAGACGCAAACCTCTGTTCTTTAAAAATTATTTGATCGGCATGGTGAAGAAAGCTTTGGGCCGCGACTATGACGTGTCCACGCATTTCACACCGCGCTATGCACCTTGGGACCAGCGCGTGTGCGCCGTGCCAGATGGTGATTTGTTCAAGCAGATACGCAAGGGCAAAGCCAGTGTAGAGACAGGGCAAATTGCGCGCTTTGAAACCGACGGCATTACCATGCAAGACGGCCGTTTTTTACAAGCCGACATCGTGGTGGTTGCCACGGGTTTGCAATTGAATGTATTGGCCGATGTCGCTATTCATGTGGACGGCAAACCTTTTGTGGCCGGCGACGCATTGGCTTACAAAGGCATGATGCTCTCGGGTTTGCCAAATGTGTTTGTGGCCTTCGGCTACACGAATGCCTCGTGGACGCTGAAAGCCGATTTGACCGCCAGCTATGTCTGCAGGCTTTTCAAATACATGGACAAACGCGGTTATCGGTTTGTCAGCCCGCAACACGACCACACACAAACCACACAAGCTTTTTTGGATTTCACCTCGGGCTATGTGCAACGCGCCAGCGCCATGCTGCCCAAGCAAGGCGATGCCTCGCCGTGGCGGGTGCATCAAAACTATGTGATGGATGTGTTGGCGCTGCGGTTTGGCGGGTTTGAGGATGGGGTGTTGAGGTTCCACTGACCGAAGGCGAGGAAAAAAGGCTAATCAGTTTTGTCTACGGTTTGTTTGGAATTATGTTCATTGGAAGAGAACAGACAGATCATCGAATCCGAGATGGAAGAAATTGCCGATTCTCGCTGGGTTGTTAAATTAGCTTGAAAAGCTTTATAACCATTCAATGAGCTATGAACATCAACGTACCAAATCCATCAAAACTTCTTTTTTACTGAATCATTAAAAATAACTCAACGTGATTGAAGACATCAAAAAAACACTCTGGGCATCGGCCGACAAACTGCGCGCCAACATGGACGCCGCTGAATACAAGCATTTGGTGCTCGGCCTCATCTTCGTCAAATACATCTCTGACGCGTTTGTGGCGCGTCAAACCGAGCTGACCCAGCGGCTGCAAAACCCCAAAGACGAGCTTTACTTTGGTGAAGCCTCGCCGCAGGACATCGCCGCCGAACTGGAAGACCGCGACTATTACACCAGCGAAAACGTGTTTTGGGTGCCCGAGGGTGCACGCTGGGAAGCCCTGCGCGCCGCCGCACCCCAGCCCGACATTGGCAAACGCATCGACGACGCGCTCAGCCTGATCGAGCTTGACAACCCCAAGCTCAAAGGCATCCTCGACAAACGCTTTGCCCGCGCCCAACTGCCCGACGGCAAGCTGGGCGAGTTGGTCAACCTGATCTCCACCATCGGCTTTGGTGACGACCCGTCCAAGGCCCGCGACATCTTGGGCCAGGTGTACGAATATTTCTTGGGCATGTTTGCGAGCGCAGAAGGCAAGCGCGGCGGGCAGTTCTACACGCCCGCCAGCATCGTGAAAACACTGGTGGCCGTGCTCTCACCCAGCAAAGGGCAGATTTACGACCCCTGCTGCGGGTCGAGCGGCATGTTCGTGCAGTCTGAAAAGTTCATCGAGGACCACGGCGGAAATCTGGGCGATGTGTCCATCTACGGCCAAGAGGCCAACCCCACCACCTGGCGCTTGGCGGCCATGAACCTCGTCATT
>JBBATS010000076.1:0-10769 GCA_040398625.1 Chakrabartia sp. | reverse complement strand
TGAGACCAAAACATTCTGGCCAACCGAAGGCCTCTGCCGAACGTATCGTGAAGGACATTCAACGTGCAACCCGTCGGCATTTTTCTGCCGAAGACAAGATCGGGATCGTGCTAGAAGGCCTGCGCGGCGATGACAGCATTGCCGAGCTGTGCCGCAAAGAAAGCACTGCGCAGAGCCTCTACTAAACTTGGTCGAAGGAGTTCATAGAGGAAGCAAGCGTCGTCCGGCTGGCGATACCGCCCGTGCTAAAACCAGCGGCGAAGTGCAGGATCATCGTCGCGAAGCCCGTGCGCTGAAGTAATGCGTGGCTGACCTGACGCTGGAGAACTGTCTGCTCAAAAAAGCATGATTGCGGATGGAGGAGACGAAGAATGAGATATCCCGCATTTGAAAAACTCGAGATTATACGCATTGTCGAGCAGTCGCATCTGCCTGCACGGCAGACCCTCGACAAGTTGGGCATCGCCGGCGAACCTTCTATCGCTGGTATGACCGCTACCTCGAAGGTGGTCCGGAGGCACTGACTGATCGGCCTTTTGCGCGCTACAGTCCGCTGCTCGAAGTGCGGTGCAAACGAAGTCTGCAACGTCCAGAACATCTTTGACATTTTGGTCGCTCCCGAAGGCGCGCTAGAACGCCGTAACCACAGGGACATGCTTCACTAGCATATGAGCCGGTGAAGGTTTTGAAATTCGCAGTTGCAGCGCGATAGCGCATGTCTGCTTCATTCGATATGCTTCTGCATAGCGGACTTTCCGGACTGTCCAACATTGCTTGCCTTGCAAGCATCATGCTGTGGCGGCGGTCGGTGCGAAGACGCATTGCTGGGCGAGTCAGTTTTTGTCGGGGTGGCACTTTGTCGGGATCAATATAAAATCGCCCCAGACTAAAGCCCGACAAAATGTCTGGGCCGATGAAACATTGGGTAGCTAAGTCATTGATTTATTGGTCGGGACGACAGGATTCGAACCTGCGACCCCCACACCCCCAGTGTGATGCGCTACCAGGCTGCGCTACGTCCCGACCGCCAAATCCTGCGCCGCAGGAAATGGAAGCGCGCCTTTACGCCGCGCCTCCGGGGTTTGCAAGGGCGGTCTTGGGGGCTCTATCGACGCGGCGCGAACAAATTCGCGATCGCGCCAGGCGGCGGCTATTCGCAATTTAAGTCCAAAAGCAGTGCTTCGTGTCATGACGACATTGCGGACGTTGCGCTTTGCGGAGCGTCGCCTTCACACCATCGTCGCCCCGTGCTTGACACGGGGCTTGGCTACCTTCGTCCGGTTTCAGCCCTGCGCTTGCCGCATACTGCCTGTTCCAGATGTCCGGAATATCGGGCGTCATGCCGAGCGAGGAAGTGCAAGAATAGCCAAGCCCCGTGTCAAGCACGGGGCGACGGTGAACCTATTGGGGTCAATCCCCGATTAGGTTGCGGACGCCAGACACATCATAGGCCTTCACGCTGACGCTTTCGATCTTCGCGGTGCCAATTGCCCGGTTGAAGACGGCCATATGAGGCGACTTGCTATGGGCGGCCAGAGCGTCGCCATCGCGCCAGCGTTCGGAAATGAGCAGACAGTCCGGATTGGTCACATCGCGCGAAAAAACATAGAGTTCACAACCATCTTCGGCGTGCGTTGCTGCCATTTGTTCGGCTAGCGCGTCGTACAGCCGGTCAATTTCTGCAGCGGCGGCCTTGATGGTTCCCATGACGATGATCATTTAATTTCCTCTCCGGCATATGTGCAAAGCTAAGCATTGGTTGCGCGCCCGTTGCGGATTTGGTAGTCGCGCCGCCACTGTGCGGCCTTTAGGCTGCCGCCTTATCAGACAAGAGTATCTGCATGTTCGCAACCCCCGCATTCGCTCAAGCCGCCGCAGGAACATCCGCAGGCGGTGCCGGCTCGACCATTTTCTTCATCGGCCAGTTCGTTCTGATCGGCCTGATCTTCTGGTTCCTCATCATCCGGCCCCAGCAAAAGCGGGCCAAGGACCATCAGGCCTTGATTGCGGCGGTGAAGCGCGGCGACCAAGTTGTGACGTCTGGCGGCATTGTCGGCAAAGTCACCAAGGTTGAAGACCGCATGGTCGAGGTGGAAATTGCCACAGGCGTGAAGGTGCGTGTCATCAAATCAACACTGACGGACGTCGACAACGGCACCGCCAAGCCTGCGAACGACTGAGCGCCGCATGCTTGATTTCCCGCGCTGGAAGGTCTGGCTCGTCATCGTGGCGACCGCCATGGGCATCGTCGCTGCGATCCCGAGCATGCTGCCAGAGGCGACGCGCGACCAGCTTCCGGGCTGGTTGAAGAACACGCATATCAATCTCGGGCTTGATCTTTCAGGTGGCAGTCACTTGCTTCTGGAAGCGGACACGGCAGATGTGCGCAAGCAGCAGATTGAGCGGATGGAAGAAACCATCCGCACCGAAATGCGCCGCGCCAGCCCAAAGATCGACATCAGTGATATCTCGACCGCAAACGGTGCGTTGTCGTTCATGCCGCGCAATCCGGCCCAGCTGGATCAGGCGGTTGATGTCGCGCGTCAGCAGACCAACGGCGTCGGCATTGGTGGCCAGCGTGACTGGAATGTGGCGGTGCGCGATTCCACGCGGATCGTAATGACGCCCACCGAAGCGGGCGTGAACTATGAAATCGACAGCGCGCTGGAAACGGCGCGCAACGTTGTTGCCAAGCGTATTGACCCCGAGGGCACGAAGGAAATCACGGTTGTCCGTCAGGGTGCTGACCGCATCCTCGTGCAGGTTCCGGGTCTTCAGGACCCTGAAGGCCTGAAGCGTCTCCTTGGCAAGACAGCTAAGCTGGAATTCAAGCTGGTCGACCTGAACGCCGATCCGGCCGAAGTCGCGGCTGGTCGCGCGCCTGCGGGCAGCCAGATCCTTCCGCTTCAGGAGGGCGGCAAGATTGCGGTGAAGCGCCGCGTCATGGTGTCCGGCGACGAACTGAATGACGCGCGGCAGGATTTTGACCCGCAATCGGGCAATCCGGTCGTGTCGATCCGCTTCAACAATGCCGGTGGCCGCAAGTTCGGCCGCGTGACGGCGGAAAATGTCGGTAAGCCCTTCGCAATCATCCTCGACAATGTGGTGATTTCAGCTCCCAACATCAACGAACCGATCCTTGGCGGCAGCGCTCAGATTTCGGGGAACTTCACGGTGGAATCGGGCAACGAACTCGCTATTTCGCTGCGGTCCGGCAAATTGCCGGTTGCGCTGAAGGTGATCGAGGAATCAAGCGTCAGCGCTGAACTGGGGCAGGATTCAATTGAAAAGGGCGTGCTCGCGGGCATTCTTGCGACGCTGGCCCTCGTTTTCTACATGATCCTGACTTACTTCCGGTTTGGCGTTTACACGACGATCGCCCTGTTCGTGAACGCGCTGCTCGTCCTCGGCTTGATGTCCATTTTCAATGCGACGTTGACCTTGCCGGGTATCGCCGGTTTCGTTCTCACCATTGGTGCCGCCGTTGACGCCAACGTGCTTATCAACGAACGTATCCGTGAAGAGCTCCGGCGTGGCCGTCACACCATTCAGGCCGTCGAGTTCGGGTACAAGGAAGCCTCCACGGCGATCTTTGACGCTAACATCACGAACGTGATCTCCGCGGTTATCCTGTTCTGGTTCGGCTCCGGCCCTATCAAGGGCTTCGCAGTCGTTCTCGCCCTCGGCATCGCAACCTCGGTCTTCACCGGTGTCACCTTCACGCGTCTTCTGGTTTCGCAATATCTTCAGCGTAACCGGCCCAAGACGCTCAATCTCTGACGAAAAGCTGGCGACATGCGTCCTCTCAAATTTGTTCCTGACAACACGAACATCGCCTTTCTCAGCTATCGCTGGTGGGCCCTTGGCCTTTCTGTTCTGCTGCTCACCGGCTCGATTGTGCTGGTCGCGGTCAACGGCCTGAACTGGGGCATCGACTTTGTCGGTGGCCAGTCGATCCGCGTCACGTTCCAAAAGCCTGTGAACATGGGTGAATTGCGGACGCGGCTGGAAGGGATGGAGGTTGGCGACGTCGTCATCCAGCAGATGACAGACCCCAAGGTGGTCAGCATCCGCATTCCGCTGGATGGCGAAGCGACCAACCCCATTGGCAAGTGCATGGGCCAGGGCGTCGGCAAGGATGGCGCGTCCGATGACTCGAACAGCATTGCCTCCAAAGTGCGCGGAGAACTGGTCAGCGCCTATCCGGGTGTCGACATTGGCGCGGTCAACTCGGTGTCCGGTAAGGTCGGCTGCGAATTGTTCAGCACGGGCTCGCTTGCCTTGGCGCTGGCTATGCTGGGCATCTCACTGTTCATCTGGTTCCGGTTTGAATGGCAGTTTGGCGTTGGCGCGTTGGTCACGTTGTTTCACGACGTGGTGCTGACCTTCGGCTTCTTTGCCCTGACGCGGTTGACCTTCGACTTGAACGTGATCGCCGCAATCCTGACGATCATCGGCTATTCGCTGAATGATACGATCGTCATCTATGACCGTATCCGCGAAAATCTGCGCAAATACCGCAAGATGGAAATTGAGCCGATCTTGAACCTGTCGGTGAACGAAACACTGTCGCGCACAGTGACAACGTCCATGTCGCTGGTCATTACGCTGGCAATTCTGCTGTTTGTCGGGCCGGATACGATCTTCGGTTTCACCGCCTCCATGCTCCTCGGCATCGTGATCGGGACATTTTCGTCCTTCTACATCTCGGCGCCGGTGCTCATCTGGCTGAATGTGAAGTCGGACAGCTTTCTTCAGTTGGACTCAAGCAAGGCGGGCGCGGAACGCATTGGTGAGTCATTTCCCGACAAGAAGTGACAAGTGGCGGAACAGCGCTTCGGTGTTCCGCCTCCAAGTAAAACGTTCCGCAATTTGACGGCAGGCCTCGCGTGACGGCGGGTGGGCGAGTACGCTCTGCAGCCCTGCCAATACGCCGCCCGCTGTTCGATCAACAATATAACCGGCGCTCTCGTCTGCCAGCACTTCACGCGCGCCGCCGGCATTGGTGATGATGATGGGTGTGCCGCAGGCCAGCGCTTCCACCCAGGCATTGGCCAGCCCTTCGGAGGCGGACGGCAAGGCCATGACATCGGCTGCAGACAGCCATGCAGCAATGTCTTCATGGGGCAAATTGCCGGTAAAGGTGACGCGGTCTGCAACGCCCAGTGTTTCGGACTGCTGGCTGAGTCTGGCCCGATCCTCGCCTTCGCCGATCAGCACCAGTTGGGCACCCGGCAAATGGGACAAGGCATCGATCACGAGTGACTGGCCTTTGCGGGGAATGAGCGCACCAACGGAGACGAGGAGAGGGCCTGAAACGCCAAGATTGGCTTTTGTTGAGGCTCGGTCCTGCACAGTGCACCTGTCGAGATCAACACCGGTATAGTGGACCGTGATGCGCTCTTCCGGCATGCCGATGCGGACCATATCGGCCTTCAATGCCTCTGAGACTGTCAGCAAGCCATTGGCGGATTGCCCGGCGGCGTGGACCTGATGGGCGGTTGCTTGGTTATGTCCCCAGAAATGGATGTCTGCACCGCGCGCCTTGATGGACACCGGTACGTCGAAATGCGCGCCCAGTGCCACAGCGGCAGGACCATCGGGGAAGAAGAATTCTGCATCGATGATCTCAAAGGGAAAGGTCCGCCGGATCTCTGCGAGGAGGGGCATCAGGCGACGGGTCATCGCACCGGCGTCAAAACGTCCTTTGGTGCCTGGCAGATGCATGAAGCGCGGGCGATACACGTGCAGGCCCTTCCAGTTTTCCACTTCTGGAACGCTTGAAAAACCCCGATAATGCGGGTGCAGGCGCAACGGAAAGGGTGGCTGGCCGATGGGAGCGACCACCTGAAGCTCGACATCGGGGTGCGCGGCCAAACCAAGTGTCTGGCGCTCGACAAACGGGCCGAGACGCGGGCGGGTGACGTCCGGAAAAAGGCTGGCCAGAGTGAGCACGCGCAACACTAAACTGCGCTCCAAATATCACGCAGTGTCCCCACGGCAGCGCCGGATAACGATAATGCCGTCTCAACCATCGCAGCCCGAATAGCGTCAAACCGTTAAACAACTGCATCTCCGTGCTTGGCGTTCCGGAAAGCACGGGCTAAGAACGCCGCCATGTCGAGTTCACGTTTCAAAACCGCCGCTCTCCTCGCTGTCATTGCGCTGGCCGTTCCACTTGCTGGTTGCGCTGGCAATCGCGGCCGCAATAAGGCTGATACGTCTTACGTCGCGCGCGACGTGAACACGCTCTACAACGCGGCCAAAGACCGTTTGGACCGTGGGCAGTTCAAGCTTGCCGCTGCATTGTTTGATGAGGTTGAGCGCCAGCATCCCTATTCGGCCTGGGCCCGCCGTGCGCAGTTGATGAGCGCATTTAGCTATTATGCGGCACGCGATTATACCGAATCGACCAATTCAGCGCAGCGCTTCCTGTCGATCCATCCGGGCAACCGCGACGCGCCTTATGCCTATTATCTGATCGCGCTGAACTATTATGAGCAGATCTCCGACGTCACGCGTGACCAGAAAATCACGCAGCAGGCGCAGGATGCCCTTGGCGAATTGATCCGCCGCTATCCGGATAGCCGTTACGCTGCCGATGGCCGCCTTAAGATCGATCTCATCCGCGATCACTTGGCGGGCAAGGAAATGGAAATTGGCCGCTATTATCAGCGCCGTGGCCTTTGGCTGGCAAGCGTTACCCGTTTCCGCAAGGTGACGGAAGATTACCAGACCACCAGCCATGCAGCTGAGGCGCTGATGCGCATGACGGAAAGCTATCTTGCCATGGGCGTTCCGGAAGAGGCGAAAAAGACTGCGGCCGTTCTTGGGGCGAACTATCCCGCCTCAGACTGGTATAAGCGCGCCTTTGAGCTCATGCAGAAGCACGCGCCGCAGGCGTGACCCACGCCCGATGCTGACATCTCTCTCGATCCGTGACGTTGTCCTGATCGAGGCGCTCGACCTTGATTTTGCAAACGGACTTGGTGTGCTGACCGGGGAGACCGGAGCCGGCAAATCGATCCTGCTTGATGCCTTGGGCTTGGCCTTGGGCGATCGCGCGGACAGTGGTCTTGTCCGCCAAGGCTGCGCACAAGCGAGCGTGACGGCGAGTTTTTCGGCCCCAGAGTCTGCGCTGCAGCTTCTGACATCCAATGATCTCAACATCGGTATGGGCGAGGAATTGATCGTCCGCCGCACAGTGAAGGCCGATGGCGGCAGTCGTGCGTGGATCAACGACCAGCCGGTCTCTGCCGCCCTGTTACGAGAACTTGGCGGGTCTTTGGTTGAAATTCATGGCCAACATGATGATCGCGGGTTGATCAATCCCAAAGGCCACCGTGATCTGCTAGACAGCTTTGCGCGGACCGATACCGCTGCTGTCCGGCTCTCACATGCCGCCTGGCGCAATGCCGAGGCGACACTGGCGACCGCGCGGCAGGCGCTCGAAGATGCGGAGCGGGACCGGGAATGGCTGGCCCATGCCGTGGCGGAGCTAAAGGCGTTCGATCCGCAACCGGGCGAAGAAGTCGAACTGGCGGGTCGCCGCGCTCTGATGCAGCGCGGGGAAAAGATCGCAGCTGAACTCGCCGCCATCACCGAACTGGTTGAGGGGAGCGACGGCGCTCTCTCTCAATTGCGGCAGGCGGCGCGCATCTTGGACCGCATTTCAGAGGACCATCCGACGCTTGCTGAAGCATTGGCCGCAGTTGACCGGGCGATCATCGAAAGCGGGATGGCGGAAGATAAATTGCGCGAAGCGGGTCACGCCTTGTCGTTCGATCCAGCTTCGCTGGAGGCGGATGAAACACGGCTGTTTGATCTGCGCGCACTCGCTCGCAAGCACCGTGTCCAGCCCGAGGCACTGGCCGAATTGACGGCGGAACTGTCAACCAAGCTAGATGCCATTGAAGCAGGCGGGGAAGGTCTGGCAAAGCTGGAGGCAGCTCTTGCTGCGGCCCGCACGGCCTATGAGGAGGCGGGGCGCGATCTTGCGGCCAAGCGGCGCGAGGCGGCAGGGCGTCTCGATATTGGCGTTGCGGCGGAGCTTGTGCCGCTCAAGCTCGATTCCGCGCGGTTCCAGACGCTGGTCGAAGAGTTGCCTGAGGCGCAATGGGGTCCATCGGGCATGGACCGGGTGGAGTTCATGGTGTCAACCAACCCCGGTGCGCCCTTTGCGCCGCTCATCAAGATCGCCTCAGGTGGGGAACTCTCCCGCTTCATCCTCGCACTGAAAGTTGCGCTGGCCGAAGTTGGCGCCGCGGGCACGATGATCTTTGACGAGATCGACCGTGGCGTGGGTGGGGCTGTCGCCTCTGCCATTGGGGAACGACTGGCGCGTCTCGCGCAAAAGGCCCAGCTTCTGGTTGTCACGCACAGTCCGCAGGTCGCCGCACGTGGGGCGGCGCACCTCATGATCGCCAAAGCCTCAGAAGGCACGGTCACGCGTACCAGTGTCCGTCAGCTTGATGACGCTGAACGTCGCGAGGAAATCGCCCGCATGCTTTCCGGCGCGCAGGTGACGGATGAGGCCCGCGCACAGGCAGAACGGCTGCTGGAGGCGGCGTGAGCGACATGTTTGATATGTCGGAAGCCGACGCTGCCAACCGTTTGATGCGCCTTGCGAAAGAGATCGCGAAGCACAACCGGCTCTATCATACGCAGGACGCGCCGGAGATTTCGGACGCGGACTATGATGCGCTGGTTCGCGAGAATAACGCGCTGGAGGCCCAGTTTCCGCATCTTATCCGTGCAGACAGCCCCAATAAGCTCGTCGGCGCGGCGCCCGCCGGGCATCTGACGAAGATCACGCATGCTAAGCCGATGCTCAGCCTCGACAACGCTTTTGCGGATGAGGATGTCGCGGACTTTGTCGGGCGTGTCCGGCGTTTCCTCAATCTGGCTGACGATGCCGAAGTTGTCCTAACGGCGGAGCCTAAGATTGACGGGCTTTCCTGTTCGCTCCGCTATGAAGGCGGCAAGCTGGTGATGGCGGCCACGCGCGGTGACGGACAAGTGGGTGAGGATGTGACAGCGAATGTGCGCACCATCGCTGACATTCCGCAGCAGATCACCGGTAACATCCCCGATGTCTTTGAGGTGCGCGGCGAAGTCTACATGTCGAAGTCCGATTTTGACGCCATCAATGCGCGTGCCGAGGCAGAAGGGACAAAGCTTTTCGCCAATCCGCGAAACGCAGCGGCGGGCTCGCTGCGTCAGAAGGACGCAAAGATCACGGCCGCACGTCCCCTGCGCTTCTTAGCCCATGGCTGGGGCGAGGCGACGTCGTTGCCGGGCGAGACGCAGTTCGAGGTGATCAAGACCATCGAGAGCTGGGGCCTACCCGTTGACCCGCGCTTTGTCCGCCTGAACTCCACCGCAGAGGTGCTGGCCCATTATCGGTCTATTGAGGCTCTGCGTGCAGACCTGCCGTTCGACATTGATGGCGTCGTTTATAAGGTGGACCGCCTTGATTGGCAGGCGCGGCTGGGCTTTGTCGCAAAGGCACCGCGCTGGGCCATCGCCCATAAATTTCCGGCAGAGCGCGCTGAAACGACGCTGGAGTCGATCGACATTCAGGTCGGCCGCACGGGCAAGCTGACACCGGTTGGGCGGTTGAAGCCGGTGACGGTGGGGGGTGTCGTCGTCTCCAACGTCACGCTCCACAATCGCGACGAGATTGCACGGCTGGGCGTCCGTCCGGGGGATCGGGTCGTCGTCCAGCGGGCAGGGGATGTCATTCCCCAGATTGTGGAGACGCTAACCCGTAACGACGCACGGGACGCTTGGGCGTTTCCAGAGCATTGCCCGGAATGCGGGTCGGAAGCGGTGGCCGAGGATAGCGAAGTCGATGTGCGTTGCACCGGTGGCCTCATCTGTCCGGCGCAGCGCGTGGAACGGCTCAAGCACTTCGTCAGTCGTGCGGCGCTGGACATTGAAGGTTTGGGTGAGAAGACCATCGTTGAGTTTTTCGGCCTTGGCTGGCTGCACAGTCCGGCAGACATCTTCCGCCTTCGACAGCGCCGCGCCGAGATTGTCGGCCGCGAAGGCTGGCAGGATAAGTCTGTGGATAACCTGTTGGCGGCTATCGAGACCAAGCGGTCACCGGACCCTGCGCGGCTCGTCTTCGCGCTGGGCATTCGTCATGTCGGTGCAGTGACGGCAAAAGATCTTTTGAGGGCGTTCGGCACGGTTGAGCGGGTGCGAGAGGTGGCGACCGCCGAAGCCGCCATGGAAGAGCTGACTCAGGTCGATGGCGTTGGTCCGGTTGTGGCGGAAGCGCTCGTCGAGTTCTTCCATGAGGCGCACAATCAGGAGGTCTGGAACGATCTCCTGAGCGAAGTCACGCCGCCCGCTTTCGTCTCGAACGTCCGCGAGTCTGTCGTCTCCGGCAAGACGGTCGTCTTTACCGGCAGCCTTGAAACCATGAGCCGCGACGAAGCCAAGGCGCAGGCGGAATCTCTTGGCGCAAAGACCGCGGGTTCCGTATCGGCGAAGACCGATCTCCTTGTGGCCGGTCCGGGCGCGGGTTCAAAACTCAAAAAGGCCCAGGAGCTTGGGATCGAGGTGATTGACGAAGCGGCTTGGGCGCAAATTGTTGCGACCGCTGGCTGACCTGAAACTGGGCGGCGCAGCATCCGGCTTGACCCGGGAACCGGCCCCCGTCAAAGCAGGTAAATGACCGAACAGACGGACCTTTCTTTGCTCACTTTCGAGCAGGCCCTCAAAAAGCTGGAGGAAATTGTGGCGCGGCTGGAATCCGGGGA
>JBBATS010000075.1:0-11006 GCA_040398625.1 Chakrabartia sp. | reverse complement strand
GATTGATATATCTCAGGATAAGGCTGCTCTTCCGGCAGCGTAAAGGCGGTCAAAGCACAGGACCTCTCCAACGCAGCGGACGCCAGTGGTTCTGACATCAACGGTGCGCGGGACGTGAGGAGTTCAACCGTAAGCCCGGCCAACTGGCCAGTGGTTCGTTCCCGAAATTCTGCTGTCACCGCATTTGCCGCAATCAGGATTGGACGCATCGTGCGAGACCGCCCACCCCGGACATATCCAGCAATAAGACCATGTTCCGGCGTCAATAGGCGCGCAATGACGCCATGTTCACCATGAGGCCGAAGCGCACAGACAATGGCGTTGGTCCGAATAATCACAGGCGAAGCATTGGTGTGGATTGCCTGATTTAGCAAATCCTTAGGATGGCAACGTTATTCAGGCCATTGTCATGACCTATATGGACCCCAATCTGGCGCCTGCACGGCACTCGCGCAGCAGCAACGCCCAGTGCCCTATCGAACCGGGGCCGCGCCTACGACTGGGCAAGGACTTCGGCCGGCGTTTCATCATATTCGTTGATACGGAAGAAGAATTTGATTGGAATGCGGATTTTTCGCGCGCGGCCAACACCACTGTTGCCATATCTGCACTGAGAGAAGCCACAGCACGTTTCAACAGCTATGGCGTTCACCCTGTTTGTCTTTGTGATTACCCGGTCATCACAAAGCCGGAAAGCAGGGTCATCATCCAAGATCTCGCGCAGTCCGGGGCCTGCGACGTTGGGGCGCATCTCCACCCGTGGGTTAACCCGCCCCACGACGAAGCCATGGTGCCACGCAATAGCTTTACCGGAAACTTGCCGGCTTCCTTGCAACGGGAAAAGCTGAACCGGCTCACCACGGCCATGGCGGAGCTGACCGGCAAATCGCCAACGGTGTTCCGAGCCGGGCGCTATGGTCTTGGGCCTGAGACAATGTCGCATCTGGCAGAGCTTGGCTATCGCATGGATGTGTCTGTCCGCTCTCTCTTTGATTATTCGGGGGAAGACGGACCAAATTATGCAGACTGTCCCGTCTGGCCCTGGCGGACGCCAGAGGGGATCGTGGAGCTTCCGCTGACGAGCGGCTGGACGGGGCGCCTTCGCAAGTTCCCGGCCCTCTACCGGAGCCGAACGCTCCACGGCGCTTTGGCAAAGACCGACTTACTCACACGTGTTCCGCTAACGCCGGAGGGGACGCCGGCCAAGCAGGCAATAGAAGCCATTGAGGCTCTGCTCGAAGACGGCCTCGATATCTTCAGCCTTTCATTCCACTCGCCAACGCTGGCCGTCGGGCACACGCCCTATGCGAAAAATGGCGCTGATCTGGCACGCTTCTGGGAGTGGTGGGATGCCATCTTCAAGGCCTTTGATCGGCTTGGCGTAAAGCCCGTGCGCTATGATGCCTTGGCTGACGCACTTTGCGGGGCGGAATGATGTCCTCCTTACCCGTCTTGCAGGATGCGCGGACAAGCATTGTGTCTGCGTCCGACCTCTCTCCGCAATTGGCAGCCGAGTGGGATGACCTTGCCCGTTGCGCCAGCGAGCCCAACAGCTTCTATGAACGCTGGTTTGTCGAGGCCAGCCTGCACCATCTGATGATCCCCGAAAATGTCCAATTCCTGTTCGTCCGCGATGCCAACGGCGCGCTTGTGGGGCTGCTCCCCCTGCATACCGGCCAGAATTACGGTCGGATGCCTCTGTCGGCACTTCAGAACTGGCTGCATTACAATCAGTTCCTTGGCGTTCCGCTGGTGCGCAAGGGATCGGAAGAGCTCTTTTGGCGCGAAGTCATCGCTGAATTTGATGAAAGCCGTCCTCGTTCCGACATCCTTTATCTTTCTGAAATGCTGGCGGAAGGGCCCGTAACGGATGCGCTTTTTGCTGTGTGCAGAGGTTTGGGAAGATCCGCAGCGGTGGTTCATCGGTATCAACGGGCGCTGCTCGTGGCGGGCTCAACACCGGACGAATATTGGTCAGAGTCCGTCCGCAAAAAGAAGCGCAAGGAAATCGCGCGGCTGGAAAACCGCCTTTCTGAGATTGGCGAGATCCGGGTTGATAGTCTCCGAGTGGACACAGATGCGGAGACGTGGATCTCTGAATTCCTATCGCTAGAGGCGGCAGGCTGGAAAGCGCTGGAGGGTGCTGCACTCGCCAAAGAGGATGGTACACGCAACTTCTTCTCCGCCGCCATTGCTGAGGGGTTGAAGCAAGGGCGCGTTGAGATCCTTCGCCTGCGCGTCGGCAACGAGACCATCGCCATGTTGGTCAACTTCCTCGCAGAGACGGGCTCTTTCTCCTTCAAAATTGCCTATGATGAAGATTATGCCCGCTATTCCCCGGGCATCCTCATTGAAAAGGCAAATCTCCAACGTCTGGCTGATCCGAAGTTCGGCTGGATGGACAGTTGTGCCGTTGAAGATCACCCAATGATCAACAGTTTGTGGCGTGGGCGGCGCGAGATCGTGCGCATCGCATTGCCCCGTAAGGGCTTGCGTGCTGCCGTCATGTTTCGAGCGGCCCGCCTTGTTGAGACGGGTTGGTTAGCCATCAAACAGTTCCGCAACCGCGGCCAGAATGACAATGGGGCTATAAAAGATGACCACGAGCTTTGACGCCGCCGCGCTGGCGACGTTCAACAATCTCTATCCCGAAACAAGCGGGACCCTGAGGCATCATCTGGTCGACCACCCGCTGCTTCAGCTGGGCCAGCTTGCTGAATTTGCCGCGCGGATCGATCCGGCAAACGTGGAGTATAATATCGGCCAACTGCCGGTTGGCATCGACCCTTCGGCCGTACCCGGCAACGGGCTGAGCATTGAAGAGACCATCCGTTCTATCGAACAAAATGGATCTTGGATGGTTCTCAAATGGATTGAAAATGACCCCGACTATCGCGCCCTCCTTCACGAGGCTCTCGCGCCATTGCAGCCTTATGTAGCCCCGAAAACAGGGGAGATGTTGACGTTACAGGGCTTTATCTTCGTCTCATCCCCGGGAGCGGTGACGCCGTATCATATGGACCCGGAGCACAACATTCTGCTGCAGATCCGGGGCGATAAGATCATGACCGTGTTCCCGCAGGTGGACGATCAGCTGCTCTCGGATCAGGACCACGAACGCTATCATTTGGGCGGACACCGCAATCTGGTGTGGCAGGACACGTTTGCCGCTAAGGGCAAGCCAGTTCCGCTTGCGCCCGGTGACGCCATCTATGTTCCCGTTAAAGCGCCGCATTGGGTGAAGGTGGGCAAGGAACTGTCCATCTCCCTGTCGATCACTTGGCGATCAAACTGGAGCTATCGGGAGGCCGATGCGCGGGGCTTTAATTCTGTCCTGCGGGAAATGGGCCTGACACCTACCGCGCCCGGACGATTTCCAAGCCAGAACCATGCGAAATCTCTTGCCTTCCGTGCGATCCGGCGGGTCAGAAGCCTTGTCGGAAGGAACGACTAAAAGGCGCGCGCCAATTGGTCCATGAGGGCCCGGGCCGGACTTTCGGGCTGATGCTCATTTCCCAACTCTGCATCAAGCCGCGCAACGCGGGCGTAGAGATCGAGGCTCGCTTCAATGCGTGTAAGGGCGCCATCTGGTAAACCCGTCAACGATGCGAGGTCCGTCTCCGTGGGCCCACCCAGTTTACTGGGGGGCTTTGCGTTTATACCCGATGCAGGCGATGCTAGAGACCGCTGCCTAAGCAGCCAGGCGATGATGTGCATCAACCGCGTCGTCACTTTCAGGGACTCGCACGAAAAGGCGACTCTGAGAACCGGGCCAAGCGCATCCCGCTCTTCGCGGCTAAATGTGTCGAAATAGGCACGTGCATCATCAGCCAGCACCATGGCCTCCACATAAAGCGCATCAATGACCTTTGCCGTCACTTTTGATTGGGGTGCTGCAACCGCGTCCATTTGGCGGATATGACAAGCGGCTTCATGGGCGACCAGTTAGAAACGGCGTTAACGGCGTTTCAGGCGATAATATCCGGAATGAGATGCGACTCAATCGCTGCGATCTCATCACGCAGCGCCAATTTGCGCTTTTTGAGACGCGCTAAGCGCACCTGATCATGCACGACCGTTTCCCGTAACGCGTCAATGGCTGTGTCCAAATCCCGATGCTCTTCGCGAAGTGATTCGAGCCGTGCGCGCATGAATTGCTGTTCCATCTCGCTCCTCGACAACATTTATGCTCAGTCTCCAGACATGTCTGCAAACTGTCACGAAACTTTCTTTTATCGGCTTTCTATCCGTCGCGGAAAAATGCTCCATTGTCGAGATAACTGCAATATCCGCACGACATGACAGGTCGATGATGTTCTACTCGACGCCTCAAAAACAAATGGAGTGTCGCTTATGGAACATAATCATGTTTTCGCACTCGGAGCCAAGCATGCCTTGCTTGACCAGAAGATACATCAGGAAGAGCAACGGCCCTATCCTGATCAGCTCACACTGAGCCGCCTCAAAAAAGAAAAGCTGAAAATCAAAGAGGTTTTGGCAACCGGCTAAAGGTTGCGATCGGTATGCTGCCCTGAGGCGATCTGCCTCAGGCCGGCATCCGAAATCAGGTCATTTTCAAACCCGGACGTCGCGATGGCGGAACCCGTAGAAAATCTGGCGTCGGGTCTTCACCTTTGCCCACGGGCTGCCGCACTTTGGATGGGTCAATTTCTGCATTGAACGCAATTCCCATCCGGCCATCCGTTGCCCAAACAACTTTGCCTTTGGTTATCGGCAGGTTCTTCATTTCAACGAAAACGGCAGTGCCTACAGCAAGAATGGTTGGCGCTTCTGCCATCAATCCTGTTGGAGAGAGGTTGCGGATGCGGATAGCCTCGCTGGAAACGCCCCCATCAACGCCCATTTTGCCGAGCAAAAACAGGCTGGACCGATTGGTCGAACGCTGTCCTCGCGCGTCCAACGCATTTTCGTCGCTCGAGTTTGGTACACTGGCCATAGCGTCCGAATAATCCAAATAGCTTTTCAATCGGTAAACATCGCCCAAATCATTCATTCGTCGCGAGAAATTTTTTCCTGCCGCTCATGGGCTTCCTGCGCTTCAACTGTCATTGTCGCAATTGGACGTGCTTCAAGCCGCCCGAGGGAAATGGGCTCCCCGGTGACTTCGCAATATCCATATTCGCCCTCTTCAATACGGCGAAGTGCAGAATCAATTTTTGATATCAGCTTCCGTTGCCGGTCCCGCGTGCGAAGCTCAATCGACCAATCTGTCTCGCTGGATGCGCGGTCTGTGAGATCAGGTTCACGCAGCGGCTCATTCTGAAGCGTATTCAGCGTGTCCTGCGATTCCTTCAGGATCGACTCTTTCCAGTCGAGCAATTTTTTACGGAAATACGCCAATTGGCGGGCGCTCATGAATTCTTCGTCTTCGCTCGGGCGATAGTCGATGTCGACTGCGTCAGCCGAACCTCCCTGACCGTTGATCGCATTCGCCATAACCCGAAACTCCCTGGCTTTCAGCCTTGGATCCGGCACGAGCCGGGACCTGTCGTGAGCCGCGCTATAATGACCCCATTTCGGAGGCACAAGCGGGCGAATCACCCCAAAGTTCTGGCATCAGGGGCGCAGCGCGTCTGGACAAATTAAAGACAGACGTTTGACAGACGCCCCATAAACAGCCCCTATTTGGCACATTAACCATAACCGTTGTTCGGTTGCGGCAGATGGAACCGTCAAAATGGCAGGAAAGACGGTTAATCCGGTTGCGGCGTCGTAACGTCTTAAGCAATCCAGCCCCATTGTTTCTGTCGACGCGGCAACGAGCTTGTTGACCGGGTGACGAGTAAAAGGGGTTGAACGCCATGTCTGTTCGTATGGCACTGACAAAACTTTGCGCTTGCGCATGCGGTGGAGCTGTTATCGGCGGTGGCGCCATGCATGCGACCCAGGCCCAGCCCTTGCGGTCGTCCTATTCCGCCCCCGCTCCCAAGGTCAAAAAGGTCGTCCGGCAGCGGCTCGCAGCAGCCCCGCGTGCGAACGGTCGCGTCGTCAAGCGCATCAAGCGGGTGACGACGACAACGACAAGCATGTCTTGCGCACCGCAGACAATCCGTCTCGCATCCGCAGGGCAAGAGCCTCTGCGCTCCCGCCTGTCTGAAGCGCAGCCGGTCATGTCTGGTGGCGGCGGTGGCGTACCCGTCGTCATTGGCGGCGGCCCAATCGGTGGTTTTGGCGGCGGCTTCGGCGGCGGCGGTGGCGGCTTTGTTGGCGGCGGCTTCTTTGGCGGCGGTGGCGGCGGCGGTAGCATCGTTGTGTCATCGACCAGCAGCGGCGGTTCGACGTCCACATCCTCGGGCGGATCGGGCGGATCGGGCGGATCATCCACCTCAACGGGCGGTGTTTCGACCTCGACCGGTGGTTCATCCACCTCCACGGGCGGCGTTTCGACCTCGACCGGCGGTTCTTCGACGTCGACCGGTGGTCTTTCCACATCGACAGGTGGCGTTTCCAGCACCTCTTCCACCGGCGGGTCTTCGACGTCTTCCGGCACAGTATCGAGCACATCGTCAACCGGCGGTTCGTCGACCTCATCAGGCAGCGTGTCGAGCACGTCGTCTACAGGTGGTTCGTCCAGCTCAACGTCTTCGGGCACCGTTTCCAGCACGTCTTCGACCGGCGGTTCCTCATCGTCCACGTCGAGCGGCACGGTTTCCAGCACGTCGAGCTCATCTGGAAACGTCTCGAGCTCTTCCAGCTCCTCGGGTAACGTGTCCAGCACGTCGAGCTCTTCCGGTAACGTATCGAGCAGCACGAGCACGTCATCGAGCTTTGGCGGATCGACCAGTTCCACGTCGACCTCAACGTCGACGTCCTCCTCCTCAAATGGCTCCAGCAGCAATGGTGGTTCCAGCAGTAATGGCGGCTCGAGCGGAAATGACGTGCCGGCCCCGCCGATGCTCCTTCTCTTCGGTGGCGCTGCAGCCGGGCTCATCGCCCGGGCACGGGCCGCCAAAAAGGCCAAAACCACATCAGTGTAGTAAATGCGTAGCGTAAAGCCGTAGTCTGGCACCCTAAAGGACGCTGCTTCGCGACCCGGCAGCGTCCTTTTTCTTTGCCCTTGGCAAGGCAGAGCCTGCGCGCCATAGCGCAAATATGCATGATATTCGATTGATCCGCGAAAACCCCGAAGGCTTTGATGCGGGCCTTGCCCGTCGTGGCTTGCCACCCCAATCCGCAACTTTTCTGGCCATTGACGAGCAATCTCGCGCCGCCATCCGCAGCTCCGAAGAACTCCAGTCCAGCGCAAATGCGGCTGCAAAGGCCATTGGCGCTGCGATGGGCAAAGGCGACAAAGCGGAAGCGGAGCGGCTGAAGGCGGAAGTCGCCGACATCAAGGGCACCCTGCCCGCCTTGGAAGCCAAAGCCAAGGAACTGGGCGTAGACCTTCGCAATGCGCTCGCGGCCATTCCTAACATTCCCGCCGATGACGTGCCGGCGGGCACGGACGAGACGGGCAACGTCTACGTCTCCGAAAGCGGAAAGAAGCCCGAACTGGACTTTGAAGCGTTGGAGCATGACCGGCTCGATGCTGGCCTCGGCCTTGATTTTGAGACAGCGGCGTTGGTTGCAGGCGCCCGCTTTGCTTATCTGCGCGGCGGCGTTGCCCGATTGAATCGGGCCATCGGCCAGTTCATGCTCGACCTGCATACGCGCGAATTTGGCTATGAAGAGATCGCACCGCCCGTTCTCGTGCGCGATGATGCTCTGTTTGGCACCGGCCAGCTGCCGAAATTTGCGGAAGACCTGTTCCACACAACCGATGGCCGCTGGCTGATCCCGACGGCCGAAGTGTCGCTCACCAACATGGTCCGCGAGAAAATTCTCTCGGATACGGAGCTACCAATACGACTAACGGCGCTGACGCAGTGCTTCCGTTCCGAAGCCGGCTCTGCGGGTCGCGATACGCGTGGCTTCATCCGCCAGCATCAGTTTGAAAAGGTTGAGCTTGTCTCCATCACAACGCCGGAGGCGTCAGACGCGGAGCACGAGCGGATGACTGAGGCCGCGGAAGCGGTGCTCAATCGCCTCGGCCTGCATTTCCGGCGCATGTTGCTCTGTTCCGGCGACATGGGTTTCACCGCGCGCAAAACCTATGATCTGGAAGTCTGGCTGCCAGGCCAGAAAGCCTATCGGGAAATCTCTAGCTGCTCGAACTGCGGGGACTTTCAGGCCCGCCGGATGAATGCGCGGTATCGCCCGCAGGGCGAAAAGGGCACGCGCTTTGTCCACACGCTTAACGGCTCTGGCCTCGCAGTGGGCCGGACGCTGGTCGCCGTGCTGGAAAACTATCAGAACGCCGATGGCAGCATCACCGTTCCGGAAGTTCTTCGCCCCTATCTCGGTGGGACGGACAGGATTGGCGGCTAAAGCCCCAGTTTGTCGTGACTTCCCCCGGGAGTTCCTCTAATGGCGCGTCGATCATGAAAACGACTAAACTTCCTACCCAGCCCAAGGTCGGCATGGTGTCCCTCGGCTGCCCCAAGGCACTTGTGGACAGCGAGCGGATCCTGACCAAATTGCGCGCGGACGGCTATGGCCTGTCGCCCGATTATGAGGGCGCGGACGTCGTTCTCGTGAACACCTGCGGGTTCCTCGACAGCGCCAAGGAAGAAAGCCTTGAAGCCATCGGCGAAGCCATTGCCGAAAATGGCCGGGTCATCGTCACCGGCTGCATGGGGAATGAGGCTGACGTCATTCGGGCGCGTTTCCCCGAAGTGCTCGCCATCTCCGGGCCACACCAGTACGAAGCCGTGGTCAGTGCCGTCCATGAGGCCGCACCGCCCGTCCCGCATGCTTTCGTGGATCTCGTGCCTGAAGCTGGCCTGAAGCTGACGCCGAAGCACTATAGCTATCTGAAGATTTCCGAAGGCTGCAACCACCGCTGCGCCTTTTGCATCATCCCGTCGATCCGCGGCGACCTCGTCTCGCGGCGTCCGGATGCCATTTTGCGTGAGGCTGAAAAGCTGATCGAAGCCGGCACGCGTGAATTGCTCGTCATCAGTCAGGATACGTCTGCCTATGGCGTTGATATCCGTCATGAACCGCGTCAGTGGAAAGGCGCCGACGTCCGCGCCCATATGACCGACCTTGCGCGCGAATTGGGCAAGCTCGGAGCTTGGGTGCGCCTGCATTATGTCTACCCCTACCCCCATGTGGATCAGGTCATTCCCCTGATGGCGGAAGGACTTGTGCTGCCTTATCTGGACATTCCGTTCCAGCATGCTGCTCCATCGGTTCTGAAGGCGATGAAGCGCCCGGCGAATGAAGCCAAGGTTCTGGAGCGCATTCGCAATTGGCGCGAAATCACGCCTGACATCACGATCCGGTCGAGCTTTGTCGTTGGTTTTCCTGGCGAAACAGAGACGGACTTCCAGTATCTGCTCGACTGGCTCGATGAGGCACAATTGGATCGCGTCGGCGCATTCCGGTTTGAACCCGTGGAAGGGGCTGCTGCCAATGCGCTCCCCAATCCTGTGCCTGAAGAGGTGAAGGAAGAGCGTTATGCCCGCCTGATGGAGCGAACAGCCGCCATTTCAGCTGCCAAGTTGGTGGCCAAAATTGATCGCAAAATGGACGTCATCATCGACATCGTTGATGAGGATGGCGGCGCCAATGCACGGTCAAAGGCCGATGCGCCTGACATTGACGGTCATGTCTTCCTGCGGGATGCTGGGCATCTTTCCCCGGGGGACATCGTCCCTGTCCTGATCGAAGATGCCGACGATCACGATCTTTACGGGGTCCCGCTGCAACAGTGACAGCGATCTTCGACCTTTCATTTCTGACCAAGCCTGACGGAGCCCGGACATGAGCCGCTTTGCCCATCTCATCCAACCTGACCAAGGCCAGGATGCCCGGACGATCACGCTTGTTGCGAAAGCGGGTTTTGAGGAGTGGATGAAGGCCCTCACCGAGCGGGAAAGAACAGCCGCCCTCTTGTCTGGATTTTCCGGCAATCCCGGCGACATTGCGATTCTGCCCGGTGACAAACCCGGTGAATGGAGCGCCGCGGTCGGCATTGATGAGAAGCGATCTGTTTGGGATCTCGCGACTGCGGCCCAAAAGCTTCCCGCTGCAACCTATCGACTGGCCGGCGGCACAGCCGGTCCGGCAGGACTTGGATGGTTGCTCGCTCAGTATAAGTTTGATCGGTTCCTGTCGAAAGCCGACGCAGGTGGCGATCGCATCCTGCTCGTCAGCGAACCCGGTATGATTGTCGATCAGGTCCGTCAGGCTGAGGCAACGGCACTCGTGCGGGATCTGGTCAACACACCCGCAGCTGATCTTGGACCTGCAGGGCTTCAAGCCGCAGCGGAGGCGCTGGGGACAGAGTTTGAAGCCTCGGTGCACGTCACCAAGGGCCATGAGCTTGAAGTCGGCTATCCAATGATCCACGCCGTCGGTCAGGCGGCGGAAAAACACCGTGCGCCCCGTCTCATCGAACTTGTCTGGGGCAACCCCAAACATCCTCGTGTTGCCATCATTGGTAAAGGCGTTGCCTTTGACACGGGCGGTCTCAACATCAAAACCGGCCCGTATATGCGGCTGATGAAGAAGGATATGGGGGGCGCAGCCCATGCCTTGGCCCTTGCTCGGTTGGTGATGGAAGCACGTTTGCCCATCCATCTGCACCTGCTGATCCCAGCCGTCGAAAACGCCATTGCTGGCAATGCCATGCGCCCGGGGGACGTGCTGAAAAGCCGCAAGGGGCTGACGGTCGAGATCGACAATACAGACGCGGAAGGGCGTCTTATTCTAGGCGATGCCATAACCAAGGCTGCCGAAGATAAGCCGGAATTGATGGTCGACTTTGCGACGCTCACGGGTGCGGCGCGCGTTGCTCTGGGGCCAGACCTCCCTGCCCTGTTCTCCAATGACGAACACCTTGCAGCGGATATCGCTGCGGCCTCAAATGAGGTGATGGACCCGACGTGGCGGATGCCGCTTTGGGATCGCTATGACGACATGCTGAAGTCAGACATCGC
>JBBATS010000074.1:0-11184 GCA_040398625.1 Chakrabartia sp. | reverse complement strand
ACAATCAAGGAGCCCACGCGCGGACGCCTTGATGCTGTGGTGGAAGATAAGGCGCCAAGCGTCATGGAGACGATGCGTTTCCTTTGGTCTCAAAAGGCAGCTGTCCATGCGATGATGGGTGCAGGTCTCTCCGCCTTTTGGGGTTGGGGCCTGATGTGGTTTACCCCGCTGTTTCTCCAGCGGACCTATGGCATGGATGAAGGCGCGGCGGGTGGATTGCTTGGCGAGATCTATCTTGTTGGCGGTATCGGCGCGTCGCTGGTGACGGCCTATGTTGTGGCTCGGCCGAGCTTCACTGACCCGCGCAAAATCTCGAATTTGTTGGCCGTCGTCACCGCAATTGCGACCATTCCATCCTTCCTTGCCTATTGGACCTATGATTTGGGCTTCGCCAAGCTGATGTGGTGGATCTTCATCCCGGCCATTTACTTCTACATTGGCCCTGCAATGGCGCTTTGCCAGAACCTCGCTGCGCCCAAGATGCGCGGCATGGCAATTGCCATATCGCTCATCATTGCCAACCTGCTCAATCTCATTGTTGCGCCGGCCATCGTTGGGGGCCTCAGTGACTATTTTGCAGGGTCACAGCCTGCTGGTGCGGAATCATTGCGCCTTGCGCAGCTTGTGCTCGCACCCAGCGGGCTTTGGGCGGCCTGGCATTATTGGCGTGCAAGCAAGTACATCATCGAAGACCAGAAGCGCGCCGTTGGTTATGTTTGATATGCCACTTAAGTCTTACATCGGGGGCAAGTGGGTCGCCCCCCATTCTTCGACGGCAACGCTGGCTGCCATAAATCCGGCAACCGAAGAGGTTTGTGCGACCATCGCGCTGTGCGGGCCTGACGACGTTGATCAGGCTGTGGCGGCGGCTCGTGCGGCCTTTGATGGCTATGCGTCCACCTCGCTTGAGGAGCGGATTGCGCTCACCGAAAAACTCATCGCGGTTTTTGAGCGCCGCTATGATGAGATGGTGGCCGCGATTTCGACAGAAATGGGCGCGCCCTATGATCTATCCTTTAATTCTCAGGCCGAATGTGGCCCGGGGCATTTGAAGGAAACGATCAAGGCCGCGCGCGCCATGGCCTGGGATAGCCCGATTGGGTCGACAGGTGACCTGACCTATGAGGCGGTGGGCGTTTGTGTGCTCATCACGCCTTGGAATTGGCCGATGAACCAGCTTGCGGCCAAGGTTGGCCCTGCGCTGATCGCGGGTTGCACGATGGTCCTGAAGCCGAGCGAAGTGTCTCCGCTTTCAGCACAGCTTTTTGCTGAGTTTATTGATGAAGCTGGCTTCCCGACCGGCGTGTTCAACATGGTCCATGGCACCGGTGCGATGATCGGAGAGGCCCTTACCGGCCATCCCGATGTGGATATGGTGTCCTTTACAGGCTCTACCCGCGCCGGCATCCAGATTGCGAAATCGGCGGCAGAAACCGTGAAGCGCGTTTCGCAGGAACTGGGCGGAAAATCCGCCAATATCGTCTTTGCGGACTCAGGGTTGGAGGCCGCCGTCACGCGCGGTGTGCTGCATTGCTTTGGCAATACGGGCCAATCCTGCAATGCGCCGACGCGGATGCTCGTCGAGGCGTCTGTTTATGAAGAGGTGGTGGCTATTGCCACCAAGGTTGCGCAGTCCGTCACTCTGGGGGACCCCATGGACAAGGGCCCACATCTCGGCCCGGTGGTGAGCAAGGCGCAGTTCGACAAGATTCAGGGCCTGATCCAAGTCGGCATTGAGGAAGGCGCACGCGTCGTCGCCGGCGGCGTTGGCCGCGCGGATGGGTTCGACCGCGGTTACTATGTGAAGCCAACGGTCTTTGCCGGTGTCCACAATGACATGACCATCGCGCGCGAAGAGATTTTCGGTCCCGTCCTCGTTATCATCCCGTTCAAGGATGAAGCGGATGCGATCCGCATCGCCAATGACACGCCTTATGGCTTGGCCGGTTACATCCAGTCTGGCGACCTTGAGCGCGCCCGTCGCGTCGCGCGAAAGATCCGGGCAGGCAGCGTTTACCTCAACGGAAATGGCCAGGATTATTGCTCCCCCTTTGGCGGCTATAAGCAGTCCGGCAATGGCCGCGAATGGGGCGCTTTTGGCCTGCACGACTTCCTAGAAGTCAAAGTCATCAATGGATTTTTCTCCGCATGAAGCTTGTCGATATTGAGACCTTTGTGGTCGGCAATCCGCCCCCGCATTTCGGCGGGCGCTACTTCGTCTTTGTGAAGCTGACGACCGATGGCGGTGTCTCCGGCATTGGGGAGGCCTATTGCGTCCCGTTTGAACCACATCTCGTTGCAAAGATGATCGAAGACGTGTTCGCCCGTTATGTCGCCGGTCATGACCCGCACGATATTGAGAGCATCTGGCGCCGCGTCTATTCCAGCGGCTTCACGCAGCATCCTGATCTGACGCTGATGGGCGTTCTCTCGGCCCTTGAAATGGCGTGCTGGGACATTGTCGGCAAGGAAGCCAATCAGCCCGTCTACAAGCTCTTGGGCGGACAGGTGCATGAGCGGCTGCGCGCTTACACCTACATCTATCCGCGCCCCGGTGATCAGACCGACGTCTATCACGATCCCGATCTGGCGGCGGAGCGCTCAGTTGAATATCTGGCGCAAGGCTTCACCGCGCTGAAGTTTGACCCGGCAGGGCCTTATACAGCCTTTGACGGACGTCAGCTCTCGCTTGAGGCGCTGGACCTGTGTGAGCGCTTTGCTCGCACATTGCGCGAAGCTGTGGGCACGAAGGCCGATCTGCTCTTTGGCACGCACGGCCAGATGACGGCGGCAGGGGCTATCCGGCTCGCAAAGCGACTGGAACCGGCAGACCCGCTCTGGCTCGAAGAACCCGTGCCACCCGATGCGCCGGAGGAAATGGCCAAAGTTGCCCGCGCGACCAGCATCCCCATTGCAACAGGCGAACGGCTGACCACGAAATATGATTTTAGCCGATTGCTGAACGCTGGGTCGGCGGCCATCCTCCAGATGAATCTGGGGCGTGTCGGCGGCATTTTGGAAGCCAAGAAGATCGCGGGCATGGCAGAGGTGCATCACGCCCAGATCGCACCGCATCTCTATTGCGGCCCGATTGTTGGCGCGGCCAATATCCAGATCGCGACCTGTTCGCCCAACTTCCTGATCCTTGAAAGCATCGAGACCTGGGGCGGATTCCACAGCGAGATATTGAAGGCCCCCATTCGCTTTGAGGAAGGCCATGTCATCCCGCCGACGGCTCCGGGATTGGGCGTTGAACTCAATGAAGAGGTTGCCCGCGCCAATCCGTACACGGGCACGATGCTCCATCTCGAGATGACACAGCACCCCGTTCAATGACCGAAGATTATGATTATGTGATTGTCGGCGCAGGCACGGCAGGCTGCGTCTTGGCCAATCGGCTCTCAGCGGATGGAGAGACGCGTGTCCTCCTGCTGGAGGCCGGCGGGTCTGACCAGATCGTCTGGATCCAATTGCCCATCGGCTATGGCCGTACCTTCTTTGATCGTCAGATCAACTGGATGTACGATACTCAGCCCGTCCCCGGGCTAGGCGGTCGTGAAAGCTATTGGCCGCGCGGCAAGGTGATCGGTGGGTCTGGCTCCATCAACGCTATGGTCCATGTGCGCGGGCAACCGCACGACTTTGAAGACTGGGCGGCACTTGGCAACCAAGGTTGGGGCTGGGACGATGTCTTGCCCTATTTCGTGAAGGCCGAGGACCATGATTTGGGCGAAGGCCGCTATCATGGCGCGGGCGGTCCCCAACACGTCACAGAAATCAGCGCGAAGGCGCATCCGCTCAGCCGAATTTTCATCGAGACAGGCAAGGCTCTTGGCCTGCCGTTCGCCGCGGACTTGAACAGTCCGAATGGTGAGGGCGTCGGCATTTATCAGATCAACACACGCCGTGGCAGACGCGCCTCGACCGCCAATGAATATTTGCGGCCCGCACTGCGCAAAGGCGGGGTGACGTTGCGCACCAAATCGCATGCGACGCGCATCTTGTTTGAAGGTACGCGGGCGACGGGCATTGCCTATCAACGGGGCGGCAAGTCGCACGAGGCACGGGCAACGCGCGAAGTGATCCTGTCCGGCGGTTCGATCAATTCTCCGCAACTGCTCAGCCTGTCCGGCATCGGCGATGCGACAGTGTTGAAACCGCTTGGCATCGACGTTTTGGTGGATGCAAAGGCTGTTGGCCGCAACCTGCAGGATCATCTGGCTATTAGCTACTTCTACAAGACGCGTGTGCCGACGCTGAATGATGAGCTGCGGCCGCTTTGGGGCAAGATCAAAGCTGGGCTGCACTATGCGTGGAACCGCGGCGGCCCGCTGTCGATGAGTGTGAATCAGGGCGGAGGCTTTGTCCGCAGCACGCCCGATGCACCGCGCATCAACCTGCAGCTCTATTTCAGCCCGGTCAGTTACACGCAGACGCCGCTTTCGGAACGCAAGCTCCTCAACCCCGATCCGTTTTCGGCCTTCCTGCTGTCGTTCAACAGCTGTCGGCCGACCAGCCGGGGCCATTTGCAGATCACATCGGCGGACCCGTTTGAGTATCCGTCGATCCAGCCCAATTACCTGTCGACGCAGCTCGATATTGATGAGGCGATCGCCGGCAACCGCATGCTGCGTGCGATCGCCCAAACAGCGCCGCTCAGCGACATCATTACCGAAGAACTCGTCCCCGGCGCCCATCTTCAGGGCGATGAGGCGCTGTTGGAAGACTTCCGCAACCGCGCGGATACCGTCTACCACCCGTCTTGCACCTGCATGATGGGGCCAGACCCGGCGACATCTGTGGTGGACGCGCGACTGCGCGTTCATGGCGTTCAGGGTTTACGCGTTGTGGATGCGTCGGTTTTTCCGACGATCACATCCGGCAACATCAACGCGCCGACGGTGATGGTCGCGGAAAAAGGGGCTGCGATGATCCTCGAAGACCGCGCGTCGCACGCGTTAATTTAATTTACCGGTTGGTTCTCGTCCGCTAAGTTCCGGGAATCGGGACGGGAATGGCGAAAATGCAGAACAAGATCGAGTTGAGGAAGCTGCCGCCGCTCAAGGCGTTACGCGGATTTGAAGCTGCCACCCGCCACCAGAGCATCCGCGATGCCGCCGATGAGCTTTGTCTCACCCACCCGGCGGTCAGCCATCAGGTTCAACTGATTGAAGAAGCTTTGGGTGTCACCCTGTTTGCACAGGAAGGGCGGCACATTGTCTCCACCGATGAGGGGCGGGTGCTTTACCCTTATGTCCGCGCGGCTTTTGAATCGCTTCTAGAAGGCGTGGAGGCTGTGCACCGCAATGCGCTCGATAAGCCGCTGCGCGTGCAGACCTATGTCACGGCGTCGATCCGCTGGCTGGCCAAGCGGGTTCCGCAATTCCTGCACGACCATCCCGAAGTGCACCTGACATTAAGCACCTGCGCTGTCGATTGGGCGTTTGATGACGTCCATGCAGATGTCGGGCTGGTCTACTGTGAAGAAGTCCCCAATCCCAAGAAATATCATTGGGTCCCGTTGTTTGAATATGCGCTCTACCCTGTGTGCAGCCCTGCCTTTCTGGAGAAGATCGGCAAGCCGGTGACTGTTGAGGCGCTGATGACGCACCCACTGGTCGCCATCTACACAGAAGTGCAGAATTGGGAGGCTTGGGCAGCATCCGCAGGTGCGGACTTCCAACCATCCGTTCCCTTCCTGATGGTGGATACCTTGGCGGTTGCGCTGGAAATGGCGCTGAATGGAGAAGGGATCGCCCTCGTCAATGGTCCCTTTGTGGATCAGGATCTCGCATCAGGCCGGTTGGTCCGACCCATCGATCACAAGGCGGTGTGCCCGGGATCATGGGGATTGATCTGTCGGAACGAAATGCGCGAAAACCTGCGGATCCGCACCTTCATGGATTGGGTTGCGAACAACGTCGCAGCGTCAGGCAATCTAGTCGAGGCTGAACCAAGCGGACTTTGATTGCATGTAGCCGGCAAGACATTCCATCGACTTGTCGCGCGTGTTTCCGG
The DNA here is from genome assembly GCA_040398625.1 of Chakrabartia sp. GTDB lineage: Bacteria > Pseudomonadota > Alphaproteobacteria > Sphingomonadales > Sphingomonadaceae > Aquisediminimonas. The sequence continues at coordinate 5,166 of JBBATS010000074.1, read as the reverse complement.
ACTGCTTATACCCGCCAAAGGGTTGGGTCATGTCGCCATCCCCAAAGCAATTGACCCAGATCACGCCCGCTTCCAGCGCCTTCACCATGCGGTGGGCGCGCTTCACGTCTGAGGTCCAGACGCTGGCGGCAAGGCCGTAGATCGAGTCATTGGCAAGGGCGATGGCTTCTGCCTCGCTGTTGAATTTGAAGAGGGCCGCAACCGGCCCGAAAATCTCATCACGACCAACAGTCATGGCCGGTGTCACGCCCGTGAACAGGGTCGGCGAGACATAGGCGCCTGCCGGACGGGCTGCATCCGTGCCACCGCCCAGCGCGACAGTCGCGCCGTCCTTCATGCCCTGCTGGATGCACGACAAGACGGACGCTTGATGCCCGTGGCTGACAACGGGGCCAAGGCTGGTGGTGGGGTCCATCGGGTCGCCGGTCGTGTACAGTTCCCCCGCGCGTTTCACGAAGCGCGCGACGAATTCATCATGAATGTCCGCATGGACCAGCAGTCGCGACCCAGCGTTGCAGACCTGCCCGGCATTGTCGAAAATGCCCATGATGGCGCGGTCCACCGCTGCATCCATATCCGCCAGATCGGGCATGAAAATCTGCGGGCTCTTCCCGCCCGTTTCCAGTGCAACCCGCTTCAGGTTGGACTCACCGGCATAGATCATCAGTTGCTTGCCGACCGCTGTTGATCCGGTGAAGCTGATCTTGGCGACATCTGGGTGCAGGGCCAGTCGCTTGCCGGCATCCTGCCCATAGCCGGTGACAACGTTGAACACGCCGGGCGGGCCGCCAGCTTCCACGAAGAGATGCGCGAGTTTGATGCAAGAAAGTGCGGCCTTCTCCGAAGGCTTGAGGACCACGCAATTGCCTGCCGCCAGCGCAGGGGCGACTTTCCAAGCCGCCATCAGCAGCGGGTAATTCCAGGGGGAAATAGCGCCGATAACGCCCAAAGGTTCACGCGAGACCATGTGGACTGCGTTGCTGGGGCTGTTGGAGACAGAGCCCGCCGCCTTATCAATGGCTTCGCCGAAATAGCGGATGGTGACGATCGATTCAGGCAGATCAATAGTGAGCGCATCCATCACGGGCTTGCCCATGCTGAGCGTTTCCATGATCGCGAGGTCAACTGCGTCACGCTCCACCAGATCGGCCCAACGACGGAAGATATCCATGCGCGTGCGCGGTGTGAGATCACGCCAGCGCCGGTCGTCCCATGCGCGTTTGGCGGAGGCGACGGCGCGGTCAATGTCTTCGGCCCCGCCACACGCCATTTGGGTGATGAGGGCACCAGTCGCCGGGTTGATCGCATCGATCACCGCGCCGCTGGCCGCGTCACACGACGCGCCGTCGATGAACAGCCCGGCGTTGATCTTCAGCACATTGGCGCGCGCTACCCATCCGGCGTGATCTGCTGGCGTGCCCATCGTCATTCTTTGCCTTTCTGGCTTTAGCGCTTCGGCACCACTTCATAGCCCCGTTCTTCGGGCTCATCATCAACCATCTGGTCGGGGAAGCCCGTGCCGAGCACCTTGATGCCAACCGGTTCCTCATAACGACGGATGATGTTGGGCGAAAACTCGCGCGATCCGTAGGTGGCTTCGCCTTCCTTGAATAGGCGCACGATGAGCGGCGACATTTCGACTGGAACCCCGGTTTCCTTCGCGATCTTGTCGAACAGGCCGACGTCCTTTGAGACGAGGTCCATCGTGAAGTTGATGTCGCGGCTGCCGTTGAGGATGACCTGGCTTTCGGTCTCGTGCACGAAGCTGTTGCCCGAGGAAATGCGGATCGCCTCATAGGTCGTGTTCATGTCGAGCCCCATGGCCTTGCACACGGTGAGCGCTTCGGCGAGCGCGACAAGGTGTGCGGTGCACAGGAAGTTTGTCATGACCTTGAGCTGTGATGCCGTACCCCAATCGCCCGTGTGCAACACGCGGCGGCCGAGTGTGGTGAGGACCGGAAGCACGCGTTCAAAGCCTTCGCGCGGGCCGGCGGCAAAGATCGAGATGTTGCCGGTATCGGCGCGGTGGCAGCCGCCCGAGACAGGGCATTCCATGAAGAGGCCGCCGCGGGCTTCGACCAATGGGCCGAGGCGCAGAACTTCGGCATAGTCGGTGGTGCTCATTTCCATCCACACTTGGCCGGGGCGCATGACGGCGAGGAACCCGTCTTCGCCTTCGGCGACAGCGGCGCTGGCGGCGGGTGAGGGCAGGCAGGTGATGATGACATCAACCGCTTCGCCCAGTGCAGCGGGGCTCGCCGCTTCCTTGGCGCCGCGACCCACATATTCGGCAACCAGTGCGGCATCGAGATCACGCACCGTCACGTCATGACCGTTGCGGATCAAGCTTCCAGCGAGCTTTCCGCCGACATTTCCAAGGCCGATAAAACCGATTTTCATAACTGCGCGCCCAACCATGCTCATTCAGACGATCGTTTTTGCCATGCGCGATTTTACGAACAGGGAAACGGCTTCGCCATCGTTATAAGGGAGCCGACGTTAAGCCGCCGCTACGGCTTCCCCACAATTGAAAAATTTGGGGGCAGGGATGAAATTTTTTGCAGACGCGCGTGGCAACCAACTTCCGCTGGAAGTCCTTAACGGACGACGTATCCCAAGCGCTCGGACAAGGCGTCTGCGATGCCGGCCCGCGCTCGGGCGCAGACTTCTTTGCGGTCCGCCAACAGGCTGGGATCAAATGGCTCAAGGAAGTGGACGCCGACTTCGTAGCTGCCCTTGCGGGTAAAGGCGCGCCAAGCGCTTTCTCCGCCGGTTTCTTCGCCAAGCCAGGCGATGTCAGGGCCGACATCGCCAAAGTCGAGCAGGACCGGCTGGATCATGATCGGCCTAGGCGGCGGCGCAAGCGTTTCAAAAAGCGAAGGCTTGAAAGGCAGTAGGCCCAGCCCGTCAGATGTCGTGCCTTCGGGAAACAGCGTGACGGACCAGTTTTCGGCAATGGCTTCGCGCAGCACATTGATTTGGCTTGCGACCTGCTGCTTGCCAGCGCGGTTGACAAAGATGGTTCGGTTCTGTGTCGCGAGCCAGCCGATGATGGGCCATTTGCGGACGCCGTCCTGCGCCACAAAGGCGGTTCCCGTCACGCCGCCGAGAATGGGGATGTCATGCCAAGACAGATGGTTGGCGACGAAGAAAACGTCTTTGCGCAGCCGCTGCCCATGGACTTTAACGCGCGCGCCCATCACCCGCGATACAATACGCAGGTAGAGCATGGCCCAAGGCGAGGGCAGCATGAGCAGCTGCCAAAGAAGATGCAATGGCAGCAACACTGGAAGCGGCAGTGCAATCAAAAGGACACGCACCGCGCACAGCAGATAGGCCTGCGGTTCAGCTTTCGGGATGGCGACAGAGAGTATCGTCAATTTTGAACTCGATGTGCTGCGAGGTTAACCAATGTGACCCTAATCCCCGACAAATGTGACACTGGCACGACATCTAGAGCATTGGAAGCAGATATCCACTACATCCTGACATTATCTGGCTTTTAAACGCAAAGCGTCCCAACTCGCATCGGCGGTCCATCCGCCATCCACGGGGAGGCTGACGCCATTGATGAAGCTGCCATCACCGGCCAGAAACGCAATCGTTCTCGCCACATCCTCTGGTGTCGCAAACTTCGCCATCGGCACGCGGTTGATGATGTCATCATCGCCATAAGCGCCTGAGCCTTGATCGGCGACGTCCATTTCCGTTTTGATCCAGCCCGGGCAAACCGCGTTGACCCGCACGCCACGCCCGCCCCATTCCGCAGCGAGAGTGCGCGTCAGGCCAATCAGGCCGTGCTTTGATGCGTTATAGGCGGCGCGGTGGATGACGCCATGGAGGCCCGCGATGGAGGCGACATTGATGATGCTGCCTTCGCCCTTCTGCAGCATCTGTTGCCCAAGCGCGCGGCAGAGCAGGAAGGGGCCTGCAAGGTTGATCGACATCACGCGCTGCCACTGATCAAGGCTCGTCTCTTCGGCCGGGCAGATGAGGCTGATTCCGGCGTTGTTGACCAGCACATCCGCGCCGCCATGTTGCGACAGCAGGCGGGCGGCGAGTTCAGCCGCAAAGGCCTCGGAAGATACATCGCCTGAAATTGAGGATACGGCGAGGCCTAGCGCTGTCAGGTCTGCTTCTTGCGTCCCAAGGGGCTGCACATCTGTCATCACCACATGATAGCCTTGTTGCGCCAGCAACTTGGAGGTTGCGAGGCCAACGCCCTGCGCGGCACCAGTGACAACAGCTGTTTTCATATTTTGGACCCCTTGATAAACATGTCAGGCGTCCCCTAGCGAAGTCGGGCAAATTGTAACCCGAAAATTTTTTGAACCAATGCGCGCATAATGGCCATTTGTCGCAAGCGGATAGAGCGGCCTATTGTCAGCGCCAAAATATCCCATGAGGAGCGGGCTTTCCATGCAAACATCGGCACGGGTTGTGATTATCGGCGGCGGAATCATGGGGGCATCCTTGCTCTACCATCTGGCCGAACTCGGCTGGACAGATTGCCTGCTGATCGAGAAAGACGAACTGACATCCGGCTCGACTTGGCATGCCGCGGGCCAGTGCCCCAACATCACCGGCAGCTTTAATCTGGCCAAGATGCATGCTTATTCAAATGAGCTCTATCCGCAGCTTGAAGGGCTGACGGGGCAATATGTCAGCTGGCACAAATCGGGCGGCATCCGGCTCGCGACCAATGAGCGTGAACTGGCGTGGATGCGCTATATTCAGGGCTTCTCCAAGATCATCGGGTTTGAAATGGAGATCATTCCGCCCGAAGAAATCCTTCGGCACAATCCGTTCATGACGCTGGACGGCGTCATCGCAGGCGCGCGGACCACGGAAGACGGTCATGCTGATCCGTCAGGTATATGCAACGCGCTCGCCATTGGTGCCAAGAACATGGGCGCAAAGATCGTGCGCAAGAACCGCGTCACCGGTCTCACTCAGCTGCCCTCGGGCGAATGGGATGTAGCGACGGAAAAGGGCACGGTCCGCGCGGAAATCGTCGTGAACGCGGCAGGCTGCTATGCGCGGCAGGTGGCGCAGATGGCGGGCATCGACATTCCGGTGACCAACATGGAACATCATTATGTCGTCACCGACCCGATTCCCGCCTTCATGGAACGCGATGAGGAAATTCCTGTCATGCGCTGCCCC
>JBBATS010000073.1:7873-11306 GCA_040398625.1 Chakrabartia sp. | reverse complement strand
GTAAATGCCTTCAGCCGCTGCTCATCCTCGTCGGAGAATGTGCCCCCCTTCTTGTTCAGCACCTGCGTTACACCAATGACGCGATTGTCCTTGTTGCTGATCGGCACGCACAGAATGGAGCGGGTGAAGAAACCAGTCTGCTTATCGAATGACGGATTGAACCGAAGATCTGCATACGCATAGGGTATGTTCATCGTCGCACCGGACGTGAACACGGCCCCGGCAATCCCCAGATGGGACGGAAACCGGATTTCGGAGACCTCGCCACCAGTTGCCACCCGTGAGAACAGCGTCTGCGTGGCTGCATCGAACAGAAATACCGTCGCACGTTCGGCGCCCAACATCCGGGTCGTTTCCGCCACCGCGCGCTGCAGCAACTTGGCAAGATCGAATTCAGAGTTGATGTCTGAAACCAGCTCAAGGAAGTCCATTTCCTTGATCCGGATGCGCTCAATCTCCTCGATATATTGCATGCTTTGAAGGATCGTCGCAGCGTGATTGGTCATATCACTGAGCAAGTCCAGATCGTCCTGTGTGAACGCCCCTTCCCGCTTGTTCAGGCTCTGCATGACGCCAATCAACTCGCCCGCCATCGTCCGCACAGGCACACAGACAATGCTGCGCGTGACAAAGCCGGTGCGCTCATCAACCGAGCGGTTGAAACGCTCGTCGTCATACGGACTATCGGTGCAGATCGCTTCGCCACTCTGATAGACGTGTCCGGCGATCCCGCTGCTGTTGAGGATGCGGATTTCCCGCTTCAGATCGCCTTGGGCCACACGGGAGTAAAGTTCCCCTGTGGCGGGATCATTCAGAAAGAGCGTGCCCCGTTCGCAATCCAGCTCGCGCGATGTGAGTTCAACCAACTCCGCCAAGACACTGTCGAGGTCAGTTAATGCGGCGCACCGCTGCGTGACTTCCAGCAGGATCTGCGCCCGACGAAGCGCTGCGTCCTTGCGCAACCGACGAGCCCGCGCAGGTGTGATAGACGTTTGAATATTCACCCGTTGGTCTCCAATAGCGTCCGCAACGCCTTGATCTGATTTTTAAGGGCGTCCTGTTCGCGGGCGGATGCCGCCTGCTGGCTGGCAAGGGCCTCTGTCGACGCATGGCGGGCAGCCTCAAGCTCTGCACGAAGGGTGTTGATCGTGGCCTTAAGTTGCACCGTTTCCCCCTGAAGCGCTGCGCGCAACGCCTGAAGAGACGCCTCATGGCCGCTCGCTTCTGTTTCTAGCCGGGTCCGCAGTGACCCGATGGTCAGACGCAGTTGGGCGATCTCATCCGCCATCTCGGCCTTCCCGGCCTGAACGGCAGTCACAATCTTGGCCGCTTCGGTCTCCAGCCCCTCACGCAAGCCATTGATCGTTGCCTGAAGATGCAGATTTGCCGCACGCAGATCAGAGAGTTCACCCATCTTGTCGGACGGAACGCTCACATCACATCCCCGCCGGATTTCCAGTCAGCGAATATCGCGTGTCGATACCCGGCACGCCTGCCGGACGAACGGGCAATGGAACGCTGACTGCGACAAAGGGGCTCAGTTGACTGACGATCGAAGTCGTCCGCTGCGCCGGTGGAGGTGGCGCTGGCGCTTCTACTACCGATTGAAGAATGGGGTCCGCGCTGTCGACATCATCAGCAGGCGTCGGCGGTGGTGTGGAAGGCACAGGAGACGGCGGCAGCGGCGCGACAGGAGCAGCCGCGACCGCAACAACCGCAACTGTGCTGCCGGACTCAGGGGCGCCACCTGCATCTGCAGGGGCAGAGCTGGCGGCAGGGGCGGGTGCGGGAGCCGGCGCATCCGCTGGTGCCGGGGCTGGAGCTGGAGCTGGCGGCGGCGCATCACTTGGCGCAGCAGGGGCGGCCTCCGGCGCTTGAGCCGCGGGTTCTTCGGCCGCCGGCTTGCTGCCTCCCTCTGCCGGAGCATCGGCGGCCGGCGCTGGCCCGCTAGCAGGAGCTTCAGCTGCAGCTGGTGCCGGGGCTGCAGCTGCGGCTGGAGCTGGTGCTGGTGCCGGAGCCGCGGCTGGAGCTGCGGCTGGTGCTGCGGCTGGTGCTGCGGCTGGTGCTGCGGCTGGAGCTGGAGCTGCGGCCGGTGCCGGAGCCGGAGCCGCCGTCTTCGCCGGGGTTGGGGCCGGTGCCGCCGTCTTTACCGGTGTTGGGGTTGGGGTCGGCGCCACCTTTGGCGTTGGCGCGACAGTTACGACCGGAACTGGCACCGGCACGACCACAGTTACTGCGGAAACAACCTGAGAGATGCTGGGCAGCGCCGCTTTAACCGTGAGAGCGGTCGCGTTTGAAGCCGCTTGTTCAAAAGTGTAGTTCGTCGCCGTCAAGCCTGTTCCGTTAATAGCATAGCGACCTTCGGCGCTGCTGGATGTCGCATCTGACCGGAAGGCCAAAGTGCCCGTGGTTGCGGAGCCAATCGTGTCACCCCCTGCAAAACCATTCACCGATCCTGTGAACACAGGGTTTTCTGTCTTTGCGGGGCGTTCAGCTATATTGGCGACATATGTGAGCGCCCTCGGCGTGATCTCACCGACCCTTCCACTGACCGTATCGGGAAGGATATAGTTCCCCAATGACGTGCTGCCAGCGGCCGAAAATGCGGTTGGCGGCAACGTGACGGTCACCGTGATATCTTGGCCCACATCTTTGGCCGCATAAATGGCCTGGGCCTGACTGATCGAAATTCCCTCCCCTTCGACCAAGCCCGAAACCGCATAGTTTCCGCCGGACAATGTGGCAGCCACGCCGCCATCATAGACACGCCGGACAGATCCGATGATTGCGACCGTCAGCGCGCGCTTGGAAATATCGCCGATCACGCCACTCGCTGTGGTCGGCAAGACATAGTTGCTGGCCAGGGTGGTGCCGCTGGCCGCAAAGTTTGATGCGCTCAGCGCCGCCGAGACGCTGATCTGTGTGCCCACGTCCTTGCTGGCATAGAGCCCCTGCGTCTGCGTGACGGTCAGACGATCATCCCCGGCAAAGCCCGACAGGTTGAAGTTGTCCGACGTCAGCGTTGCCGCCGACGTGCCATCATAGGCCCGACCCGCAACGCCAACCAAGCTTACGGTCAACGTCTTGGGCGTGATCTCCCCAATCGCGCCGCTGACCGTCGTCGACGGCAGGACATAGTTGGTCAGCAGCGTGCCACTGCCCGCTGTAAAGTCAGCCGGGGAAAGAGCCGCGGTGACGATAATCTGGGAACCCGCGTTGTTGCTGGCATAGTTGCCGCCCGACCGGCTGATGCTCAGGCTTTCACCACTCACCAAACCATCAAACACGAAGTTGCCCGCAGAAAGCTGCGCCGCCGTCGTGCTGTCATAAACCTTGCTGGTCGCACCCGTGAGCGACACGCTCAGCGTCCTGCGTGTGATATCGCCGATCACGCCACTCGCTGTGGTCGGCAAGACATAGTTGCTGGCCAGGG
>JBBATS010000073.1:0-7773 GCA_040398625.1 Chakrabartia sp. | reverse complement strand
GCCGCCGACGTGCCATCATAGGCCCGACCCGCAACGCCAACCAAGCTTACGGTCAGCGCCTTGGGCGTGATCTCGCCAATCGCGCCGCTGAGGGTCATGGGCAAGGCGTAATTGGAAACAAGCGTGCCGCTTCCACCTTCAAACAATACCTGGGAACGATCTGTCGTGACGATAATCCCGCTACCAACATTTTTGCTGGCATAGTTGCCGGTCGCACTGATCAGGGTCAGACTTTCACCATCCAACAAACCTGAAACGTTGAAGTTGTCCGCAGTGAGAGTGGCCGAAGTCGATCCGTTATAAATCCGGCTCACCGCACCGGTAAGCGAGACGGTCAGCATTCTTGGCGTAATAGTGCCAATTGCACCGCTCACTGACGTCGATGGCAGAATGTAATTGGTCAGCAGCGTGCCGCTTCCTGCCCTGAAATCGGCTGGCGCAACATTGGCTGAGACGATGATTTGAGAACCGACATTCTTGCTCGCATAGCTGCCCAATTTCGGCGCAATGCTCAGGTTTTCTCCTGCCACAACGCCGGATAGCGCAAAGTTACTTGCCGAGAGAGAGGCTGCCGTCGTTCCATCGTAAGCGCGGCTCACCGCACCCGTAAGTGCAACGGTCAGTGCCTTCGGCGTGATTGTGGCCGCAAGGGTTGTGGCGCCCGAAAGGCTATAGCCGAAGACCTGCTTGTTTGCGGCGTCGACTGCAGAGAACGACAAACCAGAGAGCAGGAATGACGCTGCAGTAGATGCGTTCGCGGAAGAAAACTGCCCCGTTGCTCCTCCCAATACAGTAACGACATCCCCCGAGACCGAGCTTGACACCGTCAGCGAGGGAAGCTGGCCACTAAACCCCGTTGTCCCATCATAAATCTTGGTGACCGGGTTCGCCGACGTGACGGTCAGCGTCGGTGCAAACGCATAGACAAAGCCATCTTGGCCCGGCGCCACGAACGAATGGAAATCGTCCTCCAGATTATCAGGACTGACGCCATAGGCCTTAAACTGATAACTTAGTCCGCCCGCCAGATCAGATGTCCCACCCGAAAACGGGCTCTGATTTCCGCTGTAGACGCGCCAACTGCCGTTGCTGCTGTCAAGCGCGGTCGGATTAACTGACTCATTTATAAACCGGGTCAGTGTGCCAAGGCTGATATCACCCGTTGCTGTGATCTGCGCATTTGCGCCAATCCGCAGTGTGCCCATCGCACCTGCCGACAGATGAGCAAGAGGTTGCGAGGTTCCGATGCTTCCTAAGAAGGACAAATTCCCGTCCGACGCGATCTGGAGCCCAAAACCGCCGTTGATAGCCCCTGTCAGGCTTGCATCAGGGGCTATCGGAGCGGCAACAGAGCCGCCGGGCAGCATCGAGACGACAATCATGTCGTCGCCGCCTGCGGTGGTCAGTCTGAAATAGTTTGTACCTGTGGGCGCATTTGAACTGCCATTGCTGAACAAGTTGAAGTCGCCGCTTGATCCATCGCTGAAGATTCCGAAATTCGAGCCATTGGCTAGTGGCTGGCCGATCAGTTCCTGCGTGAAATCCAAAGGACTGCCCGCGGAGAACACAAAGCCGGAAAAATCTGCCGGGCCAAATGTGCCGTTGCCGCCGGAGGATCCCTGCACGGTCACGCTGTTGATCGTGAAGCCATTTCCAAGCGCGTCGAAGCTTGAATATCCTCCAGAGTTGTTGAACTCGACGGGGTCAAACTCAAAAAGCCCGACAGCGCTGGCATTATTTTGGAATTGCGAGCCGCTCCATGTGACTTGGAGGGAAAGGCCCTGCGTCGTACCGCCAGTGGCGACCGGGCCGCCGCCCGCCTGAATTGGGACACCCGTAACAAATTCGATTGTACTATCTGCTTCTAGGGTGACCGCTTTTGTCAAAGACACAGGTCCGCCTGAGGTGAAACGCAACGTGCCGCCACCTAGAATGATATTACCCGCGCCCAATTGCGTTTCCGACGCAACCTCAAGCGCCCCAGCGCTGACGCGCGTACCACCAGTGTAGCTGTTGGCGGCGCCGAGCCGAAATGTCCCTAGCCCTGTTTTGTCGAGCGAACCGCCATCGCCCAAAAACGTCAGTGAATTGCGACCAAATGTTCCAGGATCAGTATCAAGAACGAGCGTTCTCGATCCTAACAGGACCTGACCGGCGCGGGTTGACGTATCTGTGACGAAGTTACGGATAGAGGTCGATGAGGAGGTGATACCCTCCAAGTCGATAACAGCGCCATCACTGCCACCGACACCCAGCCCGGCTGCGCTCGCGATGTTGCCGTTGCCGGCAAGTTTGAGGGTCGCGCCGTCGACCTTGATCAACCCTGAGAAGCCTAAATCCCCTGTCAAAGTGAGAGCGCCGCCACTGATCTTGACAATGCTCGACGCCGGACCTGAAATAATGCCGGAATAATTATCTGCCGCGAGGCCGCCAACAACGTCCAACGTTTTCCCGTCCGCCATGTCGACACGACCGGCACCTAACAACGATTTGATTGTCGTTAAATTGGCTGTCTGCGGTGCGGCGAGGTCAAGTATTCCGCCAGCGTTGATAGAGATTGACGCATTTTGCAGCGCATCGCCTGACGCTGACAGCGTCCTCAGTCGGCCCGATTCAATCGAGATGGCCGCCACATTGGCGTCGCCCGACAATGAAAGCGCGCCCGTGCCTGCCTTGGTCAGTTTCGCACCTGTCACGGGGCCAGAAATGAAGGCGTCACCCGTGGTACTAATCTTGATGAGGGCGTTGCTATCGGCAGTGATCTTTGCCGCAGTGAATGTTCCAGACTTCGTGTTGAGTCCTGCAAGGTCACCTAAGTTACCTACGTCAACATTGAAGGAGATATCGCCCGTTCCGGCATCAACATTGAGGCTCGGTGTCGCGCCCGACGCGCTGTTGACCGACCCGTTAAACAGCACATCGCCTTGCGTTGCGAGATTAACACTGCGGTCCAGAACGACCGGTCCGGAAAAAGTGATGCTGGATTGTGTCCCAAGTCCGCCGTTGGCCGCCAATTCGCCGTTGGCCGTGTGAAAATACGACCCAAAACCGTTGTCACTCAATGATTGTCCATCAAGCCCAAAGCTAACGGTGATCTCATCCCCGCCGCCACTTTCTCCGAAAAGGACGAGGATGGGATAATATTGTCCGGCGACGAGCGGTTGATCCGTGGTGGCAGACTGAAATTGAACCGGGTGCCTGCCTCCATTTCCAACAAGTGGGCTGACAAGAGAGGTGGTGATAACATCGCTCTGTAACAGGTTGAGCGACTGGCCGGCATTTCCGAGGAAAAGATGCGATGCATCATCGCTCGCCGTTGCAAATGTATAGACGCCAGTTTCTTGGGGCCTGAAATAACCAGAAAACTTGACTGAATAGCTTTCGCCAAGCTCACTACCCGGGGTGATGGTGTTTATAGATGTAAAGGGCGAAGAGAATCTTGGGTCAGCTAGCGGGACAGCAGTTGCAAAAAACGACGGAACATCATCATAATAGCCGTCATATTTTATACCAATCAGGCCGTCGCTGATCGCGGATCCTGATAGAAGCGAGATGTTGGCGCCAAGCCGGGTAAGGCCGATGCCGTCATTGTTTTGGTCCGTTAGGAACGAAACATTCAGCGAACCTTCTGACGACGTGATGTCGGCGCCTGCAAGCGTTTCTATGTTGTTGTTGGCAGAGAAGGTAAGCGACGCATCCGTGCCGGCGGTCTTCAGGATGCTCGAAGAAACCACAATGTTTCCTGAATTTGCACCAGTGCCAATGGCGTTGATGGACACCCGCTGACCCGCATTCAAGAGATACTGCACCGTCGCCGGGGTCAAAACCCCTGCAGATCCCGACGTATTGGAAATTTCAATGTTGTTGGCATTGAACTTCAATTGTGCCGCTTCACCCGGTCTTGCCGTTGGCGAACCGTTTAGGCCAGACAGGTCTATGGACGAATAATAGGCGTCAATGGTGCCACCGGCTCCGGAAATGCTGCCGCCATTGGCGTAGAACAGACCATTTGCCGAGATGAACGATCCGGCATCATTATAGTCTGTCATCAGGGTGATGAGACCGCCGGCGCCCGTTTCTCCTGCACTTGCATCAAAGGTGGAGCCGGTATTTGCGTAGATTTTTGTCGGTGACGCCGACATGCCAGATACAGGCCTGCGCCCAATTAAGATCGACCCGCCTCCGGCACCGCCAGTTGCCAAAAACTGGCTGGTAGACGTGGCATAGATGTTTGTCGCCTTAACGGTAATGAGACCACCGGTATCGGCGGCTGACGCGCCCGAAGCCTTCAACGTACCCGACACGTTAATGTCACCCGTCGGGCCTGCATCCAGCGTGATTTCACCATTCGTTACAGACACACTATTGGCTTGCACCAAGCCCGCATTGTTGATGACACTCGCGGCAAAAGCAGATGCGGCGCGCGCAGTCATCAAAACGCGCCCGCCATTTGCGATCAACTGGCCATTGGCGGTGTTGGTAATGCCGCTGCCCTGCGCTGTGGACGGCTCCGAAACAACGAAGGAAATGAGCTTGTCTGCGGAAAACGTAAGCGACATGGCGCGACCTGATCCGATCGCAACTGTGCCAAGTTGAGCTTGCACGGTGCCTGAATTTTCAACACGATGGCCAGCGAGCACGGCATAGCCCGAAGCTGTGATGATACCCCTATTCTCAACTACAGCCGGGTTGTCGCCCGCCAGATTGAACGCGTTGGTGGCGGCATCAAAATCCGCATCGGCAATGCCCATTGTCGTCGCCAGAAAACCGGCGGCATTCACCCGTCCGTTGGCGCCAACGAGGACGCCTGTCGGGTTCAGAATCCAAACCTGTCCATTCGCATTGACGGTCCCGTCGATCTGCGATTGAGCAATGGGGCCACCAGCCGTTGGGCCAACCACGCGATTGAGCGTGATAGAACTAGGGCTAGGCTGCACGAATTCGAGCGTGTCACCGGAAGCAACCGACAAATCAGACCAATTGATAATCGCGCGGTTGCTCGTCTGCGTGACCGTTGTCTGTGTTCCGCTCGACGCCGATGTAACGGTACCACTGGATACAGACTTGATTGTACCGGTCGGCAATACGACATCAGCGGCATTCGCGGCAGAAAATGCAGTGCTGCTGACAGCGCCCAAAAGCATCAATCGGAAACGACGAGATGAAAACATCAGAAAGCGACCAGTGCATTAAGATTGAAACGTTGTTCGTTGCGCTCACCACTGGTGACGCTTCTGCGGGCCTGCGCGCCTTGCAGGTCAAGATTGACCCTGCCGAACACCACAAAGCGGACGCCAAAACCTAGCGAACTGATCTTGTTCGTCGATTTTGGTTCAGCTTCATAGGCAAGCGTCGTCGCGCGGGCGAAATCCCCAAAGGTGTAGAGTTGCACGCCTTCGATGAGCGTCGGGAGGGTGTAGGGAAGCGCGTATCGCAACTCTCCAGAGAGGCCGAGGCCGCGTTCTCCACCGATGAGCGACGGATCATAGCCACGACCAATAGCGGTCCCACCAAAGGAAATCGTTTCGCCGGAGGTTAGCCGATCGGTCGTATATTGACCCTGCACATTGACTTGCAGGGAGATACGCGGCGTCAGGCGCTGCGTGCGCTGCAGACTATAAACGAGCCGCTGGAAATTTGGCTGGAAACCTTGGACAGATGAAAATTTGGCAGAAGCGTCATTCGCGCCGAACAGGCCGAGCCCCTGAAACAGAGAGAGCGAAACATTGGTGTCGCCGCTCAACCAATTGGCCTGCTGCCAACTGAGCGTTGCTTCCGCGACTGTGCTCCTGTCATCCGAAATAAGCTCACCCAAGATGGTCGTCTTGTTGCGGTTGAGGGCAAGACCCAGGTCCAGATAGATGGAATTGGCGCGTCCGCGCAGGAGCGGCGTGCGAAGGCGGGCGTTAAGCGAGAGCACATTGCTGCGCACGTCCAGATCCGCGACGGCGCCCCCCGGGCGTGCAAAGGCGATCAAGCCACCGAAGCTGCCAATCAGGCCCCGCGTATTGAGGGGCATTGCATAGCGGACATTTGCCGAACGCAACTCCTTCACATGTGCGCCAGCCCCGGACAAGGTGACATCTAAAGCACCGGGCCGACCCAGCGGCTGAAAAAATGTTCCGCCAAGAGAATAAGACAGCGGTCCAAGAATGTCTGACGAGGTATTTGCAAACGTCGCCCGATATTGGTTCGGCGTGCGCCCCGCTGTCACGAGCATTTCTGAACTGCCGGGCACGCCGCCCTGCTGCAAGACCGTGGAGCCAGTAACACCGGGCATGTCGTTGAGGATCAGCATACGCCGCTCAAGGTCGGAAAACCGTGTCGGCCGGTCTTTTGTGATGGGCCCGACCACGCCTTCGGCAAGACGCGTAGAGGCCGGGTTAGGTCCATCTACGAAGACCTGATTGATATAGCCTTCGAGAACCTGAACCTGCAGTTCGCCATTTTCCACCTTTTGCGGGGCCACAAAGACCCGCGTCAGGAAAAAGCCTTCTGCACGATATTTATCTTCAAGCTTCTGCGCAGCATCGCGCAGGTCCTGCAGGACAATCTTGCGGCCTTCCAATGGTGCAAAAATGGCATCGACTTCATCAGCCGGGAAATAGGTGGCGCCGGTGACTTTAATGGAAGCAACAGAAAACTCCACCTCGTCAATCGCGCGCGGCACAGCCGATTTTTCCGGGCTTTGGATGCGGAAATCATACGCGTTCGGCGGCAGCGGCAACGGCTCCACCCGTTGGCGAGAAATATCGCTCTGGGGTGGCAAGACAACCTGACCGACAGCCGTGGTTGCCGGCAAGACAGTCAGCCCGACCGCCATCACAGCGCAACCACCTGCCCGACGCCGGCGCGTCTTGGATGACAGCTTATTTGTCATCCATCACCACCCGTGCCGATACAATGCCGTTGTCCATGCGCTTGACATGGAACTGGACAATGGGGTCCTCCGGGAAGGCAACTGCCAAATCGCGGAAGGCGGCTTCCGCCCCGGTGCTTTCTGACGTCAACAAGGCATAGGCCGCGCCATAGCCTTGGATCATTGCCGGATCTTCCGTTTCCGCAATAGGACTGTAGAGCCCTGTCGGCGTCGTCTTACCCTTCAACACAATGTCCCCGATCTGGCGGAACTTCAAATTAGGGCAGCGTTCGACGGCATCTTCGGTGCAACAGACCCGCGTGCCGAAATACTTGTTCACGCCCTCGGTGCGCGCGGCCGTGTTGACCGTGTCACCCAAGGCTGTGAAATCCATCCGGGATTGCGATCCGAAATTGCCGATCACCGCTTGACCTGTGTGGATGCCGATCCGCGTCACCCCGATGGGAATGTCACGGGCATTGCGATCCTTACGGAACGCTTCTGCATAGGCGTCCAGCTCTAGCGCGCAGCGCACAGCGCGCTCTGCATGGTCAGTCTGCCGAATGGGCGCATTGAAGATGGCCATGATGGCATCCCCGATGAACTTGTCGATCGTGCCTTCATATTTGAGGATGATTTCGCACGCGCCGTCCAGATATTCGTTTAGAACGTCGGAAAGCTCTTCCGCGCCCAGCAGTTCCGACGTGGTCGTAAAGCCTGCAATGTCAGTGAAGATGAAGGTCGCTTCCTGACGGTCGCCGGAAATGCTGACCGAGCTTGGGTTTTTAACCAGCTGATCGACCACCGCCGGTGACACATAGCGAGAGAATGTGCCTTGAACGAATTCCCGCTGCTTGCGTTCGGCGCGCCCGATGAACACGTCCATCATCCAGATCGACAGCGCAAAGGCGATC
>JBBATS010000072.1:9092-11348 GCA_040398625.1 Chakrabartia sp. | reverse complement strand
TGATCCGCACCGGACTTCTCGGCGGGTCATTCAATCCTGCCCATGCGGGCCACCGCCACATCAGCCTGCTGGCGGCCAAGGCGCTGGGGCTGGATGAGGTCTGGTGGCTCGTCTCTCCGGGCAATCCGCTCAAACCAAAGGCGGGGATGGCGCCGCTGGTGGTGCGGCTGCGATCCGCGCGCAAAGTGGCGCGGCGCAGCATCATCCGCCCGACCGCCATCGAACAGGAGCTGAACACCCGATATACAGTGGACACGCTTGAAGCGCTCAAGAAGCGCCACCCCGAACGCGCCTTCATCTGGCTGATGGGGGGCGACAATCTCGCCCAGTTCCACCAGTGGCGCGACTGGCGGCGGATCGCCAAAACGATGCCGATTGCAGTTCTGGCCCGCCCGGGGTATGACGATGACGCCCGTGCGAGCCGCGCAATGGGATGGCTGCGGGGATTCGTCCAACCCCGACATGCTGCGATCGACTGGACGACGTGGAGACCGCCGGCGCTCGTGCTATTGCGCTTTCGCCCCGATAAACACTCCGCAACGGCGCTGCGACGGGATCATCCCGATTGGGCGCTTCCCTTCTCCCAGACCCCCACACGCGACGCGGTGACGCGGCGCATGGTATATTGAGGATCCATTTTGTCCGCTTCCCCCAAACGTAAGGCCGCCGCTCCAACCGATTCGGTCGACGCCCTTCACAAGATGATTCTCCAGTCTTTGGAAGACGATCAGGCGGTGGAAACCATCTCGATCCCGCTTGCCGGAAAGACAGCCATCGCGGACCATATGGTGATCGCGAGCGGTCGGTCGACGCGTCAGGTCTCCTCCATGGCGCAAAAGCTGCAGCAGAAGATGAAGGCAGAGTTCGGCGTGATCGCCCGCGTCGAAGGTCTTCAGACAGCGGACTGGGTCCTGATCGATGCCGGCGATGTCATCATCCACCTGTTCCGCCCGGAAGTACGCAGCTTCTACAATCTGGAGCGCATGTGGGCGTTTGGTGACGCCCCGCCCGCCAATTGAAGCTGCACATCATCGCCCGCGGCAAGATCGGGCGCGGACCTGAGGCCGACCTGATTGAGCGCTATGCCAAGCGCCTCACCTGGCCCTTTTCAATCACGGAACTGCCCGACACCGGCGGTAAGCAGCCGCCGGTTTCTCCCGGCACGATCATTGTCACGATGGACGAAACCGGCGAGCAACTCACGTCGTCCGCCTTTGCAAAGAAGATCGAACATTGGCGCGATACCGGCACGCGCGAGCTGCGGTTCCTGATTGGTGCTGCTGATGGCCTGACGCCGGAAGAGCGCGCGTCGGCAACAACTTCCATCGCGTTCGGCAAGGCGACATGGCCGCACATGTTGGCCCGCGCCATGCTGGTCGAGCAGCTCTATCGGGCGACGAGCATCATTGCCGGGCATCCCTATCACCGCGAGGGGTGAGCGGTCACCAAGCCCCAAAAACCTCTCCGTCGCCCCGTGCTTGACACGGGGCTTGGCATTTCTCGGACCTGCTCGTTTCGCATGATGCCCGAATGGCCAACCTTGCGCCTTCAAATGTGGCAAGCCAGAGACTGAAACCCGTCGGAGACTAGCCTAGCCCCGTGTCAAGCACGGGGCGACGCCGGTGCGACTGATTGCCCACTCTCGCTTGTCATAGCTCGATGATTGAGCGTCAGAGAAGTTGGGGAACAGGGAAAACGCTAGCTTGGCGATCCATTGAACCATGAGGTGGTGGTAATGAATCGCTCCGCATGCTCAGGTGACGAAAATGGACCTACCAATTTGCCCAAGTGGCGTGGTTGGAAATTCGTCCCTTCGACCAATTCGCTTTCGAGAAGATAGGTTTCGCCGTTCGAGAACTGACGCACCTCAGCGGCCCTTTTTCCGTCAGAACTATAAAGAGTCATTTCGACGCGATATGTCATGCCCTCGATTGAGGCTCGATATCGCCTGAACATTCGCCGCCACCACGCCATCTCGCCTATCGTGCCACTCAATGGCAACGTCGGCAATGGCGTCATGTCCAGAAGGGCTGTTGTTGGACTTAGACTGCGAATAGCTGCCGTACACTGCAACCTCGAACTGCCAGCCCCCGCCTATTCCCCCCGCTCCCGCGCAACCTCACGCCAGCCGATATCCCGACGGCAGAACCCGCTGGGAAACACGATGGCGTCGACGGCGGCATAGGCCTTGGCCTGCGCTTCGGTGGCGGCCTTGCCGCGTCCGGTCACGTTGAGCACACGCCCGCCATTGGCGAC
>JBBATS010000072.1:0-8992 GCA_040398625.1 Chakrabartia sp. | reverse complement strand
ACCGGCACGTCCACGGCACGCAGGCTATCCCCCAGCCCATCGACCAGAGGCGCTTCCGGCCCGATGACGACAAGGCCGATCTGCTTAGCCGCGCAGAAGGCGATGACGGCAGCATGATCCGTCACGTCGAGCGAAACAAGCGTCGCCTCTTCGGCAATGCCGGGGTTGCCGGGCGCGGCGTAGAGTGTATCGCAGGAAGGAGATTGCGTGAGCTTCCATGCCAGCGCATGTTCACGCCCGCCGCTTCCGATCAGAAGGATGTTCATGCCCGCCGAAATGCCCTTTGATGATGCGCCCGAAGGCAAGATGGGCCTGTTAGCGGGCGAACGCGCAGGCGACAATGCAGG
Organism: Chakrabartia sp.; assembly: GCA_040398625.1. Taxonomy (GTDB): domain Bacteria; phylum Pseudomonadota; class Alphaproteobacteria; order Sphingomonadales; family Sphingomonadaceae; genus Aquisediminimonas. Next base: position 8,645 of record JBBATS010000072.1, on the reverse strand, counting down.
TGCGCTTTCCGTCAGTGAAATATCCAACCTCCTGAAGCGTCATGTCGAGCAGGGCTTTTCCCATGTCCGCATCCGGGGGGAGATTTCCGGCTTCAAGCGCGCGGCGTCCGGCCATTTGTATCTCGCACTCAAAGACGAGAATGCTGTCATCGACGGCATCATGTGGAAAGGCAGCGCCGCGCGGTTGGCGTTCAACGCGCAAGACGGCGTTGAGGTGATCGCGACGGGCAAGCTGACCACCTATCCCGGCCGGTCCAAATATCAGATCGTCATTGAGACGATGGAGATTGCCGGTGAAGGCGCGCTGCTCGCACTTCTGGAAAAGCTCAAGGCCAAGCTCGCCGCCGAAGGCCTGTTCTCAGCCGACCGAAAGCGCGACTTGCCTTTCCTCCCGCGCACCATTGGTGTCGTGACCTCGCCCACCGGCGCTGTCATCCGCGACATCCTCCACCGGCTCGCTGACCGTTGCCCGACGCGGGTGATCGTCTGGCCGGTGCTCGTGCAAGGGCCGGGCTCTGCCGAACAGGTTGCCGCTGCCGTTAACGGCTTCTCCGCCATGCAAGGGGCGGACCGGCCCGACCTCGTGATCGTCGCACGCGGCGGCGGATCCATCGAAGACCTGTGGGGCTTCAATGAGGAAGTCGTCGTCCGCGCGGTTGCCGCCTGCACGATCCCCATCATCTCCGCCGTCGGGCATGAGACCGATACGACCCTGTGCGACCATGCTGCAGACGTGCGGGCCCCAACGCCGACCGCAGCGGCCGAAATGGCCGTGCCGGTGCGCACGGAGCTTCTGGCGGGCTTACAGAGCTATGGCGCGCGGTCATTGCGCTGCGTCCAGCGCTATCGGGAGCGGGCAGGGGAAAAGCTGGACAACGCCACACGCCGCCTGCCGACGCCTGAAACACTGCTCGGCCCGCAAAGCCAGCGGGTTGATGACTTGAGCGACCGCCTAAAGCGGGGCCTATCGCATGTCGTTGCTGAGGCGCGGGGGGAATTGGCGCAAGCCGCCGGTGCCCTGCGGCCCGCGATGCTAACCCAGCGGCTCGATGGGGCCCGCAGTCAATTGGATCAGTTGTGGCGCGTCGCAACCTCGCTCAATCCGGACCGGGTGCTGGAACGCGGCTATGCCCGGGTGGAACGGCGTGCCGGTGGGACAGTCATCTCCGCTGCTGATGCGAAGGCCGCAGGCGCTCTTGTGTTGCGCTTTGCCGATGGATCGGTTGACGCACGGGTTGAGCGCGGCGGCGCTGCGCCTTATGTAAAGCCAAAGTCCGAACAGCCTGATCTGTTCTGAGTAAAGGAAACCCCATGTTGATGTCGCAAGGCCGCCCCGCTCGATTGTTTTATATGGCGAACGGATTTCGCGTGCTGGCCCAGGGGGATCACGTGGTGTGCGCCAAGACCGGCCATCCCGTCTCGCTCGAATCGCTGCGTTATTGGAGCGTCGCAAAGCAGGAAGCCTATTCTACCGCCGAAATTGCAGCCAGAGCCGCCGTCGAGGGATGACCCTGCTGCGGACCGCATTGGTCGCCCTGTTGCTGGGCACAATCCCGGGCAGTTGCATCGGCGCCCCAGCGGCCAATGTGCGCGCAAGCCAATCCGCGCCTCCCCTCCCCTCAGCGCGTCCCGCAGAACCTGCCCCGCCCGTTGCTCTGGGCGTCTTCCGGCTGAACCAGCCTGCGCAACAGGGCAGCTACGCCCTTGGCTGGGCACCCAAAGGCACCGCGCGTCTGGTCATTGAAGGCGCGGACGTCCGCTTTGCCGCCGATGGCCGTTTTGGCATCGGCTTTGGCAGAGACCATCAGCCGACAGCGACCATCACCGCCTTCCTGTCCGACGGCCGCGCTGTGACCGACAAGATCAACGTCGCACCCCGCCAATGGCGGATTGAGAACCTCAAAACGCTGCGCCGCTATTCCCAACCCTCTGCCGAGTTTCAGGCGCGCAGGCCGGGCGAGCTGGCGCAGATCAACGCCGCTCGGCGGATGGTTGTGGACGCGGATGGCTGGCGGCAGAAATTCATCTGGCCCGCCAAAGGCCGCATCAGCGGCGTGTTTGGATCGCAACGCATTTACGCCGGAGAACCCGGTGCGCCGCACAATGGCGTCGATGTCGCAGGCGGCACCGGTGCGCCTGTCTACGCCCCTGCCAATGGCGTCGTGACGCTGGCGGCGGCAAGTCCGTTCACGCTCGAAGGCAATCTGCTGATGATTGACCATGGCGGCGGGCTCAACAGCGCGTTCCTGCATCTGTCGCGGATCGATGTGAAAAAGGGCGATGTGGTCCGGCAGGGCCAATTGCTCGGCGCCATCGGCGCAACCGGGCGGGCTACAGGGCCGCATCTGCACTGGGGCATGAAATGGAATGATGAGCGGATCGATCCGCAGACGCTGGCCGGACCGATGACAATGGCACCTGCCCTCTAGATTCTTCACGCCCGTTTGTCCCGAGCGAAGTCGAGGGACGTGGGGACCGCTAACAACGTGTCTCGACTACGCTCGACACAAACGGATTTGGGCGGGATTTCTCCGGGACACTTGGTTCCCAAAAAATAAGGGCCGGACCAATACACCGGTCCGGCCCCTACCCCCCAAGTACGCGACCCTGGGGCCCCTTCCCCCCGTTACCGCCACAGATCTATCCAATCTGCAACGAAGGCCCGGCCTGCCCGAAGGCGAGGCCGGGACCAGGTTCCCGATGAGCGTTACGCAAGCCCTTATGCTACACGGGCCAGCCCACCGGGAGGGGTCAGGAATTCTTGATCAGCAGCGACCGCGATCGTCCGATTTGTCGATGGCGCGGCCCGCAAGGGCGCCGACACCAGCCCCGACAATCGCGCCTGCCGTGCGGTCTCCACGATACCCGACGATCGACCGGCCAAGCAGGCCACCGGCCACTGCACCGATGATCAGGCCGGTCGTGCCTTTGCCGCAGCGCTGACCGCGATAGCGATAGGACTGGTCCCGATAGGTGCCGCCATTGTCGTACCGCGCATCATATCGGGCGTCATACTGGCCGCCGCGCTTGTCATAGCGCGCCCCGCGATAGCCGCGCCGGTCGTAATAACCGTCGCCATAGCCACGCTCCTGATAATAGCCGTCGTCGCCATGCCCGCCGTCATGCGCGAACGCAGGTGCGGCGGGGATAAGGGTCGTCACAGCCATCGCGGCAGCGGCACCCAGATTGACCAGCTTCTTGTTCATCGAACCTCTCCAACTTGACGCAACGCATCGACCAAACACGTCGGCGGTGTCAGGATCATCCCGGCGTCGTCGACACTGGCCTTATGGCCACGCCCGATTGGACCTTTGCTGAATGTGTTCGTTAGCCGCCGTTCAGAATTGAGCGGGGCTAGGAATAGCCCGTCGTTCGGCTAATGGCGGAAGGGATGATGCGCCGGACCGGTCTTGCCCTGCTGTTTTGTGTGCTCCTTTTCTGCGCGTCATCGGCCAAGGTTGGCCAGATGCCGATTGCCCCTCAATGGATACGCATCGCACTCGAGCCGACAAAATTGTCCAAGGACTCGAACCATTTACGGCAAGCGGGGAAGCTTCTTTATCTGGCAGGCTGGACGATGCGTTCTGGACATCCAGATTTTGGCGGGTGGTCCGCCATGGTGCCGCACAAAGGCGGGCTGCGGCTGATCTCGGATGCAGGCGCCATGCTCGATATCCCATTCCCCACCGGATCGGCGATCACCGGCAAGCTTTCTGAAATCCCTAAAGGCTGCGGTTTTCACTGGATCAAAGAAAAGCAGGATACCGAATCGCTCACTGTTGATCCTGTCAGCGGCCGAAGCTGGATCGGGTTGGAAAACACGAACCTGCTGTGCCGCTTCTCCGGCGACCGCGGGCGTGCCACCTCGATTGCGCGGCCGGAAATGAAAAATTGGCAGATCACCTACGGACCCGAAGCCATGGTGCGGCTGCGCGGTGGGCGGATGCTGGTCTTTGCCGAGGCGGACCCCGATGATTCGGGGCAGTTGACGCCAGTGCTCGTCTTTAAAGGCGATCCCCTGAACCCGGCGATCAAACCGGTCACGGCGATCCTGGACCGGCCGCCCGGCTATCTGCCGGTTGATGCAGCGGAGTTGCCGGACGGACGGCTGCTTGTGCTCTACCGCCTGTTTTCAGCGCGCCAGTGGTTCCGCAACCGGCTGTACATCATGGACGTGCCGAAGGACGTGCGCCCCGGCATGCTGCTGAAGGGAAAAGAGATCGCCCGGCTGGAGGCGCCGACGCTCGTCGATAATTTTGAGGCTCTGGCCGTGACGCAAGAAAAGAGGCGAACCATTATCTGGCTCGCCTCTGATGATAATTTCTGGCCACTCCAGCAGTCTTACCTGCTGAAGTTTGCGCTGAAAGATTAAGCGGCGACCGCCTTCTTGGCGACTTCGCGCTTCAGGCGACGGGCCTTCAGGCTCAGCTTTTCGTCCGAGGTCTTGATCAGCCAGTTGTCGAGGCCGCCGACATGCTCAACCGAACGCAGACCGTTGGTCGAAACACGCAGACGAACGCTCTTTTCGAGCGATTCGGAGATCAGCGTGACGTTCTGCAGGTTCGGCAGGAAAGTCCGCTTGGTCTTGTTATTCGCGTGGGAAACGTTGTTGCCCACCTGGCGGCCCTTGCCAGTCAGTTCGCAAATGCGCGACATGTGTGTTCGTCCTGAAGTTGAATCAATGAATTCGGAAAGGTTGGGCACCTAACCGTGGAAGGTGCTTTCGTCAAGCCAAAGGCAGGCTTAAGGCAGGCCAATGGAAATTCCCCTCTCCCCCTTCATGCAACGTGCGCTGGATCTCGCGCAAGAGGCGGCACAGGCCGGCGAAGTGCCCGTGGGTGCTGTCATCGTCCGCAATGGCGTGGAAATCGCGGCTTGCGCCAATGCGATGCGGGCTTCGAAAGACCCGACGGCGCATGCGGAAATGGAGGCCATCCGAGCGGCGGCACGCGCGCTCGGCAATGAACGGCTCGACGATTGCGATCTGTGGGTGACGCTGGAACCATGCCCGATGTGCGCCGGAGCCATCGCCCATGCGCGAATCGCCCGCGTCTATTATGCAGCGCCCGACCCGAAGGGCGGCGGCGTTGATCATGGCCCGCGCATTTTCACCCAGCCGACCTGCCACCACCGGCCCGACGTCTATTCCGGCCTTGGCGAGGCGCAGGCAGCGGACCAGCTGCGGGCATTCTTCGCGGCAAAAAGATAGGCAAGGCGATCCCTTTTCGCAGAACACTTGAGCCCTTGCCCTAGAATCTGCCATAAGCGCCGCAACCAATGGCCACAGCCCTTCCCATTCCCCTGACCCCATTCCCTTGGGGCGATATCGCGATCATCCTTGCCTTGATCGCGCTCAATGGCGTTTTGGCCATGTCGGAACTGGCCATTGTCTCTGCCCGCCGGGCCCGATTGGAATCGATCACGAAGAAGAGCCAGTTGCGCGGCGCCAAAACTGCGCTGCTATTGGCGTCCAATCCCGGGCGGTTTCTGTCCACCGTTCAGATCGGCATCACGCTGATCGGGATCATCGCAGGTGCCTATTCGGGTGCCAGCCTTGGTGGACCTGTGGCCGAACGGTTGCTTATGATCGGCGTCCCCGCCCAATGGTCCGACGATATCTCCTTCACGCTCGTCGTGGGCCTCACCACCTTTGCCTCGTTGATCGTGGGGGAACTGGTGCCCAAACAATTCGCCCTGCGCGCGCCAGAACCGATTGCCGTCGTCATGGCGATGCCGATGGTTGTCCTGTCGCGCGTGACAGCGCCTTTGGTGTGGCTGCTCGACCGCACCAGCGCACTCATCTTCCGCATCCTCGGCATGAATCGCGAATCGGAAAATCACGTGACCGCGGAAGAGCTTCATCTGATTGTCGCAGAGGCTTCCAAATCCGGCGTGATTGAGGAAAGCGAACGCGCCATCATTTCAGGCGTCGTGCGTTTGGCCGACCGGCCCGTGCGCGAAGTGATGACGCCGCGCACCGAAATCGACTGGCTCGATGAAAAGGCGGACGCAAAGACGATCCATCAGGCCGTCCTCGCCTCCCCGCACAGCCGCCTGCTCATCGCGCGCGGATCGGTTGATGAAATTGTGGGGGTCGTCTCCGCGCGCGATCTGCTGGCCGCCGAGCTCACCGGCAAGAAGCTCGACCTCAAGGTGCTGATGAAGCGCGCACCGATCATCCCGGATCAGGTCGATGCGATGGACGTGCTGGAAGTGCTGCGCGATGCCGATGTGCCCGTTGCCCTTGTCCACGACGAATATGGGCATTTTGAAGGGATCGTCACGCCTGCGGACCTCCTCTCTGCGATTGCGGGGGATTTCGTGTCCGATCAGGATGACGGCGAGGAACCGGCGATCTTTGAGCGCGAGGATGGCAGCCTGCTCGTCTCCGGCTGGGCCACCGCCGATGGCCTTTCCGAACGCATTGGCATCAGCCTTGAAGAAGACCGCGACTATGCAACCGTCGCCGGCTTCGTTCTTGACCGCATGAAGCGCATCCCGACCACCGGGGAGTCGTTCATCGACCAAGGCTATCGCTTTGAAATCATCGATATGGACGGTCGCAAGATCGACAAGATCCTCGTCGAAACCGCGCACTAGAGAAAACCATGACCAGCCTTAAAGATATTCAGGAGGAATATGAGTTCCTCGACGGCGACGACCGCTATCGCCTTTTGATCGATCTGGGACGCGAACTGGAACCCATGCCCGACGCGCTCAAAACCGATGCGACACTTGTGCGCGGCTGTTCTGCGAGCGTCTGGGTCTACCCCGCCGCGCAAGATGGGGGGCACCTCCATTTTCTGGCGGACAGCAATGCCGCCATCACCAAGGGCATCATCGCACTGGTGCTGAAAACCGTGCAGGACGCGCCTGCCGCCGACATTCTGGCGACCGACATTGAAGGCGCGCTCGCCCCGTTTGATCTCAAAAACCAACTGTCCTCCAACCGGACGCAGGGCATCCCCAATATGATCGCGCTGATCCGCGAAACCGCCGCACGCGTCGCGGGTTGACAGTCCCTCCGTCCAAGCGGACGATGGAGGGATTGAATTGGGGGCACCGCGCATGACCAGATTGCTGATGTTTCTCGCAGCTCTCATGTCTGCGTCCCCCGCTTTTGCGGCGCGCGATTTCCGCATCGGGCCGGAACGTTTTGCCGAAGCGGAGATCCTCGATGCCCGCGCTGTGGCGTCGGTAGACGGCATGCCGGTGCTGATGATCACGCTGGCCGAAACGGCGGCCTCCCGCCTGCATCAGCTCACGTCGTCCATGACGGGCCAGCCGTTGCCCATTTTGCTCAATGGCAAGGAGCTCACCGCCCCCATCGTGCGGGAGCCGATTGCAGGAGGTGTCCTCGAAATTTCCGGCCTGCCCGACTTTCGTGAATGTGAACGCCTCGCCCGTGAAATCTCCGGCAAGGACCCTGTGCCCGACAGCCTTGAAGAATAATCAGAGCGCCAGACGGCGCTCCTCAGCAGCGCGCAGCACATCGTAGGCGGCTTGGATCTGGCGGAAGCGCTCAGCGGCGTCCGCATCACCGGGCTTCACATCGGGATGGTTTTCCTTGGCGAGCTTGCGCCAGGCAACACGCACAGCGTCAAATTCGGCATCGACCTCTAGCCCCAACGCATCGAGCGCGCGCAGTTCATCGCGGCTGCGGGAGCCATCGCCGGGGCCCGCCCAGCCATAATGTTTCGGGTCCTGATATCCCGACGCATCGCGTCGTTCATTCGCCTCACGCTCGGCGGCTTCTTCAGCCGTCAGTCCGGCGAAGTAATCCCAATTCTTGTTATACTCGCCCGCATGTGTCTCGCAGAACCACCATTTTTCGGGGCTATTGGGCGATTTTGGCGCAGGCCGATCCCCCGGCAAGTCGCAGCCATGCCGATCACACAGCCGCACCTTCACCGCTTCGCTTTCCGCGCCATAGCCGCGCCAGCGGGGGAAACCCCAATCCAATCTGCGTGTCTGTCGGCGTGTCATAAGAAACCAGTCTAGGCGATTCCCGCTTCGCTTGCCACCGCAAAGGGACGGACTGGCGCCCCTGCCAAGTTTGACAATCACGCGGCCTGTGGCAGACCGGACCATGATCAAAACAAGAGGAGGGGTCTCAACATGGTCATCATTCCACGCATTCTCATCGGCATCGGCGCACTTGGCTCGCTGGTTCTCGCACTTGGGCTTTGGCTCGGAGTGGAACAGGTCATTCCGGCCCTTGGCATCTCCACGACCGATCTGGGCGGTGGCCTTGTCGGCCGGGCGACAGTCCGCGCCGATATTGCAGGTCTGTTCGGCGGCATGGGCATCTGCCTGCTGATCGCCGTCATCCGGAGCAGCATCCACTGGGTCAACGCAGCGCTCGTCTTTGTCTGTGTCGCCATTTCCGGCCGCTTTGTCGGCCTCATCATCGACGGCGGCGGCAACGCCGTAATCCAGCCGATCATCGTCGAAGCCGTGATCATCGCGTTGCTGCTGTGGCTGCGCGTCGGGCTGTCCAAACAGCGCGGCTGACGCAGCAAACGGGGTCGGGCGACCAAGCGTCCGGCCTCAACTTTATATGTGATTTGCGAAAATTGGATGCCCCGTGAGGATTCGAACCTCAATAGACGGAGTCAGAGTCCGTAGTCTTACCGTTAGACGAC
>JBBATS010000071.1:9733-12185 GCA_040398625.1 Chakrabartia sp. | reverse complement strand
CACCGCCACGAGCTTTGACACGATCAATCCGGCAACAGGGCAAGTGCTCGCGACAATCCAGATCGACGGGCAGGCAGAAGTCAACAAGGCCGTGGCCCGTGCCGCCGAAGCGCAAAAGCTTTGGGCCAAGACCCCCGGGGTGGAGCGTGGGCGTATCCTGCACCGTGCGGCCGCCCTGCTCGTTGAGCGGAATGAGGCGATCGCTCGGCTCGAGGCACAGGACACTGGCAAACCCATTCAAGAAACCATTGCCGTAGACGTCCTGTCCGGGGCGGACTGCATCGAATATTATGCCGGGCTCGCCCGCACGATCGCCGGGGAACATCATGATCTGGGCAGCGGCGCCTTTGGCTATTCGAGGCGCGAGCCTCTGGGTGTGGTCGCAGGCATTGGCGCTTGGAACTATCCCATCCAGATCGCCTGCTGGAAGTCCGCCCCTGCGCTGGCCTGCGGCAACGCGATGATCTTCAAGCCCGCCGAACTGACCCCGCTAACCGCAATTGAGCTGGAAAAGGCCTATCGCGATGCGGGGCTGCCCGATGGGCTATTTCAGGTCGTGCAGGGCAAGGCGGACACCGGCCGTTTGCTCAGCCTCCATCCCGATATCGCCAAGGTGTCGCTCACGGGTGAGGTCGGCACCGGCAAGAAGGTGATGGTCGATGCCGCAGGCACGCTCAAATATGTGACGTTCGAGCTGGGCGGCAAATCCGCGCTGATCGTGTTCGAAGATGCCGATCTGGATGAAGCCGTGTCGGGCGCCCTGCTCGCCAATTTCTATTCAGCGGGCGAAGTGTGCACCAATGGCACGCGCGTCTTCGTCCACAAATCCATCCGCGATGCGTTCCTCGCCAAGCTGAAGGCGCGCACCGAGGCAATGGTGATTGGCGACCCGCTCGATCCTGCGACCCAGATGGGCGCGCTCATCTCTCCGGCGCATATGGAAAAGGTGCTGGGCTATATCGCCTTGGGCCAGCAGCAAGGCGCGACCATGCTCACGGGTGGTAAACGTGTGACGACGGGTGATCTGGCAAAAGGCGCCTTTGTCGAACCCACCATCTTCACCGGCTGCACCGATGAGATGGCGATTGTGCGCGAAGAAATTTTCGGCCCCGTCATGGCAGTGCTCGACTTTGAAGATGAGGCGGAAGTTGTCGCCCGGGCGAACAACACGAGCTTCGGGCTGGCTGCCGGTATCTTCACCAACAACTTGACCCGCGCCCATCGCGTCATTGCCGCGCTGGAAGCCGGGACGTGCTGGATCAACACCTACAACATCACCCCGATTGAAATGCCGTTTGGCGGCAACAAGCAATCCGGGCTCGGCCGCGAAAACGGGCGCGCGGCGATCGAGCACTATACCCAGTTGAAGAGCGTCTATGTCGCGATGGAGAAGATTGATGCCCCCTATTGAGGCTGCCGATTACATCATCGTCGGTGCAGGGTCGGCCGGATGCGTGCTCGCCGACCGGCTGAGCGCGGATGGCAAAAATCAGGTCGTTTTGTTGGAATTTGGCGGCAGTGACCGGTCCATCTTCATCCAGATGCCTGCCGCCCTCGCCTATCCCATGAACACCAAGCGGTGGAATTGGGGCTATGAAAGTGAGCCCGAACCGCACCTCAATGGCCGACGCTTAAACTGCCCACGCGGCAAGGGTCTGGGCGGCTCCTCCTCAATCAACGGCCTCGTCTATGTGCGCGGCAATGCGCTCGATTTCGAACGCTGGAAAGAAGAGGACGGCGCCACTGGCTGGGGCTATGCCGATGTGCTGCCCTATTTCAAACGCGCCGAAGGCCGGGCCGAAGGCGGGGACGAATATCGGGGCGGCGATGGTCCTCTCTCGACAAGCTATGGCCCACTCGACAATCCGCTGCATCACGCTTGGCTCGATGCCGCGCAACAAGCCGGCTATGGTCTGACCGAAGACTATAACGGTTACGCTCAGGAAGGCTTTGGCCGGATGGATATGACCGTGCGGAACGGCACGCGCTGTTCGGCGGCCAAAGCCTATCTGTATGAGGCGCGCAAGCGGCCCAACCTTAGGGTCATCGAACAGGCTCTGGCGACGCGGATCCTGTTTGAGGGCACACGCGCGGTCGGCATCGAATATGAACAGGCGGGCAAGCTGCACCAGCTGCGCGCCGTATGCGAGGTCATCCTGTCAGGCGGACCAATCAACTCGGTTCAGTTGCTCAAGCTGTCCGGCATAGGCCCTGCGGAGGAGTTGAAAGAGCACGGGATTGAAGTGCGCGCAGACCGCCCGGGCGTCGGGGCGAATTTGCAGGATCATCTTGAGTTCTATTTTCAGATGGCCTGCACCCAGCCGATTACCCTCTACGGCAAGGCCAATCTGCTCGGCAAAGCGATGGTCGGGGCGCAATGGCTGTTCGGGCGCAAAGGCGTCGGCGCGTCAAACCAGTTTGAAAGCTGCGGCTTCATCCGCAGCCGCGCCGG
>JBBATS010000071.1:0-9633 GCA_040398625.1 Chakrabartia sp. | reverse complement strand
CAGATCGATGCGTTCATTGCCGAGCACGTCGAAAGCGCGCTCCACCCCAGTTGCACGTGCAAGATGGGGAGCCCGCACGATCCCATGGCTGTCGTCGATCCCGAACTTCGCGTCATCGGGGTTCAGGGTCTGCGCGTCGTGGACAGCGGCGTGATGCCATCAATTACCACGGGCAATCTCAACGCGCCGACCATCATGATCGGGGAAAAGGGCGCCGACCATATCCTCGGCAAGCCCATGCTCGCCCCCTCCAACGCGCCATATTACGTGGCACCTGACTGGGAAACGCGCCAGCGATGACCGCCACCATCACCGAACCCGCCCGCCAGATCGACGTGATCCGCGAGACCGACGTGCTCGTGGTCGGCTCCGGGCCCGGCGGCCTTGCGGCTGCGCTAGCCTCAGCGCGGGCGGGTGTCGAGACAACCCTGCTCGAACGCTATGGCTGCTTCGGCGGCAACATCACGCAGGTCGGCGTGGAGGGCTTTGCCTGGTATCGCCACCCCGCGACCATCGACAGCGAAGGTATTGGGCGGGAATTTGAAGATCGCGCCAAGACGATGGGCGCGGCCATGCCGGAACCGCAGTCAATCAGTCACAGCCTTGATGCCGAAGGGTTCAAGTTCGTCGCTGACACGCTGGTTGAGGAAGCGGGGGTCATCCCCATGCTCCACCGGCTTTTCGTCGCGCCGATCATGGAGGGCGACACGATCCGAGGCGTGATCGTCGAGAGCAAAGCAGGCCGCGAAGCCATCCTCGCCAAGCGGGTGATTGACGCGACGGGCGACGCTGACATCGCCCACCGCGCAGGCGCACCAACGCACATGCATCCGGTGGATGAGATGATGTCCGTCTCCGTCATGTTCTCCATGTGCGGGGTCAACAAGACGCGTTTCATTGATGCGGTCAAAGCTGACCCGCAAACCTACGGCGACTGGGCCGTGGGCGGCGAATGGGAAGTGATCACCAGCGGCAAGGAGGATGAGATGTTCTCCCCCTTCCTGCGCAAGCCGTTCCAAAAGGCGCTGGAGGCAGGCCTCATCCCGGACAGCGTGAAAACCATGGCGGGCACATGGGGCACAGTCTCTGATCAAGGCGATCTCACCTATCTCAACATGTGCCACCTCTATCTCGACGGCACCAACCCCGATGCGCTGACCCATGGCGAAATGGCAGGGCGCAAACAGGCGATGCACGCCATTGCTGCGCTCCAGGCCTTCATGCCCGGCTGCGAGGATGCCAAGCTCCGTAACTTCGGCATGACGCTGGGCATCCGCGACACGCGCAAGATTGATGCGGTCTACAACATGACCGCAGATGATGTGATGGAACAGGGCCGTTTTGACGATAGCGTCGGCATCTTCCCGGAATTCATCGATGGCTATGGCTATCTGATTTTACCGACCACAGGCCGCTATTTCCATGTGCCGTATCGGTCGATGTTGCCCAAGGGTATCAAGAACCTGATCGTTACCGGCCGCGTAATCGGCGGCGACAAGGTGAGCCATGCGGCCGTCCGCAACATGATGTGCTGCGCCGTGGCCGGGCAAGGCGCAGGCGTGGCCGCAGCGGTCGGTGTGAAAACCGCCCGTGACTTTGCCGAGGTAGATATCGGAAAAGTGCAATCGGAACTGCTGCGGCAGGGCGCACGGATTGCCTAGAGCACATTCACAGAAAAACGCCTGACCAGCATCAATACTGGCCAGGCGCTTATCGTGTTTTATCGTAGTGGCGTCACCGCGCCATTCTTATGCCGCTTCAGAATTTTGCGCTCATTTTCAAACCGTAGAACCGTGGCTCACCCGGAATGAAGGTCGGAATACCGAACGCCCCACCGGTGTTTCCGGCATCGAGAAGATAGCGCTTATTGAAAACGTTGCGCGCAAAGGCTGAGATTTCGTAGCGATTGTCAGCGAACCGAACGCCGCCAACAATATTGACGAGCGTCACTGGCCCTTGGCTCCGCGCTTCAAGGTTTGGTGTTTCGAAGAACAGCTTGCTCCGATAAGTGATGCTTGGCGTCGCAAACACATTAACACTGCCGATTGGCGCATCGATGATCAAGCCTGCCGCGGCCTGATAGTCAGGCTGCAAACGGAATTTGGCACCGCGGAAGTTTGCCGCGATATCTGGCCGATTGTCGATGCCGCCATCGATGTAAGCGCCATTGGCGAACATTGTCAGCCATGATGCAGGGCGGATGTTCACTTCGGCCTCAATGCCCTTGTTCGTCGCCGTACCCGCGCTTTGCGTCACGCCAACGATGCTTGGCGGGATGATGATGCTCACCTGGAAATTGTCATATGTCAGGTAATAGACGCCGATGGATCCAGAAACGATACCGACTGTGCCCTTTACCCCAAGCTCGTAGTTCCAGAGCACTTCCTCAAGAACCGGCGAAATGTTGGCAACGGGGCCACCCGCTGTTGCGCGCGCGCCCACATTGACGATGGCAGAGCGACGTCCCTTTGATACGGTGGCATAACCATTGAAATTGTCGGAGAACTTATACAGCACATTGAGGCGCGGAAGCACGTCGGCATAGCTATCCTCAGACGTGAACGTCCGGCCTGCCGTATCGACTTGCCCGGGGACGACCGAAGCGCCGCCCGTCAACGTTGAACGCGGCACGCCAGCGCGGAAGCCCGAAAGCCGCTTTTCGATCTGCACGCGGACACCGGCCGTAATCTCAAGACGCGGCGTCGGGATCCAAGTGCCATCGGCAAACACTGAGTAGCTCGTGTTGCGGCCCTGATTTTCAAAGAATGACGTATAATTGATGCGTGGTGCGGCGGCGGCAGGAACGCCACCCCCTGGTGCTACGCACTGCGCGCGCGTGGCAGCCGTTGCTGTAAGGCAGGCAAAGAACACGTTCTCATTTGTGGAGAAGGGCACATTCTGCACACCGTTTTCGTGGAAATAATTGAACCCGAACGATCCACGGAAGTTGTCGCTGTTATATGAGAAGCGCGTTTCCTGATTAAACTGATCGCCTTTGGCGAGTTCAGCAAACTCAAGATATTCAGCGGCTGTCCCGTCCGCATCGAAGACTTCAAGCGAGTCAAACTTGCGATAGCCGTTGACCAAAGTGAGCGTCCAATCGTCTGCGATATCCCAGTTGACCGTCAAATTGGCATCATAGACATCGCGCTTGAGGCCAAGCTTGCTCAGTCCAAGATCTCGGAGGGCATTGGGTGTGCCGCCAAGCGCTGCATCGCCAAAGGCATTCGGCGCGCCCGACGCGGTTGGATAGGTGAGCGAGATGAACGGCGTGCCGGAATTCCGCTGACGATCATAGGTAAGGATCAGGTCCGCCGTCATCGCTTCAGTGGGTTTGAACCGCAGCGAACCGCGCGCGCCAAACTGGTCCTGAGCGTATAGATCCTCTTGGCCAACAGCCAGATTGTTCACGTAGCCGTCACGCTTTTTGTAGGCAAAGGCCACGCGTCCGGCGAGCTTTTCCGAACCGGCATTAACAAAGCCAGTTGCTGAATATTGATTGAAGTTGCCATATGTGCCGGCGAGTTCGCCGCTATAGCCTTCTTCTGGCCGCGCGGAAATCAGGCTGATCGCGCCGACCGCAGAGGCGGTGCCAAAGAGCGTCGCTTGTGGTCCCTTAACGACCTCAATGCGCTCCATGTCATAGATGTCCTGATACGAACCGCGCGAGCGAGAGATATCAACGCCGTTATAATAGAGCGTGACACGCGCACCTTGCTGCGCTGAGCCGGAGTCAGATGTAATGCCGCGGATGACGATGCCGGGGTTGTTCGCGCTCTGCTCCTGGATGTTGAGGCCCGGGATATAGTTTGAAAGTTCATCCAAGTCATTGACACCAATTTCGCGCAGACGTGTTCCCGTTATTGCGGACAGCGTAATCGGCACATCAATCTGGCGTTCTTCACGCTTCTGGGCCGTGACGATGATGTCGTCTTCTCTCGAAACCTCATCTGCCGGCACACTTTGGGCATGGGCCGTCAGGCTCGTGGTTGAGGAAAGAAGAATAGCAAACAAGGACATTCGGCGCATGAAACGACTCCAGATAACAGGAGAACGAGCCACTAACGCACGCGAATGACGGCCAAGGGTCGTTACGACGTCGGCATCATGTCACTTTGATAAAGCCTTTGTGAATGTGCTCACCGGCAGCCGGCAACAATGTGGCTGCAGATAAAATCAATTAATATTAATGATTTAAGGGAGCAGCCAGCGTTACAGTCCTGCGATCAGAAGCGTTGGCCCCGGACCACATCCACGGCGCTGAGGAACAACACAAGGCCGTGACTGTCCAGCAAAGGCGCCAGTTGTTCCACCAAACGGTCGGTCTTCTCCTCCGACGCCACGGTTAAAAAAATGAGCTTGGCCTGAGCCCCGCTGATCTCCTCATCCGTCCAGACGCCATTATGGCCCGCGCCGCCGAGAACCGGCAAAAGGCTGTAGCTTGTGATGCCTGAATTGCGCGCAAGCTCAGCAAGAAGGGGTGCCAAAGGGCGGTCAACCAGAACTTCAATTCTACGGCGTTGGACGACATTCAAACTCATGCGCCAATCCTTGTGGCCAATGCGATGTAAAGGGGAATACCAAAGGTCACATTGAACGGAAAGGTCACAGCGAGGGCCATGCCCAGCGAGAGACCGGGATCTGCCTGAGGCAGGGACATACGCATCACAGCGGGCACCGCAATATAAGAGGCGCTTGCCGCAAGAATGCCGAGCACGGCTGCCGTCGGCACATCAAGTCCGATGACCGTCCCGAGCGAGACACCGACCACGCCTTGAAGAACCGGCAGTGCGATGCCAAGCCCGATGAGCCGCCAGGTCAGATTTCGCGTCTCTCGCAAGCGCCTTGCCGCAATCAGCCCCATGTCGAGCAGGAACAGGCAAAGGATACCCCGAAACCCGGCATCAAAGACGGGAAGCACCGGTGCCGCACCTTCCTTGCCCACAGCCAGACCGATCGCGAAACTGCCGAGTAGAAGAACCACAGAGCCGTTTAAAAGGCTTTCGTGCCACATCGCCGATTTCGGCATGGATGGCCCGGAGGCGAGCGTGCTTCGGGCCAGCAATAGCCCAATGATGATGGCGGGCGTTTCCATCGCGGCCATCACTGCCACCATATAGCCTGCTGGCGGCATGGACAGCGCGTTGAGAATTTCGGTACCCGTCACGAAGGTGACAACGCTCACCGATCCATAATGCGCGGCAATCGCCGCGGCATTCGTTCGATCAACAGCACCCACCCGCTGTAGCGCTGCAAATGCGGGAACCGGCAAAAGCAGGCTCAGGCCGACCCCTGCGAGCAGGGCAATCGCGAACTGGGGTGAGAGACCGGCCTCAGCAACGCTGATCCCCCCCTTCAGGCCGATGGCGGCCATTAAATAGATAGACATCGCCTTGCCCATCGCGTCGGGAACATTGAGGTCCGACCGCACGAGCCCGGCAAATCCGCCGAGGATGAAGAAAAGGATCATGGGCGACAGGAGCGCGCTGATCCCGACGTCAATGGCCACGCTTTAATTCCCCCACCTTGTTACTTTAAGTCTTTAGAACCGCGCAGACAGCGAAATGTTCGCGATATGGTGGACACGGTCCAGTCCGCGCGTGCTGACCCATTGGTTGATGTAACCCGGCTCAATGGTCACGGTTTTGGTCACGGGCACCGACAGCCCAACCGAATTGCGCCACCGATCCAATCCGCTGCGCTGTCCCCAGCTCGTATCATCCAGCGAGAGAAAGGCTTCGCTCCATACAACAGCGCGCGTTTTGCCAGCGAGCGGTGCCGTGGCTCGCAGCTGCTGCCGCAACCGCCAGCCCATGTCGTCCCGGCCTTCAAACCATCGCTGTTC
The DNA here is from genome assembly GCA_040398625.1 of Chakrabartia sp. GTDB lineage: Bacteria > Pseudomonadota > Alphaproteobacteria > Sphingomonadales > Sphingomonadaceae > Aquisediminimonas. The sequence continues at coordinate 3,788 of JBBATS010000071.1, read as the reverse complement.
AAACCGCGTCCGGCCCGTAACCGTCAGGCCACTTCCATTGCCGGCAACCCTGAAGGTCAATTGCTGCCAAAGGCGGTGTTCATCTGAACTGGCGGGCCCGACAGGATCTATGGCCGCATAAGCATAGCCGACAGTCGCAATCGTGTTCTTCCCCAGTCTGTATCCAATGCTGGGGCGCAGGATTGTCTGCCCAAGCCGCGAGGCGTCATCTGTCAGGCGCGCAGCGCCTTCCATCGTAATGACAACGTCCTTGCTGACATCAGCGCTCACAATCACTACGCCCCATAAATGGGTATCCTCTTCCGCAGCATGGAGTGGCGACGTGGCCAGAATGGCCAGCGCAGCCATCGGTATGTAGCGGATCATAAGAGGTCCCTTTCAAGTAAATCAGAAGCGGTAAGCGAGACCTGCGCTCAACACCCACGGATCGAGTTTGTGACGCGTTTCAAGAACCGTCGTCGTTCCCGCACGGAATACAGCAGTTGTGTCGACGAAGTAACGCTTTGCATCGATGCTCAGGCCCAGGCCACGATCATTGAGCTTAATGTCCGTTCCGGCCTGCAAGGCAAAGCCGAAATCATCCTTAAGATTGACGGCTGTGGCACCAAGCGTTCTGGCCGTTGCGCCAACACCTTCGCTGAAGATGAAGAAGCGCGTCGGGCCTGCGCCGACATAGGGCTTAATCGCCGAGCCGTTGGCCAGATGGTATTTCACCGTGACCGTCGCCGGAAGGATGATCGCGTTGTTGACCAGCTTTGCACCAGACAGGCTGCCCGCACCGTTCACATCGTGCGGCGTGACGCAGCAGATTGTTTCAATCGAAAGGTTGGGGCTGAGGAAATACTCAGCCGCAATCGTGGGCACAAAGCTGTTGCTGGCCTGCGACTGCGCACGCGCGGGGAGCCCGATGCGATCTGTTACGACAGAAGTGATCTTACCGTCCGGCAAAACCGCCGTCCCGAAAAGCTTCACCTGAATCTTGCCCTCAACAGGCTGTGCGGATGCGACCGATGCCGTTGCGGCCAAAAGCGACGCGAGGGCAAATTTGATGGGAAGGTTCTTCATATTCTATCCTCTTTCTTCAATCCTGTGCTTTGCGCACTAGAAATGGGCGGTGCCGGCCAAATAAAGGGGAGGCATGGCCGGCACCTCGGGTTCAGATTTTTTCTGGCATTGCGGACGAATGCAGGTGCTCGATCTTCCACTGGCCCTTTTCATATTCGTAAAGGAAGCTGTAGCGTGCTTTTACGTCGGTTTTGGCGCCCGTTTCAGGGTTAGTCAGAACCACCGTCCATGTCCCAGCGCGCACTGCCCAGTTGCAGCCCGTCTTGATCGTCGAGCTATTGATCGTGCCGACAGGGCTGTTCTTCAGGAAGCTGACGAAATAGTCGCGGATGCCAGCATGGTCGGTGCGGGGCTTGTTGGCGACAGTTGCCAGAAGCACGGCATCGTCAGCGAAAAGCGCCGTCACGGTGTCAGGGTTCTTTGTCGCCCAGGCATTGTTAAACTTGGTAAACTGGGCATCCAATTGCGCCGTCGTTGGCTTCATGCAAACCGCTTTGCCGCGTGCCATAGCCGGCTGTGCCGCAACCATGGCCATACCAGCGAGAACCGGCAGATAGAGATATTTACGCATAATGACTTCTCCTTCTTTTGATTGATTAATTAATCAGGGTTTCAGTCGAGGGCGGAGGTGGTCCGGGTTTTCCAGAGCGACCATCCTATCCCCGCGCCGATCAAGCCGAAGGTAACGGCCAGGCTGGCAACGGGCGGAAACTTGGCCCCATCCAGCAGAAAATCGGACACGAAGATCTTGGAGCCAATGAACACCAGTACGGCGGCAAGGGCGAATTTGAGGTAGTGGAACCGGTCGATCATCGCTGAGAGCGCGAAGTAGAGCGCACGCAGGCCGAGGATCGCCATGATGTTGGATGTATAGACCACGAACGTATCGGTCGTGATCGCGAAAATGGCGGGCACCGAGTCAATCGCGAAGACAAGGTCAGCGAGGTTGATCACCACGAGCGCGAGGAACAACGGGGTCGCCGCTCGCACCATAAGGCCCGTCTTCTCGTCCGGCACTTTCACAAAGAAGCGCTGATCATGCAGTTCCTTGGTCACCCGCATGTGCGTGGAAATCCAGCGGATCGCAGGGTTCTTTGAAAGATCCGGCGCATGATCGTTCGAAAAGAACATTTTGACGCCCGTCGCGACCAGGAAGGCGGCAAAGATGTAGAGGACCCAATAGGCCTCACTCACCAGCGCAGCACCCGCCGCAATCATCAGACCGCGCAGGACGATGACACCGATGATGCCCCACAACAGCGCGCGATACTGGAACTTGGCCGGGATCGCAAAGAACGCGAAGATCAGGCTGATCACGAAGATATTGTCGATCGACAGCGCCTTCTCAATGAAAAAGCCCGTGTAATATTTCATGCCCAAATCTGCGCCTTTTTCGATCCAGACCCAGACGCCAAAGGCAAGAGCTATGGTGATGTAAAAGACAGAAAGCTTCAGGGATTCCGCGATCCCCATCTCCCGGTCTTCCTTATGCAGGAGACCAAGGTCAAACGCCGTCAAGGCCACGACCAGCCCGATAAAGGCCAGCCAGAACCAGACTGGCGTTCCAAGGAACATGGAGGTGAAAAATTCGAACATTAAAATCTCCGGCAAAACGTAGGTCGCATATCGGTGCCGTCGACTGATTGATCAAATTGCAATTTGCATAGAGTTTTGATAGATAGATTCTATCATGTCTATGCTTCGCCAATTCGAATATCTGGTCGCCCTTTCGGAACACGGAAACTTCCGACGGGCCGCAGACGCCGTTCACATCTCACAACCCACGCTCAGTCAGCAGCTTCGCACCCTTGAAGCAAAGCTTGGCGCCCAACTTGTCGAGCGCAATGAAACGCCAGTGCAACTCACCCCCATCGGGCGTGAAGTGGTGGCCCGCGCACGAAAATTACTCATCGGGGTCAAGGACATAGAAGATCTTACCCGGCGGGCGCGGCAGGCAATTGCCGGCACGATCCGCTTCGGCATTACCCCCACCCTTGGGCCCTATCTGATGCCAGAGATTATCGCGCAGTTGCATCGGCGCTTTCCCGATTTGCGCCTCTACATTCGCGAAGGCATTCCCACGGAGCAGGCACGGGACCTGGCCAAAGGAGATCTCGACATGTTGCTCTCCCCCCTCCCCGTCACCGGCAGCGGCTTGCATATTGAACCGCTCTTCAGAGAGCCGCTGCACATTGTCGCCCCGCCGGACCATCCCCTCGCCCAAGCCAAGCGGGTGGAGAGAGAAGATCTGCAAGGCATCGGCATCCTCAGCATGGACAGGCGACACCATACCCACCGCCAGTTCCGCGATATCTGCAACGATCTGGGGGCTGAGCTGTTGGAGGATTATGAGGGCACGAGCCTTGATAGCCTGCGCCAGATGTGCGGATCAGGATTGGGTTTTGCGATCCTGCCCGAACTTTATCTTAGATCGGAAGTCGGCGGAGAAAACATGGTCACCCGGTTGCGGCCCCAAGGTTGGGCCGCCGCCCGTTCCATCGCCGCTGTCTGGCGCGAAGGAGCCGCCTTTGCGGACAATTATCGGTTGATCGCCGACGTGGTGGTGGAACAGGCACGACATATCCTCTCGGCCCCTCTAGACGACGTCGCGCACTGAGGCCTCTTGCCGGAATCGCAGTTTGTATGTAACACATACAAAATCACACATAAAGGAATGCCACTCATGTCAGCCAAGCTGATCGACGGGAAGAAACTCGCCGCAG
>JBBATS010000070.1:2353-12448 GCA_040398625.1 Chakrabartia sp. | reverse complement strand
GCAATCCGGCCGTGCAGAGGAATTTCCAGCACGTCATTGGCCGGTGACGGGGCAGGGGCCTCCCGCTTGGGCAATTCAACGACGTTGCTTGTGGTGACAGGCTTTGGCGCGTCGCCACGTTCCGGCATCTTCACGACTTCCAGAGCCCGCGCACGGTTGGCAAGGCGACGGATGAAACCACGTTCTTCCAACGCGGAGATAAGCCGGTGAACCCCGGACTTGGACTTGAGGTCCAAAGCTTCCTTCATTTCCTCAAATGAGGGCGACACGCCAGTATCGGCAAGCCGATCATAGATGAAACACACCAGTTCATGCTGTTTACGCGTGAGCATCTCACACCTCCGCTAAGGAACGAACGCGGAACGTGTAGGAAACATTTAGGGTCGCGTCAAGCGATCTTGATGATGTCGACTTCGTCACCGGCGTGCGCTGCCGGACTGTCTGCGGGACGGATGATCAGCGCGTTGGCGCGGGCCAAGGCGCGCAGGGCGGCGGAGTCGTTTAGCCCGATGGGCGTGGCCCGTCCATCGGCGAGGATCGCGCGGATGTGATCGGTGCGTTTGGCGACCGGCGGCAGGGCGCTGCCGAGGGTAGCCTTATGCCGCTGTGGCAGAGGGGCCGGTGCGCCGGACAGGGCGGCGATCAATGGCTGGGCGAACAAGATGGCTGTGACAAAGGCGGAGACGGGGTTGCCCGGCAGTCCCAGCACCAGCGCCTGGCCAAGCTGGCCTGCCATTAATGGTTTTCCGGGGCGCATCGCGATTTTCCAAAAGTCGATCTGCGCGCCTGCCGCCTCTAGCGCGGGCTTCACATGGTCATGATCGCCCACCGAAGCGCCACCGGTCGACAGGATGATATCGGCATCAGCCAACGACGCGAATACGGCGGTTAGCGTCGCGAGATCGTCGCGCACGATGCCATGATCGGTCGTTAAACAGGCGGGGGCAGACAGCAGCGCGTGCAACATCACGGAATTGGACGCCGGAATCTGGTCGTCGTGCACGGGGGCACCGAGTTGCACCAGTTCATCGCCGGTGGAGAGGATCGCAACCCGAATGGGGCGGCGGACAGAGACACTGCCATGGCCACCCATCGCGGCCAGCGCGATGCGGGCGGGTGTTAGCTGGTCTCCGGCGGAGACAAGCAGGTCGCCTTTGGCAAAGTCTTCCCCGGCTCTGCGCACATGACGACCGGCCACCAGATCCAGCGGTGCCGAAAGATGGATGATGTCACCTCCTGCCCGCATGTCTTCCTGCATGATGACAGTGTCGGCCCCTTGGGGCAGGGGGGCGCCTGTGAAGATGCGGACGGTATCGCCCGGACCCATCGCCCCGGAAAAGGCAGCACCTGCCGCCGACTGCCCGATCAGCCGCCAAGGCCCCGGCCCATCGGCAAAGCGGACGGCATAGCCATCCATGGCGGACAGATCGCGCACGGGCTGCGTCCGTTGGGCGAGGATGTCTTTGGCAGCATAGCGGTCCGCGGCGGCGTGCAGGGGGATGGTTTCTGCGGGAACGGGCTTGGCGAGCGCAAGAAGGCGGCGTTGCGCCTCGTCCAGCGCGATCACGGCTGCGCGCGCCAATCGCCGGAGCGTCCGCCCGATTTGGCGAGGAGCCGGATGCCGGACAGGATCATCCCTTTATCCAGCGCCTTGGCCATGTCGTAGAGCGTCAGCAAGGCGACCGATGCGGCGGTGAGCGCTTCCATCTCGACGCCGGTTTGTCCGCTGGTGCGGGCCGTGGCGGTGACGCGGATGCCCTTGTCTTCAAAGTCGAAATCGACCGTTGCGGAACTCAGCGCAATCGGGTGGCAGAGCGGGATGAGATCGCTGGTCTTCTTCGCAGCCATAATGCCGGCCACGCGGGCAACAGCGAGAACATCGCCCTTCTTTGCCGTTCCGTCCCGGATCGCGGACAAAGCTTCAGCGGACATGGAGATGCGGCCCTCCGCGACGGCTTCTCGTGACGTTGTCGCCTTGGCGCCGACATCAACCATGTGCGCGGCGCCTGCGTCGTCGAGGTGCGTCAGCTTGCTCATGCGCCGGTCAGGAGGGTGCGGGTCGCGGCCGCGACATCGGCCTGCCGCATCAGGCTTTCCCCGACGAGGAAGCAACGCACGCCATGTTCGGACATGGCGAGAAGGTCGGCATGGCTGCCGAGCCCGCTTTCGGCGATGAACGTGCAGCCTTCGGGCGCGCGGTCCACCAATTCATAGGTGCGCGCGAAATCGACGGAGAAGTCTTTGAGGTTGCGGTTGTTGACGCCGATCAGGCGTGACCGCAGCTTCAACGCGCGCTCAAATTCTTCAGCGTCATGTGTTTCGACTAAGACATCCATGCCGAGCGAAAGTGCGGTCTCTTCAATCTCGGCGGCGAGCACGTCGTCGAGCGCGGACATGATAACGAGGATCGCATCGGCCCCTATGGCCCGCGCTTCCAGCACCTGCCAGGGATCGACCATGAAGTCCTTGCGCAGCACGGGCAAAGCACAGGCGGCGCGCGCGGCAATCAGATAATCCTCATGCCCCTGAAAATAAGGCGCATCCGTGAGGACCGAGAGGCACGCCGCCCCACCGGCCTGATAAGCTTTGGCATGGGCAGGCGGATCAAAATCAGCGCGGATCAAGCCCTTGGAGGGGCTGGCCTTCTTGACCTCGGCAATCAGGCCAAAACCGGTCACTGCCTTGGCATCGAGTGCTGCGCGAAAGCCACGCGGCGGCGTCTGCGCACCGGCCATGGCTTCAAGGTCAGCGAGTGAAACAGCCTTCTTGCGTGCTGCCACTTCGTCGCGCTTGGTCGCGCAGATTTCGTCGAGTTTGTTCATTTGTAAGCGATCCAGCAATCCAGCAGCGCCTTGGCAAGGCCTTTGTCGATGGCTTCTGCGGCCTCTTCCATGCCAGATGTCCAGTCGTGAGCATGGCCTGCGACCATCAGCGCGGCGGCGGCATTGATCAACACGGCATCGCGATAGGCACCCGTTTCGCCTGCCAGAAGGCGGCGTAGGGCTTCGGCGTTATAGACTGCATCGCCCCCGCGCAGGGCATCGGGCGTGTGGCGGGGAAGGCCAATATCTTCGGGGGTAATTCTTACAAAATCCGTTTGTGCTGAGCTTGTCGAAGCACCGTTTTTCCTGTTCGCCAAAGCAAAGGACGATGCTTCGACAAGCTCAGCATGAGCGGGTTTGGTGTCGCTGACGGTCAGGCAGGTGCTTGGCCCGCAGACGGAAATCTCATCCAACGGTTCATCGCCGGAGACGAGCATGACCGTTTCATAGTCGAGCTGGTCGATTGCTTCCGCATAAACCGGCAGAAAGTCAGGCCGTGCAATGCCGATCAGCTGACGCGTCACGCTTGCCGGATTGGCGAGCGGCCCCGTCAGGTTGAACACTGTCCGCCGCCCCAGTGCCTTGCGGATGGGCGCGAGGGGCGCGAGCGCGGGGTGATGCTTTTGCGCAAACAGAAAGCAGATGCCGAGATCTGTGAGCGTCGCCTCTGCCTGTTCCGAAGCGCGGTCGAGGTTCAGGCCCAATGCCTCCAGCGTGTCGGCAGCCCCCGCCTTTGAGGAGGCCGCCCGATTGCCGTGCTTGGCAACTGGCACCTCACAGGCCGCGACAACAATGGCAACAGCTGTGGAGATGTTGAGCGAATGCGCGCCATCCCCACCCGTGCCGCACACGTCGATAGCGCCTTCGGGCGCTTTGACGGGGATCATTCGGGCGCGCATCGCCTGAACGGCAGCGGCGATCTCAGCAGCGCTTTCATCGCGCACCGACATGTCGGTTAGAAAACGGGCGATGTCGTCGGCGGCGCATTGGCCATCAAGGATGGCATCAAAAGCCGCGCGCGCTTCGTCTGCGGCCAGCGGCGCGTGCGTGTCGGGCAGGCGGATCACGCCCGCTCCTTCACCTTCATCCCCGCGGCGGACATAAAATTGGCAAGCATGGCGTGACCATGTTCGGTCGCGATGCTTTCAGGGTGGAACTGGACGCTGTGGATCGGCAAGTCGCGGTGACGGAAGCCCATGACATGGCCGTCATCGCTGGTCGCGTTCACGATCAGGCAATCGGGCACATCCTCGACGATCAGCGAGTGATAGCGGGTCGCGGTAAAGGGCGAGGGCAGGCCCTCGAACAGGCCGGTGCCATCATGCGTGACGGGCGAGGTCTTGCCGTGCATCAGACCGCCGCGCACGACCTTGCCGCCGAAATGCTGACCGATCGACTGATGGCCGAGACAGACGCCCAACAGCGGCTTCTTGGCCTCCGCACAGGCTGCGACCAGATCGAGCGAAATGCCCGCCTCATTGGGCGTGCAGGGGCCCGGCGACAGCAGGAACGCGCTCGCGCCGCTGGAGATCGCCTGTCCAGCGGACATGGCATCGTTCCGCACAATCTCCACTTCGGCGCCCAGTTCCATCAGATAATGGACCAGATTCCAAGTGAAGCTGTCATAATTGTCGATGACGAGGATCATGCCGCCCCCATAAGCAGTCCTGGGGCGTTTTGCCAATCCAGAGTCTTGGTGCGGTTCATCTGGCGGTCAGATGTGTTGGACGAAGGGGAGGATAAGGAGATTAACTTATGCGTGTTGTGCCCATTTTCATCGCTGCCGCCATTTTGACGTCTCCTTTAGCGGCGGAAACCGTCCCGCCGCCCGCCCGCTATACGACAACCACAGTGTTCGGAAATGATGCCTGCCCGGCGCCCAATGGCGATGAAATTGTCGTGTGCGCGCGCATGCCGGAATCAGACCGCTACCGCATCCCAAAGGCTTTGCGGAAGAAGAAGCGGGTGGACAGCGGCCCTAGCGCCTCTTGGGCATCCCGCGTCCGCACGCTGGAGGATGCCCAGCGCTTCACACGGCCGGGAAGCTGCACGGCTATCGGATCGTTCGGTCAGTCTGGATGCACACAGGCGATGATCAACCAATGGTTTGAGGATCGGCAACAGGCGCGGGCGGCGAAGGGGCAGTATTGAGGCCCCCACCACTACCGTTTGCCCTGAGCCTGTCGAAGGGCTGTCCTTACACTTGGCGCTGAGGTGTCCAGAAAGGACAGGGCTTCGACAAGCTCAGCCCAAACGGAGTTGGATTACTGCCCCACCGGTTCCGCCAGCAGCTTTTCCAGATCCGCCTTCCAGAACTTGGCCCATGTATGCGTGCCATGGCCCTTGGTCTCAGGAGATGCGGGGATCAGAATGAACATGGCGCGCGGCATCTTCTTCGCTGCCTCCTGCGCCATGCCGAGTTCGGGCGGATTGATGAAGTCATCGCCCGAATTGATCCAGAGCGTGGGGACGGTGATCTTCTCCAGCGGCTTGGGATCGTAATTTCGTGAAGATTCGAGCTGGTAGATCTGGTCATTGGCATCGCCGTCACCCGCACGTGCTGCAAAGCCCTTATCCAGTGCCGCTTCTGCCGCTTCGCGTGTCGGGAACTGCGCCTGAAGCGCAACGGGGTTCGCGCCTGCGATCATTGAGAGATAATTGGCCGTGCGCACACCCTGCGACGGCTGCGCCGTGTAATTGCCGCCATTCCAAATCGGGTCTGCCTTGATCGCATCGACCGACATCTTGCGCCACCAGCGGTTGCGCCCGGCAATGGGGGCGGCATTGCAGGCAAAAGGCGCGAGCCGTTCCGCCACGCCCGGATAGGTCGTGCCCCACACAAAGGCGTGCATGCAGCCCATGGATGTGCCGAGGATAAGCTTCAAATGCTTGATCTTCAACGTTTCTGTGACGAGGCGGTATTGGGCGCGTACCATGTCGTCATAGTCGTATTTGGGAAAGGCCATCCGCATCCCATCCGACGGTTTGGACGATGCGCCGTGCCCGATATTGTCGGGCAGTATGACGAAGGTCTTGGTGATGTCGAGCGGCTGGCCGGGGCCATACAGCTCATCGGCGAACTGCGGGCGGAAGAACTGCTTTCCCGTGCCGCCGGTGCCGTGGAGGATCATCACCGCATTGTCGATCTCGCCCTTCGCATTTCGATGCGGCGTGCCGAGAGTGGTGTAGTGGATGCGGAGTTCAGGCAGCGTCTCGCCGCTGGTGAAGGTGAAGTTCTTGAAGACCGCGTCGGCTTCTTTCGCTGTGTCGGTCGGGCCTGCGAGGGCGGGCGTGGCGAGGAGGGCGAGGAGGGGCAGAAGCGCGCGAAGTTTCATTTGTCCGTCATGCCAGCGGAGGCTGGCATCTCCCTGATTCACTTGTGGTTGTCATAGATGGTAGCGGGAGCGGCAGAAGATGCCAGCCTGAGCTTGCATGACGAGGCGGATTAGGTGGACTTATTGCCCAAAGCCCACTTCGCCCGCAACCCGCACCGCTTCCTTCGCCGCCGCGATCAGCGCGCCCGACTTCGCCTCACACTCACGCTGCTCGTAGATGGGGTCACTGTCGGCGACGATCCCCGCACCGGCCTGCACGTGCATCACGCCATCCTTCACCACGGCGGTGCGCAGGACGATGCAGCTGTCGAGATTGCCATCGGGCGAGAAATAGCCGACGCCACCGGCATAAGCACCGCGGGTTTCCGGTTCCAGTTCGGCGATGATCTCACACGCACGAACCTTGGGTGCGCCGGAGACGGTGCCAGCCGGGAAGCCTGCGAACAGCGCGTCGATGGCGTCTTTGTCGTCCGCTAATGTCCCGACAACGTTGGAGACGATGTGCATCACATGGCTGTAGAGTTCGACCATATAGCTGTCGGTGACGGTCACGGTGCCCGCTGCGGCCACCCGGCCAACATCGTTGCGGCCGAGGTCGAGCAGCATCAGGTGTTCGGCGCGCTCCTTGGGGTCGGCGAGCAGGCTGTCACGGTTTTCGGCGTCCTCAATGGCATTCTTGCCACGCGGGCGGGTGCCGGCGATCGGGCGGATCGTGACTTCCCCATCGCGGACGCGGACGAGGATCTCGGGGCTGGAGCCGGTGAGCGCAAAGCCCGGAAAATCGAGATGGTAGAGGAAGGGCGACGGGTTGATCCGCCGCAGCGCGCGGTACAGGTCGATTGCGGGCAGTGGGAAAGGCACTGTGAAGCGCTGGGCGAGGACGACCTGAAAAATGTCGCCCGCCTCAATATAGTCCTTCGCGCGCAGGACCATTTCCTCATATTTGCCGGATTCGAGAACCGGCGTCGGGACCATGTCCTTCAAATCAGGCAGGGCGCCGGTCCGGTCGGCTTCGGGCAATTGCCGGGCGAGCCGTGCGGCGGTTGCGTCGATGCGCTCGACCGCGGCGGAGACCAGCCGGTCGGCATCGCCCTGTCCCGGCCAGACGGGCGCCACGATGAACAGGCGGTCGGCAAGGCGATCAAAAGCGAGGATGACGGTCGGGCGCACAAACAGCATGTCGGGCAGGCCGAGTTCGTTCGGGGCGGGGCGCGGCAGTTTTTCGACCAAGCCCACTGTTTCATAACCGAAATAACCGACCAGACAGGCCAGCGTTTTTGGAAGCTCCGCTGGCACGTCGATATGGCTCGCCGTGGCGAGGGCACGCAGCGCGGTCAGGCTATCATCGGCAACGGGATGGAAGTCGTCGCGGTCGGTTGCCCAGTTGCGGTTGACCTCTGCCTTATGACCATCGGCGCGAAAGACGAGATCGGGGGCAAGCCCAATCAGGCTATAGCGCCCGCGCACCGCACCGCCTTCGACCGATTCGAGCAGAAAGTCGCCGCGTTCGGGTTCATGCAGCTTCAGATAGGCGGAAACCGGTGTTTCGGTGTCCGCAATCAGGCTGCGCCAGACAAGCGCAGGCTTGCCAGAGCGGAGCCGGCTGATGGCAAGTGCATCATCCCCCTGAAGCGTCACCGTGCGGCAACGCCTGTCAGGCTCTTGCGCAGGCCATCAATCGCGGACTCGTTGCGTTCAACCTTGAGCATTTTCTTCGCGGCGTTGGTGAACTGCGCGGTGTATTCGCGGCCGATCGCATCGGAGAGTTGGCTCTGCGTTGCCGCAAGCAGGCTTGGTTCGGCGGCGAGGTTACCCGGTTCAATCCGATCAAGCTGCACGACAACCCAGCCTTGCTTGTTGGCCATTGGTGCGATGCGGGCGCGGCTGGTGTTGAGTTCAAACAGCTGCACCAGTTCCACTGACGGCTGGCTATTACCCTTCACAATGTCCATGCGGCGGGACGACAAGGGGCGGACACTGCCTTTACCAGCAGCGGCAGCCGCAAGCGGCGTGCCTTTGTTCGCTTTGATCAGAATGGCTTCTGCCATGCGGCGCGCGGCCTTGCTGGCGCGGTCTGCAATGAAATCGGCAGTGACCTGAGCTTTGATCATGGCCAGGGGTCGAGGCGCTTCGGCAAGGACGCGGTCAATATCGTAAAACACGTCCTTATCTTCGGCCAATGGAACAAGCGCGGGATCATCATCCGGCTCGGCCTGGAAGGCATCCTTCAGGACAGGCAAGAAGTTTTCGGGCGCCACAAAACCAGCCTGATCGGGCGAAAGGCCGCTGGCCGTCAGCGGCGGCGTAGTGACAACGGTCAAGCCGCGTCCCTTGGTCACGTCGTCAAAGGTCTGCCCGTCAGACACGGCGTCCTCAATGTCGGCCAGCAGATTGGCGAAACCGTCGGCTGTTTTCTGGATGGTGAGGGCGGCGACGATTTCCGGCTTGGCTTCCGCCAAGGTCTTGCCGCCGACGGTTTTGGCATTGTCGACCTTCACCACATACCAACCGAGCGCAGACTTGAGCGGCCCGACAATGCTGCCCTTGGGAGCCGCGAAAACAGCGTTGGCGATGGCTTCGGAACTTTGGCCGATATAGGCGCTTTTTTCGAGCTCGGTCAGCGGAACGGCGTCCCCTCCGGCGGCCTTGGCTGCGTCGTTGAGCGGCATGCCGCTGCGGGCCTTTGCGGCCAATGCCTTTGCGGCAGCTTCCGACTGGACGATGACCTGCGTGACATCGAGCAATTGGCGCGTCGCATATTTGGCGGCATCCTGCTTGAAGCGCGCAGCCACCTCGGCATCGGTTGGGGCGGATTGCTTGGCAATCATGGAGCGGTCGACAAGGGCGTAACGGATCACGCGACGTTCCGGCTCAATGTATCGTGTGCGGTTGGCCGCGTAAAAGGCGTTGAGTTCAGCCTCTGTCGGCGCGGGGCCGTTGGTGAAGGCGGCGTTGGGCAGCTCAACAAAGCTGCCGGCGCGGCGCTCTACGAGCAAGGACGCATAAGGCGCCGCCAGATCGCGCGGCGCGCCTGAGCTGGCAGTGACGGGCACGAGGATATGGCGGACGGCGATGCCCTGTTCAATGTCACTGCGGAACTGCTCTTCGGCCAATCCCCGTTGGCTCAAAAGCTGGCGGTAACGCGCTTCATCGAACTTGCCGGTCGCGCCCTGGAAGGCGGGGATGCTGGCAATTTCACCATCGGCGAGACGATTGCTGACGACCATGCCGAATTTTTCGCCAAAAGCGCGGATGGAGGTGAGGTCGGTCAGTTCAGACAGGAGCTTGTCGAGCGTGCCTTCCTGCAACATCTGCTGCATCGTGATGTCCGGCTGTTGCTGGCGCCGCTGGGTCAGTTCAATTTTGAGGCGGTCGTTGAGGTCGCTGATCGCGATGCCGCGGTCACCCACCTGAACGGCATCGCTGCCGCTCACCCCGCCAAGTGCATTCATACTCGATGGCGTGCCGACACCCGTGACAATGAACGCGACCATGACAAGACCAAGCAGACCCAGAACGGCCCAAGACCTCAGTGCGTTTCGAAAAAAAGTCAGCATCGAGCAAGCGTCTCCAATAAACCCGGCCACGCCATAGGGGTCCGCGCGCGCGGCTTCAAGCGCGGCGAGGCTGGCATCGCCCAATTCGCTTTGCTAACGCCCCATCAGATTTGCGATCCGGGAGATAAACATGGCCTTGAAGAAGCTTGTAGCTGGCAATTGGAAGATGAATGGCAGTCTGGCCGCGCTGGACGAGATTAAGGCGATTGCCGCTGCTGCCAAGGCCAATCCCGGCGCTGATGTGGCTATTGGGGTACCGGCGACGCTCATTACGCCAGCCGCCACTGCAGCCCCCGGCTTCGCCATTGGCGGGCAGGATTGTCACTGGAAGGATGGCGGCGCGCATACGGGCTGCCTCTCAGTCGCCATGCTGAAAGAGGC
>JBBATS010000070.1:0-2253 GCA_040398625.1 Chakrabartia sp. | reverse complement strand
TGGGCCATTGGCACGGGACGCACGCCGTCCACTGATGATGTTGCCGAAATGCACGCCGCCATCCGCGCCCAGCTCATTGATTTGCTTGGAGAAGAAGGAAAGGGCGTGCGCATTCTTTATGGTGGTTCGGTCAAGGCATCGAACGCGGACGAACTGTTGCACGTGCCGGATGTCGATGGCGCGCTGGTGGGCGGAGCAAGCCTGAAGGCCGCAGATTTCGTGCCGATCATTGAGGCGGGCGCGCGATAGATCCGGCTCCAAGGTTGATCGAAGGCAAGGGCTGGGCTAAGGCGCGGCCCAATTCTCTGCTATTGCCGAAAAGAGCACATTTCCGATGTTTACATTCTTGCTCGTTGTCCACGTCATCATTGCGGTTGCCCTTGTGGGCGTCATCCTCATGCAGCGCTCAGAAGGTGGCGGCCTGACCGGCGGTAGCCCGGCTGGCCTCATGTCGGCGCGTGGTGCCGGCGATTTTCTGACGCGGGCAACGACGATTTTGGCGACATTGTTCATTCTGCTCTCGATTGCACTGGCGGCCGTTGCGACCATGAACCGCAAGCCCGAAACCATCGATACCACGCTTGCCCGTCCCGAAGCTGCGGCCCCGGCAGATGCCAATTCTGCGGCGCCTGCCGTCCCTGCAGATAACTCCCCAGTTCCGCTGGCCGTTCCTGCGGCCGGGCAGCCCGCACCAGCCAAAACCAACTAATCCCCAAATTATTTCCGGGGCAGGGGGTTTGGCGGCTTGCCGAATCCCCTGCACCCGGCTTACGGCTCTTCTCCCATGGCGCGGTTCATTTTCATCACCGGCGGCGTGGTCTCCTCGCTTGGCAAAGGCTTGATGGCAGCATCTCTTGCTGCCCTCCTCCAAGCGCGTGGCTACAAGGTTCGCATTCGTAAGTTCGACCCTTATCTCAACGTAGATCCGGGAACGATGTCCCCCTATCAGCATGGCGAAGTCTATGTGACCGATGACGGGGCGGAAACCGACCTCGATCTTGGCCACTATGAACGCTTTACCGGCGTTTCTGCGCGCCAGTCAGACAATGTGACCTCGGGCCGCATCTACCAGCAGATCATCCAGAAGGAACGCCGCGGCGACTATCTTGGCGCGACCGTGCAGGTCATCCCGCATGTGACCGACGCTATCAAAGCGTTCGCCATGGCCGACACCGATGGTCTTGATTTCGTCTTGTGTGAAATCGGCGGGACAGTCGGCGATATCGAATCGCTGCCGTTCATCGAGGCCATTCGCCAGATGCGCAATGAACTGGGCCGCGACCAGACCGTGTTCACGCATGTGACGCTTGTGCCTTATGTCGCTGCGGCCGGTGAGTTGAAGACCAAACCGACCCAGCATTCGGTGCGCGAGCTCACAAGCTACGGCATTCAGCCCGATGTTCTCATCTGCCGCTGTGAGCATCCTCTGCCCGAAACAGAACGGGCAAAGATCGCGCTGTTCTGCAACGTCCGCAAAGAAGCGGTCATCCCCGCGCTTGATGCCAAGTCGATTTACGGTGTGCCGCTGCAATATCATGCCGAAGGGCTGGATTCAGAGGTGCTGCGCGCGTTCGGGATTGAACCTGGGCCAAACCCTGATCTCAGCCGTTGGGATGATATCATGGACCGGCTGACCAATCCGGAAGGCGAGGTCAACATTGGCGTCGTCGGGAAATATGTCGGGCTGCAGGATGCGTACAAGTCTTTGAACGAAGCGCTCGTCCATGGTGGCATCGCCAACCGGGTGAAGGTCAACATCCAGTGGATCGACGCGGAACTGTTCGAGGCGGAAGACAGTGATGTCGCGGCGCGTCTGGAGCCGCTGCACGCCATCCTCGTCCCCGGCGCTTTTGGTGAACGCGGGGCAGAAGGCAAAATTGCCAGCATCCGCTTCGCCCGTGAACGGCAGGTGCCCTATCTCGGCATTTGCTTCGGGATGCAGATGGCCTGTGTGGAAGCCGCGCGGAACCTTGCGGGCATCCCCAACGCCTCCTCCACCGAGTTTGGCCCGACCGATGAACCGGTGGTTGGCATCATCTCTGAATGGATGAGCGAAGAAGGCATCCAGAAGCGCGAAGAAGGCGGCGATCTGGGCGGCACGATGCGGCTGGGCGCTTATGAGGCGACGCTGGCCGGAAACAGCCATGTCGCGGCCATTTACGGCGGTACAACCATCTCCGAACGCCACCGCCACCGCTATGAGGTGAACACGGGGTATCGCGAAGCCTTGGAAAGCAACGGCCTCGTTTTCTC
>JBBATS010000069.1:0-12524 GCA_040398625.1 Chakrabartia sp. | reverse complement strand
TTGCCCTGCCGGCGACCGTGCTAAGTTCCTATTTCGCCGACGTCCGGCTTTTTGCGCCATTGTTGATGATCGCGCTGCTCTCTGTGTCAAACCTGACGCCCAAGACAGGCGCTTTGGTTGCTCTGGCGGGGGCGAGCCTGTTTCTCGTCCGCGTCGGGGAAACGACCTATGGTTGGATGACCCGTGGGACGGAGCTGGAGCAGGATCTCGCAGCGCTCAACCATGTGCCGATGGGCGCGCGCATCGTTGTGCTGTCACATAGCACCGAATGTGGCGTTTGGCCGCTGGCCGGGCGCAATCATGCGGCCAGCCTCGCCATCGTCCGCCGCCATGCCTTTGTGAACACAGAATGGGACATTCCGGGCCAGCATTTGATGCAGCCAATTTACAACGCGGTCTACGGGTTCAACGATTCGCGCACGGTGGATTTATTCAACCCGGCTTATGGCTGCCCGGGTTTCCGCGTCCGCCGGTTCATGCGGTTCGTGCCGCGTGATCGGTTTGATTACATCTGGATCTGGGAAGCCGAAGCGCCCCCTGAGACGAAAAAATGGCTTAACCTCGTTTACGCGGGGCCGTCCTCTAGACTTTATGCCATTGCCAAATCCTCGGATTCGCATTCTGGGGTTGAACTTTCCGTCCCGACCCCGAAATAGATGTCAAAGACATAAGCAAAGGACTGTCCATGAACCCGCATGACGCGCTGATCCCCATCGTTATCGAGCAATCGAACCGCGGAGAGCGTAGCTTCGACATTTTCTCCCGCCTGCTGCGTGAACGCATCGTGTTCGTCACCGGCGGCGTGGAAGACGGTATGGCGTCCGTTATTGTTGCCCAGCTTCTGTTCCTCGAGTCGGAAAATCCGAAGAAGGACATCTGGATGTACATCAACTCGCCGGGCGGCGTGGTGACAGCGGGCATGGCGATCCATGACACGATGCAGTACATCCGCCCTAAGGTTGGCACGGTCTGCGTCGGTCAAGCCGCGTCCATGGGCTCCTTCCTGCTTGCCGCAGGCGAGCCGGGCATGCGTTACGCCATGACCAACGCGCGAATCATGATCCACCAGCCGTCAGGCGGCGCACAGGGTCAGGCGACGGATATCGCGATCCAGGCGCAGGAAATCCTCCGTATTCGTGCGAATATGAATCGTCTTTATGCCGATTATACAGGCAAGGACATTGATACGATTGAGAAGGCCATGGAGCGCGACAACTTCATGACCGCGAATGAAGCCAAGGATTTCGGCCTTGTGGATGCTGTTTTCGACAAGCGTCCGGCGGCGGCAGATGACGCAGCTGGCTAAGTCAGCTCAAATTAAGTCATTGCCGCTATGAAATCTGATTGTAACATGGCCGCGAACGTGGCGGGAAGGTTCTAATGACCAAGTTGAGCGGCAGCGACACCAAGAGCACGCTTTATTGCTCTTTCTGCGGCAAATCGCAGCATGAGGTGCGCAAGCTCATTGCGGGACCAACTGTGTTCATCTGCGATGAATGCGTGGACCTGTGCAATGACATCATCCGTGAGGAAACGAAAACAGCGCTCGTTTCCAAAAAGGATGGTGGCGTGCCGAGCCCGCAGGAAATCTGCAAGGTTCTCGACGATTACGTCATTGGCCAGCCCAAGGCGAAGCGCGTCCTCTCGGTCGCTGTCCACAATCACTATAAGCGCCTGAACCACGGCGCGAAGGGTGCAGACGTTGAACTCGCCAAGTCGAACATCCTGCTCGTCGGGCCCACGGGCTGCGGCAAGACATTGCTGGCCCAGACGCTCGCCCGTATCCTCGACGTGCCGTTCACAATGGCGGACGCAACGACGCTGACCGAAGCCGGCTATGTTGGCGAAGATGTTGAAAACATCATCCTGAAGCTGCTTCAGGCATCGGATTACAACGTGGAACGCGCCCAGCGCGGCATCGTTTACATCGACGAAATCGACAAGATCAGCCGCAAGGCCGAAAACCCCTCCATCACGCGCGATGTCTCGGGTGAAGGTGTGCAGCAGGCGCTGCTCAAGATGATGGAAGGCACGGTTGCCAGCGTTCCGCCGCAGGGCGGCCGCAAGCATCCGCAGCAGGAATTCCTGCAGGTCGACACGACCAACATCCTCTTCATTTGCGGCGGAGCGTTTGCGGGTCTCGAAAAGATCATCGCAGACCGTTTGCAGGGCAAGTCGATCGGCTTTGGCGCCAACGTGTCGTCGCCTGATGATCGCCGCACCGGTGAAGTGCTCAAGCAGAGCGAACCGGAAGATTTGCTGAAATACGGCCTCATTCCGGAATTTGTCGGCCGTCTGCCCGTCATCGCGACGCTGGAAGATCTCGACGTTGACGCACTGGTCAAGATCCTGATCGAACCGAAGAATGCGCTGGTGAAGCAGTATAAGAAGCTGTTCGAGATGGAAGACGTCGAACTCGACTTCACTGATGACGCGCTGACGGCTGTGGCCAAGCGCGCCATTGAACGCAAGACAGGCGCGCGCGGCCTCCGCTCGATCCTCGAATCGATCCTGCTCGATACGATGTTCGACCTGCCCACGATGGAAGATGTCGATGAAGTGATGATCGACAAGGACGTTGTCGGCGGCAAGAAAGAGCCGGTTCGCGTCTACGCCAAAAAGTCGAAGGAAGCCGCCGGAGACGCTGCGTAAGCAGGGGCGGTTCCTCAATTTTCGTCATGCTGAACTTGTTTCAGCATCCATGAACACCCTGCGCCCAAGGTAAAGTGATTTGCCGGGGTCGAGGGATGCCAATGGATCCTGAAACAAGTTCAGGATGACGAGATCAACTTATTCCTGCCCCTTAAGCACCCGGTCGATCCGCTCCACCATCGCGGCATATTCCGGGCTTTCTGTGCTGGTGTAGCGCGCCTGGAACTCCGCCTCGGTCAGGCCTTCGGACAAAGCGAGGGCATGCAGGGGGACGATCTGCACTTCCTTGATCCCCGCCAGAGCGCTGCGGGCCACCTCTGCCTGTTGCACATCACCGGCCTTCATTGCCCAATGAATGCCAGACCGATCAGCCGACAAATCAACGAATGAGAAGCCTGAGCCATTGGGCCCGCTGTCGGAAATTTCCTTCCAGGTCCCCATCGCCTGCGAAATGTCTTCGCCATAGAGCGCGGCCAGCGCGGCGGAGAGCGCCCAGTGCTTGGCAAGGTCGTTGCGACCGAGCAGCGTCAAAGGCTGCGCCACAATCCGGCAGGGTTTTGTTGCATCGACGGCATCGCCTGCCAGATTTCCCGCATTGGGGGAGACGGTGAACATGGCGAGTGCCACGAACGCGGCGCGGTTCGTGCTGTCTGTGCTGTTGCCCGCCTGCCGTTCCTTGAACGCGCGGCGCACTTGCGTGGCAAGGTCCATGGATGGGCTGGCCGCCTGCTCCCGCGAGAGGCGGCAATAGGTGTTGGCGACCAGCGCCGGATCAACGGGCTCGGCCTGCACATCGTTCAACTGGCGCAGCAGGCGCGTGCGCTTCGGCAGGTTGAGATTGGCGGAGAGCCCGGCGGGGGTGACGGTCAGGCCGCGCACCATATCGTCAGGCGCCTTTAACTGCGCGCCGCGCAGGTTCAGCGCGAAGACGGCCAGCTTCGCCAGTGGGCGTGTGACGAAAGGCGGCAGCGTCAGCCAACCGATCTGCATGGTGGTGTCAGGGAAGCGGTCTTTGGTCGGGATGGCCGTGACGGAGACATTCGCCCAGAGCGGGCCGATGGGTAGGCTCGCTTGGACTGTCGCGCTGTCGGTCGCCTGTGTCGTGTGCAGCCGTTGAATACCAAGCGCACGACCGAGCAGCAGGCCACCCCCTTGTGCCTCGCGCCAGCTGATGAAGGTGGGGACGGGCTTGCCGGTCCCGGCTTGTGCGCGCACCCGGTCAAACGCGGCGCGCGCAGCGATCACATCGGCAGAGGCAGGCGGTGCAGCGGTTTCCACCGCCGGTGACAGGCTCAGCGTTAGGACGGCAAGGATCAGAACGCCCCCTAGCAGTCCCACCAGTAGCTTTCGCACGCGGGACCAGCTCTTCTTCGCCATGGGGAGGGGCGCAGCGGCCGATGTCATGACGGGCATCTAGCAGCCTCGCATCAGCTTATGCTAGCACCTTCCCACGATAGAGGAGGAGCGCGCAATGAACGTCCATGATTTTACAGTAAAAAAACCTGATGGCAGTGACCAGAAGCTGGCCGATTATGCAGGCGGGCCGATCCTGATCGTCAACACCGCGTCCAAATGCGGGTTCACGCCGCAATATAAGGACTTGGAAGAGCTGCAGCGCAAATATGGTGAAAAGGGCCTGACTGTCCTCGGCTTCCCCTGCAACCAGTTTGGCGCGCAGGAACCGGGCGATGCCGCAGAAATCGCGAACTTCTGTTCGTTGAACTATGACGTGTCTTTCCCGCTGATGGCGAAGGTCGAAGTGAACGGCGACAAGGCCGAGCCGCTGTACGACCATCTGAAATCCGCCAAGCCCGGCCTGCTCGGCACCAAGGCGATCAAGTGGAATTTCACCAAGTTCCTCATCGACAAGAACGGCAAAGTCGTCGGCCGTTATGCCCCGACTGACAAGCCGGAGAGCATTGAGAAGGACATCCAGAAGCTACTTTAGGGGTTTTAAATCCTCCCCCATCGGGGGAGGGGGACCGCAAAGCGGTGGAGGGGGAGCGGGGCGAGGCGCATAAGCCGACAAGCGCCGCGTGCACCCTGCGCCCCCTCCGACAGCCCTTTGGGCCGCCACCTCCCCCGTCGGGGGAGGATGAGGTGAATCCCCCCAAACTTATCCCCAACTCCGTCCATCGGCGCTGTTAACAACGCCGTCTGCGCTGCCTACAGTCCCGCCATGTCCTTTTCCCCCTTTGTGCCTCTGCGAGTCTTTTCAGCCTATACGATGCTGGAGGGCGCCATTGAGCCGGAGGCGATTGCCAAGCGGGCGAAGGAACTTGGCTTTCCCGCGGTTGCCGTGTGTGACCGCAACGGGCTTTACGCCGCGCCGCAATTCTCGGACGGCTGCAAGGGCGCTGGTGTCCAGCCCATTATCGCGACACTGCTGACCGTCCAACGTCCGGACCGACCGGACGGGACATCCTTTGTTTATGATTCGCTGGCGCTCTTTGCGCAGGATGAGGCGGGTTATCAAAATCTTTGCGCTTTGGTTTCTGCCGCCCACTTGGCGCGCCCGCCGGAAGAGCCGCCGCATGTCAGCTTTGATAAACTGGCCGGGCACACCGATGGACTGATCGCGCTCACGGCGGGGGGAGAAGGCGCGCTCTGCCGTCTGCTCGCCGATGGACAAGATGGAGCCGCGGCAAGCTATGTGGCGCGGCTCAAGGCGTTTTTCCCTGATCGGCTTTATGTTGAGGTGTCGCGTCGGCTTGATCCGGTTGAGGGCGCATCGGAAGCCGCATTGCTCGATCTGGCCTATGCCAAGGGCATTCCGCTCGTCGCGACCAATCCGGCGAACTTTGCAGAGGCAGATTTCCACGCCGCGCATGATGCCATGCTGTGCATCGCGGCCAGCGCCTATGTGGAAAGCGAAGATCGCGCCCGCAGTTCGCCTGATGCCTGGATGAAGCCCGCCAAGGACATGCAGCGTCTGTTTGAAGACCTGCCCGAGGCGCTGGCGAACACGCTGGTCGTGGCGCAACGCTGCGCAGTCATGGCCCCCAAGCGGGATCCGATCCTGCCGACGGTCGGCGATAAAGAAGGTGAGGCAGACCAGCTTCGCGCCGACGCAACGGCCGGGCTGGAACGCCGGTTGGCGCATATTCCCGATGCGGACCGGGATGTGTATTTCCAGCGCCTCGATTTTGAACTCAACGTCATCGTCCAGATGGGCTTTCCCGGCTACTTCCTGATCGTTGCTGACTTCATCAAATGGGCGAAGGACAATGGCATCGCCGTGGGCCCCGGGCGTGGGTCTGGTGCAGGCTCTGTCGTCGCTTGGTCGCTAACGATCACCGATCTTGATCCGATCAAGCTCGGGCTGCTGTTTGAACGTTTCCTCAATCCGGAACGTGTGTCGATGCCGGACTTCGACATCGATTTCTGCGAAACGCGGCGGGGCGAAGTCATCCGCTACGTCCAGCAGAAATATGGCGCAGACCATGTCGCGCAGATCATCACCTTCGGGACGATGAAGGCGCGCGCTGTTCTGAAAGATACAGGCCGTGTGCTCCAGATGAGCTATGGGCAGGTGGACCGGCTGGCCAAGCTGATCCCGAACCACCCGACCGACCCCTGGACGCTCGATCGTGCGCTGAACGGCGTCAGTGAACTGGCGGCGGAGTATAAGAATGACCGGCAGGTCCGGCAGTTGCTTGACCTCGCGATGAAGCTGGAAGGGCTGCCGCGCCACAGCTCCACTCACGCTGCCGGTGTCGTCATCGGAGACCGTCCGCTCGACCAGCTTGTGCCGCTCTACCGCGATCCGCGCTCCGACATGCCGGTGACGCAGTTCGACATGAAATATGTCGAAGGCGCGGGGCTGGTGAAGTTCGACTTTTTGGGCCTCAAGACGTTGTCCGTTATCCAGCGCGCGCTGGACCTGATCGAGCGGCGTACCGGCGCGCGGCCCGATGTCGATGGCCTCACTTGGGATGATGCGGGTGTCTACGCCTTGCTGCAAAAGGGCGACACCGTCGGCGTGTTCCAGCTGGAATCGGAGGGGATGCGCCGCACGCTCGCGGCTGTCCGCCCGTCCAACTTTGGGGACATCATCGCACTCGTCTCGCTCTACCGCCCGGGCCCGATGGGCAACATCCCGCTCTTTGGCGATCGCAAGAACGGGCGCGTGCCGATTGAATATCCGCACCCGCTGCTCGAAGGCATATTGTCCGAAACTTACGGCATCTTCGTTTATCAGGAACAGGTCATGCAGGCCGCCCAGATTCTGGCCGGTTATACGCTAGGCGGCGCAGACATGCTCCGCCGCGCGATGGGCAAGAAGATCCAGAAGGAGATGGACGAACAGCGCGCCATCTTCGTCACCGGCTGCGCGGAGCACAACGCCATTGAGGCGGCCAAGGCGAATGAGCTGTTCGATTTGATCGACAAGTTCGCCGGCTATGGCTTCAACAAATCGCACGCCGCGGCTTACGCGTTGCTCGCCTATCAGACGGCTTGGCTGAAGGCGCATTTCCCGGCGGAGTTTTTCGCCGGATCGATGAGCTTTGATATCTCCAACACCGACAAATTGTCGATCTTCATGGACGATATGCGCCGTCTGGGCGTGCCTGCGCTGGCCCCCTGCATCAACATTAGCGGCGCTGATTTTGAGGTGGAGCCGCAGGAGGATGTGGTCGGCGTCCGCTGTGCGCTTGGCGCGCTGAAAGGTGTCGGCGAAGGCGCGATGGAACTGGTTGTGGCTGAACGTGCAGCCAACGGGCCGTTCACTTCGCTTGATGATTTTGCAGGCCGGATCAGCCCGCGCGTCGTGAACCGCCGCCAGATCGAAAGTCTGGCCGCGGGCGGCGCGTTTGATGCGCTGGAGCCAAACCGAGCCGGCGTTCATGCGATTGCCGAAACGCTTCTCGCGGTTGCGGCCGAGGCCGAATATGCGCGGACCAGTGGGCAGGGTGGCTTGTTTGGCGGGGAGGAGCATAAAGTCGCTGCGATCAAGCTTCCGCCTGGCGCCCATTGGTCGCTGGCTGAGCGTATGGCGCAAGAACGGGAGGCCTTTGGCTTCTACTTCTCCGCCCATCCAATTGACCGCTATCGCCATGTCGCCTCAGCCCATGGCGCGCGCGATTACGCGGCGCTCTGTGGCCAGCCTGCCTCTGCCGATGGCGCCCGCACAGGGGCTGTCATGGCGGTTCTGATTGAAGACGTGAAATGGCGGACCTCCGCGCGCGGACGCCGCTATGCCAATTGCGCTGTTTCTGATGCCACCGGCCAGTTCATCGCCAGCTGCTTTGACGAGTTGACGGCGAAGGAAATGGAAGAGGCGGCCAAGTCCAATAGCTGCGGTCTCATCACTGTTGAGTTGGACCGGCAGCCGGGCGAGGAAACGCCGCGCATCACGATCAAGCGCATCCAGCCGATGGAAGGGCTTGCCGCCAATAGCCGGTTGATGGCGGTCGTCACCGTGGCTGACGCTTCGGCGATCTCCGCTTTGGCAGCACTCCTGCATGGCCAGAGCGGCGGACGAGGGGAAGTCGTCGTTCAAGCGGATCTGGAGCACGGCGCTTCGGCCCGTGTCCGGCTGGGCCGCAGATTTGCGCTGGACGCCGAACTGGCGGCGCGGATGGAGGCATTGCCGGGCGTCGTCTCGGTAGCGTTATCCGCCGCTGAAATGCCAAGATTGGCACTCGTCTCCTAAATCCAACCTGCCGTCCCGAAATCCTGTTTTGGGACATGACCCTAACCTAAATCATGAGACTCTGGTTGTTTTTTGGGTTAATGAAGAGCTACCAAAGAAAAAATCGACGTCGGGTCGCACTCATTCGAACGAAGGAGAGCCGACATGAAGAGATATCTACTCGCTTTGGCAAGTGGCGCCGCGTTACTGACGAGCCAAGCACAAGCCGCAATTCCGCTTTATCCGAATCCCGGAACTGTGAACCCGATCAACTACAGCTTCACGGCTGCCTCGACGGGTGACATCATTGCCTATTTTGCAGGAAGTGGCGGCTCCCTTACCAATCTGCTCGGTCTGCTCGTCAATGGCGTTGATACCGGCATTGAAGGTCTGAACAACCAGACGTCCGTCATTGGGGACTCCCTGAATTTCGGTCCAGTGACGGCAGGCGATGTCCTGACCTTCCGGTTGCGCGTGACGGATACGGGTGACCTCTTCTACTCAAAGCGGTCTTTGAATACGGACGGCATCACGCACATCTATGCGACATCCTATGCAGGCGGTGATTTCGGCCTGCCAGCCGGCACCTATGTCGGGTTTGAAGACCTGAACGGCGGCGGTGACTTGGATTACGAAGATCTGGGCTTTGTCTTCACCAACGTGTCGTCAAACGTGCCTGAGCCTGCGGCATGGGCGATGATGCTCGGCGGCTTTGGCTTGGTCGGCAGCGCCATGCGTCGCCGTCGGATGACGACGAACGTCACGTTCGCCTAAGGCATAGTGAAGCGATGAAGAAGGGCTGGGCGCGCGCGTTAAATCGCGTGCCCGGCCCTTCTTTCGTTCCGGCATAAGGATTGCCTATTGACGGCCAGAGCGGAATTGGGGCCATAGTGGCGTCAAGCCGCCAAAAGGGGCCAGGTCGCAAAGAACGGAAAGAGCCACATGCCGAAGTCGGGGGACTTCCATCGTCTTGGCATTGCTGAACTTCACAATGCCTTTGCCCGGGGCCAGACATCGCCATCGGTGGTGCTGGACCATTTTCTAGGCCGCATTGAGTCTCTTGATGATCGGCTGCGGAGCTTTGTCGAGGTAGATGCCAAGGGCGCGCGCGCCGCCGCGTTCGTGAGTGACGCGCGCTTTGCCGCCGACAGCCGCCGTCCGCTGGAAGGCATTCCCATTGCCATCAAATCGAACATCGCGGTGAAGGGTCTGGAGCTTGCGGCCGGCATGGATGCGCGGCGCGGTATGATCGCTGAGGAGGATGCACCCGTTGTCCAGCGGCTTCGCGACGCAGGGGCCATCATCATCGGCACCACGAATATGCATGAAGCGGCCATTGGCGCGACAACGGACAATCCCTTTTTCGGGCGTTGCCTCAATCCGCATGGGCATAACCGGTCCCCCGGGGGCTCATCGGGCGGCAGTGCCGCGGCAGTTGCGGCGGGCTTTTGCGTGGCGGCGATGGGAACGGACACATTGGGGTCCATCCGCATCCCCTCTGCCTTTTGTGGGGTCTATGGCCTAAAGCCCACGCCCGGCACGATTTTGACGGCGGGGCTCGTGCCCTTTTCGGCGCGGTTCGATGCCATTGGGCCGATCACGCGGTCGATGGATGATATGGCGATCCTCACCAACGTCCTGTGTTCGCCTGATCTCGCAACGGCGATGCGCCGGTCCCACTTTTCGGAATTGGCCAATCATGGCGGCACGTCGGTGGACGGCGAAATTGCGGAGAGGCTGGCGCTGATCCAAGCCGATTTACCGGACCGTCAGGGTGAGATTGTGGTACGTCCCGATTGCGCCGCAGTCCGCAAGGCGACCTATATTCTGGCGATGCGTGACCTTATTCCAACATTGGTTGATCTCGGCGAGGAACGCTGCGCGCGCGTGTCGGAAGAGGTGAGCCGCATCCTCGAACGCGTCGTGGACCGGGATGAAGAGGCGCTTCGGCAGGACCGGGGGCTGGTTGACCAGATTTCCCAGATGCTCCGGCGTGAGATTGGGAGCAACGGCATATTGGTGACGCCGACCACGCCGGTCACCGCCGTTGAGGCGGGCGCGCCGATGCCGGCCTCGATCGCCGATTTCACGGTGCTCGCCAATGTCGCCGGGCTGCCCGCCATCACCATTCCGGCCGGGCGGGACCATATGGACTTGCCCATCGGCCTGCACCTGATCGGCCCTGCAGGCGGGGAGGCGATGCTGATCGCACAAGCGCGGATGCTGAATGACCGGATCAGAGGCTATGCCCCGCCGCCTGCTTTTTGGTGAGGCGTTCAGGGGATCACTCACAGGGCCCTCTTCCGCGCGCCCTGAGCTTGTCACTGGAGAGCTGATCTCCACTCTTTCCATCCACGTCGCCCCGCGTCAAGCACGGGGCGACGGAGAAACGGATGAGACCTAATCCGCGAACAGCAGGACAGGCGTTTCCAGCAGCTTCTTGACCGCCTGCACGAAGCTCGCCGCATCCCAGCCATCGACGACGCGGTGGTCGCAGCTGATCGACATGTTCATCAGCTTGGCACGCACGATGTCGTCCCCGACGAAGATGGGGCGCTCGACGATCTTGTTGGGGCCGATGATGGCGACTTCAGGACGATTGATGACCGGTGTCGTCGCAATGCCGCCCAAGGGTCCGAGTGATGTGACGGTCAATGTGGAGCCGGAAAGCTCAGATGATGTCGCCTTTCCAGTGCGCGCGGCTTCAGCCAGCCGTGTGATCTCGCCAGCGAGCTGCCAGACATTCTTCGCCTGCGCGTCGCGGATGACGGGCACCATGAGCCCCGCCTCGGTCTGCGTCGCCATGCCGAGGTGGACGGCGCCGTGGCGCGTCACGATGCCCGCCTCATCATCATAGCGCGCGTTGATCATGGGAAAGTCAGGCAGCGCCTTGCAGAGCGCGACGATCATCAGCGGCAGAATGGTGAGTTTCGGCCGGTCCCCGCGATTGCCGTTGAGGTCTCCGCGCATGGATTCCAGCGCGGTCACATCGATCTCTTCAACATAGGTGAAGTGCGGAATGTGGCGCTTGGAGGCTGCCATGTTCTCCGCGATGCGGCGGCGCATGCCGACGACCTTAATCGCTTCATCCGGACGCGTGGCTCCTGCCGCACGATAGCCTTGGCCGCCATGATAAGTCAGATAGGCATCAAGATCTGCATGGCGGACACGCCCGCCCTCACGGGCCTTCACTTGTGACAGATCAACGCCCAATTCCTTGGCCCGCGCCCGCACCGCCGGTGAGGCGAGCGCCTGCGCGGAGGGCTGCGGGACGTTGATCTCGGTCGCTTCCGGGTGTGGCGCCGGGATGATGGGCGTCGCAGGCGCCTCCGGCATATGCTGTTCAGGTATGGCTTCAAGATCTGTGCCGGACAGGACGTCGGTTTGCGGCGCGGCAGGGGTCGCTGCCTCCTCACCCTCGGTTTCAATGACCAGCAGCGTCGAGCCGATCGGGATCATGTCGCCGACATCGCCGGCGACTTCGATCACCGTGCCACTCACGGGCGACTCCATCTCCACGGTGGCCTTGTCCGTCATCATGTCGGCCACGCCCTGATCTTCGGACACGGTATCACCGACCTTCACATGCCAGGCGACAATCTCTGCCTCGGCAATGCCTTCGCCAATGTCGGGCAAGCGGAATTCAAAGCGCGCCATCCTCAGTCCTTCATCACTTTTTCAATCGCCATCCCAATGCGGACGGGGCCGGGGAAATAGGCCCATTCCAGACTATGGGGATAAGGCGTGTCAAACCCGGTCACGCGCTCAATCGGCGCTTCGAGATGGTAGAAGCAGCGCTCCTGAATTTGCGCGGCAAGTTCTGCGCCAAAGCCGGATGTGCGCGTCGCTTCATGGATGATGACGCAGCGGCCCGTCTTCTTCACCGAGGCTTCGATGGTCTCGATATCGAGCGGGACGAGCGTGCGCAGATCGATCACGTCGGCATCGACGCCTAGTTCTTCAATGGCCGCCAAGCCCACGTGCACCATCGTCCCGTAAGTGATGACGGTCAGATCCTGCCCCTCGCGCACCAGCGCGGCCTTGCCGAGTGGGATGGTGTAATGGCCTTCGGGAACCTCGCTAGCGGGGTGCTTGGCCCAAGGCTGGACGGGGCGGTCATAATGACCATCGAACGGGCCGTTATAGATGCGCTTGGGTTCAAAGAAGAGGACGGGGTCATTGTCTTCGATGGCCGAAAGCAGCAGCCCCTTGGCGTCATAGGGTGTCGATGGGATGA
>JBBATS010000068.1:0-12814 GCA_040398625.1 Chakrabartia sp. | reverse complement strand
ATCGAAGGCGCCAAGAGCGCCTATGCGATGATCCTCGAGGATTTCTGGAAGGGCGATGTCGAAGGCTTGTCTCCATATGTGAGCGCCTCTGTCCGGGATAGCTTTGCCGATGCCGTAAAAGCGCGCACCGAGGCAGGCGAAGTTTTGGACAACCGCCTCGTCCGCATCGACCGGGCGGCGATTGCGTCCGCATCGCTTGAAGGCAGGGTTGCTCGCATTTCTGTGCGTTTTGATGCCGACATCGCCGCTGTTACGCGAGATGCGGAAGGTCAAGTGCTCGCCGGGTCGATGACCGATGCGCTTGAAACGCATGATGTCTGGACGTTCGAACGCGAAATCCGCTCGGATGATCCCAACTGGATTCTTGTCGATACCGACGAAGCCGACTAATCGGCTTTGGATGCGCCGAGGACGAACCATCACCGCCATTGTCGCGATTGCCCTGTCAGGGTGCAGTGGGCGTCTCATTCCGCAAGGGCCTAGCGCACCTGCGGGACCGTCTCGTGTCTCGCCTGAGAAGCCTTTAGCCTCCAAACCGTTGGCAAAGTCAGCGCCGGTGATCGCTCCGAAACCAGTTGAGGTGGTAGCGCCAAAGGGTCCGAATGCGGCCATGGCGGGTGTTCTTGCAGGCCCAAGTTATGAGAGTTTTGGTGTCTCGGATGAAGGCGCCACCCGCGCGCTGGCTGCGTTTCGTATTTCCTGTGGGTCTTTGCAGCGCCGCACAGACGGGTCTGGCCTAACCAAAGGCAGCGACTGGGCCTCAGCCTGCGCCGAGGCGGCAACTGCCCGGGATGCTCAAGCCTTCTTTTCAAACAATTTTGACGTTGTGCAGGTTGGCGACGGAAAGTCGTTGGCGACGGGATATTATGAGCCTGAGATCGCAGGCGCGCGGACGCAATCTGCACAGTACAACGTGCCCGTCTACAAGCGGCCGACTGACATCATTGAGGTCGATCTTGGGTTGTTTTCGGACGATCTAAAGGGAAAGCGCATCCGGGGACGGGTGAAGGGCACAAACCTAGTCCCTTATGCGGATCGCGCGGAAATTGAGGAAGGCGCCCTCTCAGGTCGCGGCCTTGAATTGGCATGGGCCGCAGACCCCGTTGAGTTCTTTTTCCTGCAGGTTCAGGGGTCTGGTCGATTGCGACTGCCTGATGGCTCGGTCATGCGCATTGGATATGATGGGCAGAACGGCCGCGACTATACCGGCATCGGAAAGCTGATGAAGGATCGCGGACTGCTCGGCCCGGGCCAAACCTCGATGCAGGGCATTATGGCCTATTTGCGGGCGAACCCTGAAGAAGGCCGCGTGATCATGCGCGAGAATAAGAGCTGGATCTTCTTCAAGGAATTCACTGGGGCAGGGCCGCTTGGCGCGCTTGGGTTACCTGTCACACCCAAGGGCACAGTCGCAGCGGACCCCATGTTCGTGCCGCTTGGCGCGCCCGTCCTATTGTCGACGGATCGGGTGGAAGCAAATGGGCTTTGGGTGGCGCAGGATACAGGCGGCGCAATCAAAGGCTCTAACCGGTTCGATACCTTTTGGGGTGCGGGCAGCGAGGCCCGGACGATTGCCGGCGGGATGTCTGGCAGGGGATCTGCCTTCTTGCTCCTTCCGAAAGGCGTTTTGGCCCGATTAAAGGCGGAGGCACCCGTTGCGGGGACGCCGCCTCAGCGCTGAAGAGCAGGCCATCTGGGCGCGTGTTGCCCGCAGTGCGCGTCCGTTTCCGGGCCGCGCGCCGATGGCCGCTGACGAACTGCCTCAGACCATGGAGGCGGCATTCCCCCTCCCAAAGAAACCTGTCCGACGTCAGGTTTTGGAGGGCAGGCGCATCAGCAGCCCTCCGCTCAGCAAGGCCCCTGCGCAAGATACGCTGGACGGCAGTTGGGACAAGCGCATCCTGAAAGGGGATCTGCGCCCGGACGTGAGCATTGATCTGCATGGTGAAACTCTGGCCAGTGCGCATGCGCGACTGAACCGGGGGCTGGACGCCGCCATCCGTCGTGGCGATCGTGTCATCTTGCTCGTCACGGGCAAGGCCGCCGTGGACAACCCTCGTCTGCCGCCGACGAGCAGAGGCGTCATCCGAGCCTCCATCACCGATTGGCTTGCCGCATCCCCCTATGCCGACCGGATCGCTGCGATCCGGAACGCCCATCCCCGCCACGGCGGCGCGGGCGCCCTTTATCTTGTCTTAAGAAAATCCCGCTGAACCCCCGATAAAACCCATCCGATTAAGTCAATTATTAATTCCTTTCGGAGATAAAGCCGGATGGGGAAAGTTCTGACCAGCCCGCTACTTGGCTGAGGGGGTTTTAACGATGCAAGGCAACGCCTTGAAAATTCACGCATTTGGATTTGCCTTCAGCATCGGTGCTGTTGCATTCCTATTGGCGAGCTTTTCAGAGCTTACTGAATTTCAGGATATTTGGTCTTTTAGCAATCCCATCATTATTGCACTTGCTTGTGGTGTCTTGGCTTGGGGCGCTGCTGATCGACTAATTGCCGTTGTTTCCACGTCCATCGATTCTGCCGTTCGACGGCTGGGCGAAGCGGCTGCGGGTGACCTCGAATCTCCTGTCCCTCACCATATCGAAGCGACCATGCCCGACCTATCCCAGTCGTTGGGCGATCTGTTCTTGCAGGTTCGCACGAATATGGAACAGGTGAACAGCATGGCGCTGTTTGACCCGGTCACCGCACTTGCCAACCGCATGCATTTTCGAAACGAAACAGAAGCGCTGCTGGCGGCTGCCCCCGCTGAGCGGCTCGATGCGCTCTTCTTTATTGACCTCGATAACTTCAAGGGCGTGAATGACACATTGGGTCACGCGGCCGGTGATCAACTTCTCATCATGATCGCCAACCGCCTCCGGTCCATCTTCCCCTCGTCGGGCAGTGTTGGTCATCCGCCCGTTCTCGGTCGCCTCGCGGGAGACGAGTTTACCGTCTTTGTGCCGGGCGTGAACTCCGAAACCAAGGTGCGGGAAACGGGTGCAGTGATCCTTCGCGCGCTGAACGAACCCTTCTCGCTGTGTGGGCAGTCGGTGCGCGTCGGCGCCTCAATTGGGATTGCCCTGCGCCCTGGACACGGTCGTTCCCTGACAGAGTTGATGCGGGCAGCGGACGTCGCCATGTATCATTCCAAAGAGAGCGGGAAAGGTCAGGTCCAGTTCTACAACGACGCCTTGGCGGCGAACCTCGCTTCGCGGATGAAACTGGATTCCGACCTGCGCGACGCCTTCAAGCTCAATCAATTCGGATTTGAGTTCCAGCCCCAAGTCATGCTGGGGGATCGTAATGCGGTTGCGGCCGAAGCTTTGCTGCGCTGGTACCACCCGGTCGACGGCATCCGTACACCTGATCAGTTCATTCGCGTTGCGGAAGAAACCGGCCTGATGGCGGAGCTATCTGATTGGACGTTGGCGCAGGCGGCGGCCGTTATCGGGCGTTGGTATCGCAGCGGCTATCGTCAGCGCCTCGCCATCAACATGTCGAAGCGGCAGTTTGAGCGCGGCAGCCTCTATGAGCGTGCGGCCGAGGCTTTGGCCCGGCACGAAGCGCCGATTGAGATGCTGGAAATCGAGATTTCAGACCGATTGGCCTATACGACCGGCGATGGTGTTTTTGCCGAAGTGCAGGCATTGCGCGAGGCGGGGGCGACCATTTCCGTCGACAATTTTGGCAGCGCGCCCATTGATTTGCGCCGCTTGCGCCTGCTCCCCGTGGATCGTGTTAAGATCGACCGTTCGATGATCGCGGACATCATGCACTGCAATGAATCGCGCGCTATTCTTCAGTCGTCGGTGACGGTGCTGAATTCCCTCGGCAAAGAAACGGTGGCCGAGGGTGTAGAGACTCAGGACCAGTTTGATATGCTGCGCGTCATGGGCTGTAAGGCGGCGCAGGGCTATGCGATCGCGCGACCGGGGTCTGAAGCGGCCCTCCGCAATTTCATGGTTCCGGCAGAAGCCGCCCCTGCGCGCCGCAAGGCCTAAATTCGGGCCAGCACACCTGCGTAGATTTTGACAAGCGCCTGAACATCGTCGAGCGCCACCGCCTCGTCGAGTTTGTGCATCGTTGCATTGCAAAGGCCGAATTCGACCACCGGGCACAGCTTGCTGAGGAAGCGCGCGTCAGACGTTCCGCCGGTCGTGGAGCGATCAGCCTCAAGCCCTGTGACCTCGCTTATAGCGGCACCGATCAGATCGCTGAACGCTCCGGGTGGCGTCAGGAACGCTTCGCCGGAAATGCGCGCATCGACGACGGCTGCGGGCTCCACATCATGGACAATGGCGCGGATCATCGCGCTTAGGCTTTCCCCGCTGTGCAGGTCATTGAAGCGGATGGACAGGCGGGCCTTGGCAGCGGCGGGAATGACATTGGTCGCCTTGTTGCCGACTTCGAGCTCGGTAATCTCAATATTAGAGGCCTGAAACCAATCCGTCCCTTCATCCAGCACGATGCCGTCAATCCGCCCGAGCATGCGCACCAGCTTGGTGATCGGGTTGTCGGCGAGATGGGGGTAAGCGACATGGCCTTGGGTGCCGGGCACGGTGATCCAGATGTTGACTGAGCCACGCCGTCCGATCTTCATCATATCTCCCAGCCGGTTTGACGACGTCGGTTCTCCAACCAGGCACAGATCGGGGATTAGCCCGCGCTGTTTCATATGGTCGATGAGCGCAACAGTGCCAAAGACGGCAGGGCCTTCCTCATCGCCGGTGATGATCAGGCTGATCCGGCCGGGATGGTCGGTAGGAATAGCGGCCACAAAGGCGGCGATACTCGCCTTCATGTCCACAGCCCCGCGACCATAGAGCAGGTCTCCGCGCACTTCGGGAGCAAAGGGATCACTCTGCCACCCCTCACCGGGCGGCACGACGTCCAGATGCCCGGCAAAGGCAAAATGGGGCTTATCGTTGGCGCCTGCGCCGGCGCGTGTGGCGAACAGGTTTTCCACCGGGCCGTCAGGCGCTTCGCCGCACACAAAACGGTCGACCTCAAAGCCTAGGGGTCGCAGCGCCGCTTCCAGCACGTCAAACACCTCGCCGCGGGCGGGCGTTACCGAAGGCGCGGCCATGAGCCGCATGGCAAGGTCGATTGCGTCAGTCACGACCTCCGCCTAGCCTCGAGTTTGGCTGAATGCAAAAGGAGATGCCTGTGCCCAAACTGGATTTGGATGCGATCCCGCAAACCAATGCGACCGGATATCCTCCGCCCTATGGTGCGCCTTTGCAGGGGCGTTGGTATCGTCGTCTGGCTCCAGTCGCGGGCTTGGTGGACTTTGCGGCCAGCCATGTCGTGTTGAAACCCGGCGCATGGTCGTCCCAACGCCACTGGCACAATGGCGAGGATGAGATGGTGGTCATGATCTCGGGCGAGGCGACACTTGTGGAAGATGAGGGGCGTCAGACATTGCAGGCAGGGGATATTGCCGTCTGGCCTAAAGGATCAACCAATGGCCACCACCTCATCAATGAAACGGAGGAGCCCTGCATTTTTGTGGCGATCGGCGGCGGCAAAGCGCGCGATACAGGGGGCGGCTATTCCGACATCGACATGCTGTTCACGCCGGACGGGTATCAGCACAAGGATGGCACGCCCTATGATACGACGCGATTACCCTAGAACGGCGACGTCGAGTTAATCGGCCGGGGCTTCAAACCGATCAATAACCCATTCCTCTTCCTGAGCTGCAGAAAGCCAGTCCTGCATGAAGGGATGGTTGAGGACGGCATCCATATAGGCCTCTGCGAAGCGGGCGACGGGGATGGAATAAGTGACAAGGCGGGTCACGACGGGTGCAAACATGATGTCGGCTGCCCCAAAGTCCCCAAACAGAAAATCGCCTTCACCGCCAAACCGCGCACGAGCCTGCGCCCAAATGTCCATCAGGCGGGCAACGTCCTTCGCGACATCTGGGTCCAGCGGTGCTGCGGGGTACACCCGTCGCGTATTCATGGAATGCCGGCGGCGCAGGGCCATAAAGCTGGAATGCATTTCGGCGGACATGGACCGCGCCATGGCTCGGGCCGCCTCATCCTTTGGCCAGAACTTGGTACCGCCAGACCGCTCATTCAGAAATTCAAGAATGGCAAAACTGTCCCACACGACAATATCGCCATCCCACAGGATAGGCACCTTGCCGGAGGACGGCGCGAAATCCCCGCTTTCCCTTCGCTGGTCCCAGTCCGCATCATAGAGCGGAACGACGATTTCCTCGAAGGGAAGGCCGGACTGCTTGGCCGCGAGCCAGCCGCGTAGCGACCAGCTGGAATAGGTTTTGTTGCCGATGAAAAGCTTGAGCATGCCCGCGTCATAACCAATGCGTGGCCGCAAAGTCGAGCAGGAAGCGGCAAGCCGCTAGGTGTTGATCGCCTCAAGCACGGCAGCGCGCAATTCAGGCAGGCCCATGCCCTTTTCACTCGACGTCTGGATGATGTCGGGATGTGCGGCAGGGCGCTTGCGGACGTCTTCCGCTGTCTTCTGCGTCACTTCGGCGAGCGCGCTGGCCTTGATCTTGTCGGCCTTGGTCAGGATGATGCGATAGCTGACGGCCGCGGCATCCAGCATGTCCATAACGTCAGTATCGACGTCTTTGATGCCGTGGCGGCTGTCGATGAGAACAAGCGCACGCTTGAGCACCTGACGGCCACGCAGATAGTCATTCACCAGAAAGCGCCATTTTTTGACGATATCTTTCGGCGCTTCTGCAAAGCCATAGCCGGGCATGTCGACCAGTCGGAATTGCAGCGGCTCCCCGACATCGAAGAAGTTCAATTCTTGCGTGCGGCCCGGCGTATTGGACGTTCGCGCCAAGGCGTTGCGGTTGGTGAGCGCGTTGATCAGCGAGGACTTGCCCACGTTGGAGCGTCCCGCAAAAGCGACTTCGTTCACGTTTGCATCCGGCAGGAACTTCAGGTCCGGCGCGGATTTGAGGAAGGCGATGGGCCCGGAAAAGAGTTTCCGGGCTGTCTCGATCTGGTCATCTGTAAAGGTCACGCGCTTGGGGCTTCTTTCATGCCCGGATGGCGGCTGTACAGGAACTTCTGCTGGGCAATTGTCAGCACGTTGTTGACGACCCAGTACAGCTGCAAGCCGGCCGCGAATGGGGCCATTAGGAACATCATGATCCACGGCATGATGGAGAAGACCTGTTGCTGCACGGGGTCAACCGGTGCCGGGTTCAGTTTGAACTGAATGTACATCGTAATGCCAAGCAGGATTGGCAGAACGCCGAGTGCGATCATCGACGGCGGCGTGAATGGCAGTAGGCCGAACAGATTGACCGGGGTGAGCGGATCTGGCGCGGATAGATCCTTGATCCAAAGCGCGAAGGGCTGATGCCGCATTTCGATGGTCAGCAGCAGCACCTTGTAGAGTGCATAGAAGACCGGGATCTGGATGAAGATCGGCAGGCAGCCTGCCATCGGGTTGATCTTTTCCTTCTGATAAAGCTCCATCAGCGCCTGTTGCTGCTTCTGCTTATCGTCCTTGAAACGCTCCTGAAGGGCTTTCACCTTCGGTTGCACGACGCGCATCGCCGCCATGGAGGCGAACTGGCGTTGGGCAATGGGGAACATGGCCAGCTTTATGATCAAGGTCAGCAGGATGATCGCGACGCCGAAATTCTTCACCAGTTTGAACAGGGCGTCGAGCAGGTAGAAGATCGGCTTTGCGAACATCTTGAACCAGCCCCAGTCAATCGCGTTGCCGAACTGCTGGATACCAAGCTTGTCCATGTAGCTGTCGAGCACGGGCACTTCCTTGGCACCGGCGAAGAAATAGGTCTTCACAGAGTTGGTCTTGCCAGGTGCAACGATCGTGTTGTCGAGTGCGAAGTCCGCCTGATAGGCGCCGCCACCCTTGCGGAAACCAGCATCCATATGGGCAGTCTGTGCCGGCGCCATGGCCGTCAGCCAATAGGTGTCGCCAAAGCCAAGCCAGCCACCGGTGGACTTGAATCGCTCGCCGGCGGGTTGTTCATCGAGGTCCGGATAGTTGACGTCGTAATTCGTCGCATTGTTGAACGTGCCGATAGGGCCGACATGGATCGTCCAGCTGTCAACGTCATGGCGTGGTCCTGCAAGTGCGCTTGACTGGCCGACCGTCGCAAAGCCGCGATTGATATAGCCAAAGGGCCGGACAGCGACGGGGCCTGCACCCTTGTTCACGATGCTTTGGTCGACGGTGAACATATAGTCGTCGTCAACCGAGAGCATGATCTGGAACAACTGTCCCTGACCATTGTCCCAGCTGAGCGTGACGGGAGATGAGGGTGTCAACTTCGGCGCGCTTGCTTTCCAAATGGTGTTGCCATCTGGGAATGCGCCACCGGTTCCGGTCCAGCCGAACCCGGCAAACTGGCTGTGTTCGGTGCCCAATGGGGAAAGGATACGGACAGGCGGCGAATCCTTCTTCACCGTCAGCGTGTGGAGCGGCAGAATCAAGTCATCGAAACGAGCGCCCTTCAGGCTGATCGAGCCTTTCAGCTTCGGCGTTTCGATGGAGACGCGGCCGCTTTCGATGAGGACAGCGTTCACATCGCGTGGCTTTGCAACCGCTGGCGTGGCAGCTGCCGTTGGCACGCCCGCTGCTGCGGATTGGGCGGTCTGCGTCGCGGCAGGAGGAGCCTTGGGCTGCGGGAAGAACTTCTCGCCAAGATAGGTCCAGCCAAACAGGACAAGCGCCGACAGCAGGATGGCCAGCACGAAGTTGCGATTCTCGCTCAACTCAATTCCCCAATAAACTCACGGCACCGGATCATAGCCTTGGCCGCCCCAAGGGTGGCAGCGCAAGATTCGACGAACGGAAAGCCAGCTTCCTTTGAGCGCGCCATAGCGCCCCAAAGCCTCAATTGCATAGGCCGAACAGGAGGGTTGATACCTGCATGTCGGGGGTAAAATGGCAGAAGGGCCCCACTGCCACGCTTTTGCGAGCCAGATGAGGAGCCGCGCGGTCATTCGGCAACTTTCGCCAAAGCCTTGGCGAGGTCACTGCGCAGCTTGCCGAAATCCCGCTCAACCGCGCTGTTGCGGCCGATAATCACATGGTCTGCACCAGCAACTCCTGCCTCGGGCAGAAGCTCCCGGGCAAGTTCCCGAAAACGGCGTTTCACCCGGTTGCGGATGACAGCGTTGCCGACTTTTTTGGTGACGGTGTAACCAACGCGCATTTGCACGGTGGAATCCTGCCGATCGCGGACAAGCAAAACGAGGCCGCCAAAGGCAGCCCGTTTTCCAGAATTGGCGGCCAGAAAATCTGACCGCTTATTCAGGGTGATCAGGCGGACAGCTTCTTGCGACCGCGGGCACGACGGCCCCGGATAACTGCACGGCCACCGACGGTCGCCATGCGAGCCCGAAAACCGTGACGCCGTGCGCGAACCAAGTTGCTCGGCTGGAAGGTGCGCTTCATCGCTCATGCCCTCAAAAACAAATCAAAATGAAAAAGCCGCCCCGAAAGCGGCGGCCTTGATGGAGCGTCCGTTATGCGGATCATCGCCAAGAGTCAATCGCCAGATGCCTTTTTCCTCAACTCTTCACGCCTTTTGTGGCTCTTGCGCCGCAGGCCCCAGTCTGTCCAGCCGCCCTGTCGGGGGTAGCGCCGCTTGAACCGGACATAGCGCCGTCGGGCCCAAGCAGAGGTTTGAAGAACCAGTCCGAGGCCGATGGCGAACAAGACGACACCACCTGGACCGGGAAGGGGGGAAACGAGCGGTGCACAAATCATGCACACAGCCCCAAAAAGCAGGATCACCAGCCGGATAGCGGGAATCTGCAAAAGGGATTTCCATCGGCTGCGCAGTGACATGACCGCCATGTGGTGGGTTCCGTGCACCACTGCAAGAGCCAAAGCGTCGGTCCGGCGTCTAATTATGTTGAGGTCAGTTCGCGATATTGAAGTGGGCGAGTTCCTGTCGTGTCATAAAGTGAATGCCATCGTGCGGGGCGACCGTATTTGTGAAGGCGTAAAATTCGCGCGCCTTGTCAGGAGAAAAGCCCATGTCGATGTAATAGCGGATATATTCCTGATGGACGGGGTCGTTGCGCGGATAATCCTTGGCCTGACGTCCATTCTCATCAATCCAACTATGGACGCCCAGTTCCGCGCCGGGTTCTGCGCGATGTTCGGCACCTGCAAGAAACAGTTCAACCCCGCCTGACCGGGCTGATCCATTGCTTGGCACAACAGTCCGCATCCCGGCGGAACGGATCATCCGGGCGAGCACGAGGTTGGCTTCGTCATCAACCGTGCCGGGGCACTCAACAATCTTGATCGTGTCGACATTGGGCCAGGCCGCCATCATCGCGCGGAATCGATTGGGGGACATGCTGTCGATGACATTGTCCAGACCGACTGTCTTTTCATCGATGATGTAAAATGGCCCATAACGATGCGCGCGCCGGGTGTTGGTCGTGCGCCGCTCTGTCGGGATAGCAGATCCGAAATTATTCGACCGCGAATCAATGACATTCGCATATTCTATTGTGGTGTAACTTTGGTCATTGCCATCATCTGCTTGTGCAGGCGCAGAAACGGCAAGTATCGACAAGCTGATGAGTGCAGTTATAGTGCGAAAGGCGTGGGTCGAAGGTTTGTTTGGCATGGTCAGTAACTCCCGGAACGGAGATGCACTGCCGAAGCTTTCCAACACTTTCGGGCGACTGGTTAACGGATGTTTAAGGATCGGGACTCACGGATGGTCGCTATTGCCCGCACGGTCGCCTACCTCGGATTAGAAGCGCGTAGCGTAGAGGTGCAGTGCCAAGTTGCGGCCGGAGTTCCGGCCTTTATTGTCGTCGGCTTGCCAGACAAGGCTGTCGCGGAAAGCCGGGAGCGGGTGCGTGCTGCCATCGCCGCGATTGGCCTGTCGCTCCCCCCGAAACGTATCACAGTGAACCTATCTCCTGCGGATTTGCCGAAGGAAGGCTCGCATTATGACTTGCCGATCGCTGTGGCGCTGCTCGGAGCGATGGGAATCGTCGATCCCGAAACGATCGCCTCCTATCTTTTCGTCGGGGAATTGGGTCTCGACGGACGCGTGACAGCGTCTCCCGGCGTTCTGCTGGCCGCCCTTCATGCGTCTCAAAATGAGCTCGGGCTGGTCTGCCCCGCGGAGCAAGGGCCTGAGGCGGCTTGGGCTGGCACCATTGAGGTTATTGCAGCCCCGGACCTTTTGACCCTTCTCAACCATTTCAAAGGGTCCGCCATTATCACCCCGCCTGCACCGGGGCAGGTCGATGCCAAAGTGTCTGGACCAGATCTGGCACAGGTGAAAGGACAGGAAACTGCGAAGCGCGCGTTGGAGATTGCCGCCGCAGGTGGACATAACCTCTTGTTTTGCGGCCCGCCCGGTGCCGGCAAGTCTCTCATGGCGGCTTGCCTCCCGGGAATTCTGCCTGAACTGACGGCAGCCGAGGCGCTGGAAGTATCAATGGTCGCCTCTGTTGCAGGCGAATTGCAGGGTGGTCGACTTGTCCGGCAGCGGCCGTTTCGGGCACCGCACCATTCTGCATCAATGGCCGCCCTTGTCGGTGGCGGGCTGCGTGTTCGGCCGGGGGAGGTGAGCCTTGCGCATCTTGGCGTGCTCTTTCTCGATGAGCTGCCCGAGTTTCAGCGGGTTGTGCTCGATTCTCTGCGGCAGCCACTGGAAACGGGTAATGTCAGCGTGGCGCGCGCCAACGCCCATGTCACCTTTCCCGCACGGGTGCAGTTGATCGCCGCGATGAACCCGTGCCGCTGCGGTCATTTGGGGGATGCGTCGCTTGCCTGTGCCCGAGCGCCGCGCTGTGCGGCGGACTATCAGGCTAAGGTCTCCGGCCCAATGCTGGACCGCATTGATCTGCATGTCGATGTCGCCGCTGTGAGCGCTGCTGACCTGATTCTGCCGCCGCCTGCGGAAGGGTCGGAGGAAGTGCGTGCGCGGGTTTGTGCCGCGCGGGACAGGCAAACCCACCGCTATGCGCAAACCGGGTTTCGAACCAATGCCGAAGTTGACGGCGATCTGTTGGCAGAGGTCTGCGCGCCTGATGAGGCCGGGCGAAAGCTGTTGGCACAGGCGGCTGAGGCGATGCGGCTTTCGGCGCGCGGCTATACCCGCATCTTGCGCGTGGCGCGGACGATTGCGGACCTCGCCGGCAACGACCATGTCGGACGGATTCATATCGCCGAAGCGCTCTCTTACCGCCGCCAGGCACCCAGGAATTGATGCCAATGGGTTGCAGTGTTAACGCTTTTACGGGTAGCAAAGTCGCAGATTTTTGAGGATTGCTTCCAACCATGGACTGGATGACATCGCCGTTTCGCAAATATGCCGATTTCACCGGTCGCGCGACCCGGCGCGAATTCTGGTTCTTCTTCCTTCTTTATTCGGTCGCTGTCCTTGCAGCCAATTTCTTTGATGCGCTCGATGGCACGCGAACGGTTGTCGCGGCCCGGATGGGGGCGGCGGAACTCACGATTTCAATTTTGTCGCTTCTGCCACTTCTTTCAACGAGCGCGCGCCGCCTGCATGACAGTGACCGGTCTGGTTGGTGGATGATGCTCCTCTATCTGCCCTATATCGGTTGGGTCGCTGCGCAGAATCGGCCAAATGCGGAACTGGTTGTGTCGGGCGCCATTCTTGTCGGCTTCGTTGCGCTCGTTATCCTTTTCCTGCTGCCGGGAACGCCGATGGACAACCGTTTCGGGCCCAATCCGCGCGGCGTAAGCGGAATGTCGCGCTAAGCTTGCACCGAAAGCGCGGCTGCGCTAGGCGCTCCGCCAGATGCCCCTGTGGTGAAATTGGTAGACGCGCTCGACTCAAAA
>JBBATS010000067.1:0-13059 GCA_040398625.1 Chakrabartia sp. | reverse complement strand
GCGTCGCCCGACTATGTCTTCCATCAGGCGGACATTTGCGACGGGGAGGCGATGCGCCGCATCCTTGCCAGCGAAGGCGTGGACCGGATCATGCACCTCGCCGCCGAAAGCCATGTCGACCGCTCCATCGACGGGCCGGGCGTGTTTGTGGAGACCAATGTCGTCGGCACGGTGACGCTCTTACAGGCAGCACTCGACCATTGGCGCAGCCTTGAGGGCCCGAAGAAGGAAGCTTTCCGCTTCCACCATATCTCCACTGATGAGGTGTTCGGTGACCTGCCGTTCGAAAGCGGCATCTTCACCGAGGAGACCTCGTACAAGCCGTCCTCGCCTTACTCGGCGTCCAAGGCCGCGTCGGATCACTTTGTGCGCGCGTGGAACCATACTTACGGCCTGCCGGTGGTGCTCTCCAACTGCTCCAACAATTACGGGCCCTATCACTTTCCCGAGAAGCTGATCCCGCTCGTCATCCTCAATGCGCTCGAGGAAAAGCCTCTGCCGGTTTACGGCAAAGGCGAGAACATCCGCGACTGGCTCTATGTCGAGGACCATGCGGCAGCACTCGCGACGATCATGATGCAGGGCAAGGTCGGCGACAGCTACAATGTCGGCGGCGAAGCCGAGCGCACGAACCTAGAGGTGGTGGAGACTATCTGCGA
Source organism: Chakrabartia sp. (assembly GCA_040398625.1). Taxonomy (GTDB): domain Bacteria; phylum Pseudomonadota; class Alphaproteobacteria; order Sphingomonadales; family Sphingomonadaceae; genus Aquisediminimonas. The sequence continues at coordinate 12,400 of JBBATS010000067.1, read as the reverse complement.
CCTGCTCGATGCGCGCGTGCCGCCCAAGAGCGTCAAGAGCGTCAAGAGCCGCCGCGACCTTATCACCTTCGTAACGGACCGGCCAGGCCATGACCGGCGCTATGCCATCGACTGTTCCAAGCTGAAGGCGGAGCTCGGCTGGACCCAGACGGTCGACTTTGACGCTGGGCTCGCCCGCACGATCGACTGGTATCTGACCAATGAGGACTGGTGGGCACCCTTGCGCGCGGCGCGTTACGCAGGCGAGCGTCTGGGCACGACCTCCAAGTGAAGGCCCTTATCCTTGGGTCGAGTGGGCAGGTCGCCCATGCGCTCAAAGCCAGTGCGACCTTTGACCAGGCGATTGCGCTTGGCCGACCGGACATTGACCTGACGGACGCCGAGAGCGTGCGTGCCGCCATTGCCGCGCACCGTCCCGATGTCGTGATCAACGCCGCCGCCTACACCGCCGTCGACAAAGCCGAAAGCGAAGCGGACGCCGCCTTTGCCCTCAACCGCGATGGGCCAGCGGCGGCGGCGGCGGCGGCCTATGAGATGGGCGCGGCCTTCCTGCATCTCTCCACCGATTTTGTGTTCGATGGCACCAAAAAGGGGGCATGGCTGGAAGATGACGTGACCAACCCGCTGGGCGTCTATGGCCAGTCGAAGCTCGAAGGCGAACAGGCAGTCTCATCTGCCCACCCGACAGCGGTCACGGTACGCCTGTCCTGGGTTTACAGCGCCCATGGCGCCAACTTTGCCAAGACCATGCTCCGGTTGGCCGCAGACCGTGACGAAATCGGCGTGGTCGATGACCAGCGTGGTCGCCCGACCGCGGCTGAAGACATTGCGCCGGCGCTGTGGACGCTCGCGCGCGGGCTGGTCGCCATGGCGGAAAGCCCGCACCAGCTCTATCATCTCGGCCCGCAAGGGGAAGCGAGTTGGGCTGATTTTGCGGCGGCCATCATGGAGGCGTCAGCCAAAGCGGGCGGCCCCAGCGCGACCATCCGCCCCATTCCCACAACGGATTACCCCACACCTGCCAAACGCCCCGCCAACTCGGTGCTGGACTGCACAAGGATCGCCGCAGACTGGGATATTGCCCTGCCGTATTGGGAAGAGAGCTGTCAGCGGGTGGTGACAGAGATCGTCCGGGGCTGAAGATCGGATAATCATGTCACGTGAACAGCAGGTTCTCCGATCCTCCCCCATCGGGGGAGGGGGACCGCGAAGCGGTGGAGGGGGCTTGGGGCCAGATGCAAGGTGAGCCAGTTTGGCTTGCGCCCGTCTCCCCCTCCGTCAGCCCGTCGGGCTGCCACCTCCCCCGACGGGGGAGGATCTCAGCACCACAACTAACTCAACAGAACAATCGGGCTGGTCGGGTGCCAGTGCAGCGAGACCTTGTCGTCCCAGCTGAAATCTTCCTGATCCCAGCGCGACAAATTGGGGCGCGACACGCGGATGCTGCGCCCGCTTTCCAGTCGGACTTCATAGACGGTCACATCGCCCAGATAGGAGAGCCCCTTTATCTGACCATGGGCGATGTTGTGCCCGTCGGGACTGTCTTTGGCTTTGGCCTTGCCTGCGGGCAGCATGGTGATCTTTTCCGGGCGGATCGCGACCCAGACCGTCGTTTCATGCGCGCCGGTGACGCCGTGGTTCAGAAAGACGCGGCCAACCTCCGGGCAATCGACGACGGCCTGCTCCGGTTCGTCCACCGTCAGCTTGCCTTCGAAGATGTTCACAGACCCGATGAAGTCGGCCACGAAGCGGTTCGCAGGGTGTTCGTAGAGGTCTGACGGTCCGGCCAGCTGCGCGACGTCGCCCTTGTTCATCACGGCGATCCGGCACGCCATCGACAGCGCTTCATCCTGATCATGCGTCACGGTGACGAAGGTGATGCCGACATTGTCCTGCAGTTCGGCCAGCTCGAACTGCATCTGCGCGCGCAACTTGGCGTCGAGTGCGGAGAGCGGTTCATCGAGGAGCAAAACCTTGGGCCGCATGACGAGGCCACGCGCGAGGGCCACGCGCTGCCGCTGCCCGCCGGACAACTGATCGGGCATGCGCTGTCCAAGCCCGCCGAGGCTCACAAGTTCTAAAGCCTCATCCACCCGTGTGCGGATTTCAGGCTTGGCGACGCCGGAGATTTTGAGGCCATACGCCACATTGTCCGCGACAGACATATGCGGGAAGACGGCGTAGCTCTGGAACACCATATTGACCGGACGCTGATTGGGGGAGACGCCCGCCATATCCTGCCCGCCGATCAGGATTTGTCCTTCGCTCGGCATTTCAAACCCGGCGATCATCCGCAGCAGCGTGGTCTTGCCGCAGCCCGAGGGGCCAAGCAGCACGAAGAATTCGCCTTCCAAAATGTCGACCGAGACATTGTCGACCGCCACCATATTGCCGAAGCGCTTGGTCACATTGCGGATGGAGATGACGGGCTGCTTTTCGGTCATGCCGTGGCCTTGGTGAAGTCCTGCAGCTTGAGCGCCACAGTGGTGAGAAGGATGGTGAGGAAGATCAGGATCGCCGAGGCCGCGTTGACCTCTGGCGTCACCGAGAAGCGGACCATGGAATAGACCTTCACCGGGAAGGTGATCGTGTTTGGCCCGCTGGTGAAGAAGGTGATGACGAAATCATCAAGGCTGAGCGTGAAGGCGAGCAGCGCGCCTGCGATAATCCCCGGCTTCATGTGCGGCAGAAGAACGTCGCGAAAGGCCTGCCACTCGGTCGCGCCCAAATCCTTTGCGGCTTCTTCCTGCTCTTTGTTGAACCCGGCGAGCCGCGCGCGGACGACCATGGCGACAAAGGGGAAGCAGAAGGTAATATGGGCGATGGTGATGGCCGAGAGGTTGAGCGGCCAGGGCAGGTCGGTGGGCCAGTCGAGCTTGGCAAAGAAGACGAGCATGGCCACGCCCATGCAAATCTCAGGCACCACAATAGGCAGCGCCATGGTGCCTTCGACAGCTGTTTTACCTGGAAATCTGAACCGCCAGAGCATGACGGCGGCCAGCGTCCCAAGGATGATGGAGAACACAGTCGCCAGAAACGCAATTGTCAGCGAATTGCCGAGCGCTGCCATCAGGCCGTCATTCTCCAGCACCTTGCCGTAATATTTGAAGGTGAAGCCGCGCCAGACGATGTTGCGCTTGGAATCGTTGAAGCTGAACGCGATCAGCACCAGCAAAGGCGCGTAGAGGAAGAACAGGGTGGCCGCGATCCACGTTCGCATCCACAGCCGCCGGGTATATTCCAGCGGGGCAATCTCGGCGCGCTTGAACAGGTTCATGACCGCCGCTCCACGCTGCGGTTCCGAAGTGTTTGCAGTGCGATCAGTATGAAGGTCGCGTACATCAAAAGGAAGGAGAGCGCCGCGCCAAAGGGCCAGTCATTGGCGCGTTTGAATTGGCGTTCAATGACGTTGGCGATCATCTGGCTGTCGGGCCCGCCCATCAGGTCGGGCGTCAGATAGGCGCCCAGAGCAGGCACGAAGGTGATGATGACGCCGGAGATAATGCCGGGTGCGGCAAGTGGCGCCACGATCTGCGTCAAGGTGCGGAAATGCCCGGCGCCCAGATCAAGGCTCGCCTCAATGAGCGAGCGGTCCAGCCGGTCAAGCGCGGCATAGAGCGGCAGGACCATGAAGGGCAGATGGACGTAAACCAGCCCCAATATCACGGCGAAATTGTTATAGAGCAGCGGCAGCGGTTCCCAAGTCGACAGGGGCGCCATGCCGACCATGACCTTCAGGCTACTGGCGCCTTCCCAGAACCAACCGAGCGACTTGTTCACATAGCCTTCGGTCCGCAGCACCGTGATCAGCGCATAGGTGCGGATCAAGAGGTTGGTCCAGAAGGGCAACATGATCGCCAGCAGCATCCAGGGCCGCCATTTGGGCTGCGCAAAGGTGATAGCGAGCGCGATGGGGAAGCCGATGATGAGGCAAATCAGCGTCGTCAGTGCCGCGACCGCGACCGACTTTCCGAAGATTTCCAGATAGAGCGGCTCCAACGCGCGGCCATAGTTGGAAAAGGTGCCCGATATGTCGATCTCGGTCAGGCCAACATTGCGCCCAAAGCTGTAGAGCCAAACGACAGCCAACGGGACAATGAAAAACGCGACCAGCCACAGCACCGGCGACACCGCGATCGATGCGAAGGTCGCCTTGTGCTGTTTCCAATCCTGCATGGTCCCCACCCGGCCTGAAAATTAGGCCGCGCGGACGCGGGTGAAGGCTTCTTCGTAAAGCGGCTGCAGCTTTTCGTTATAGGCGGCATACTCACATTTGGCGAGCAAGTCGGCGGGCGGGAAGATGACGGGGTTGTTCTTATAAGCGTCCGGCATCAGCGCCTTGGCGGCGGCGTTTGGCGTGGGATAGAGGATCGTCTCGGCGATCTTCTTGCCCGCTTCGGCATCCAGCAGATAATTGATGAAGGCGTGTGCGTTCTTCGGATGTGGGGCACCCTTGGGAATGCACAACGTATCGGAATTGAGCTGGCTGCCTTCCTTTGGAATGACAAAGTCGATGTCATCATCCTCGGTCATGATCTGGGCGATGTCACCATTATATTCGAGCACAAGGTCAACCTCGCCGGATAAGAGCAGATCCTGCCCATTGTCCTCATGATAGGCCTTCACATTGGGCTTCTGCTTGATCATCATCGCTTCGATGACCTTGATATCTTCCGGCGTCAGGCCGTTGACCGATTTGCCGAGATATTTGCCGTAGAGGCGGAACATGTCGCCGGCTTCGGAGAGCAGCGCGATGCGGCCCTTATATTCGGGCGAGTCAAAGAGGACCTTCCAGCTGTCGGGCTTTCCCTTCACCTTAGATTTGCGATAACCGATGCCGAGCACGAGCCAGGTATAGGGCAGAGAAAATTTGCGGCCCGGATCATAAGCGACGTTGATGAACGAGGGATCGACGTTCTTGATGTTGGGGATCTGCGCGTGATCCAGCGGGATCAGGATATCGGCTTTGACCATGCGCTCGACAAAGTCGTTGGAGGGGACGATCACGTCAAAGCCGGGGTTGCCCGCGCGGAGCTTTGCGAAGAGCTCATCATTGGTGGCAAAGAGCGACATGTTGACGTCGATGCCACTCACACCCTTGAAATCGCCGAGCGTGGTTTCGCCGATATAGGTGTCCCAGTTGTAGAAATTGAGCTTGGGTTCCTCGCCCGTGCCGCCAATCTTGGCGCCGTCTTCCTTGCTCCCACAGCCCGTCAGCGCGCCCGTCAAGCTGAGCCCGACGGCAGCGGCCCCGAGACCCTGAAGGATGGAGCGTCTATTGGCACGGAACACTTCGAGTGGAATGCGGCGGTTCATTTGGGCGACTCCCTGTTTGTTTTTTTGGTGTTGACCCCATGCTGCCGTGGAAATTCCGCCGCGAAAAGAAAATTTTTGCACTGCAGTAAATTCATTTTGGCAAATTGGAGCTTTTCCGTAGCGTCGTGATCTTCCATGGTCTGCCTATGACCGACCAAAGCACCCGCTATTCGCGCTCCGCGATGTTGCTCCATTGGGCCATCGCGCTGCTTCTCGTCTTCAACTTCGGCCTTGGTGAACGCACCGAAGATCTGGAGCGCGGGCCCGAATTGTTCTGGGTTATGCAGTTGCATAAGTCGATCGGCATCACGGTCTTGCTGCTCTCGCTCTGGCGGCTTGGCCTGCGCCTCGCGACGCCACGGCCTGCCAAGGTGGCGGACGGACGGGCCGCGCAGCTTTTGTCGACGGCGGTCCATTGGGGCTTTTATGCCGTGATGATTATCGTGCCGCTGTCGGGCTGGGTTCTGGTCTCCACCGCGAAGGTGCAACTGCCCACGATGCTGTTTGGCGTGATCCCTTGGCCGCACCTCCCGATTGCCGGGCATGACGCGCATGAAGCCGCCGAAGAAGTGCATGAACTCATGTCGAAGTTGATCATTCCGCTGCTCGCGTTGCACATCATTGGCGCTGTCCGGCACCAGTTCCTCCTCAAGGACGCCATTTTGGAACGCATGGTGCCGGCGCGCCGCGTGGGTGTGGCCGGGTTCGCTTTGTTGATCGCCTCGCTTGTCGGGGCCTTTGCCCTAGCGATGAACATGCCCTCCCCCAACACGCCGCAGCCGGGCCAGACGCTGCCTGATTTCAAGCAGGCCCAGCTTGCCCCGCCCGCCGCAGCGCCGGTTGCGACGGCCGCCGTTGACGAAGCGGCCAACGAACAGGCAGCAGCAGAGCCCGCTGCCAAGCAGGTCCCCGATTGGCGCGTCGCCAAAGGCGGGCGGCTCGGCTTTAAAGTGACCGTCAATGGAGAGGCGGTGTCGGGCAGCTTTGGCAATTGGGACGCCAAGATCGCGTTTGACCCTGAGCAGCTCGACAAATCCTCGATCAAGGCCACGATTGCGCTGGCCTCGGTCAACAGCGGCGACAGCGGCCGGGATGACATGCTGCGCAGCGACGACTTTTTTGGCACGGCCAGCCCCACCGCGCACTTCACCGCAGACCGCATCCGCGCCAAGGGGGGCAACCGCTATGAAGCGCAGGGTGCCCTGCAGATGAGGGGCGTGTCCAAACCTGTCTCGCTGGCGTTCTCGCTCGACATTGACGGCAAGCAGGCGCGCGCTTCGGGGACTGCGACGTTTGACCGTCGCGATTTTGGTATCGGGACTGGCCAGTTCTCCGATACGGGGACGATCTCTGGCAGTGTAACCGTCGATTTCGCATTCCGCGCAAGCATGGTTGAAAAGGCGGGATAACATGAAGAGCATTGGGAAATTCGCGTCGGTCGCGCTTGTCGCGGCCGTCATGGCCTCGTCTTCGGTACAGGCAAGCCCGCAAGGCTGGCAGACAGTGAGCGACGTGGGTGTCTATTCGCTAATGGCTGTGTCCATAGGACTGCCGCTTTTAGAGAAAGACACCAACGGCGCGCTGCAGGCTGCAGGGTCGATTGGCGCCGTGTCGCTGATTGCCTCGGGGTTGAAGGAGACATTTCCCAAGACACGGCCCGATGGCAGTGACCGCAAGAGCTTTCCTTCGGGACACACGTCCAACGCCTTTGCCGCCGCTGCCACTCTGGCAGAGAGGCAGGGCTTGGCCGTCGGCATTCCGGCCTTCGCCGTCGCAGGCTTTGTCGGCCTCGCGCGCGTCGAGGGGAAGAAGCATTATTGGTCCGACGTTGCCGTCGGGGCAGGCATCGGCTCGCTTGCGGGGTTCCTCATCACACGCAAACGCCCCACCGCCCAACAGAGCGCGCTTTACCCCTGGGGTGATACCAAAAGTGCAGGCTTCACTTACGCTACTCGCTTCTAAGCCGGATTAAAGGCCCGTCAGTCGGGTGATATGGCCCATCTTGCGGCCCGGCCGCGCCTCATGCTTGCCGTAGAGATGAAGATGCATCAGCGGGTCTGACGCCCATTCCAGCCATTTGTCGGCGTCTGCGCCAATCAAATTGCGCATCTCGACGCCCGGGGCGGCCAACTTGGTTCCGCCCAGCGGCAGACCGATGACAGCGCGGATATGGTTTTCAAACTGCGACGTGACGGCGCCTTCGATGGTCCAGTGGCCGCTATTATGCACACGCGGCGCCATTTCATTGAAGACAGGGCCTTCGTCGCTGGCGAAGAACTCAATGGCAAAGACGCCGACATAATTGAGCTTTTCGGCAATGCGCCGGGCCAGTGCGCGGGCGGCAGGCACTTGTTCCAGAACCTTGGGATGGGCCGGCACCGTGGATGTCGCCAATATGCCATCTTTGTGCACATTCTCCGGCGCATCCCAAAAGGCGATGCTGCCCTGCTGGTCCCGCGCAATCAGCAGCGAGAATTCATGTGCAAAAGGCACCATTTTTTCGAGGATAAGGGTGCCCGCGTCGGCCAAAGCGTCCCACGCAATGTCGGCATCACCCAGCTTTGTAATGCGGGCCTGACCCTTGCCGTCATAGCCGAAGCGCGTCGTCTTCAGGATGGCGGGCGTCCCGATCTTCGTGATGGCAGTGTCAAGATCGGCGCGACTGTTCACTTCGGCCCAGTCCGCCGTGCGCGCGCCGCAATCTGCTGCAAACGTCTTTTCGCGAATGCGGTCCTGCCCGATTTCGAGCGCATTAATTGGCGGGTAGAGCGGTGCGTGCGCGGCAATGCTGCGAAGAGGGTCCGGCTCCACATTTTCAAATTCAAAAGTGACGACATCGACATCATCGGCAAAAGCGGCAAGCGCTGCGCTGTCGCCATAATCCCCTTGCACCCATTTGGCGCACACATCAGCCGCAGGGCCGCTCTCTTCGGGTGCGAAAATATGGCAGCGATAGCCGATTTGTGCAGCGGCAATGCTCAGCATGCGGCCAAGCTGGCCACCACCGATAATGCCAATGGTCGAACCGGGGGGAAGTGTCGTCATGAAGGTTCGTTGGCCACGCTGTCGGTCTGTGCCTTGCGCCAGGCAGCGAGCCGTTCGGCCAAAGCGGGGTCGTTAAGGGATAGGATGGAGGCGGCCATCAACCCGGCATTGATCGCTCCGGCCTTGCCAATCGCCAATGTGCCCACAGGCACACCGCCGGGCATTTGGACGATGGAGAGCAAACTATCCATACCGCTCAGTGCCTTGGATTCCACAGGCACGCCGAGCACGGGCAGGATCGTCATCGAAGCGGCCATGCCCGGCAGGTGCGCCGCACCCCCTGCGCCTGCAATGATGACTTTCAGGCCACGATCCTTGGCGGTGCGGGCATAGTCAAACAGCCGCTCGGGCGTGCGGTGGGCTGAAACGATCCGCGTTTCGTGCGCGATATGAAGCGCGGTGAGCACTTCTGACGCGTGGCACATCGTTGCCCAATCGGACTGGCTGCCCATGATGATGCCGATGTCCGGCGGTGTTGCGGTCATGTCGCTGGCCTCGTCCCGTTGCTGCCCCAAGGCCTCAGGGCCTTAGAGAAATGGGCCGCCAAGCGCAACGCCATGAACCAGCAAGGGGAACATCATTAATTCTTTGTGAGTTGCATCCAAGTGCGGAGCAAGATTAAACTCCGAATCGGACAGACCACTAAAGTGGCAACATCAAGAAGCGACCCTTGAGCATGAAGTCATTGTCGGCCGATCCTCTCTTTGGCCAAGAAAATGCAGAAGAATATGCGGCACTGCTTGCCGAACTCGACTTGTTACGCCGTAAAATCGTTGAGTTAGAACAGCTTGCCGATACTGACACATTGACGCCCTTGGCCAATCGGCGCGCGTTTTTGCGGGCGGTGGACCGTGCAATCCGGCTCGCCGACCGCCATCAAACGCAAACCGCTCTCGCCTTTTTAGATGTTGATGGCTTGAAGGCGATCAATGATGCCTATGGCCACATCACCGGTGACGCCGTGCTTCTCCATATTTCAGAACGGCTCCGCAGCGCGTTTCGCGTGACCGATCTTGCCGCCCGCGTGTCCGGTGACGAATTTGCAATCTTGCTCGATCATGTCTCAGAAGATGACGCGCAGCAGCGTATTGGCGCCCTGGTCAGTGCGGTTGCAAATGACCCTGTCCGTGTCGGGCAAGAAGACCTGTCCATCCGCTTGTCTTGGGGGCTGACGATGATCCGCGCCGATGACAGTGTGGATGTTGCCATGGGTCGCGCGGACGCGGCCATGTACCGCGCGCGTTCGGCTCAGCGTTCCGACAGATAATACCGGTCTTTGGCCGAAAGGTCATCGGCCAGATCGTAAACGATCGGCTGACCTGTCGGGATTTCCAGACCTGTAATTTCATCATCGGGAATGTTCGACAGATGCTTGACGAGCGCCCGCAGCGAATTGCCATGCGCTGAAATCAGCACGCGCTTTCCGGCCTTCAATTCCGGCGCAATACGGTTTTCCCAATAAGGCAGCACGCGGGCGATGGTGTCCTTCAGGCTTTCAGTCGCGGGCACAGTGATCCCGGCATAGCGACGGTCCTTGGACAGATCGAACTCGCTGCCCGGCTCCAGCGGGGGCGGCGGCACATCAAAGCTGCGCCGCCAGATCTTCACCTGCGCATCGCCATGCTTGGCGGCTGTCTCGGCCTTGTCGAGCCCCGTCAGCCCGCCATAATGCCGCTCGTTCAGGCGATAATCCTTTTCGACCGGCAGCCAGAGGCGGCCCATTTCTTCGAGCGCGAGGTTCAGCGTTTTGATCGCGCGGCTCTGGAGAGAGGTGAAGCAGCTGTCGAAATCCAGCCCCTTGTCGCGCATCAGGCGACCCGCGGCGCGCGCTTCCTCAATGCCCTTTTCGGTCACGTCGACATCCCACCAGCCGGTGAAGCGGTTTTCCAGATTCCAAGTGGACTGGCCATGGCGGATGAGGACGAGCGTGGGCATCGGCAAGAGACTCCGAACGTTGGTTGATGCAGGCCTCTAGCCATGGGCCGCCGGATTGCGCAAGCGCGTCAGTGCGCGTTTTTCTTCACGCTTTCGTCCATGCGCCGCAGCTGTTCTTCGGTGGCGGGTTGCTGATGGTTCGCTTTCCATTCGGCATAGGGCATGCCGTACACAATCGCGCGGCCATCATCCTTGGGCATGTCGGCCGCTTCGGCTACCCAATCGCCCAGACAATTGCGGCAAAAACCTGCAAGGCCCATCAGATCGACATTCTGCGCATCGGTGCGATGTTGAAGATGGCGGACGAGGCGACGAAAGGCCTTTGCCGCCGTAGCGTCATCAAGCGTGTCAATATCCATGAATACGGTTTCCTTCGTTTGATCGGAACTGATTAGCCGCTATGGCGGGCGACGAGAAGTGGAGTGATCGATTGACTGAATATCTGCCGCCCCGTGGCCGCAAAGTCCGTATCCTTGCAACACTGGGTCCGGCCAGCCGGACCCCGGAAATGATTGGCCGGCTGTTCCGCGCCGGGGCTGATGCCTTCCGCATCAATATGAGCCATGGCGATCAGGCGGACAAGGCCGAGGTGATCCGCATCATCCGCAACCTGGAAGTGCTCCATGGTCGAACGACGACAATCCTTGTCGATCTGCAAGGCCCCAAGTTACGGGTCGGTGCCTTTGCGGAGGGCAACGTGATGCTGGAAACCGGGCAGGCGTTCGTGCTCGATCTCGACCCGACGCCGGGCACAGCGGCGCGCGTCTGCCTGCCGCATAAGGAAGTCTTCTACGCGCTCGAAGTCGGGTCACGTCTGCTGCTCGACGATGGCAAGCTCGTCCTGCGCGTCACGGACAAGGGTGAGACGGCGATTGCCACCCGCGTGGAAGTGGGCGGTGTTCTGTCGAACAATAAGGGCCTGAACGTTCCCGATGTGGTGGTGCCTTTGGCGGCATTGACGGAAAAGGACCGGTCGGACCTTGCCTTTGCCGTTGACCAGAATGTGGACTGGATTGCCCTGTCGTTCGTGCAGCGCCCCGAAGATCTGGCCGAGGCACGGCGCCTGATCGGCGGGAAGGCGGCGTTGCTCGCCAAGATTGAAAAGCCCGCAGCACTTGATCGGCTCGAAGGCATTCTTGAGCTGTGTGATGCGGTGATGGTGGCCCGCGGCGACTTGGGCGTTGAGCTTCCACCTGAAGCCGTGCCGCCTGCGCAGAAGCGCATCGTGGAAACCGCACGCGAACTTGGCAAGCCTGTGGTCGTGGCAACCCAGATGCTGGAATCGATGATCAAATCGCCCTCGCCGACGCGGGCGGAAGTGTCGGATGTCGCGACCGCCATCTATGATGGCGCGGACGCCGTGATGCTGTCTGCAGAGAGCGCCGCGGGGGATTGGCCCGAAGAGTCGGTTATGATGATGGACCGGATCGCCCACTCCGTGGAAGGGGACAAAGGCTATGCCCGTCGCCTCCATTTCACAGAGACGAAGGCGGACCCCACGACAGCAGATGCGCTGGCTGAAGCCGCGTTCGACATTGCCGCAACGGTGTCGGCGAAGGCGATCATCTGTTTCACCTCTTCCGGCTCCACCGCACGTCGTATCGCCCGGGAACGTCCCCCCGTGCCGATCCTCGTGCTGACGCCCAAGATGGAAACGGCGCGTCAGCTCGGCCTGCTTTGGGGCACGCACGCGGTGCACACCAAGGATGTCGGATCCTTCGAGGAAATGGTCGCCAAATCAAAGCGGATGGCGCTGCGTCACGGCCTTGCCAAGGGCGGGGACCGTGTGATCGTGATGGCGGGTGTGCCGTTTGGCACGCCCGGCTCCACAAATGTCTTGCACGTCGTGCGCCTTACGGGCGATGAGCTGAAGGGATATGAAAGCTAGGCCGACGCGGGGAAGATATCCGGCGCGGCCCATAGGAGGGATAATGCGCCACTTCGTCACGTTCACCGCGCTTGCGCTCGTTTTGGCAGCGCCTGCTATCGGGCGGGAGCCACCTGCACCGGGCACTGTCTCCAAGGCGACAGCCGACGCGAATGCGAAGGTTGCAGCGAGCCTGCCACTCAACGACCCTTCCGACTTTTCCGATGCAACGCGCGG
>JBBATS010000066.1:0-13391 GCA_040398625.1 Chakrabartia sp. | reverse complement strand
GGCATCTGCTGCAACTGCGCCGGCGACACAGCAATCGGTCGATTTACTAAGCCCTCTACACGCAGCCGCCAGTTCACGAACTTTTCCGCTGTGTGTTGGGCATAAGCCTCGCCCGCAGGCACGTGCGTTCCATTGACGCGGAAGATCGGCGAAATCTGTGTCCGGTCAAACTCCCGCGCGAGGGCAGACCGTTGTTGCAGGGACCGCTGGATCGCGAAATTGCCCTTTTCGCCAAGCTTCAGCACCTCACGAAAGGTCGGGTTTTGGCCGAGCTTGTCACACCCGGTGACAAGGCCGGCGCCTGCAGTGAGCAGCAGATGGCGACGTGTGAGGATCATGACCGTTCTCCCGATATCCGGAACCAGCCGGTGATCATGGACCGCACTTCGTTGATTGGCCCTGCCAGCACCACCAGTACCAGATGGACGGCAATAAACAGGGCCATTCCACCGGCGCAGATGAAATGAATGGACCGCGCGGACTGCCGCCCACCAAAAAGATCAATCAGCCAGGGCAGAACCGCGTTCATGCCCGGCGACATTGTCAGGCCCGTCAGAATGAGGAGCGGCAACAGCACGAACAACACCAGCGAATAGGTGATCTTCTGCAAGGGGTTATAGCCGCCGCCCGGCGTTTCGAAGTTCAAGTGCAAATGCCGCTTCACATCCTCCCACAGATGCGACGGCGCGACCTCCTTTACGCCAAGCGCAATGTCGCGCCTGAAATGCCCGTTCATCACCGAGCGCAGCATGAAGAAGAGCAGCCCAAAGGCAAACACCCAGGTAAAGGCGAAATGCCATTCACGGGCCAGCGCGAGGTTATAGCCGGTCGGGATCGTCGCCCAGCCGGGAAAGCGCGGCAAAGTGAGCCAGGCGGCATCGAAGTTCGCGCCATAATGCCCCCAGTAGAGCCGGGGGTGCGCATTTGAGATGGTGAGCCCTGACATCAACAGGACGATGACAGTGACAGCATTGATCCAATGCCACAGCCGCGTGGACAGCCTGTGCCTGAAAATCTTGCCGTCTCGTTCCGTTCCCGGACTTGGCATAGCGCCCTCCCAATCTGCGCTTATGGTCGTTTAATCAGCCACAGGATGCAAGCTGCGATCAACCGCGTGTTTGTGATGCGCGCTTTGTTGCTCTAGGGCGCCCGCATGACACAGCCCCTGCCCAGATATGACGTTATCATCCTTGGCGCCGGAGGGGCGGGCCTGATGTGCGCCGCCCGCGCAGGCCAAGCGGGCAAACGCGTGCTCGTCATCGACCATGCCGATGCACCGGGGAAGAAGATCCTGATCTCCGGCGGCGGACGCTGCAACTTCACCAACGTGAACACGGCGGCCGAACGGTTTCTGTCGGCTAACCCGCATTTCGCAAAGTCCGCGCTGGGGCGGTATCGTCCCACGGACTTCATTGCCCTTGTCGACGCCTATGGCATTGCCTGGCATGAAAAGACGCTGGGCCAGCTCTTCTGCGATGGCTCTGCCAAGCAGATCGTCGCGATGCTGATGGATGAATGCGCAAAGGGCGCAGTCGACTTCGCCTTTTCGACGGACATTGGAGAGATTGGCCATGCCAATGGCCTCTTCCGGGCCGGCGGCGCAGAAGCGCCTGCGCTAGTGGTCGCCACAGGCGGCCCGTCCATCCCGCAAATGGGCGCCACAGGCATCGCCTATGACATTGCCCGGCGCTTTGGCCTCAAGGTCGTCGAACCGCGCCCTGCACTTGTGCCCTTTACGCTGGGCGGTGAGGAAACACTTTTCCGTACCCTCTCCGGCGTGTCAGCAGAGGTCGTTGCCCGCACCGGCAAAACCAAATTCCGTGAAGCTGCGCTCTTCACGCATCGCGGCCTGTCCGGTCCGGCGATTTTGCAGGTGTCGTCCTATTGGCGGCATGGCGAGCCTGTTGGCATCAACTTCCTGCCCGAAGCCCCGCGCGACTGGCTCAAGATGCTCAAGCGGGATCGCCCCCGCCAGACGCTGCGGACAACGCTCGCGAGCCATCTGCCAGATCGCCTCGCCTTTGCCCTCTCCGGCAAGGTCAGCGGCGAAGATGTCGATTGGGGCTTGCTGGAGCTCGTCGAAATGAAGGACCCGATGCTCGACCGGATTGAGCGCCGCCTCGCCGATTGGGAATTCCATCCCAATGGCACGGAGGGCTTCGCTAAGGCCGAAGTCACCATTGGCGGCATCAGCACGGCGGAACTCTCGTCCAAGACGATGGAAGCCGCCAAAGTGCCGGGGCTCTATGTGATCGGCGAAGCAGTGGACGTCACCGGCTGGCTTGGCGGGTACAATTTCCAATGGGCCTGGGCGAGCGGTGTGGCGGCCGCGCAGGCGATGGCAGCGCAGTAACGCTTACCCCAGAGCGGCCTGTTTTTCCTCGGCCAACCGGTCCAGCTCCGCGCGCGTTTTCTTTTCCGAACTGGTCTTCAGCTGCCCACAAGCGGCATCAATGTCACGCCCACGCGGCGTGCGGATCGGGGCAGAAATACCGCCGTCAAACACGATGTTCGAGAAGGAGCGGACGCGCTCCGGCGTCGACGTATCATACGGCGCGCCGGGCCAGGGGTTGAACGGAATGAGGTTCACCTTGGCGTGGAGGCGGTACTTCTTGATGAGGCGGACAAGCTCGCGCGCCTCGTCGTCGCTGTCATTCTTGTCCTTGAGCATGACGTATTCAAACGTAATGCGCCGCGCATTGTTGACGCCGGGATAGTCGGCGCACGCCTGAAGCAATTCCTCAAGCCCGTATTTGCGGTTGATCGGCACGATCTCATCGCGGACTTCCTTGGTCACCGCATGGAGCGAGACGGCGAGGTTGACGCCAATCTCTTCGCCCGCGCGCGCCATCATCGGCACGACGCCGGAGGTCGACAGCGTGATGCGCCTCTTGGAGAGCGCAAGGCCATCGCCGTCCATCACGATCTTCAACGCATCGCGCACGGCATCAAAATTATAGAGCGGCTCACCCATGCCCATCATGACGATGTTGGTGAGCAGACGCCCTTCGGGCTGCGACGGCCATTCACCCAGACTGTCGCGCGCGAGCATGACTTGCCCGACAATCTCGCTCGCCGTCAGGTTGCGCACCAGCCGCATCGTGCCCGTGTGACAGAAGCGGCAATTGAGCGTGCAGCCGACCTGCGAAGAAACGCAGAGCGTCCCGCGATCCGCATCCGGGATGAAGACCATTTCATAGTCTTGGGCATCGGGTGCGCGGAGCAGCCATTTGCGCGTGCCGTCGGAAGAGACTTGCGCCTCCACCACTTCGGGGCGGCCAATGACGAAATGGTCCGCCAGAAACGGATGCTGCGCCTTGGCGATGTCGGTCATCTGCGCAAAGTCAGTCGCACCGCGATTATAGACCCAGTGCCAGATCTGCTTGCCGCGCAGCTTGGCCGCCTTGGCGTCGAGCCCTGCGGCCTCCAGCTCAGCGCGGATCTGGTCTTTCGACAGGCCGACAAGGTCAACGCGACCGTCTTCACGCAAGGTGGGAGCGCGGGGAACCGCGACGGGATCAATATGTCCGGGAATCTGCATGGACGCGCGTATAGTTGGAGTTGCAAGAAAACGCCACCACCGTGGATTTCCCTCCCTTCGTCATGCTGAACTTGTTTCAGCATAACAGTGTGGGGCCCCATAGACGGCAACCGCCTCCGCGTGAAACTTCCTCGCTTCAAACTGGCAGAGACACGAACATCATGCCATCAGTTGTGTCGAGAGGACGAACACCCGATGAAGACCACCGTTCGCGACGCCACCATCGAGTTCATGCGCCAGGTCGGCATGACGACGATTTTCGGCAATCCCGGCTCCACCGAGCTGCCGATGTTCCGCAATTTTCCCGAAGACTTCCGCTACGTGCTGGGGCTTCAGGAATCGGTCGTGGTCGGCATGGCAGATGGATATGCGCAGGCGACGCGCAATGCGGCAATGATCAACCTCCATTCCGCAGCCGGCGTCGGCCATGCGCTCGGCAATCTCTTCACCGCGTTCAAAAACCAGACGCCGCTTGTCGTGACGGCAGGGCAACAGGCCCGCTCGATCTTGCCCTATGAGCCCTTCCTTTTTGCCGAGCGGGCGAGCGAGTTTCCACGGCCCTATGTCAAATGGTCAATTGAGCCTGCGCGCGCCGAGGATGTACCTGCCGCCATTGCGCGCGCCTATCACATCGCGATGCAGGCGCCGCAGGGCCCGACCTTTGTGTCAGTGCCGGTTGATGATTGGGACCAGCCCTGTGACCGGTTGGAGGCTACCACTGTGTCCCGGCAGGTGCGCGGCGATGCAGCGATGTTGGGCGCGCTCGCCGAAGCATTGGCCACCGCCCGCAATCCGGCGATTGTGGTGGGTGCAGGCGTCAGCCGTGACGCCGCGTGGGATGAAGCCATTGCACTTGCCGAACGGCACAAGGCCGCCGTCTGGGTCGCGCCTATGGCCGCGCGCGCGGGCTTTCCCGAAGACCATCCGCTGTTCCAAGGCTTCCTGACGGCAGGGCGCGAACCGATTGTCGCGAGCCTCCAGGGTCATGACCTCATCCTCGTGCTCGGCGCGCCGACCTTCATCTATCATGTCGAAGGCTTTGGCCCGCACGTGCCTGAAGGCGCAAAGCTGTTCCAGATTGTCGATGATCCCAACATGGCAAGCTGGGTGCCGACGGGCACGTCGATTGTCTCGTCGCTCAAGCCCGCGCTGAACGAGCTTTTTGCCGGACCAAACCCGGTTGTGCGCACCGCCCCTGCGCCGCGCGCTGCGTTTGATCCGCTTCCATCGAGGCCGCTGACCGATGCATATCTAATGCAGCGCATGGCAGCACTCCGCCCCAAGGGCAGCATCATCGTGGAAGAGGCACCAAGCACGCGCGGGCCGATGCATGACCATCTGCCGATCTTGGAGCCCGACACCTTTTACACCTGTGCGAGCGGCGGCCTTGGCCATGGCCTGCCCGCCAGCGTCGGCGTCGCGCTCGGACGACCGGGAGAGAAGGTCATCTGCCTGCTCGGCGACGGCTCCTCCATGTATGCCATTCAGGGGCTTTGGACCGCCGCCCAGCTGCGCCTACCGGTCAGCTTCATCATCGTGAACAATGGCGGCTATGAAGCGCTGATCAACTTTGGCCGCGTGTTCGGATTGCAGCAGACCGTGGGCACCGACCTCTCCGGCCTCGACTTCGTCTCCATCGCGCACGGGCAGGGCGTGCCGGGGGTGCGGGTATCCACAGGCGATGATCTTGATGCGGCGCTGCGCCATTCATTCGCCGCGGAGGGGCCGACGCTCGTTGAGGTGATGGTGGATTAACTCGGCCCCAACACCGTTTGTCCTGAGCCTGTCGAAGGACCGTCCTTACTTTCTTGACGCGCGGCACAGAAGAACCACCCTTCGACAAGCTCAGGGTGAGCGGTGAGGGAGCTGGTTCAGTTCACCCATGCGCCCCAAAATGGTTGGCAATCGCCGTGCCGATCCGCAGGCACAGCGCATAGGCCTGATCGATGGGCGTAATGTAGGCGGACTGGATGCCGGCATAGGCCTGCCCGTCGCCATCGGGATAGTCGGTCGGCTCATTCACCGCGAAATCGTCGATGGAGGGGGCCGAAACCGGAAAGGCCCGGCGGAGCTGGGCGAGCGCGTCGTCGATCCGCAGGGTGAAGACCATTTCCAGCACATCGTCGCGGCTGATGTCGTTGGAGCGGGAGAAGGCGGGGATCTGCACCGCCTTTAAGAACATATGCTGCATCAGCGCGAGGCGGAGCGCATGGAGCGCGCCGAGCGAGCGGCGGACATCCTCGCGCGCGCCTTCATTGGCCGCCTCATCCTTGGGCAGCCGGTCGAGCAGACGATGCAGCTTCAACCCATCCACGCGCAGTCGTGAGGCCAACCGCCGGAACACGCCGGTGCGGTCATCCTTGGTCAGGTGTTCGGCAAGCGACAGGCACGCCGGTTCCAGCTCCGTCTCCGTCCCGCGATAAGGGCGGCTCGCCCAATAGGCGGAGTTGAAAAGTTCCCCATAGGCCGCGACCGACTTGATGCTCGCCAGCCGATCCGACGCGCGCAGCATCCGCACGAGCGAACGGCCCCGCCGTGAAGTGGAAAGCACTTCAGCCACGCCTTCCAGATCCTCGCCCGCCGCGGTGCCGACGCCGGCAATGACGTTCACGGGATAGCCGAGCTGTTGCAGGATGGCATTGTGCGGGATGGCGCGGATCTGCCGCAGGCTCATCTCCCGGTCGGCGGCGAGGTCGGACTGGCGACGCGATTTGCGGCTGCCGGTTTCGTTGAGCAGGCCGAGGCCGAACGCCGTCACCGCGCGGGCATAAGTGCGCGATTCCAGATGCTCGCGCTGGACGCGCCTGATGCCGCGATAGAAATCGAGGCTGATGTCGGTGCGCGTGTAAAAGGGGTCGTCGCCCACTGGCAGCGGCGTCAGCTCCGCCTCGGCAATGCGCGTGAGCGTCGCAAGCGCCAGGGCGGGATTGCGGAAGAGCAAATAGCCGTCACCGCCCTGAAAGCTCGCCTCCAACTCGGTCGCGATGCCATTGGCGGCGAATTGCTGCCGCGACCACTCACTCATCGGATAGCGCATCCGGTCGGCAATGCTGACGGGATGCGCGCCGCGCCCCATCGACTCGCCATGCGTGTTGAAGATGAGCGCGGCAACATCGGTCAGCCCATGCCGCGCCATGATGCGCGCCAGTCGCCCATGCAGGCGTTCAATGGCCAGTGCCGCGGGCAGCTGCCCCACAAACCGGCCCGCATCCGAAAAGCCCGTCTGGATCGAGACGCGGCCCCGCGTGCGGGCATAGGCCTGATAGGTCGGCTCGGCGAGCATCGCATCGAGAAAGCGCGCGCCATGTTCCATTGCCGTTTCTGTTTCGAACAAAGGCGAGACATCGACCTTGCCCTCAATGCCGAACAGCTTCGCGAAATAGAGCGCGGCGAGCACGGTCTGCGGTTGCTCACATTCCGCAATGAGCATCCGGATCGGTGCGTCGCCATCCACATGGTGGAGGATCTGCACCATGGCGAGGAACTGCCGCAGCGCGGTCGTGCTTTCGATCGAAAGTGCTGCAAAGTTGGAGCGCAGCGGCGTCACGCTTTCCAAGAGCGCACGCACCTTTTGCAGTGCGGTGCGGCTGCCCAGATCGAGCGTATTGTCGGGATCAATCCGGCGACGGATGGCGTTGTGGAGTTGCGACGTGTTCACACGGAAATGCACCCAGCCCATGCCGAGGCCATCGGCGCGCATAGCCGAGGCAAGGATGAGCAGCGCCTTTGCCGTGTCCGGCGCGGCCGATGGGGCTTCGGCCACCAATTGGTCGATGACGGGCGTGAGCGTGATGATCTTGTCCGGGTGAGCCGCCGTCAGCGCATTGGCGGCGTCGGACAGCGCCTCGGGTGTCGAGAGATCACGCGCGAACCGGTCCGCCATATCCCGGCTATGCGCCTCTGCCCCGCGCAGCGTGTCGATCAGCGGATGGACAGGATCAATCGCGGCCAACTGCGTCGCATAGCCCGACAGGCGCAGCGCCTTTTCCGACAGGCGATAACGCAAGGAGGTCGACCAGCTTATGTCTGTGCGGCCATCCATGTCATAGCCGACCCATGTGGCCAGCCGGTAAGGCTGCGGCAGAAGAGTGGTCCAGCGGTCGGGCCATTTGGCAGCGGCCACATCCAGCACAACACCCGTCAGAGCATCACGCGCCTGGGCGGCCCGGCCCATCGCAGCCATCGCCTCGTCATGTTCGAAATCGAGCGTGTTTGCCGGGCGCGTCCGGCTGGCGGCGCAGACGGCCCCTGCATCTTCGGCAGCAACAGCTTCGGCCACGGCGTCGCTCTGCGCCGGGCTCAACAGGAAAGTCGGGTGCGCGGTGAAGACGGCGTGCAGCAATGGGCGGGCCCAGCGCGCGGCGAACTCGTCAAAGTCGGTGGCCGTCGCCGCCACCATCTCGCGCAGGCTGGCAAGGTTCGCATCCGGCGCGACCGGCGACAACAAATCACGGACGTGCGTTGCCCGGCTTTCGAGCGCCTCGCACTCCAGCTCATCGACCAGCACGCCGACAGCGGCGAGCGACATGCCGCCATTTTCTATCTGGCGGGAGAGATCAAGGCTCAGCTGGAAGACGGGATTGAAGATCGGCGTTTCCGCCGTCTGACTGTGGAGCGCCTTCAGCCGTTCCCGCAGGTCTGCACTTGTCTTCATCCCCAATCCTCCGGCGCAATTGTGCAGCGCAACAGGAGCCTAGCGTGCGCAGCGCCTATCTCAAGGGGCGTGAATACCAATGCAGGTGGGTGGCGGAACCGAGCCCCAAAAGAGTTGCCGTCGCCCCGTGCTTGACACGGGGCTTGGCTTTTCTGGTGCTTTGCTGCTGGGCATGGTGCCCCAATTGCGAGGTCTACAGCCAGCAGGAGACTTAGATCGGACGGAAATCAGCCTAGCCCCGTGTCAAGCACGGGGCGACGGGGGTGGGAAGGCGCACTTGGGTTCGCCACCTACAGCATATAAAAATCAGCAACCGCCGGGATATAATCGTTCATCAGCAGGATCTTCTTCTCGGCGATCTTCAGCGCATCCCCCTCACGCACCAGACGATATTCGTAGCGCCCGAAGAACACGTGGTCTCCCCGCCTTTTGGTGTTGTGAACGTGCACCGCAAAGCTGGCCACTACCCGGTCCTCACCCTCGACCAAAATGTTCGACACATGGTGCGAGGTCCGCATCAACGGCACCGAGGCCACTGACAGGCCCGACTTTACACGCCAGACACGATCCTCAAGATTGTGCCGCCCCTGATACCAGATGAGCGACAGCTCGCTCTGCGGGTCTTGCGTTGGCGTTTCCTCATCGCGCCAGGAGGGCATCCAGTAGCAGCAATCCTCTGTGAAGAGCGCGAGCCACCCGTCCCAGTCACAACGGTCGAGCGCCAAGCTTTCGCGGGCGATCAGGTCTTCCGCCTCAGCACGCGTGATCATGCGTCGCGCTCCATGCCTATCTGCAGCCGCGCAAGCCAAGCGCGGTAATAGCTGTGAAACAGCGTCTCATCGCACAGCTGCGATCCGCAAGGCTGGCTGCGGTCGGGCGTCATGTTGAGCACATCGGCGAACGCGTCCGCGCCCTGCTGCACGCTCGTCATCCCACGACTATAGCCAAGGATCCAAGGTTGCGACGGATTGGCATGGCCATCCTGACAATCGGCATAGCTGACCGTGTCATCGGGCGTGGCCATGCCTGTGGGGTTGAAGAAATCCTCATAGTTGCGGATGCGCTTGCGGCGGGCCTCGCTGCTTTCGCCCTTGGGGGCGATGCAGAAGGTCCGCATCTCCGTCAGCCCCGGCGCGACCGGTCGGATAATCCGCAGCTGGCTGGAGGCATTTTCGGCGATCTGCATATTGGGGAAGATCGTCACATTGCGCATGTTGACCATCCAGTCACGGCGCTTTTCGCCATGCCGCGCGGCCAGAATTTCGGCGCGGTCGGCCAAGGGCACGGTGTCGCTCAACGGGATGATCTGCCAGTTGACGACATGGCCTTCCTCAAAGGCATAAGTGCCGCCCGTCACGCCTTCGGTGATCTCGCTCCAGGCCGAATTTTCGCCCCACACGGATTTGACCGAGTTCGCCTTTTCCTCCCGCCTGCGCTTTTCTACGAGCTGGAGGTAAGACGGGTGTGCGGACGTGAAGTGATAGGCGTCGGCACAGTTTTCGAGCTGGAGTTTCCAGTTGCCGTCATAGGTGAAGATGACTTCTCCGGGCACAAGCTCCAGCCCGTCCTCGCCTTGGTCCGCCGCCAAATCGAGCATGTGGCGCGCTTCGCCCAAATGCTCTTCGATCGGGCACGTCTCCACCAGACTACCGAACAGGAAGCCGCGATAATCAGCAAAAGCGGCGAGGCGGACAAGGTTCCGGTCAAACGCCTTGAACGCGTCCGAATAGGCGCCGTCCTTCATCGCTTTCACCGCGACATTTTTGCCCGCGCTGTCAAAGCTCCAGCTGTGATAGCGGCAGACATGAAGCCGCCCGCTGCCCGTCCGCTTGTGGCAGATGAGAGCGCCTTTGTGCGTGCAGGCGTTGATATAGGCGCCAAGCGCGCCCTCGCCGTCGCGCATGACGACCACCGGCACGCGGCCGACGGTGGTCGTCAGATAATCATGCGAATTGGGCAGCTGGCTCGCCATGCCGAGAAAGACCCAGCCGCCTTCAAAGACATGCCGCATCTCTAGGTCAAAGACCTCTTGCGCCGTAAACGCCCGCTTGTGCACGCTGAACCAGCCGTCATCGATGCGATCATCGACTAGAGCCTTCACCTCTTCCCATATCATGGCTTGCATCTTACGCTCCATTCTCGGAAGCGCAATGATACGCGACACATACGAACTGGGAGAGCCCTCAACCATGTCATCCGCCCTCGACGCGTTGATCGCGGCCTTCCCCCATAATCCCCCGGAAACCGACATTAGCGACAAATATTTTGGCGACTGGCTGATGCGCGCCGCGCCGGGCGTCAAGCCGCTCGCTTTGTTCCGACCACGCTCCACGCAAGAGGTGTCCGACGCGATGAAGATCGCAACCGCGCATCGCCTCTCAGTGGTGCCGCAAGGCGGGCTGACCGGATTGACCGGCGGGACCGTGCCGAACGAGGGCGCGCTGCTGATCTCGATGGAGCGGATGAACAAGATCGAAGCGGTGGACCCTGTCTCGCAGACGCTGACGACGCAGGCGGGCGTGCCGCTGGAAGCCATCCAGATCGCGGCGGACGCAGCCGGCATGCTCTTCCCGCTCGATATTGGGTCGCGCGGCACCTGTCAGATCGGCGGCAACCTTTCGACCAATGCCGGCGGCAACCGCGTCCTTCGTTATGGCATGGCGCGCGCCATGGTGCTCGGGCTGGAAGCCGTGCTGGCCGACGGCACCATCGTCTCGTCGATGAACCAAATGCTCAAAAACAACGCCGCTTATGATTTGAAGCAGATCTTCATCGGCAGCGAAGGAACATTGGGCATCATCACGCGTGTCGTGCTGCGCATGGCGCCCAAGCCACGCAGTGTGGCAACCTCCTTAGCCAGCTTTGCCGACTATGCGGGTGTTGAACGTTTCCTTGGGCTGGCGCGCGAACGACTGGGAGATAGCCTGTCTGCGTTTGAGGTCATGTGGCCGGGCTTCTATGCGCCCGCTTCGGCCAAGCAATCCGCACCGCCGCCACTCGCGCCGGGGGCGGGCTGCTATGTCATCACCGAAGTCTCCTCCTCTGGCGAACAGGCCGAGGCGGAACTGTCCGCCTTCCTCGAAGCCGCCTTTGAACAGGGTTTAGCCGAAGACGCCGTGCTCGCCCAATCGGTGCAGCAGACGCGCGCCATCTGGTCGGTCCGTGACATGGGCGGGGAGTTGATCCAGGCCTTTAACCCGGTCGGCAATTTCGACATCAGCGTGCCCACCAGCCGCATCGGCGCGTTCGTGGAGAATTGCACCGCAGCCCTAGAAGCGCGCTGGCCGGGGACGACGCAAATCTATTTCGGCCATGTCTGCGACGGCAATGTCCATCTGATCGCCGGCGGCTTTGGCCCCGAGGATCTGCTCGCCGTCGAAGAAGCCGTTTATGAAGTCGCGCAGAGGCTCGACGGATCGATCTCCGCCGAACATGGCATTGGCCTTCACAAGCGCGACTTCCTCCATCTTTCCCGCAGCGCCGATGAGATCGCCACCATGCGCCGCCTGAAAGCGGCCTTTGATCCGCTGGGCCTCCTCAATCCGGGCAAGGTGCTGGTTTAGATCACGCCCTTCTCGACCATGGCGTCGAGGTCCGCTGCACCAAGGCCCAGCAACTCGCCATAAATCTCCGCATTATGCTGCCCGACCTTGGACGGTGCTGCACGCCGGACGCTGCCGGGGGTGGCGGAGAATTTGGGGAAGCTCGACTGCATCTTGAGCGGGCCGAAGCGTTCCGTCTCCACTTCGATGATTGCTTCGCGCGCTTGAAAATGCGGATCTTCCAGCATGTCCGGCGCACGATAGACGCGACCGGCGGGGATGGAGTGTTCGATCATCAGAGCATCAACGTCATCAACAGTCAGCGTCTTGGTCCAATCGTTGATGAGCGCATCTAGCTCATCCTGATTTTCGCCGCGCGCCAAATGTGTCGCATAGCGCGGATCGTCGCCCAATTCGGGACGACCCATGGCGCCGGCCAGCCGCTTCCAGAGCGAATCCTTATTGGCGCCGATCATGAACTCGCCGTCCTTGCAGCTATAAACGTTGGACGGGGCAATGCCCTTCAACACCGAGCCCGACCGTTCGCGGATCAGGCCCATGCGGTCATATTCAGGCACCAGACCTTCCATGACCTGCAGCACGCTTTCATAAAGCGCCGCATCAATAACCTGCCCCTTGCCGGAGCGGTCCCGCTCATGAAGGGCCGCCAGCACGCCCATGCAGCCATAGGTTGCCGTCAGCGTATCGCCGATGGACACGCCCATGCGGCTGGGCGGGAGGTTGGGTTCCCCCACGATATAGCGCCAGCCGCCCATCGCCTCACCAATGCCGCCAAAACCGGCGCGGTTGGAATAGGGGCCGGTCTGCCCATAGCCGGACATGCGCGCGATGATCAGGCCGGGGAATTCCGCCAGCAGAACGTCAGGCCCAAGGCCCCATTTCTCCATCGTGCCGGGCTTGAAATTCTCGATGAGAACATCGGCCTGCGCGATCAGCCGCTTCACCAGTGCCTGCCCTTCGGGCACGCGCAAATTGGCGCTCACGGACCGCTTGTTGCGGGCGATGACTTCCCACTGCACCTTCTGATCACCCTGCCCCCATTCGCGCATCGGATCGCCCGTGACCGGCGGTTCGACCTTGATCACGTCGGCACCCATGTCGCCAAGCAATTGTCCGCAAAAGGGCCCAGCCAGCAGCTGGCCGAGTTCAACGACGCGAATGTCCTTCAATGCACCCGTGTTCACAACAGTCACTCTGCGGCCTCCAGATGCTGCCACACAGGCTGGACAGGCGCGGGCAGGCCCGTTTCTGCCAGACAATTGGCGCGCAGCACCTCAATGCCGGGGCCAGAGTTGAACAGCAGGAGTTCGCCACGCGATGCACGCATGTCAGCGCGCAGCTTATCGGTGGCCACTGCATCCACGACGCCGGACGCATCGACAACCACGCCATAATCACGCGCGCCCTCAGGCGTGACGAGACCCTGTGTGATCTCCTTGGCGACCAAGGCGGGATCACGCTCAAGCGCGTCACCCCAGCCGCCGCCACCCCAAGTGATGAAGTGCAGCTGATCATCGACCTGAACATCGATATCTTCGACCTTATTGCCGATGATGATCTGCTCACCCGACGCCTTTTCAAGGATCTTGCGCGCGCGCTTGCCGGGTTCACCGCCATTCACGCCCCATGGGGG
>JBBATS010000065.1:0-13888 GCA_040398625.1 Chakrabartia sp. | reverse complement strand
CGCCGCCAATTGCTGCGTGGCTGCGCTTTCCGGAACCGTCGCTGTCCTTCCAGCTGTAGTAATAATCCGTCAGCGCCAGCGGGTCTGGGCGCAGATTATATCCCTGCTTCCCATATTCGGCGACGGCTGCAAATCCTACCGGCCCGGCAGGCAGTTGGAACAACTCACCATTGCTCAGCGTCGCCTGTAAGTTGCTTGTCCAACTGACCGGATTGTAAACAGTATCCGCTGAGATGCTGTCATACTGAGCCTCGGTCAAAGCCGTATAGAGGCGCGCGGGATTGGCGTTGAAGATCGGGTAGCCGCTGTCGTCATCGACCCCAAGCTGCGGTCCAAGATAATAGGCAATCGCCTTGCTATTGACGATCTGCGGCCAACGCACGACCGACTTGTAACGGCTGTAATTGAGCGACGCTTCATAGTTCCAGCTATTACCAAATGAACCCCGAACACCCGGCGTGATGCTCATCGTCGTTTGCTTGCTACGCTGCATTTCGAAGCCGCCCGTTTCTTCAGGCGAGAACTGACGCGACCAATCATCAATGGTGTCATCAAATGCATTGTAAAAGCTGTTGTCCGAGCTGCTGGAGGAGCTTTCAAACGCCCAACTGGTCACGTCATACATCAGACGTACGTTGCTGATCCCGAACTGGAACTCGGTGAATAGCTTGGCCGAATCGGACAGTTCGTAAGTGAGATTGCCAAAACTGTTGAAGCCTTTGCGACCCGATATGATCGTTCCGTAGCCGATGGACCGCTTGCTGCCGCAATAATAGCCGGGTCCATAATCATCCAGATCAACGTCAAAATCCCCATAGCGGGGGCGTGAAGCGTAAATGGTGGAACCGCGGTTGAGGTTAGACAGAGACGCGCAGGTCGCAGCGCCCGGATCAATGTAGGTATCGTTCTCGATGCTGTACCGAAGGAAGGTCCGGCGGGCGATGGTGCTGACGGGGTTGTCGTCTGTGCTGTCCTGCACCGCACGGTCATAAGCCCATAAAGGACGCTGATCGAGATATTCAATACCGCCGGCAAAGTTCAGTCGCCCTGCCGAAAACCCACCGGTTGCGGTAAAGCGGTTCGATGTTCCGCCGCCATGTTCGGTGCGGCCATGCCGGTAATCCAGCGTGAGGCCATCCAGCTTGTCCTTCATGCGGAAATTGACGACCCCGGCAATCGCGTCTGACCCATAGATGGCCGACGCAGCTCCAGTCAGAATCTCAACCTTTTCAATAAGGCTCACCGGAATGTTTGAAATATCCGTGAAGTTGCTTCGCCCGATATAGGGCAGCGGAAAGTCGGCGATGCGGCGGCCATTGACCAGTACGAGCGTGTGGTTTGGACCCAGACCTCGCAAATCGACTTGTTGGGCACCCGGCGTAAAGTCTGCACTGCTACCTGATTGCGGGCTCTGGGTTTCACCGCTGTTTTGCGTCAGCGACGCCAACAATTCCGGAACGCTCGTATAGCCATTTGCGCGAATTGTGTCCGCATCGACAGATGTTACCGGTGAAGGCCCCTGATCCTTGATGGTCGGAATGCGGGAGCCCGTCACGATGATCTCGGCGGGAGCGTCCGCTTCGTCAGATACAGCCGTTTGTGCATGCGCTGGGGAAGAAAGGGCTATGAAGGCGCAACCTGAAAGAAATTTGAACCTGAGATGTGTTGCTATTGCCATTGAACGATCCTTCCCTTGCATCGATAAAACTGTCCTGCTGCAACCGCCGCAGGGCCATTTCCAGCACCCGTCCCCTACCCAATGCAGACGTTTCTATTGGCAACGTCGATTGAATTGCAATCATCTTGTCAAAAATTCACACAAGTGTGTAACATTGCTGCGTCTTGGTCCTTGATGGAGATCCCGATGCTACAAGCGCGCTGGATAACCTTACTCCTCGCTTCCCTCATTGTGGCGGTGCTCATCCCTCAGGTTGCTGAGGCGAGAGGCTATCGCCACTACTTGATCGGCGATGTGTCCAAACCAACGCCGGGGCCCGTTTCTGGCGGCCTCCTCCTGATGGGTGGAGGGGATCGTAATGTGGATGCGCTCAAATGGTTCATTGAAAAGGCTGGGCACGGGCACATTGTCATTCTGCGCGCGTCTCAATCCACCAGTATCGCTGATGAACTCTACAAGGATGTAGGCGGCGTCACTTCGGCAGAAACGTTTGTCTTTTCCAATCGCAAAGCCGCATATGATCCAAAGATGCTCGCCAGATTGAAGCGTGCGGACGGCATCTTCATCTCTGGCGGAGATCAGGCGCGCTATGTCCGATTTTGGAAGGGTACACCGGTCGCAGAGGCGCTTGATGCGCATGTGGCCGCCGGCAAGCCCCTTGCCGGCACAAGCGCCGGCCTCGCGATGCAGGGCGAATATCTTTACGGCGCAATGGATGATGGAAGCATCACCAGCGCGGAAGCTTTGGCCGATCCGCTTGGCCCTGCAAACACAATCGAGACAGACTTCGTCCACTTCCCCCTGCTGAAAGGCATCATTACCGATACGCACTTCAAGGAGCGTAATCGGCTTGGGCGATTGTTCGCGTTTCTGGCGAAAGCGGAAACGATGCGCCCCAAGGGGGCACCGGCACTCTTTGGTTTAGGCGTTGATGAAAGTGCAGCCCTTGCTGTGGAGCCTGACGGCAGTGCCCGGATCTATGCCACCGCGCCTGATGGCGGAGCCTGGCTTGTGCGCGGTGGCTTTTCTGAAACCGTTCAGTTGGGGGCGCCGCTAAAGCTCTCCCGCGTGGAGGTCATAGGAATTGGGCTTTCGTCGCGGCTTCATTTGCCGGACGGGCGCGTCGAAAATCCCGCCTTCCAAAGATACTATGCAGTTTCAGACGGGCAGTGGCGTGAGGTGCCCTGAAGATCTGACCGGAGCGCCTTTCGAATAGGCGTTTAAGATGTCGCCTCTCCCGCGTGACGGCGCACGATCAGCAAGTACATGACCGGCGTCACGATACGGCTGAGCAAGGTTGAGGAGATCAACCCTCCGATGATCACCCAGGCAAGCGGCGCGTAAAGCGGCGAACCCGACAGCGCGAGGGGCAAGAGGCCACCGATCGCCGTTACGGATGTCAGGAGAACCGGCAAGAAGCGGATTTCACCTGCCCGCTCAATTGCCTCAATCAACCCCATGCCTTCGTCGCGCAGCCGTGTCGTGAAATCGACGAGAAGGATCGAGTTTTTGATCTCAATGCCGATCAAGGCGACAAATCCGATAATCGCCAGGAACGACACCGAATTGCCCGTGACGATGAGCGCGACGATACCCCCGAACAGTCCAAGGGGGATGACGCCCGCCACCACAGCGACCTCGCGGAAACGCCCGAACTCCGCCACGAGCACCGCAAAAATGCCGAACAGGGCAAACAGGATGACACCGCCAAGCCCAGATGTGTTGCGCGCGGCAACTTCCGCGGCGCCGCCCACCTGCCAAGTGATGCCGGCGGGCAGCTTCGTCTTTTCGAGTTTCGCAATGACGTCGGTGTTCAACTTGGATGGCAGCTCGCCGCGTTCATTATAGGCCTTCACCGTGACGGTCCGTTCCAGCTGGAACCGGTTAATCTGGCTGGGCACAGATTTAAGCCGCGGCGTCGCCACTTCCGTCAACGGAACACTCCCACCCGCCTGCGTCGCGACGTAGATGGACTGGAGCGCTGAAATGGGTTGCTCTTTGCCCATCGGCAATCGCACGACCACGGGATAAGTATCCCCTTCCGGGTCACGAAAGCTGCTTGCCCGCTCCCCTGCAAGCGCAATGCGGACGGACCGGCGAATGTCGCCCGGCGTCACACCAAGCAGGCTTGCCGATGCGGGGTCAAAGCCGATGTCCAGATCGACCCTATCAATGGCGAGAGGGTTATCGACATCACGAAGACCGGGCGTCGCCTGCATGATCGACGCGACCTGACGCGCCCCTTCGCGCAAAGACGGAATGTCAGCACCACTCAAGCGAATGGCCACAGGGGCCTCCACCGGCGGGCCGTTTTCAAACTGAACAACCGTCACCTTGGCGTCTGGATAGACGTCGAGCTTGCGCCTCAACTCGTCCAATTGGCGCGGACTGTCCGCTGGCGACCATTTGTCGATGGTGACGAACACTTCGCCATAGCGGGTGTCATCTTCTCGCGGGATGTTGTTGTAGTAAATCTGCGGATTGCCGCGCCCGACATTGTCCATCCGCCCGGTGATACCCGGGAAGGTGGAGACGATTTGTGAAACGTCGCGAACGGCACGGTCTGTGGCGGCCATGCCACTACCTTCGGGGGTTTCCACCCGCACCATGAAATAGGGCGAGTCAG
Source organism: Chakrabartia sp. (assembly GCA_040398625.1). GTDB lineage: Bacteria > Pseudomonadota > Alphaproteobacteria > Sphingomonadales > Sphingomonadaceae > Aquisediminimonas. The sequence continues at coordinate 9,584 of JBBATS010000065.1, read as the reverse complement.
AGGCGGGGAACAGGCTTGCCCCAATCAGAGGCAAGGTGCCCAGCGTCGCCACGCAAAACGAAAGGGAGCCCCAAACGGTCAGTTTTGGGTTCTGGAGGCCCCAGTGCAGGATCGGCTGGTAGAAGCGATGAATGGCACCGTTAATTGCCTGAAGAACCTTATTTCCGTCCGGACCATGATTGTTCTTCAAAAGGCGGCTGGCGACGAAGGGGATGATCGTCAGCGACACGATCAACGAGCTGGCAACGGTGACCAAAACCGCAACCGGCAATCCCCGGACAAAATCTCCCGAGCTTTCCGGAAGAAAGGTCAGCGGCAAGAAAGCGAACAGCAACACGCCTGTCGATCCAAGAACCGCGAGGCTGATCTCCTTGGTGCCGCTGATGGCAGCATCCGTCGGCGCCTCCCCGGCCCGCATGTGGCGCTCAATATTTTCGGTCACGACGATGGAATCGTCGACCAACAGACCAAGCGAAATGATGAACCCTGAAATGCTGATCTGGTTGAGCGTGTAGCCCAGTTGGGCCAGCGCAAAGACGCCCATGGCAAGCGACAAGGGGATCGACACCACCACCACCAGGGAGGCGCGCCAGCCCAAAGGGATGAGCGTGATCAACACCAAGGCAAGCGCAATGGCAAAATCCGTGGCCAGTTGGTTCAGCCGGCGCTTGATATCCAGCGTCTGATCAAAGGCTGTGGCGAGCTTCATATCGGGAGGAAGTGATGCGTTCAGCGACTCCACAACAACAGCAAGGCGCTTGCGCAAGTCCGGTGCGCTGACAGCATCCTTCTGCTTGACCGAAATGAAAATGGCTCTTTGGCCATTATAGCGCGTGTAATGAAGCTGCTCGGCCTCCGCCCACTCCACCTTGGCGACGTCGCCCACCGTAATGAAACGACCCGGCTCCCCCTTGATGATCGAGCCCCTTACGGCTTCCAGCGAACGGTAAGCGCCCCCGGCATCCACATTGAACCGCCGGTCTCCCGCGTAAATGGAGCCCGCCGCAATCGTTGCGCCACCTGCCGAAATACCATTGGCAACGGCGGTCGCGGGAATGCCGGCTTCAGATAGGCGACCGGAATCAATCGCAACGCGAAGTTCGGGTTTGGCCAAACCAAAGATTGTCGTCGCCCGGACACCGGGCACGACATTTAACCTGTCGCGAACGTCCTGTGCGTACTTGTCCATGCGCCGCCAGGAGGCGTTCTCACTGACCAAAGCGAGCTGGATCACGGCGGCTTCCGTCGTTCGCACGCGGCGAAATTCAATTCGGCCTACGCCCGAGGGCAACTGACCGCGAATAGCATTTACGTCGCGGACAACGCGGTCAAGCGCTTGGTCTGCATTGGTCCCGTGATCAAATTCCGTCGAAATAACGGCCACGCCGCTATTGCTGGTGGAGCGAATTTCCTTGATCCGGTCGATGCCTTGAACGGCTTCTTCAATCGGCTTGGCAACCGTCTCTTCAATTTCCGCAGCATCCGCGCCGGGCAGGGAGACGACCGTCACAATCGTCGGAACTGGAAAATGCGGATCAGCTGATCGCGGAATGGAGAGGAACGCCTGAATGCCCAAGGCTGCGAACAACAGGAAGATGACAGCCGTCAGCTGCCAGCGCTTTACGGCAAATGCGATGAGGTTCACGGGGTGCGTGTCACGGCATTGACGCGCGCGCCATTGCGGATCTTATCGAACCCGGACAGGACAATGCGCTCACCCGCTTTCACGCCGGACAGTATCTCAACGCCCGCATCCTTTGTGTCCCCGAGTGTCACCTGACGCAGCCGCGCCGTGCCGCTCGCATCCACAACATAAACCAATCCCTCCCCCGCACGAGGAGAGAGGATGGCAATGGCAGGCAAAGTGATGGCTGGCGCCGCACCACGCGGCGCGATCGCCAACATCGCAGTCCCGATCATGCCGGAACGTAATCCCGGCGCATTGGGCAGCGAGATTTCAACGTCAAATGTGCCGGTCGTTTGCCGCGCTCTGCCCCCAATCTCGACAATTCGGCCTTGGAGCGGCGTTGCTCCAAGAGCCTCGAACCGCACAAGCGCGGGCTCTCCCATCGTCAAAGAGGCAGCGACGCGGTCATTGACCGGAACCCGGATGACATAGCCGCCGTCCGTTTCCCCGATGACAAGCACGGGCGACCCCTTGGCGATGACTTGCGTGGGCTCGGCCAAGCGGGCCAGCACGACGCCGCTGCTGGGCGCGATCACCCGAGCCGTCTGCAAGGCAAAGCCGCGCGCCCGCACTTGAGCGGCCGATACTTGAGCTGAGGCTTGTGCTGCTTCCAGCCTTTGCTTCGTCACCCAGCCATTACGATAAAGATGGTCCAAGCGCTTCAGTTCAGATTGAGACCGACGCGCTTCCGCTTGGGCGACGGAGAGTTCAGCTGCGATTGGCGTTGTGTCTAACGTTGCAAGAAGCTGCCCCCGGCGAACGAGATCACCTTCATTGACCAATATGCGGGAAATCTGCCCATCAGATGTAAATCCAAGCGGCGTTTCCTGCCGCCACACAGCCGTGCCAATCGCCTGAATTTCCTGTGCAGACGCGGCCGTCGCGACAAGGGCGACGCGGACTGTCGGCACCGCTTTAGCAGCCGGCGGCGCGTCAGATGCGCTGCCGCACCCGACAAGCAGCAAGGCGCTAAGCAATAGGGTGGGCAGAGCGCCGTGACGGAACATCAATTTAAGTGGCCTTTCGCTACCTATCATTGATAGGTTGACACGCCTTGTCAAGCAGATGGATGAAGCGATGTGACCGTTGCACCAACCCAGAGAACCGAAGACCGCCGAGAGCAGATCTTGAACGAGGCCATGCGCCTGTTTCTTGATCACGGCGTCCAGAATGTCTCCACCCGCGAAATTGCGAAAGCCGTGGGGATTAGCCAGCCATCCCTTTATGCGCATTTCAAAAGCCGCGAAGATATCGCGGTCAAATTGAGCGAACGGGCTTTCGAACAGCTCAGTGCGCGAATGGCGGCAGCGGCGTCATCAACCGGCACACCGCATGAGCGCCTGCACTCTATGGGGCAAGAATATGTGGCGTTTGGCCTTGAGCAAAGCGCGGCCTATCGGATTGCCTTCATGCTCGAGAAGACAACAGCCCATCCGACGGATCAGCAAGCCATTCATGAAAGCGGCATGCGCTGTTTCGCGATCCTGCACGACCTGTTCAAAACGGTGCGCAACAGCGATGATCTCAACACTGCAGCGCTGGCGCAGTCTGCATGGGCCAGCATGCACGGCCTCGTCGCCCTCCTCCTGAGCCGCCCCGAATTTCCCTGGATTGATCAGAACGCGTTGATCACCTGCCACCTAGAGCATGTTTGTCGACGCGCATTTGATTAACACCGGCCCGGCGCGGAATGCTGATCAGTTCTTGATGCCTACGAAAACCGGGTTCGCGTAAAACCAAAGATCGGCCCAAGGGTTCTCCCCTGCCTGGTCTTCTGCGGGTTCTAGCTCATCCGTGTTGGTGCCGCGTAGCCGCAAATAGAGGGGCTCAGTCACCTTTGGCAGTCGATGGCGCATGACCAGCACCTCGCCTTCGCGTTTCCAGTCCGCCTTCGTAAAGCGGTGCACAACCTGGGTGGTGGAATTGATATCCGTTGAACGGTCCTGCGCCGGTCCGGTCACGCGACCGGATATAAGATCAATACGTCGCACCTCAGGTGACAGCTTCGCACTGTTTGCACCTTTGGGATCGCGGACACGAATTTCGATGACCACATCGTCGCCACGCGGGACCGTGAGAAGTTCCCCCAGCCCTGCCTTTACCTTGGACGCGCGCGCACCGTGCGCCGACATATGAACTTCTGAAACGAGATCCCCCGTCGTTACAAAGATCCGGCCGTGGCGCAGACCATCCAATATGTCGCCATGGTCGCGTCGCGCGTGAACATAAGTCTTTGAATACTCGCCGGGCCAAAAATCATTCCCGCCGTCGCGCCAATTGTTATGAGAGTCCGACGTCGCGGTGATCCACCAGCGGCGCCCCTCCCCCAGCATCGCATCCCACAGGCCGCCCAACTTGGCCGTCATCGGATCAAAGCCGCCAATAGTGGATAGCTTGGCATAGCCGCCGCGCCGCCCGACAGGATCAAGAGTACCATCGGGCTTCAAGGCCCCTGCCTGATGCCCCGGCGCGCCTTCCATGCCGACAGACACTTTTGGTGCTGCATCATTCCAATTGCGAAACTCTTCCGGTGTGTAGCGTCCGTACTTGCTGCCAATGGGCGCAGACCGCGACGGATGATTGGCAAACAGAACGGGCGGAAGCGGTTGCGCGCCCATGACTTTCAAAGCCTCAATCATGCGCGATGGCTGGTCCCGCGCCGGATCGGCAGGCCAAGCCTCCTTTTGCGAAAAGCGGCTCTCAATATCGAACAATTGGGCCCGTTCCTGACCGCTGAGCGGAATGATCAGGCTGCTATGGTCCCCCGCCGGCGTATCAAGTTCCATACCGAAGAATTGAAGCACTTCAGGCACGGCGCGGCGGGAGTCCTCCAGCGCGGGATAGGCGAAGTCATGGTTGATCCGGCTATGGTTCGGCCCGCCATGGTCTGTGGAAACCATCCAAGCCAGACCATAGGTCCGCGCCATTTCCGCATTCTTCTTGATGGAATAGCGCCCGTCGCGGCCGAAGAGAGGCGTCGGCACAGCGTCTGGCTTTTCAGGGTCCGGTTTATAATCCGCGCTGAATTCGCTGTGGATGTGATGATCACCGGCGAGCCATGTCCTGCCCTGCTTGGATGATGCGCTCGCAGGGCTTGTCCTTTCTCCGCCGGGCATCAGAGCATGACCATCATGTCCAAGCGCGGGGCTGGCCACCAATGTCAATGCCAACACAATTGGTACACGGACAAAGATTGCCAGGTTCCTCGTCATTTTCCGGTTCCGATTGCCTTTACCACATCCCGCCAGGAGACGAACTTGAAATTCTGCGCGGCAGGGGCATTGTCGCCGTCCTGCGCGACAAACAACCCGCTTGGGAAGCCGGGCCCAAATCGCCCGGGCATCAGTGCAATACCGTCTGTTTCTTCAGTGCTGCCAAATTGTCCGACGGCAATGCGGAAGCGCCCGGCGGGCTTAAGGTCGGGCAAACGGTAGAGCGCATAGGCATTGTCACCTTGGCTGGAGGCGACAAGCCAGCCGCCGCGATTTCCCTTGGGAAGAAGTGCCAACCCTTCAACATCGGCGACCAAGTGCGAGCCGTCCACCGGGGCGACGAGGCGGGGCTGGTCGACCTTTTTGACGAGATCAAAAGCCCAGATGCCGCGGTCTTCTTCCCCCACATAGAGGGTGTCAGTCCGGCTGTCGGCAACGCAGCCTTCGGTCTGTGTGGCCAACTGCATAGACTGGACAACACGTCCCGACGGGGCGTCCTTCCCAAAGCTGATGGAAACGCGGTGAATGGCACCATGCTTGAGAACCGAAAACGCATCAAGCGCCCGGCCATTCCGCATCAGGCAAACACCATAGGCCTCACCCTGCCCGCCAGTCACGGACCCAAGCGCTGTCAGTTCGCCTAGTTGTGTGTTCAACCGATAGATTTGGAGAAGGGCCTGCGCTTCATCATTGCGGTCACTGGCGACCACAATCACGCCAGTGCGACCCATGTCGATCAGGTCAACATTGTTCAGCCGCCCTCCGGCCACAAAATGGCGAACCTTGCCATCCATCCCATAGACGTAAAGGCCGGCCTTTTTGTCAGTTGCGACAATAAGGCTACGGGCCGGGGCGTTAGGGTTTCTCCAGATCGCGGGATCGTCAGCCGCATCTGCAGCCGCAGTCCCCACCGGAACAGTTTCCTGCTTTGCAACGACCGTGGCCGTCGTCACAGACGGTGCGGGAACCGGAGACAAAGCCCCGGCTCCCGCCGCCAAATAGAACGCTGCTGATGCGCTCAAGCTCATCAGAAGTTAACTCGGAAGCCACCGCTAAAGCGACGTCCAAACCGCTCCCATTCAATCGTCTGCGCCGTGCTGGCCGCAGTCGGTGTGCCCAACGCCGTCAACAGATTGCCCGGATCCGAGTAACGACGGCCGGGTTGATCCAGCAGGTTGGTGGCGTCGAAGAAGACTTCAACATTGGGCGTGATTTCATAGCGTGCTGAGAAATCTAGCTCATCATCCGAGGCCCAATAGGTGTCACCGGCATCGGTCAGGTCATCTGCGATGCCATCAAGCCAGGTGCTCCGCTTCTGATATTGGAGACGCAGCGAGACGCCATATTTTTCGTAATAGCCGCCAACATTGTAAACCACGTCCGACGTGCCGGGCAGCCGAACCTTGCGGGCCGGAACTGCACCGATGGCGGGCTTCGTTACTTCGCTGTCGTTGAGCGTCAGGTTGGCGCTGATCCCAAAGCCACCCATCCAGTCCGGCAGGCCCATCGATGCTGTCCAAGGCTCCAACTGAAGCTGGGCAGCGGCTTCAAAACCGTAAATCCGTCCATCGCCACCATTGGTGATACCCGTGAACCGATACCCCGAACGATCAATGTTGTTGCTGTCCAATGCATCCGAGCCAAAGGTGCGTGTCTGGCGATACAGGACGTCCTTCACCTTCTTTACGAACACGCCAGCCATCAGATAGCCCTGCGGCTTCATATACCATTCGAAGTAGGCATCGATACCGTATGCCCGTTCCGGCTTCACCGCAGGATTGCCGCCAGAGATGCTTTGGTCGGAGTCGTTGACCGTCACGTTAGGACGCAGCTGATCATAATCCGCACGGGCTGCACCCGAGTTGAACGAGAGGCGCAGCTTCTTGGTGTCATCAACATTGTAGTTGATGTGCATGCTTGGGAAAACGAGTGTCTGGCTCGATTCCGCGGTTACAGGGCCAGTAACGCCGGCAACCGTTGCGACAGCGATGCCGCGGTTCTTGACGTGTTCCACGCGAACCCCGCCGACGGCGGAGCCCCAGTCAAACTTGGCATTGCCCATCAGGAAACCGGCATAAACCTGCTCACGCACATCATAGATGTTTCCGGTATTGGGGACGAAGGCAAAGTTTGCGCGGGCGGCTTCTGACACGTCTTCCATCTTGCTCGTGTCAAAATAACGGAACGTATAACCCATTGGGATCTTGCCGAGGAACGACTGATCCAGCGAGAACTGGTTATAGTCGGTCGGGATCCCTACCGTTGTGAACTGCGCCGCTGTATTGAGCGTGATCTGGCTTTCATCCACCGTCTTGGTGCGCTGGTCGAACTGGAAACCCGCGCGGAACGTCATGTCGCCGCCCAGAAATTCCGTTTCACGAGCCAGCACCAGCTTGCCCGTGTAAGCCTTGGTCGTGTCAACTGCGTCAAGGACAGTGAACTGCGTCAGCGGCTTGGTGAAGGTGTCGATCGCTGTCACCGCAGTGCCTGCCTGATACCGTGTCGGGCCAGAAAGCTGGACGGTGTTAAAAAGCTGCAAATTACCCCGATTTGGGTCGGTGAAATCATAGGAAACGGTCGGCCGCAACGTGCGCGTGCTCGGGCTGTCCCAGCTGGCTTCCCCGACAACCGAACGGTCATCCTTGGATTCCGAGAAGTTTCCGAGCCATGTCAGCTTCCAGCCATCCGAAAATTCGTGATCGCCTGTCAGTGTATTCGTGAAGATCGACTGGCGGAACGCGCGTAGTGTGGAGCGCTGACGAATGTCGATGCCGTAAACCGTCCCCTGGAACGGTGTGTTGCCAATGCAAACATCGGCATATCCGGTGTTCGTTGGCGTCGGGTTCGCCGTGATGGTGCAGGCGGCAGAACTGTTCGACAAATCACCCTGGCGGTCGTCAAGGTCAAAGCGGAAGTTGTCGCGGGCTTCATCGTCCTTGAAGATCGTGTAGACCGACCGAAGCGAGATCGTATTGTCGCTGTCAGGCTTCCAATCCAAGCGGCCAGATACGGACCAGTTCCGGCGCGTCAGACGGTACAGCTTGTTCTCCGTTTCATGCGCCCAAAAGCGCGTGGTGTTCCCCGGACGTTGATCCTGCGACACGCGCTCATAATCGGTTTCAAAATTGTCCGTGATCATGCCGCGCTGATAGTAGCTGCCCGACACCAGAACGCCGATTTCGCCTTCGCCCGCCTGAAAGCGGTCTGACACGACGAGCGATCCTTCATATTGCTTGCGGTTGCCGAGTTCAGCAACACCAGCGCCAGCCTTACCGGCGACGTGGAGGCCAGAATAATCAAAGGCCGAACGGGTGATGACGTTCACATTGCCGGAGACGGTTTCGCCGGGCATGTCTGGCGTCACGGCCTTCGATACGATGATCTGCGATGCAATGGCGGATGGGATCGAGTCAAAACGGGCGTCACGACCTTCCGGGCTGACAATGTTGATCCCGTCAAACGACAATGTCGTCCAATAGTTCGGGGCGCCACGCAGCGAAATATAACGGGCCTGGCCCTGATCGCGTTCTACAGCAACGCCCGGCAGTCGACCGGCGGCCTGTGCGATGTTCTGGTCCGGCAGGCGGCCCACGGCGTCAGATGCGGCGACGGTCACAAGCGAATCCGCATTCTTCTGCACTTCAAGTGCAGCAGCTTCAGATTCCGCAATCGGGCGAGACCCCGTGACGATGATTTCGTCCTCGGCAGCTTCAGCCGCGAAGGCCGCATCAGAGCTGACACATCCGGCGAAGACCGCGGAACACAGCAGGAAACCCTTAAAGCTGCTGACACGCAGCGACGAACGACCGTAAAGCATGAAACCCCCGAGTTGGCATATTTTGTTTGCTAAAACGGGCTATGATTAACCCATTACAGCTGAATGTCTGATCTGTGACAATTGTGTGATTTCTGTAACTTTTATGGATGAGCAATGCGGGCACGGTCGCGGATGGCTTCGTGCCAATCGTCCAGCAGGCTTGAAGAAACCAAGACCCAGAGGCCTCTATATTGAACGGATATTCAATAGCGGTTATGCGGCAGACATGACTGATTTATCCGCATCCCGCCGCCAACATCTCATCGATGCCGCCGTCTCCACATTGGCTGAGGATGGCATCGTTGAATTTACGTTCAACAAGGTCTCCCAGCGCGCCGATGTCTCGGCGGCGCTGATCGTCCACTATTTCGGCAGCAAGGATGCGCTGCTTGAAGCGGCCTTCCGATCCGTGGCGCGACAATTGAACACTTACGCCACAGCAAGACTTCGGCTCGCCGCTGGGCCCCGTGCGCGCATTGAGGCCTTGGTGGATGCCCACCTTGGCCACAACGACTATGCTGAGGAAACGGCGCGTGTCTGGTTATCCTTCTGGGGAGAGGCACTGCATGTGCCCCAACTGGCACGGGTGCAACGCGCGCATCAGCAGCGGATGCTGTCCAATCTGAAATTTGATCTGCGCCAACTGGTCGACGCCAGCGACGTGCAGCCAATGGCAGACACCATCGCCGCGATGGTCGATGGCGTTTGGCTGCGCGCGGCGATGAACGGCGGCTCTGCCCTGCAAAATGGTCTGGCCCGCGATCTGATCTTTGATTTCATCGCCCGCAATCTGAAGGGCGCCCCGCCCTCCCCCACCGCCACGAGCTTTGACACGATCAATCCGGCAACAGGGCAAGTGCTCGCGACA
>JBBATS010000064.1:0-14208 GCA_040398625.1 Chakrabartia sp. | reverse complement strand
GGCAAGCGCGCCAATCTTGATGTGCTGTTCAAGGCAGGCTTCCGCATGGCGGGCTTTGCGCATTTCTTCGACAATGAAGTCGCAGGCTCAATGCACGGCATGAAGAAGGGTGGCCTCACCCCGCTTGGGCGGCAAGTGATGGCCGATATGGAAGCGCGTGGCATGATCATCGACATCGCCCATTGCAGCCACCAATGCGTGAGCGAGATTCTTGCTGCGGCCAAGCGCCCGGTCGTCTCCAGCCATGGCGGCGTGCAGGCGACGTGCAAGGTCAACCGCAATTTGACGGACGCAGAGATCCGCGGCGTGGCCAAAACCGGCGGCGTCATCGGCATCGGCTATTGGGATGCCGCCATCTGCTCCACCGACCCGCGCGCCATTGCCAAGGCGATGCGCCATGTCCGCGATCTGGTGGGCATTGATTATGTCGGGCTCGGCTCCGACTTTGACGGCGCGACAACGACGCCATTCGACACCGCAGGCCTGACCCATGTCACCCAGGCGCTGCTCGATGAAGGCTTCACCGATGCCGACATCGCCAAGGTGATGGGCGGAAACGTGCTGCGGGTGCTGCGTGCCACGCTCCCGACCCAGTAACGGTCATTTGGCTCGGTCGGATTGCTAAAACCACCCGATCAGGCGGCGAGATGTCTAATTGGGTCGCCTTTGCCGAGCTTTGAGAAGATCAGGGCTGATCCGCCGACATAGAGCCCGATATTGACGACGGCCATTAGGGTCCAGAACTGCTGTGGCGTGGCAACTGGGCTTAAGCCAAGGTTCGGGTTGATCAGCAGTTCGGAGGCGAGCGCCATCACAAGGCCAAGATACGAGTAGCCCAGATTGATCTGATGACTGCGCATTGCTTCAACATCACCTGTGCGTAACCAGCGCACCAGCCCTGCTGCGCCGAACGCAAGCGACCCTAGGCTGACGAGCGCCGCGATATGGAAGATGCCAAAGCGCGAATCTGCGATGGGGAGGAGCCGCGCCTCAACAGGAAAAATACTGAGGTTGCACACAAGCATGGCCAGAAAGTAGCCATAGCCCATTAAACGGTGCGTTGCCGTCCCCTTCCGCATGGTCAGGATGGCCGCCCCCAAAGGCACCGCCGCAGATGCAGCAATGATATGGACAATCAGAAAGGGATTGGAGAGAACCATGTCGAAACGATCCTGTGAGCGGGACTGATGGATGCAACATCTTCTCTGGCGAGCCGCGAATTCCAGCGCTTTTACGCCAATCTGCCAGCGGCCGTCGTGAACGCCGCACTGTGACAGATTCGCGAACCTTGAATCAGACAAATGGCTCGTCATTGGCGAGCTTAGCGCAGCGCTGGTCCGTGATTGCTTGCGTCACATTTATCTCTGTTATCGCCGGACCGTTTGGCACGTTTCACGTTCCGCTTCCCAGTCGGATATTGTTTTGGGCAGCGCTGATTGTCTGGAACGGTTTGAAGTGGGAACTATGGACCCATATCCTCGCCCGGCATTTCAACCATTCCACACAGGCTTATCTGACGGGGCTGCTCCTCGGGCCTTTGCTTCTCAATGCAGCCGTTCCGTTGGAGATTGAGTTCGCCTATGCCGCAATCGGACGGCCTGTCGACCTTCCGCTGCTGACAATCTGGGGAATGGCCTCTGCGTCCTCGGTTGCCATTAGTCTTACCGTCTACTTCATATCCCGGAGCCGCCATGAGGCCAGCCCTTTAAAGCCGGTGAGGGCCACAGAAGGTCTAACAACTCCTCCACTTACCGGTCTGCTCAGAAAAGGCGGCGTCCTGCACGCGGAGGATCTGCACGCAGTTATAGCAGAGGACCATTTTGTCCGCCTTCATCTTGCCGACGGTCGGCAGCCCCTGATTTTCTTCCGCTTCGGTGATGCGCTGTTGGACGTCGCAGGTTTTTCCGGTGACCGGGTGCACCGAAGCGCTTGGGTTGCCGCTCATGCCGTCACCGGCGCCTACCGTGAAGGTCGCACCTGGCGGCTGCGCCTCAAGAACGGAGTGGAAGTGCCGGTCGGTGGAAAGTTTCTGGCCACCGTTAAAGCGCGTGGCTGGCTTGCGAAATGACGTGTCCAGGCGGAAACGTGCTGCGTGTCCTGAAGGCGGTCTTGCCGCCGCGCTAAGGCGTTCCTATAGCCCGCCGCGATGGAACGACTTGATGGCAATGCCCTGATACCAGACGCCTTTCGCGGCGGCATCGTTGCGCTCGGCAATTTTGACGGCGTTCATGCCGGGCATCAGGCTGTCATTGGCAAAGCCGTGGCCTTGGCCCGTGCACGCGGCGTCCCTGCTTTGGTCGCGACATTTGACCCCCATCCGATCCGGCATTTCGCGCCCGATGCCCCGCCTTTCCGCCTGACCACACTTGACCAGCGCCAGCACTATTTGGCTGAGGCCGGGGCCGATGCGATGGTCGTGTTCCACTTTTCCAGCACGCTCGCCAATGTGACCGCAGAAGCGTTTGTGACCGACTGGCTGGGCGGCCATCTGGGCGCATCCGGCGTTGTGACCGGGGAAGACTTCACCTTTGGCAAAGGGCGCGGCGGCAATATCACTGTGCTGCGCGAGATCGCGGGCACGCTGGGCATGTCGTGCGATGCTGTCGGCCCGGTCTGCGATGAAGAGGGCCCCATTTCCTCCAGCCGCATCCGCAAGGCGCTGCAGTCCGGCGATTGTGAAACAGCAACCCGGCTTTTGACACGCCCCTTCGCCGTCGAAGGCCCTGTGCAGCACGGGGACAAGAACGGGCGCAAGCTCGGCTTCCCCACTGCCAATATTGATATGGGGAATTACTTGCGGCCCCGTTACGGCATCTATGCGGTGCGCGGTCTTTTGCCCGATGGCCGTGTCCTCAATGGCGCGGCCAATCTCGGCGTGCGCCCGACCTTTGATCCACCCAAAGAACTTCTGGAACCCCATTTCTTTGATTTTAAAGAAGATCTCTATGAACAAGTCATAGAAGTCGAATTTCATTCCTTTATCCGGCCTGAGAAAAAGTTTGACAGTCTGGATGAATTGATGGAGCAGATGGCCCGCGACTGTGACACAGCAAGGACCATTTTGAACTCATGCGCGTCTGGGCCACTGTCCACTGGCTGATTATCGCCAGTATCATCATCGTATCTTTGATCAATGCTTCATGGATTGCCCCGGTGCAGCGGGGCGCGCTGGACCTGATCGCCGCAGGGTCTGCGCGCGGAGCGGCGGCCAATGCGCGGTGTGACAGCACCACGATCTTTGGCGCAGTGGACCGGATGTTCTTGGACCGTGCCGACCGTGTTGTCGTGAATGTCCGACGGGCAGGGAACGAATTCCGCATCGTGCTGCCAACGATAACCTCCTGCATCGAAGATGCGTCTGCAGCCCCCACGCCCGAACGCTTTGCCCGCCAATATCCGCGGCGCCGTTTTGTCTTTGATGTCGGCGGGGATGGCCGCGCCTTTGATGCGCTCGCCAAAGGGTTTGCAGCCGCCGGCCAAGCCCTTGGCGCCCGTCAGGCCGTGATGGCCAGCGCAGAGGTTGCCGCCCATGCCCGCGCCGCTGTGCCCGGCATTTGGGCCTTTGATCTGGCGGCGGCGCGCAGTTGCGCTGATGACTATCTCTGGACGGGCTGGACCGGCTTCGTGCCAGCCGCCTGCAAGGATCAGACCGCCCTCATCCCGCTGGATGCGCAATGGTCCACCTGGGGCTGGCCCAACCGCTTCCTCACCCGCATGGCCAGCGCCAACACCCGCACGATCCTGACCGGACCTGCAAAATCCGGCGGCGTGACGATGGTTGAACAGATCCCTGAAATCCCGCGCGACTTTAAAGGGGCAGTCTGGGTGGAGGATATTTCGGCCATTGGCCCTGCGCTGAGAAATTAGATTTGCGCTCAATTCATCCGCTCCGCTTGCCCTGAGCTTGTCGAGCCGCAGGCGACCAGAGGTCAACGGCCGTCCTTTCCTTTGGGCTGAGGTGAACAGAAGGACGGTGCTTCGACAGGCTCAGCACAAACGGGCAGGCAGTGCATATCAATGGATCGATGCGCGTATCTCTCCACCAAGGCTTTATTTGCGGGCGCGCATCCCGTAAGGCCCGCCCGTCATGACAGAAGCACCGCGCCCCGACGCCAAAGACTATAGAGACACCGTCTTCCTGCCGAAGACCGACTTTCCCATGAAGGCCGGCCTGCCGCAAAAGGAGCCGGGCATTTTGGCCAAGTGGCAGGAGCAAGACCTTTACCGCCGCCTGCGCGATGCGCGGAAGGGCCGCGAAAAGTTCATCCTGCATGATGGCCCGCCTTATGCGAATGGCGACATGCACATCGGCCATGCGCTCAACCATATCCTGAAGGACATGGTCGTCCGCACGCAGAGCCTGCTCGGCAAAGACGCGCCCTATGTGCCCGGCTGGGATTGCCACGGCCTTCCGATCGAATGGAAGGTTGAGGAAGAATATCGCAAGAAAAAGCGCAACAAGGACGAGGTTCCCGTCGAGGAATTCCGCGCCGAATGCCGCGCTTATGCGCAGAACTGGGTCAACCGCCAGCGCGAACAGCTGGAACGCCTCGGCATCAATGGCGATTGGGACAACCCCTATCTCACCATGCACTTCGACGCCGAAGCAACGATTGTCGGCGAGCTGCTGAAGTTCGCCGAAAGCGGACAGCTCTATCGCGGCGCCAAGCCGGTGATGTGGTCCCCCGTCGAGAAGACCGCGCTCGCCGAAGCTGAGGTTGAGTATGAGGACATCACCTCGACACAGATCGATGTGGCGTTTGAGATCATCGAGAGCCCGATCCCCGAACTGGTCGGCGCGCATGCGGTGATCTGGACGACGACGCCCTGGACGATCCCGGTGAACCAGGCTTTGGCTTATGGGCCTGATATCGAATACTTCGCATTTCGTAATCTGGCGACGGACAGGGTGTTCTTGGTCGCCCATGTCCTTGAACTGCAGGACGATATCTTCAAGCGTCTGTTTGCGGATCATGCGGCCACCGGCTTGAACATTGCTTGGGTAGGTAAAGGCTCCGATCTCGCCGGAACCATCTGCCGCCACCCGATGCACCATCTTGGCGGGTTCTTCGCCAAGCCGCGCCCCATGCTGCCCGGCGATTTTGTCACGACCGACAGCGGCACGGGCCTTGTCCATATGGCGCCGGACCATGGCGAGGACGACTTTGCGCTGTGCAAGGCGCACGGGATCGAGCCGGTGTTCGCGGTCGAGGGTGACGGCAAGTACCGCGAGGACTGGGCTTGGCTCGGCGGGCAGGGTTCGGTCATCAATCCCAAGTTCAACGCGCCCGATGGCCCGATCTGCGCGGCGCTACGTGAAGTGGGCGGGCTGGTTGCGGCGTCTGCCGACTACAAGCATTCCTATCCGCATTCGTGGCGTTCGAAGGCCAAGGTGATCTACCGCTGCACGCCGCAGTGGTTTGTGCCGATGGACAAGCCGCTATCCCCCTCTCCCCTTGAGGGAGAGGGCCGGGGTGAGGGGGGTACACAAACTCTCTCAGCCGCAGACGCGGCTGGCCCCTCTCCTCACTCCTCTCCCTCAAGGGGAGAGGAAGCGGATACCCTCCGCCAGCGTGCCATGACCGCCATCGCCGCGACCCGCTGGGTGCCGGAAAAAGGCCAGAACCGCATCACCGCGATGGTCGAGGGCCGCCCCGACTGGGTGCTCAGCCGCCAGCGCGCATGGGGTGTGCCGATCACGTTGTTTGTGGACCGCAAGACCGGCCAATATTTGAACGACCCCGCCGTCAACGCGCGGATCGTGGCAGGCGTCAAGGAACTCGGCGTCGACGCCTGGTCCGATGACCGCGCGCAGGGCTATCTCGGCGGCGACTACGCCCTCGACGATTATGAGCGCGTGACCGACATTCTGGACGTCTGGTTCGACAGCGGATCGACGCATGCCTTCGTGCTCGCCTCGGGCAAGTGGCCTGATCTCATGCGCCCCGAAAGCTATACCGGCCCGCTCGCCGACCTGTATCTTGAAGGCAGCGATCAGCATCGCGGTTGGTTCCAGTCGAGCTTGCTCGAAAGCTGCGGCACGCGGGGCCATGCGCCGTATAAGGCTGTCCTCACCCACGGCTTTACGATGGACCAGAAGGGCATGAAAATGTCCAAGTCGCTGGGCAACACCATCGACCCGCTGAAGGTGATGGAGACCTATGGCGCGGACATCATCCGGCTATGGGCGCTGTCGGTGGACTTCACCGAAGACCACCGCATCGGCGATGAGATCCTGAAAGGCGTGTCGGACCAGTATCGCAAGCTGCGCAACACGTTCCGCTATCTGCTCGGCGCGCTGGAAGGCTTTAGCGAGGATGAGCGCGTCACCGATGTGAGCGCGATGCCGGAACTGGAGCGCTATGTACTCCATCTGCTTGCGCAGATTGACGGGCAGTTGCGGCAGGCGGTCGAGGATTACGACTTCAACACCTATGTCCGCGTCCTTTCCGATTTCGCGAACAACGACTTATCGGCCTTCTTCTTCGATATCCGCAAAGACAGCCTGTACTGCGACGCCGCCACCGATCCCAAGCGGATGGCGTATCGCACGGTGCTCGACATCCTGTTCCACGCGATGATTCGCTGGGCCGCGCCGGTGATCGTGTTCACGGCGGAAGAAATCTGGCAGTCACGTTATCCGGATGCGGACAGTGTGCATTTGCTGGAGTGGCCGACCCTCCCCTTGCATCATGCCAGCGAAGGCTGGCATCTCCCCACTGGCGGAGACCCCAGCCTGCGCTGGGGTGACGAGTTGGTGGAGAAGTGGAAGTCCGTGAGGATTATCCGAACTGGCATCAACGAAGCTATCGAGCCTTTGCGCCGGGAGAAGACGATCGGCACAAGCATGGAAGCCGAAGTCGATCTTCCTATGCACACCGCTTACGATGGACAGTATGACGGGATTGACTGGACAGAGATCGCAATTGCGGCACGAGTTACGTTGATTGATCCGGTAAGCGACTTCAATGGGCCGGTTTCAATAACAAAAACCTCCCACCACAAATGCGGCCGCTGCTGGCGGCATCTGCCCGAAGTGACGGCGGACGGCGATCTGTGCGGGCGGTGTGACGGAGTGGTCAATGGCTGAGCGCCATCTGCGCCTTGGCTTTGGTCTGGCCGTCCTCCTGTTCCTCGCGGATCAGGCGCTCAAGGCCGCCATGATCGGCCCGCTGGCGTTGCAGGCGGTGCAGCAGATTTACCTGCTGCCTATCCTCAACCTGACATGGGTTGAAAATTACGGCGTTGCGCTCGGCATGTTCCGCGCGGGCCATGATGCCGAACGCTGGATTTTGGTCGGCGTGACGAGTGTTATCGCGGCAGTCGTTGGGGTCTGGATTACCCGCGAAAAAAACCGCATGGACGTGATGGGCCTTGGCCTCGTCCTTGGCGGCGCACTGGGAAACATCGTGGACCGGGTGCGTTTCGGCTACGTCGTTGATTTCATCGATTTCCATATTGGCGGGTTCAGACCCTTTTTGGTCTTCAATCTTGCCGACGCGGCGATTACCATCGGAGTATTGGTGCTTCTGGCCCGGGCGTTTTTCACGCGCGATGCCAAAGCAGAAACGGAGACTGATAATGCGTAAGATTATGGGTGTTGTGGCAGTCGGTGCGCTGCTTTCGGGCTGTGCCAGTGGCGGGCTGTTCAACCGCAAGTCTCCCGATGAGTTTCAGGTGACCCGTCTGGCGCCGCTCGTCGTGCCGCCGGATTTCGCGCTCGTCCCCCCTGCCGCCGGCAGCCCGCAGGCGCAGGCCGCAGACAGCTCGACACAGGCGTTGCAGGCGATGTTCGGCGGTCCTGCTGCACGTTCGGGTGCCGAATCGACCACGCTGAACGCCGCAGGCGGCGCACGGTCGCAGCCAGGCATCCGCTCCAATGCGGGTGATCCGGGCACGGAAGTTGTCGATAAGGGTGCGACCACGCGGGACATAATCGCCGCACCGGAAGGTGATGGTCAGGCCGCGCGGACATCCACGCCGCAGTAACCGCCTGCAATCGGGCAAAAGAAAAAGGGCGGGGCCGCAAACACGGCGCCCGCCCTTTTCGTGTCTGAAAGGGGCCGGGCGAACCCGACCCCGAACTCAGATCAGATCAATCAGAACGACACGCCAACCGAACCAAAGAGGCCGCCCTTGGCGATATCCTTGCCGGTCGGGCTCCGCAGAGCGCCGGCCGCATAGCTGGTGTCGACATAGTTGAGGCCGAAGGTGACCTTGCCCGTCGTGTACGATGCGCCGACCGACCAGTCCGTGTACTTGGAACCGCCCGACAGATAGCTGGCGGTGAAGGTGCGGCCAACGCCCGCGCTCAGGCTGACGCCCGTATCCGGAATCGAACCCGACAGGCCGAGGTTCATGTAGAAGTTGTCGAGCTTACCCGCGCCGAGCGAGAGACCGGCCTGCTTGGGCGAATAAAAAGCCGCAAGCTTGGCGCTCACTGGACCCAGCGTGTGGGACAGGCTGGTGTAGAGTTCCAGGAAGTCCGAGTTTGTGCCCGGCGTGATCTTCGACGAACCCGGATAATAATAATAGAGACCACCCACATCGAGGGTCGTGCCGCCGAAGGTCTTCTTATAGCCGACGATCAGATCGATTTCCTGATCGCTGCCAGCGGCGATGTACTCATCAACCGAAGACCCCCACACGCCTGCATAGAGGCCCGATTCGTGGGAAAGGGTCACGCCGGCCTGAACCGCGAAATCCTTGTCGGTCTGCGTGATGCCGCGGAAACGGTAATCGCTGACGACAGCGACTGAACCCGAAACAGTGATGGCGGGTGTTTCTGCATCCTGCGCCATGGCGGGGGTGGCAAAAAGAGCGAGAGCGAGGCCTAGGAGAGGGCGAGAGAACGTGCGCATGGGTAAACCCCTTAATAGTTGTTGCGTCGTTCCGCCTGCGTTGCTGTCTGATGCCTCTCTCTGATGCAAGATCAGGGGGCCGCAGTTCCAGCGACACCCGAGTCATGCCGACGCATTGTGCAATGCACAACAAAAAAATGACGTATTTGTTGCATTCCCGCTTCAATCGTTGCGCAAAGGCAACACTCAGCGCAAGTTAGCGCAGGCCTTTTGCAGACGGGTGCAGGCATCCGTCAGGATCGCTTCCGACGTGGCGTAAGAGATGCGGAACCCCGGCGAAAGCCCGAAGGCGCCGCCATGAACCGCGGCCACTTCGACCTCTTCAAGGAAGTAGTCGATCAGCTCTTCATCGGTTGAGATCACCTTGCCGCCCGGCGTTGATTTACCCATCAGGCCTGAGACATCAGGATAAACATAAAAGGCGCCTTCGGGCGTCGGGCAGTGGACGCCCTCAATCTCGTTGAGCATCTTCACGACAAGATCGCGTCGGCCGCGGAAGCGTTCATTGCGGTCCTTGAGGAAGGACTGGTCGCCATTGAGCGCCGCCGTCGCCGCGGCCTGCGCGATGGAGCAGGGGTTGGACGTCGACTGCGATTGCAGCTTGGCCATCGCCTTGATCAGCCATTGCGGGCCACCGGCGAAACCGATGCGCCAGCCGGTCATCGAATAGGCCTTGGAACAGCCATTGACCGTCAGCGTGCGATCATAAAGTTCAGGACAGACCTGCAGGATCGTCGCGAACGGTGTGTCGGCATACCAGACATGTTCGTACATATCGTCAGTCAGCACCATCACCTGCGGATGACGGACGAGCACATCAGCCAAGCCTTTCAGCTCGGTCGCGGAATAAGCCGCACCCGTCGGGTTGGACGGGGAGTTGAGGAGCACCCAGCGCGTCTTGGGCGTGATCGCCGCTTCGAGCTGTGCGGGCGTGATCTTGTAGTTCTGCGAGGCCGGTGCTGCGATAAACACAGGCGTACCGCCCGCAAAGGCGACGATATCAGGATAGCTGACCCAATAAGGTGCGGGGATGATCACTTCATCGCCCGCATCAATCGTCGCGACGAGTGCGTTGAAGAGCGTGTGCTTGCCGCCGACATTCACGCTGATCTGGGCGGGGGTGTAGTCCAGCCCATTGTCGCGCTTGAACTTGGCCTGGATCGCGGCCTTCAGCTCGGCTGTGCCGTCGACATTGGTGTATTTGGTCTGGCCCTTGCGGATGGCTTCAATCGCGGCTTCCTTCACGAAGTCCGGCGTATCGAAATCAGGCTCCCCTGCCGACAGGCCGATCACATTGACGCCCTTTGCCTTCAGGTCCAGCACACGGCTCGTCATGGCGAGCGTGGCGGAGGGCTGGATACGGTCAAGGGCGGCAGATGTCGTGCGCATGGCTGGGCGCTTTCCTTCAAAGAGCTAAGAAAATTGCGGTGCGCCGCGCCTATAGGCAAGCAATGCAACAGGGGCAACCGCTTGGGCGTTGTTTATGGTCAGACCAGCCGGGCGGGCAGGATGCCGCGAATCGCGTTGCCGATGAAAAATCCGTCCGCCAAATCCTCCGGCCGCAGGTCGGCTTCTTTGGCGCGGCCTGCTTCGATCAGTTCGGACCGCAGCGTCCCCGGCAGCAGCCTACGCGACACAGGCGGCGTCAGCAAAACCCCGTCGCGTTCGACATAGAGCGTCGTGAAGCTGCCTTCGGTCAGGAAGCCGTCCGGGTCGCTGAACACCACCTCAAACGCACCGGCCTTCACTTTGGCCTCATCATAAAAAGAACGGTCGCTGGTTTTGTGGACGAGCCGGAAATCGCTGACATCCACAGGTAAGGGCACCACCGCGACCGACACTGGCCCTGATGGCGCAGGCGGCAGGTTGGAAATTTCGATGGCGACAGCACCGCTTTTGGCCAGCAGCAGCCGGATGCGTTTGGCTTCGCGCAGGCGGAAGGTCGCGGCCTGCAATTCATTGCGGACGGCATGGCGATCAAAGCTGAAATCCAGCGCCTGTGCGCTCGCCCGCATCCGCGAAAGGTGCAGGTCGAGCCGGTCAATCCCCTGTTCAGGGTCAAAGCGCATCGTCTCAATCAGGTCAAAGCAGCGCTGGTCAGCCACAAACCGTCCCTTCGCCAGACATTCGGCCCATTCCTCTGCCACGCGGCTGTCAGCCACAATGCCGCCACCCAGGCCCAATGTGGCAATGGATTGCCCGGCTGGCAAATGCAGCGTCCGAATGGCGACGTTGAAGGCGGCGTCGCCGTTGGGATCGACCCGGCCAATGCTGCCGGTATAGATGCCACGCGGCGTCTCTTCGACCGCATCAATCACCTCCATCGCCCGAATCTTGGGGGCGCCAGTGATCGACCCGCAAGGGTAAATGGCGCGCAGCACATCCGCCGCATTCTTGCCCGGTTGCAGACGTGCCGTGACGGTCGAAATCATCTGATGGACCGTAGGATAGGTTTCGACTTTGAAGAGCTGCGGCACTTCCACCGAGCCGGGCTCTGCGACGCGCGACACATCATTGCGGAGCAGATCAACGATCATGAGGTTTTCGGCGCGCTGTTTGGGATCGCTTTGCAGCCGCTCGATCAGCGCCGCATCCTCATCCGGCGTTGCGCCGCGTGCGGATGTGCCCTTCATCGGCTTGGTCGTGACCTTGCCGTCATGGAGCGCAAAGAAGAGCTCCGGCGAGAGCGAGAGGAGCCAATCCTCGCCCGTCCAGATAACGCCGCCAAAGCCAGCCTTCGCTCGCCCCCGCAGCCCGGCATAGAGCGCGAGCGGATGCCCGGCGGTGGACACCTCCGCCCGGATCGTCAGATTGGCCTGATAAATATCGCCCGCAGAGATGAGCGCCTGCACCTTGGCCAAGGCCGCGTCATAGCCCGCCCGGTCAATCTTGGGGCGCGGCGCCCCTGCCCATCCACCTGCGGCCTCGGGGAGCAAGGCGGGCACGTCTTCGGGGGCAATATCTTCAAAGCCGTCGAACCGCCCAAACCAGGCAAGCGGCAAGCCGGAAGGCCGCAGACGATCCGCCAGACGGTCTTCCAGCAGCAACCCTGCCTCATAAGTGAGGAACCCCGCCCAATGGGCGCTGCCTGTCGCCAAGCGGTCCAGCAGAGTGGCCAGCGACACCGCATCGTGCGCGGTCACAATCTCCAGCGGATCACGGTAGAGCCGCGCAGGCGTCGCCTTGCCGCTGCGCGCATCATCCAGAAGAACGAAGGGACTGTCGGGGATCCGGCCTGCCATGGCGCGCCTCTTGGCAGGCGGCGACCCGAATTGCCAGAGGCGACCTGTTGATACACAGCGGCCCGACCGCTACGCAGGACGTCATTTCACATTCCGCCCGAGGTCATCATGCGCCGGACATTGCTCACCCTTCTTGCTGCCCTGTCGTCCTCCACCGCCTTTGCGCAGACCGTGGAGAAACCCACCGCCATCATCGTCGATGGCGTCCCTGCAGTGCCGACGGCACTCGCCACGGCAACGCGGCCCTATATGGAATATCGCACCGCGACCTTCCTCGGCTGGCACCCCAATGACAAATCGATGCTCATCGCCACCCGCTTTGGCAATACGCAGCAATTGCACCGCGTCGCCAATCCCATGGGCGCGCGCACCCAGATCAGCTTTGAACAGGAACCCGTCGTCAGCGGCAGCTGGGCGCCCAAGACGGCTGATGTGATGGTCGTCGAAAAGGATGTGGGCGGCAGCGAGTTTTATCAGCTCTATACGCTGAAGGACGGGACGCTCACGCTGCTCACCGACGGCAAGAGCCGCAACCAATTCTCCACCTGGTCGGGCGATGGCACGCTGATCGCCTACAGCTCCACCAAGCGCAACGGCACCGACAGTGACCTCTATGTGATGGACCCGCGCGATCCCTCCACCGCGCGCATGGTCGCACAGGTGCAGGGCGGCGGCTGGGCCATCTCCACCTTCGCGTCTGACAAGACGAGTGCCATCGTCGGCAATTACCGCTCAATCACCGATGTTGATCTCTACCGGCTCGATCTGGCGACAGGCGCAATGACGCCCATCGGCGCTAAGGCGAAGGCGATCGCTTACGGGCAAGTCGACTACGCGCCCGACGGCACGCTTTGGGTGTTGAGCGATGAGGGATCGGACTTTCAGCGGCTCGGCACGCTGGACACTGCCACCGGCAAATTCACACCCCGCGCGCCGGCGGAAAAATGGGATGTCGAGACCTTCAAGATCTCCGGCGACGGTCGATTCATCGCTTATGCGGTCAACGAAGCCGGCATCAGCCGCGTCCGCCTGCTCGACACGGCAACCGGCAAGACGCGCACCGTTGACGGCCTACCGGTGGGCGTCGTGGGCGCGATGGACGTCTCGGATTGGGGCGAGATTGGCCTGAGCCTGTCGTCCGCCCGCAACCCCTCCGACGCCTATAGCATCAACCCCGAGACGCTGGCAGTCACCCGCTGGACCGCAAGCGAAACCGGCGGACTGGATGCCGCCAAGAACGCCGAACCCTCGCTCGTCGAGATCAAGAGCTTTGATGGCCTCAAAATGTCAGGCTTCCTCTACCGCCCCGACGCGGCCAAATTCCCCGGCAAGCGCCCCATGCTGATGTGGGTTCATGGCGGCCCGGAAAGCCAGAGCCGCCCCGCCTTTATCGGCGCCTATAATTATCTGGTGAATGAACTGGGCATCGCGCTCTTCTACCCCAATGTCCGGGGCTCCTCAGGCTATGGCAAGACGTTCGTCAGCCTCGATAATGGCGCCTTCAAGCGCGAGGATTCGGTGAAGGACATGGGCGCCTTCCTCGATGCGCTCGCCAAGGACCCCGGTCTTGATGCGGCGCGCTTTGCCCTCACTGGCCGGTCCTATGGCGGCTATATGTGCTATGCCGCCGCTGTGCAGTTTGCCGAGAAGCTGAAGAGCACACACTGCGTCGTCGCTATCTCCAACTTCGTGACCTTCCTCGAGACGACCCAAAGCTACAGGCGGGATCTGCGCCGCGCCGAATATGGCGATGAGCGCGATCCCAAGCAGCGCGCCAAGCTGCTCGCCATCTCGCCGCTGGAGCGCGTGAAGGAGATGAAGAAGCCGATGTTCACTGTGACCGGCGGCAATGACCCGCGCGTCCCCGCATCAGAGGCCGAACAGGTGGTGGAGGCGATCCGTGCCAATGGGGGCACTGTCTGGCATCTGCTCGCCACCAATGAAGGGCACATCTGGGGCAAGAAGGAAAATAACGACTACGCCTTCTGGTCGGCGCTCCAATTCTACAAACAGACGTTGTTGGGGGAGTAGAAAACGATTTTCGCGCAGTGGCGCAGAGGACGCAGAGACGATATCCTTACCTCTGCGATCTCTGCGTCTTTGCG
>JBBATS010000063.1:0-14228 GCA_040398625.1 Chakrabartia sp. | reverse complement strand
GACGGCCTGATCGTCATTGGCAGTTCGCAAAATGTCGACGCATGGCAGCACTTTAAGGGCCTTGCCGATGAGGGGTATTCGGTCGTCTTCTGGGGATCTCCCTATGAGACAGAAACAGCGGTGCGCGCGGACAACCATGCAGGCGGCGCTCTTGCAGCGCGACATCTTCTCGATCAGGGCTGTGAGCGCATCGCGTTCATCGGCCCAACCGGGGACGGGCCGCAGCAATTTACGGCGCGCTATGCCGGATTTGCCGACGAATTGTCGAAGGCAGGACGCGCGCCAATTCTCGCTGAAATGCCCGACGGGGCCGACAAGGAAATTCAGGGGGCTGAAGCGGTCGCGCGCCTCATTGATGCCGATGTCGGCTTTGACGGCATTTTTGCAGCCACCGATCTGTTCGCCATTGGCGCCCTGCAAAAGCTGCAGGAACTGCACATAGACGTGCCGGCCAACGTCGCCGTTGTCGGCTTTGATGGCATCCGCGCCGGTCTTTATGCCTATCCCACGCTGACGACGATTGAGCAGGATCTGGTGAAGGCAGGCGAACAGCTTGTCGACAATGTCATCGCGGCCATTCAGGACCGCAAGGGTGATGGACAGCCCGTACCCGTCAACCTTCAGATCCGCGGCAGCAGCCGGCGCTGAGGCCCCGCGAGAAGTGAAGCGACGCACACCGATTGTGTCGCCTCAGAACCAAGCAATCTGCGTGAAACTACTGTTCAGGCTTTCTACGGAATTGCCCGCCGAGCTCAACTGCCTGACAAAACAATCAGATTGAGCGTTATAGGATCACCAAAATGACCGAATGCCTGTGCGACATCTGCCCACTGGGCGACCCGAACATTAGCTTCGCCGTTGTCCATTGCCTGCACCGGTTCACCGCTTACGCCAGCGAAAGGCCGGGCGGAGCGATCCTCTTAGCCGGAAAGGTCGCCGCGCAACCCGCATGGCAGTCCGATGCCGCATTGCCTCATCTGTTCACGCGGCTCGCCGCCTGACCTTGATCAGGCCATGCCTTTGGCAAGGTCGATCCGGGACGCATCGCCAACCTGAGACCCGCCATCGCAATCCAGGATTGTTCCGGTGATATAGCCGGCCGCAGGCGAAGAGAGGAAAACCGCGCATTCCGCGACTTCCTCAATTTCACCCCAACGCTTCATAGCAATGCGATCATAATGCTTCTGCCGAGAGTCGGCGTCAGGCGCGAGACGCGCCATGCCTTCAGTATTCGAAATCGGCCCCGGCGAAATGCCGTTGACGCGGACATTCGGGCCCCATTCCAGAGCGAGCACGCGGATCAACTGGTTGATGCCCGCCTTCGCAGCACACGCATGAGCCTGAAGTGCCGACGCGTTGACCGCCTGTCCCGCCGTAATTGCGATGAGCGATGCGCCCGGCGTGTTCAGGAGATCGTGACACCCGCGGAACACATTGAACGTCCCGTTGAGATCAATATCAACAACCGTGCGGAATGCATTGGCCGACATGCCCAGAACCGGTGCGAGGAAATTGCCCGCAGCGCCCGACACGACAATGTCCATCTTCCCAAACCGGTCAACGACGTGTTCCATCGCACCGCGAATGGCGCCGTAATCGCGGACATCTGCTGAAAGGCCGAGTGCATCCGAGCCGATTTCAGCCGCCGCATTCGCGGCCTTTTCAGGGTTGCGCCCGACCACGGCGACCTTGGCCCCCAGTTGCGCATAGCGTTTTGCAATGCCCAAATTGATGCCGCTTGTTCCGCCCGCCACAAAGGCGACCTTGCCGTCCAACAGCCCGTCTCTAAATGTCTGCATTGCCGCCTTCTCCTGAATGAATCTGATATCTCGCTGATTATACAAGCCTAGCTGGTCTGCCCGCGACCACGGTCCATGACTTCGCGACGACGCGCTTCAACCTCGTCTGCGGACACCTGACCATTCATCTGTGTCGATCGCGTTGCTTCCAAGGCCATCGCCTCACCAAATGGCAGCGCAAAACCATCATTGATGAGGGCTTTGTAGTGGCGCTGCATAATAGGATCCATGCTGGCCATGTCGCGCGCCAACTGTCGGGCGACCGGCAAAAGCTCTTCGGGCGACACAACCCTGTTCACGAGACCCCATGCGCAGGCTGTTTCTGCATCGAGGAAGTTGCCGGTGAACGACAACTCCCGGGCGCGATAGATACCGATCAGGCGCGACAGTTTTTGCGACAGCCCCCAGCCCGGCATGATGCCCACGCGCCCATGCGTATCGGCAAAGCGGGCATTGGTTGAAGCGATCAGCACATCACAGGCCAACGCGACTTCAAACCCGCCGGTAATCGCGACGCCGTTGATCGCACCGATCACGGGCTTGGAACACTGCTCGATCGCCCGCACAGGATTCTGCTCGGCGGCCGTCGCATTCGCGGCGCCCAAATTGCTTGTGTCGGCGCCCAACTCCTTCAGGTCGAGCCCGGCGGTAAAGGCCCGCTCTCCGGCACCCGTCAAGACGACAGCGCGGATCGTGTCATCCGCCTCCACCGCGCGCATCACCTGCGCCAGTTCCACCCGCAAAGCGGCCGAAAGCGCATTCATCGCCTCAGGGCGGTTTAACGTGACGACAGCAATGCTGCCTTCCTGATCGATAGTCACCAACGGCATCGGGCTCTCCTTTGCCGTCAGATTGCGGGACTTTACGTCCGCGTCAAGCAGCGGAATCAGATCACGACTTCATTGGCCGTTCGGAGTGCCGAGAAATAGCGCGCCAGCTTGTCGGCGGCAGAATCTGATAGGCGAATGAATATCCGCCTGCCGTCATCCGGATCGGCAATCCGGTCAAACAGACCAGAGTCCGTCATCGTTTTGATCCAGCGCAACGCCGTCGTTGGCGGGACACTGGCTGCGATGCAGAGGCTAGACACGGCAACCTGCACCCGCTCAATCCGGGCGGCCATCAAGTCGAGCAGCATATCCCAAGCCGGGTCCGCAAAAAGGTCTCGATCAAAAAAGCGTTCCCGCAGGCGCCGCATGCGAATAACGGCCCGCACTTCCGACGCACTGGGTTCCACTTCAATAAGGGCGGGTTCACCGAGAAACGACGGTCGGACGTCCCCCACATTGTCACCCGACACCGGGGTGGAAACGGAGAGGGAGGCCAATGTTCTAGCGATGCGCCCAACCTCATCCGCCAGACGTTGAAGCCGCGCCGACTCCATATCGCGGGCGACATCGTGCAGCTGGTGGCGCGGCCCGCCTATGGCAACGGCAATGGCGGCCGCAAAATCAACGTCGGTGGGATCGGACAGCAGAGCCTCACTGGCGCGCCACACATCAGCCGACAGGGTATCGATAACACGCATCGGCGCGGAAAGAACAAGCGGGCAATGGAAAGAGGAGGCGAGGCTGGAAACCAGATCAATGGGTCCGGCCGGATGCACTGGCGCTGCATCACTTAGCGACAACACGACAAGATCTGGCATTGGCCCATCCTGCAGGGCGACCACCGCCTCAGCCAGTCCGACCTGACTGACGATCTCGCAATCACAGGCACGCAAGGCGCGTTGGGCATCGTCGACACCTATGGGCGTATCAGAAACGATGATGGCTCTTGGTCTCATGAGCGCTTCGAAACCCACTGAATTCATATTGCATCCCCACACGCAATGACGAATTCGGTATTGAAACCATTTTGGCGATAAGTCGCGCCGATTTTCGTCCGTTTTCGACCAAGAGGGCCTCTTGAGCGAAACACGGAAGCCAAGACCATCAGAAATGGATCGATAAACCGCGCAACGGCAGATGTTTGAGTGATCAAACGGTCAAACGAACTTAGTCCGTTTTCGAGATAATGGCCTGCATGTCATCATTGTGGTGGATGAATTCCCCCGCATCCTGGGCACCGGTGAGCCTAGCCATGGCGTGGGCCACACTCTGTGCGGGGATAGAACGGTAACGCGATAAGACGTTGGGCGTGAGCATATCCGTCAGTGGGCTGACGGCCATAGCAAGGCGTTCTCCGACACGATGGGGCCCGGGCCGCTGACCGGTGAGTAGTCCGGGTCTGAAGATATCGATGCGGGCGAACCCAAGGCCACGGACATCCGCTTCGGCCTTGCCCTTTGTGGACAGGTAGAAATTGCGCGACCAGGCATCCGCACCGACCGACGTCACGAGCAGCAGCTGCCGTGCGCCTGCCGTCCGGCAGGCCGATGCAAACGCCACGACCGCTGCATGGTCCAACGCAGCAAAGGCATCCTGACTTCCAGCCGCCTTAATTGTTGTGCCAAGGCAGCAGACCGCCACATCGCATTTGCGATCAGCAATGTGGGCGGGCCATTCAGACGCGGAAGAGACAATCTGGTCCTGCTTGTTGTCGGCACCCGATAGTGCGCGGCGAGAGACAGTTGTGACATTCGTGACGTCGCTTCGGGCAAGCAGACGTTCCAGAACGTACCCGCCAATTAAGCCGGTCGCCCCTGCCAGAATGATGCGCATTTGCCTCTCCCCGCCCCTAAAAACTGTCAGGCAAGTCAACTGGCCCGATCAACTCCCTATATCTTGTAATCGCATATCGGTCTGTCATGCCGGCGATAAAATCGCAGATATGGCGATCCAAATGAGGTTGCGCTGTCGGTGCGCCGGCGCGCCATTCTTCCGGCAGAAGCTGGCCGTCTGCGTGATAAGCTTCAAACAAGCCCGTCACGATTCTACCGCACGTGCTGGCGATCTCGAGCTGATAGGGATGATGATAGAGATTGGCGTACATAAAACGCTTCAGGTCGGCCTCAGCCGCCGCCATCTCAGGCGAGAAACCCACCAGCGCATGATCCGCGCGCCGGACATCGTCCACTGATGAAACGCCCGCCGCCGAGATACGACGTTGCGATTCTGTGATGACATCATTGACCATGGCACCAATCTGACCGCGCACGAGTTCTGCCGCCAATAAGCGCTGGTCTGCTTCCGGGAAACGTGATTTGACCGATGCCCAGCCGTCGGCCACGAGCGGCGCCTGCACCACCTGATCAAAGTCCAGCAGACCGGCGCGTAGCCCATCATCAATGTCGTGATTGTCATAGGCAATGTCGTCAGCAATGGCGGCGACTTGCGCTTCCAGCGACGCGCGTTGCGTCAGCCCAAGGGGGAACTCCTCATCCACTTCACGCATTGCCCAGCCGGGTTCAAAAACCGGGCCATTGTGTTTGGCCAGACCCTCAAGCGTTTCCCATGTCAGGTTGAGGCCCGGCCAACCGGGATAAGACCGCTCAAGCCGCGACAATATCCGCAGGGCGTGCCCGTTATGGTCAAAGCCACCGGACCCCACCATCGCCTGTTCCAACCCACGTTCCCCGGCGTGGCCAAAGGGTGGATGGCCCAAATCATGGGAGAGACAAAGCGCCTCGGTCAGATCCTCGTCCAGACCCAGCGCACGCGCGATGGTGCGACCAATTTGGGCCACCTCAATGCTATGCGTCAGACGGACCCGAAAATGGTCTCCATCCGGCGCGACAAAGACCTGCGTCTTGTGCCGTAAACGTCGAAACGAGATGGAATGGATGATCCGGTCTCGGTCGCGTTGGAACGCGCTGCGCGGGCCCCGGATGCTTCCGACAGGCTCAGAGTGAAATCGGCCCCGGCTTTGGTCCGGATCGCAGGCAAAAACAGCGCGCGCCGTCATTTGCCGCCGATTCTGGAAATCTCCTGCCCCGCATCCGAAGAGAAGGTCGTCGCCTGCACCCCTTCCTTTGCGAGGCTGCTGACGAGTTCACGTGCATCGCCCACCGATTTGAGAGGACCGACCAGTAGGCGGTTGGTCTGGCGGAAAGGAACGGTCCAGGCATTCTGCTTGGCAAGGCTCTTGCTCGCCTGTGTCTTCAAACGGCGCCAAGTGCCCGGCAGGCCAGCCTCGTTGTTGCCGGTCGCGACTTGAACCCAGATGCGCGCAGGGTTGCGGCGGGCCTTAGCCTCTTCTTCCGCAATGCGTTTTTCCTCTGCCAGCTTTTCCGCCTTCAGCTTCGCATCAGCCGCGGCCTTCTTTTGCGCCGCAATACGGGCCGCGCGCAGTTGCGCATCATTCGGAAGGGCTGTGGCCGCACTTTCTTGCTCCAACTCGAGCGTCTTGACGATGTCAGCCAAGGTCAATGCAGGGCGCGGCGCAGCGATAGGCGCAGGGGCAGGCGCCGCAATCTCAGGCGTGGGCGCTGCAGGAGTTGGGGATGGCGATGGTGCGCTCAAAGCTGTCACGGGCGTACTGACGACGGCCGACAATTGCTGTTGCGGCGCATCAGAGCGCGGCAGATCCACCGCCGTTACAGCCGCAGGCGGCGGACTGGCTGGGGTTGGCGTTGCGATCACGGGATTAGGCACGACGTTGGTCTGGATCGGGCTCGGCGCCGGTGCGGGCACAGAAACAGGGGCTGATGCAGGCGTTGGCATTGGCTTCACATCGACCGATGCTAAGACCTCCGCTGGACGGGCTGCCGGTGGAGCAACTGATGGAGCGGGCGCGGCAAGCACTGGTTTAGGTGCCGGCGTCACCGGCCGGGGCAAAGCCGCCGGAACTTCAAACAAAGGCGCAGGCGCCGTCTTTGAAGATGCGGTCGCCAAAATGGGTTCAGGCGGTTTGGACGTCACTACAGCGACCTGCTGACCAGAAGATGGTCGCATGGAAATGGCATCCGGCAAAGGCAAGCTTGATGCCCCCTTGACCACGACCAGCTTTTCTCCGGGCGACGGCATGACCGCTGCAACCCTTGCAGCAACCGCAGGGGGCGTGGGGCTAACTGTCGCTGTCGGGGCTTGTTGGACCCTTTCACTCGCCTGCCGCCCTCTGGCCGCAAGTTTCGCCAGCCGCTCCTCTTCGCGTGCCTTACGCCGCGCTTCCTTTGGATTAACAGGCGATGGTGCAACGACGGCGACCCGTTCTGGTTGTGGCGCAGCCAGACGCGCGGCCACAGAAGAGTCCACAGGACGGAATGTGTCCGCCTCCGTCGCCTGCGCAAACCCTGTGCCGCTCGCGGGCAATGTTCCAAAATGGACTGCACGGGCACGCGCCGCTGGCCCAAGATCGGCAAGCCGCTGCATAAAGCTGACCATGGAAGCCGATGTTCCAGCAGGCGCAACCATGCGCACGATCTTTTCGGCGCCGGGGACATCGCCGTTCATCGCAAGAATGAAGGCCCGGGCACGCCAAGCGGCCTGATCATTCATCCGGATCAGCGGATCAAGCCGCGCCAGTGCGGCATCCTTATCTCCAGAGATGCCAAGCGAGAGCGCAAAACGCCGCGTCAACTCATCAGACGGGCTAACTTTAAACGCTGCGAGATAATCTTTCTGCGCCTTTCGCGCGTCCCCCGTCAGATCAAAGGCAAGGCCCCTATCCTCGACGATTCCCGCTTCGGTCATTCCAAGCGCGGTCGCTTCCTCAAAGGCCCGCAGCGCCTCGCGAGGCTTCTCCATCATCGTGAGAGCACTGCCCAGACCCGCCTTGGCCCGCGCGTTGCTTGGCGAAAGCTCTTCAGCACGCGCAAAAAAGCCGAAGGCTGCATTGGGATCCCCAACCGCGAGTGCGCCGGATCCCGCCTCCAACAAGGCGTCAACATTATAGGGGTCACGCGCGAGCGCTTTGAGATTGTCCGACAGTGCTTGTGCTGAACCCGCCGGAGGGAGTCCGCTGGTCGACGGGGACATGGTCTGAGCCGCCAACGGGAAAGCCAGACCGATTGCGAGCGCAATGACACCGGCGCGCGCGAGGAAACGGGAATGCGTCATGCCACTATATCTAGGCGGACTGCCGGTTGAGGCAAGGGCAAAGCGATAGAAAGGCCGGACGACAGCGTCACCCCATCGGGGCAGCGCCACGGTCCGGCCTATCCAGCTTTACTGGTTGTTCTGGCGATTGAGGAACCGCGGGATATCGAGCGGATCAGACGCATCCGTCTCGTCTGCCTTTGCAGCGCCGCGCGCGATGTTCGACATCCGCTCAAAGAGCGTCCCGCCAAGCGGTGCAATCTTCGGCGCAGGCCGCTCTGGTTCAGCTGCAGGCGCTTCATCATCTGAGGAAGAAAGCCATCCGCGACGAAGGGCATGGCCCGACGGCGCCTCAGCAGCAGGCGGCAACGGATTGGACACGACCGGTTCAGCGAACATTTCTTCACCACCAAGAACAAGCTCGTCACTCGCGGCGTCCGCTGTCGGCGGGGTCAACGTGACAGGCGCTTCCACTTTGGGTTCGACAGCCGTTGCTTCGGTCGCGGCATCTTCGGTCACATCATTGAGTTCCAACGGCGCTTCATCAGCAAAGGCAGCCGCTTCTGCGACGGGTTCTGGAGCCGGGATGGGCGCCGGAGCCGCAACCGGTTCAGCCTTCGTTTCTTCAGCCTTACGGGCTGGCGGGAAGGAAAAGACCTGTGCCGGACGCGGTTCACTTGCAGCATCGGCTTCGATACCCGTGGCGACAACCGAAACGCGGATCTTGCCTTCCAGATCAGGATTAAAAGCAGAGCCCCAGATGATGTTGGCGTCGGGATCAACGAGTTCCTTGATGTGCGACGCAGCTTCATCGACTTCCATCAGGCGCATATCTTCACCGCCGGTGATGGAGACGATGACGCCCTTGGCGCCCTTCATCGACACGCCATCCAGCAGCGGGTTGGCGATGGCCTTTTCCGCGGCTTCGATCGCACGGTTTTCACCGTCAGATTCGCCCGTGCCCATCATGGCCTTGCCCATTTCGCTCATCACGGTGCGGACATCGGCAAAGTCGAGGTTGATAAGGCCCGGCATGACCATCAGATCGGTAATGCCACGAACGCCCTGTTGCAGGACTTCGTCCGCCATGGCGAACGCTTCCTTGAACGTGGTCGAGGGGTTGGCGATCAGGAACAGGTTCTGGTTCGGGATGACGATCAGGGTATCGACATGCTTCTGCAGTTCAGCGATCCCGGCCTCTGCGGCCTTCATCCGGCGCGAGCCTTCAAAGCTGAAGGGCTTGGTGACAACGCCGACGGTCAGGATGCCGCGGTCACGTGCTGCTTTTGCAATGACGGGGGCTGCACCGGTGCCGGTGCCGCCGCCCATGCCCGCTGCGATGAAGCACATGTGCGAGCCTTCGAGCGCGCGCTCAACCTGCTCCAGCGCTTCTTCAGCTGCTGCGCGACCAATTTCAGGACGCGAACCGGCGCCAAGACCCTGAGTGATCTTCAGGCCCAGCTGAATACGACGTTCGGCCGAGCTGCTATTGAGCGCCTGAGCGTCGGTATTCGCGACGATGAAGTCCACACCCTGCACCGAATTGGCGATCATGTTCGCCACAGCATTGCCGCCTGCGCCACCGCAACCGATAACACTGATCCTTGGCTTCAGCTCTTCCACTTCCGGTGCCATGAACTCAATCGACATTTTCCGTCTCCCCTGACCTAACTCCGACGGACGAAACCGCCCCCGGGACCTTCTGCACCAAACGGGCCAAACCCGCACCAAAGTTGTGAACGGTTCGTCGCGTTTTCAGAATCGTTCACCCCAATATCGTGGGGCTGTGTAACACTCCAGCCTCAATATCCTGTTTTTACTGCCGAGATCAGCTTTGAGAGCAATCCGCCGCGCGCCGTCCGCACGACGCTCTGATGCTCTGGCATGATCACCCGCAGATCAATCGGGTCTGAGGCTGCATAATGGACAAGGCCGGCAAGCGTAGCGAAGCCCGGTCCGCTATGGGCATCCGGCAGCCCCAAAAGGCCCCGGGGACGACCAATGCGAACGGCGCGTCCCAGAACACCCTGGACATAATCAGCCATGCCTTTGAGCTCGGCACCACCGCCGGTCAGAACAACTTGGCGACCAACGGGCCCCGCAAAGCCGAGATCCTTGAGCGCCTTTGCAATCTCACCCACCAGATGCTCCAACCGCTGGCGAATGACGGCAATCAATTGTGCGCGGGTGATGCGGTGGCTTTCGCCCTCATCATCAGCCGAAAGCGGCGCTACGTCGATCATGTCGTGATTGTCACGTGGGCTAGCCGTGGCCGAGCCGTAAAAGCACTTCATGCGCTCTGCCTGATTGCGGCGCGCGCCAAAGGCCGACGCGATATCGTCTGTGATATCCGCCGCGCCAAAGGGAATTGAGGTCAGCCCAACCAGCATACCCCCGGCAAACAGCGAAACGTTCGTGACGCCACCCCCGATTTCCACAAGTGCCACGCCAAGCTCGCGCTCTTCTTCCGAGAGGACGGCCATGCCTGTCGCGACCGGAGAGGCCACAATCGACTTCACTTCAAGATGAGCGCTGCGCACGCACAGATCGATGTTGCGAACGGGCGACCCATCCGCACAGACAACGTGAATGTCCACACCAAGCGTATCGGCATGAAGCCCGAGTGGGCGCTTCACGCCCTGCAAACCGTCCAGCGTGTAGAGCGTCGGCTGCGCATGCAGGATCATCCGGCCATCGGGGTCGAGCGAATTGCGACCGGCCGCCAGCAGTTCGTCAATGTCGTCCTGCTCGATCCGGTGGCCGCCAAGCTCCACTTCAACCGAGGCGATATCGCTGACGAGTCCGCCTGCCGAAAAACCGACCCACACATCTTCAATGCTGATACCGGCAATGCGCTCCGCCTGCTCCATGGCTTCGCGAATGGCGCGTTCTGTGGCGTCCATGTCGGCGATATAGCCGCGCCGGACACCCTTGCTCTCACGCTGGCCGGTGCCAAGCACCTGGACGTCGCCACTGTCAGACACTTCCGCGATGAGCGCAGAGACCTTCCAAGACCCGATATCGAGGGCAGTGATCAACCCGGACGTTTTGGCTGCGGCCATGACTTTACCTCCTAGAGATCTGCCGACGTGGTGTCGGTTTTGATTGCGGCCTGTGCAGGTTCAGCCGGCGGTGCCACTGGTTCGGCAATAGCCCCATTATTGCGCTTCAGCCGCACCACAAATTTCGACGGATCGCGCATGTCAAAGCGCACGAAACCGCGGCCAAGCAGGCGCTGGGTCCCATCAAGACGCGCAAACCGCTTCAAGGCATTGGATGCAATGTCTTGCCCTTCCGGAAGGGCCAGCACTTCCCCAGATTCAAAGCGCAGGTCCCATCGACGATTGCCGACCCATGAGGCCCCAGCGAGCATCGGCTTGAGCGCAGGCACGGTGGCCAACAGATTATGCAAATCTTCAATCTGGCGATTTGCATTTGGCCCGATGACCAACGGCAAGTCCGGAATGGCGTTGGCGTCGACCCGTTCCAGCTCCACGCCCGTGCCATCGATCAGCGAGAGCTTCTGGTTGTTCTGCCAGACGGCCGCCGGCTGGCGTTCAACAATGTCGACCACCAACGTGTCGGGCCAGCGCCGCGAGATGCGCGCATCTTCAATCCACCCATATTGCAGCAGCTGGCCGCGCACCTTGTCCAGATCGACGAGCGGCATGGCCATTGAGTGCTGGTCCAGCGCGACGGCATAGACCGTCAGCGAGTCCATGCGGTCGAGGCCCTTCACCTCAACCCGCTTCACCTTGAAGCCTGCACGCCCGGCGACCTGCCCCATTTCGGTGCCCACAAACTGGGGCACACCGGCATAAACGCTGGCTGTTACGATGGTACCCGCGATCAGCACGATCGTGGCGCCTGTCATGGCCCGTTCGATCGTCTCCGCCTTAATGGGCACATATTTCCAGAATTTTTCCATCCAGATGGCGCGCCGCGTCTTGGGCTTGCGGACCCCGTTGCGTGTAACCGCGCGTTTGACCGGCCCGCGTGTGACTTTGGTGCTTCCCTTCACGCCAGAGCCTCCTTCACCAGTATGTCGACCAGCTGTTCATAAGAAATGCCAACCTGCTTGGCCTGTTCCGGCACGAGGCTGAGCGGCGTCATCCCCGGCTGGGTGTTTACTTCCAGCAAGAAGACCCCATCGACGCCTTGCGTATCGTCCCACCGGAAATCAGACCGGGACGCGCCTCGGCACCCCAG
Source organism: Chakrabartia sp. (assembly GCA_040398625.1). Lineage (GTDB taxonomy): Bacteria > Pseudomonadota > Alphaproteobacteria > Sphingomonadales > Sphingomonadaceae > Aquisediminimonas. Next base: position 2,302 of record JBBATS010000063.1, on the reverse strand, counting down.
CACACGATGCGCCTGCAAAGCCCATCCCAGCATCGCTTCCGTCACGTCATCGGGGATTTGCGCGGGGCAGATATGTTCGGTCTTGCCTTCAGTGTACTTGGCTTCGAAATCATAGAAACCGGATTTCGGCTGAAGCTCCGTCACGCACAGGGCGCGATCCCCCAGCACAGCGACGGTCAGTTCACGCCCACGAATGAACGGCTCGGCAAGCAGATGATCAAACTGCTGCCATGGCCCGGAAACATCGCGCCCGATGGGATTGCCGTAATTGGACGCGTCCGTCACGATCGCCACACCCACGGACGACCCTTCGTTGACCGGCTTCAGCACATAGGGGCGCGGCAGAGGATCATGGTGATAGAGGCCTGCGCTTTCCACCACCATGCCGCCGGGCATCGGGATGCCGTGCGGCACCAGCGCCGATTTGGTGAGTTGCTTGTCAATGGCGATCACCGATGTCGCGAGCCCTGAGTGGGTATATTTCAGCCCCATCAGGTCCATCATGCCCTGCACTGTGCCGTCTTCTCCCGGCGTCCCGTGCAGCGCATTGAAGACGACGTCGGGCTTCACGTCGGCAAGGCGCACGGCAATGTCACGGTCCATGTCGATCCGCGTAACGCGGTAGCCCACACGCTCCAAAGCATCGGCCACGCCCGCACCGGTGACGAGCGAGACTTCGCGTTCGGAGGACCATCCCCCCATCAGGACCGCAACGTGGACAGGCGTACTCATGCCGGTTTACCTACTCTTTGAATTTCCCATTCGAGCGTAACGCCCGATTTTTCCCTTACCCGACGCCGGACTTCCTCGCCCAACGCTTCAATGTCCGCACTGGTTGCATCACCGACATTGAGCAAAAAGTTCGTGTGCTTCTCCGACACCTGCGCGCCGCCCATCTGCAAGCCCCGACAGCCAGCTTCATCGACCAATTGCCAAGCTTTGTGGCCATCAGGGTTCTTGAAAGTCGATCCACCCGTCTTGCTGCGGAGCGGTTGTGAGGCTTCACGGCTTTCTGAAATGCGATCCATTTCCGCCTGTATCGCGGCAGGGTCCGCTGCCTGTCCCTTGAAGGTCGCTGAAATGACCGTCGCGCCTTCGGGCAGTTCAGAATGGCGGTAGGTATAGCCAAGATCGCTGAGCCCCAGCGTCTTGCGCTCACCGGAGCGCAGTACAATGTCACACTCGGTCAGGATGTCCTTGACTTCACGGCCATAAGCGCCGCCGTTCATGCGGACGAAGCCACCCACAGTGCCAGGGATAGAACGCAGAAATTCAAGCCCGCCAATGCCTGTGTCCCGCGCGGTGGACGATACAAGAATGCCGCTCGCCCCGCCGCCGCAACGCAAGGTGAGTGCGTCGAGTGCGGACACGTCGGCAAAGGCCTTGCCCAACCGGATCACAACGCCGGAAACGCCGCCGTCACGGACAATCAAATTGGACCCGAGGCCAAGCGCCATAACGGACATCGCCGGATCCAGCGCCTCTAGAAAGACACACAGATCGTCCGCATCCTTGGGCTCAAACAGCCACTCAGCTGTGCCACCCGCCTTGAACCAGACAAGCGGCGCCAGCGGCGCATTGGCCGTCAGCTTTCCGCGCACCGGGGGCAAGGCGAGCGTTGTCGTCAAGCGCCCGCCGCCTTGATCGCATCGGCCAAGCCAGCCGCCCATTTTGTGATGTCACCCGCGCCTAAGCACACGACCATGTCGCCGGGCTTGCCCTGTTCCGCGATGACCGCGGCCAGTGCTGCGGCGTCTGCAATTTCGGCTGCGGCATGATGGCCGCGCCGCTTGAGGTTGCTGACGAGCGCGCCCGCGCTCACACCCTCCAACGGAGCTTCACCTGCGGCAAATACCGGGGTGACATAGACAATATCCGCATCGTTGAAGCAGGACGCGAATTCATCCATCAGGCCACCAAGACGCGTGTAGCGGTGTGGCTGACAAACGGCGATGACACGGCCTTGTGCGCCTTCCCGCGCGGCAGACAGGACGGCGCGGATCTCAACCGGGTGGTGTCCATAATCGTCGATGATTGTGACGCCGTCGATTTCTCCGACCTTGGTGAAGCGCCGTTTGACGCCGCCAAACTTTGCAAAACCGCGCTGGATGTCCGCATCCGACATGCCCATTTCCAACCCGACAGCAATCGCTGCGAGCGCGTTCTGCACATTGTGGCGGCCGGGCATGGGCAGCTCGATACCGGATATGGTCCGCTGCGATCCGTCCCTTGAACGGACAATGACGTCGAACCGGTTCCCGCCCGGAAAGGGCGTCACATTCTCGCCCCGCACATCGGCTTG
>JBBATS010000062.1:3545-14864 GCA_040398625.1 Chakrabartia sp. | reverse complement strand
CATCCCGCTCACGTCTGCACAGCGATAGTCAATCGGCAATCCCCCTTCCGCCGCGTGCGCCGAGGCAACGGCAATGCTTTCCGCTGCCGCATCGACGCCGGTCACTTTCGCGCCGAGGCGGGCGAGAGGCTCACACAACAATCCCGCGCCGCAGCCCACATCGAGTGCGGTCTTGCCCCCAAGCGGTCGGAAGGTTGCGCCACCTTTGGACCAATGCGCGTCAATCGCCTCACGGATGAATTTAAGCCGCACCGGGTTCAGCTTGTGCAGCATCGCGGAGGAGCCCTTGGGGTTCCACCAGTCCGCAGCCAGCTTGCCGAAATGCGCGGCTTCCGCAGGGTCAATCGTGGTTGTGGTGCTTGCCTTTGCCATACCGCTTCCCTAACAGGACGGCGCCTATTGGCCAAACCCGCATTTGCGACACAAAACAGGGAATTCGATGGCCCGCATCGTAATGAAGTTCGGCGGCACGTCCATGGCAGGGACGGAGCGCATCCGCAACGTGGCCGCCCGCGTGAAACATGAGGTGGACGCCGGCAATGAAGTCGCCGTGGTTGTCTCTGCCATGGCGGGCGAAACGGACCGTCTGATCAATTTCTGCCGCGAAGCAGCCCCGCTGCATGACCCTAAGGAATATGACGTTGTCGTCGCCGCTGGGGAGCAGATTACATCTGGCCTGCTGGCGATCACGCTGCAGGCGATGGGCGTGAAGGCGCGCAGCTGGCTGGGCTGGCAATTGCCGATCCAAACGTCCGACGCGCACGCCTCTGCCCGTATCGAGGATATTGATACAGCAGGCCTGATCGCCGCGATGAGCGCGGGGGAAGTCGCTGTGATCCCCGGCTTTCAGGGCGTGACGGCTGACAACCGCATCACCACGCTCGGCCGGGGCGGGTCCGACACGTCCGCCGTCGCTGTCGCCGCTGCCGTCAAGGCAGACCGGTGTGACATCTACACCGATGTCGACGGCGTCTACACAACCGACCCGCGCATTGTGCCCAGGGCGCGCAAGCTCGCCAAGGTCACCTATGAAGAAATGCTCGAGCTGGCGAGCGTCGGGGCCAAGGTGCTCCAGACCCGCTCTGTCGGGCTTGCGATGAAGGAAAATGTGCGCGTGCAGGTGCTGTCTTCCTTTGACGCACCGACAGACAATCCCATCACCGGCACGCTTATCGTCGGCGACGACGAAATCGGAGAAGACGAAATGGAACGCCAACTGATCACCGGCATTGCCCACGACAAGAACGAAGCCAAGGTGACGCTCACCAGCGTGCCTGACCGGCCGGGCGCTGTGGCGAATATCTTTGGCCCGCTGGCCGATGCCAACATCAACGTCGACATGATCATCCAGAATATCGCGCATGACAGCGGCTCCACCGACGTGACCTTTACGGTGCCAGGAGCCGAACTGGCCCGCGCCATCGACACGCTGGAAAAAGGCAAGGATGTCATCGGCTTTTCAAACCTGATGCATGACACCAAGGTCGCCAAAATCTCCGTCGTCGGCGTCGGGATGCGCAGCCACGCCGGTGTCGCAGCCACGATGTTCAAGGCGCTGGCCCAGCGCGGTATCAACGTGCAGGCCATCTCCACCTCTGAGATCAAAGTCTCCGTCCTCATCGACGAGGACGAAACGGAATTGGCGGTCCGTGTGCTGCATACGGCCTATGGCCTTGATGCCGAGGATGCGGCGTGAGCCATCTTCAGGCGCTGATGGCGCGCGGCACCGCCTTTCTGGGGTCGGAAGTAGCCATCATGGCAGGCGCCATGAGCTGGATCAGCGAAAGGCACCTTGTCTCCGCCATGTCCAACGCAGGCGGCTTTGGCGTGATTGCAGGCGGCGCGATGCCCCCGGCAATTCTCTCAACTGAAATCGCAGCCACCAACGCGATGACGGACAAGCCCTTTGGCGTGAACCTCATCACCATGCACCCGCAGCTCACCGACCTGATCGCCATCTGCGCGCAGCATAAAGTGACGCATGTCGTGCTGGCCGGTGGACTTCCACCCGCAGGCGCGATTGATCAGATCAAGGCGTTCGGCGCCAAGGTCATCTGCTTTGCCCCTGCTTTGTCGCTGGCCAAAAAGCTCGTCCGCTCCGGCGTTGATGCGCTGGTGATTGAGGGGATGGAAGCTGGCGGCCATATCGGCCCTGTGTCCACCTCGGTCCTCGCGCAGGAAATCCTGCCTGAGATGGCGGACGTTGTCCCCGTCTTTGTTGCAGGTGGTATCGGCCGGGGCGAAATGATGGCCGCTTATCTGAAGCAGGGTGCGGCCGGCGTGCAGATCGGCACCCGGCTTGTGTGCGCAACCGAATGCATCGCCCATCCGGCCTTCAAGAAGGCATTTCTACGCGGCAATGCGCGCGATGCCATCGCCAGCGTGCAGATCGACCCGCGCTTGCCGGTTATTCCTGTCCGCGCGCTCAAAAATGCGGGCACCGAAGAATTCACCCGCAAGCAGGTGGAAGTCGCGGCCATGCTGGATCGCGGCGAGGTCGATATGGCGGCAGCGCAGTTGGAAATCGAACATTTCTGGGCGGGTGCCCTCCGCCGCGCCGTCATTGATGGTGACGTCGAGAATGGCTCGGTCATGGCCGGCCAATCGGTCGGCATGGTCAAAGCGGAAGAGCCCGTTGCGACCATTTTGGGCACGCTTGTCCGTGAGGCTGAAGAGGCACTGGCGGGAACCGCCTGAAAACTGTCCCAATCAGGGACGCTCATTCAAACCGGACTGGTTGCGAATCGCCCCGTAAAGGCGTACCTTGCTCATATCGGTCAGGGTCGCACCAGGCGAAGTGTCTATGCAATGGCAGGACACGCACAGGGGCAATGAGTTTATGCGTTTGAAATCCTTAGCGATCCTTTCGGCATCCGCGCTGGCGCTCGTGATGGCGCCTGCGGCAAACGCAGCGACATTCGTCTTTGATCTGGTCGGCAATTCCAGCCTGAGCGGCACATTCGGCAATGCGCGAACGTTCGGCGCAACAACGGCCGGAAAAACGATCAACCTGCGTGCAACAGCTTGGAGCGCACAGAACAGCATTGTCCGTAGCTCATATCTTGGGGCGTACAGCAATGGCTTGGGTGTCACCAACCGGGGCGAAGGCAGCGGCGGGAACAACTCCCACACTGTCGATAATGAGGGTCGAACCGACTTCATTCTGTTCCAATTCGACAAGCCGGTAGAATTCCTGTCTGGCCGTTTCACGGCTTATAAGCTCTGCGACAACTGCACCGCCGACACCGACGCATCCATCGATTTTGGCACGACCGCAACGGCTTGGAGCTCGGGCCTTTCGCTCGACAATACGAATATTTCGGTCGTCAACGGCATTTTGAACGGTGCGGGTTACGAAGCGCTTGGCGGATCAACGTCCGGTATCCGCGATCTTCAGCCCGGAGCCGCCGGCCAGAAGGTCGGTAACATCTGGATGGTCGCCTCATCCTTCATCAATCAGGACGGCAAGAAGGACTCGTTCAAGTTTGACGACCTCGCCGTTTCCTATATCGATCCACTGCCGGAACCGGGAAGCTGGGCGCTGATGCTGGGCGGTTTTGGCATGGTCGGCTTCGCGCTGCGCCGCCGCCGGTCGCTCGCCGCCGCATAATTTAGCTGCTGAGTTCCATCGTTGCGGGCGCGCGAACACCCGCGCGACCGCTTTTTGCCAATTGCGCCTTCAGCACCTCAGGCTTCGGCGCCCACAAGAAACCGAAGCTGACGGTGCCGTCCTTGGTCTCCACCACATGATGTAACCGGTGCGCCTGCATGATTCGTTTCATGTACGTGCTCTTGGGCAGATACCGATGACCGATGCGCTTGTGCACGATCACGTCATGGAAGCCGAAATAGATTGCGCCATAAGCGGCGATGCCGCCACCAATCCAAGCATAGAACGCCCCATGACCAAGGCCGATGCCGTACCAGAACAGCGAAATAGACGGCACAGCGAAGATCACGGCGTAAAGATCGTTCAACTCAAACGTGCCGGTGCGCGGCCGATGGTGGCTTTTATGCAGGAACCAACCCGGCCCGTGCATCAGCCAGCGGTGGGCAACATAAGCGAAGCCCTCCATGAAGAAGACTGTCAGAATGAACACGCCGAGGCCGGACAAGATAGACATAGCTGCCCTCTATAGCGTCGTTCATGTTTACGTCATCATTAAAGCTGCATCTGGCCACCAACAGGCCAGTGCAAAGGGACAGCAATCCGCACTGGCCTGCGAACATTACTCTGATTGGGGGCCGCTATGCGCACCAAACTCGCCGTACTTTTGATCGCCGCATCAACGCTTTCGGCTTGCGCCACGCCGGAAGCGCGTTTGCGCAATGGGCTGCAGTCGGCCGGCCTTTCGCGCGACACATCCACCTGTATGGCAGACCGCATGATCGATAAGCTGTCACTCACGCAACTCAAGCGCCTGTCTGATCTCAGCAAGATCAGTGACAAACGGCTCGGCCAGATGCGTGTCGGTGAATTCTGGCGTCAGGTCCGCGCCCTGCGCGACCCCGAAATCCTCGCCATCACCACGCGGGCGGGCCTGAGCTGCGCGATCTCTGAATAAGCATATGTGATAGGCGCGTTACAGGCTTCCCATAGCCGCCTCGCTATGCTTTAGGCCCTGCAACTCTAGCAGGGACTCGCGCGCACATGAATATTCACGAGTATCAAGCCAAGGAACTTCTGGCTAAGTTCGGCGTCGCCGTACCAAAGGGCATTGCTGCCATGTCGGTGGAAGAAGCTGTCGAGGCTGCCAAGCAGCTTCCGGGGCCGCTCTACGTCGTGAAGGCGCAGATCCACGCCGGTGGCCGTGGCAAGGGCAAGTTTAAAGAACTCGGCCCAGACGCCAAGGGCGGCGTTCGCCTCGCCAAGTCGCTGGATGAAGTCCGCGCCCACGCAACGGACATGCTCGGCAACACGCTGGTGACCATCCAGACAGGCGACGCGGGCAAGCAGGTTCAGCGCCTTTACATCACTGACGGTGTCGACATCGGCAAAGAATTCTACCTTGCCCTCCTCGTTGACCGTGCCTCCAGCCGGATTGCGATTGTCGCGTCGACCGAAGGTGGCATGGACATCGAAACCGTCGCGCATGACACGCCCGAAAAGATCACCACGATCACCATCGATCCAGCTACAGGCCTGATGCCGCATCATGGCCGTTCGGTCGCTAAGGCGCTCGGCCTTTCGGGTGATTTGGCCAAGCAGGCCCAGTCCGTCCTGAAGGGTCTTTACGACACCTTTGTCGCGACTGATGCGAGCCAGATCGAAATCAATCCGCTGGCGGTCTGCCCGACGGCGGACGGCGACAAGCTGTTTGTCCTCGATGCGAAGGTCGGCTTCGATTCAAACGCGCTCTTCCGCCACAAGGATCTCGTTGAACTGCGCGATCTGACCGAGGAAGATCCGGCCGAAATCGAAGCATCCAAATATGACCTTGCGTACATCAAGCTCGATGGCAACATCGGCTGTATGGTCAACGGCGCCGGTCTTGCGATGGCGACGATGGACATCATCAAGCTGAACGGTGAATTCCCCGCCAACTTCCTTGATGTTGGCGGCGGTGCCAACAAGGAGAAGGTAACGGCTGCGTTCAAAATCATTCTGAAGGACCCAGCCGTAAAGGGTATCCTTGTGAACATCTTTGGTGGCATCATGAAGTGTGACATCATTGCCGACGGCATCGTTGCCGCTGCCAAGGAAGTGAACCTGTCCGTGCCGCTCGTTGTCCGCTTGGAAGGCACCAACGTGCAGCAGGGTAAGGATATTCTTGCGAACTCCGGCCTTCCTATCGTCCCTGCCAATGACCTTGGCGACGCGGCGAAGAAGATCGTAGCGGAAGTCCGCAACGCCGCTTGAGGCTTGCAATGCACGGTCAATTTGTGCAGTGCGGCAGACATTGACGTAAACGTAAAGCGATTCATTGGAGAGAAGCGCCATGAAGATCCTTGTGCCCGTGAAGCGGGTCATTGATTATAATGTGAAACCCCGCGTGAAGCCTGATGGCTCTGGCGTGGATTTGGCCAACGTGAAGATGTCGATGAACCCCTTCGACGAAATCGCGGTGGAAGAAGCCATCCGTCTGAAGGAAAAGGGCGTTGCGACGGAAATCGTCGCCGTCTCGATCGGGCCAGACAAGGCGCAGGAAACGCTGCGGACCGCGCTCGCCATGGGTGCGGATCGTGCGATCCTTATCGTTGCAGAAGACGTCGAGCCGCTCGGCGTGGCCAAGCTGCTCGCTAAGGTTATGGAAGAAGAAGCCCCCGGCCTCGTCATCCTTGGCAAGCAGGCAATTGACGATGACAGCAACCAGACGGGCCAGATGCTCGCTGCGCTGACCGGTCGTCCGCAGGGCACCTTTGCTTCCAAGGTCGAAGTGTCCGGTGACAGCGTCAACGTGACCCGCGAAGTTGATGGTGGCCTCGAAACCGTCAGCCTGAAAACGCCTGCGATTGTGACCACTGACCTTCGTCTGAACGAGCCGCGCTATGCATCGCTGCCGAACATCATGAAGGCGAAGTCCAAGCCGCTCGCGCAGAAGACGCCCGCTGATTACGGTGTGGATGTCACACCGCGCCTGACGACATTGAAGGTTGCCGAGCCGCCTGTCCGTTCGGCCGGCATCAAGGTTGCCGATGTCGATGCGTTGGTTGCCAAGCTCAAGGAAATGGGAGTTGCCGCATGAGCGTCCTCGTTTACGCTGAACACGACAATGCGTCGCTGAAGGACGCAACGCTCGCTGTTGTCACCGCTGCCTCGCAGTTGGGTGAAGTGCACGTTCTCGTGGCCGGCAATGGCTGCGATGCCGTTGCGCAGGCTGCTGCAAAGATCGCCGGTGTCGCCAAGGTGCACGTCGCCAATGACGCCACCCTCGCCAACCAACTGGCCGAAAACGTCGCGCCGCTCGTAGCGAGCCTGATGGCAGGTCATGACGCGGTGCTGTTCCCAGCAACCGCGCACGGCAAGAACATCGCGCCGCGCGTGGCCGCACTGCTCGACGTTATGCAGATCAGTGACATCCTGTCGGTTGAAAGTGCGGACACGTTCACGCGTCCCATCTATGCCGGTAACGCCATCGCAACCGTCCAGTCGTCGGATGCCAAGAAGGTCATCACCGTCCGCGGTACGGCCTTTGCCAAGGCCGCCGCTGAAGGTGGCTCGGCCGCCGTCGAAGCGGTTTCCGGTGCAGGCGATTCGGGGATTTCCTCGTTCGTTGGCGCTGAAATCGTGAAGCTGGAGCGTCCGGAACTGACCTCGGCCAAGATTATCGTCTCCGGTGGTCGTGCGCTCAAGGATGCCGACACCTTCCAGTCCACCATCTTCCCGCTTGCGGATAAGATGAGCGCCGCTGTCGGTGCTTCACGCGCCGCTGTCGATGCGGGCTATGTGCCCAACGACTATCAGGTCGGACAGACCGGTAAGATCGTGGCGCCGGACGTCTATGTCGCCGTCGGCATCTCGGGTGCGATCCAGCACCTTGCCGGCATGAAAGACTCCAAGACGATCATCGCGATCAACAAGGACGAAGACGCCCCGATCTTCCAGGTCGCGGACATCGGCCTTGTCGGCGATCTCTTCAAGATCGTGCCGGAGCTTGTTGAAAAGCTCTAAGCCGACACGGACGACAATTTAAAGAAGGGGTGGCTTAGGCTGCCCCTTTTTTTGTGCCTGAGGAAAAACCGAGGACGATAGCGCCGGCAATGGCCGACGCGACAGACCCGAGCAGTACGCCCATTTTCACGCCACTGTCGTGCATGGGATCAGAGAAGGCGAGATCGCCGATAAACAAGCTCATCGTGAACCCGATGCCGCAAAGCAGGGCCATCCCGTAAACCTGCGTCCAGTTTGCACCTGCAGGTTTTCGGGCAAAGCCGAAGCGGACTGCCAGCCAGATGGCTGAAAAGATCCCAAGTTGCTTTCCGAAGAACAGGCCAGCCGCAATCGCCAGCGTCAACTCATCTCGGCCTACGCCCTCCGCAAAAGAAACGCCTGCATTGGCGAACCCGAAAAGCGGCACAATGAGAAAGGCGACCGGCTTGTTGACGAGATGTTCCAGCCGGTGAAGGGGCGAAGCGGGATCATCGGGTGCCGCGGGCGTGACCCGCACCGGGATCATCGCCGCCGCCAGCACGCCGGCAATGGTTGCATGAACACCGGACTGAAGAACGGTGAACCAGAGCAGAGCAAAGCCGACAAGATAGGGCCACAGAACCGAGACCTGCCTTCGACCGATGAGGAACATCACGGCCATGATGCCCGCCGAAGCCAGCAGCCAGCCCCCCGAAATGGCATCCGTGTACCCCACGGCAATGATAGCGACGGCACCCATATCATCGACGATCGCGACGGTGGCCAGCAGCAGCTTCAATGAGGCGGGGACGCGGCGGCCGAGAAGCGAAATGACGCCCATTGCAAAGGCGATATCGGTCGCCGCCGGGATGGCCCAACCTCGATGAAGCTCAGGTCGTCCTCCGGCGATAGCGAGGAAGACGAGTGCCGGGATGACCATCCCTGCTGCAGCCGCAATCATTGGGAGAGCCCGATCACCCCAATTGCTCAAATGCCCGTCAACAAATTCGCGTTTTATTTCCAGCCCAACCTGAAAAAAGAACAGTGCCATCAGGCCGTCATTGACCCAATGAAGGACCGACATTGGCCCCAACTTTGCCTGAAGGACCGCAAAATAAACGTCCGACCAAGCCGAGTTTGCGACAATCAATGCCGCTGCAGCCGCCAGCATCAGGACGATGCCGCCAGCCGCCCCGCTTTCTATGAAAGCGCGCAAAGCGGACTTTGGTCGGGTTCTCGAATCTCTCATGAAGTGGCGTTTATCAGTCCATGAGATGGTCGAACATGGACACCACCCCTGTGCTGCCGTTTATATCGGTAAATTCGTCAGGATGGACGAAATGATCCGCAAACCAAGGATAGCGGCTCCCATCAAAACTGTCCCGAAGCCATTGGACGACCTGCTGGACGGGCTGGGAATGGCGAGCTTCGCGGCGGTAAGACAACCACAGTTCAAAGCGCAGGCGGATCGGCAGGTCGAGTGGCCGAACACGGCGGGTGATCGCCCGGGCATAAGTCGGCAAGGCGCCGATACCGACACCATTGGCCACCGCCCAATAATGCGAAAAACTTGAACTCACACGGATCGCAATGATTTTACGCGCTAGGTCCTGCGTGAGGAACAGATTGACGGCATCCCCATTGGTTCCGGGAGAGTCCTGTTGGATGAACTGGTGTCCGTGCAGATCATCAATGGTCAGCGGCAAGCCATGCTGACGCAGATACTGGTCCGATGCGAAGGGCATGATGTGGATCGTGGCCAGCTTTGAACAAATGGCCTCAAGATCAGTCGGTTTCTGGAACCCGACCGCGACATCATGTTCGCCCGGCGAGACAAGATTCTGATCTGAAAGGCTGTCTAAGGCCACGACATGATCTGGCAGCCGTGCCTTCAACTCCGGCAGCCTTGGTGTCAGCCAAAACGTGCCGACCCCTTCCGACGCGCAGATGCGAACTTCCCCGTCTTGGACCAGAACATGATTGCCTCGCGCCAGCGGCAACCCAACGCTCAACATCCGCATATCTTTGGCGACGCGCAGAACCGTCTGCCCCTCAGCTGTAATCTTAAGACCGTCACGGGAACGTGCAAAGAGAACCGTCTCCAACGATTTTTCGAGTCGGTTGAGGCGTGATCTGACCGTGTTGACGGACATTCCGAGTGCTTGAGCGGCCTTCCTCAGGCTCGATTGATCAGCCGCCCGGCGCAGAATGTCGAGATCATTCCAGTTAACTTTGTCCAGCAAGTCTATGAGTTTGCGGTGTTCATCGGGATGAACACCGCGTGCAGATAATTGGAGGACCTCTTCCTCCCCTACCCCAGATAAAGTCACCGCGTCGGAAACCATGCGTGATTTCTACGCCAGTTAGGGGAGAATACAAATGTTACAGGAACTGACCACGTCAAACCGTTCAGGTGTGCGTCGCCTCGGCTTCTCCTCAAAGATCTGGAAATGTTTGGAGCGCTCCGACCGGCAGAAGTTCAACCTTTATCGGCCCGGCTCGGATGAACTAGATGAGATGTTGTCGGTTGCGCGCGGCACCATGATGCTCGCGGAAAACAGCATCATCCGGGGAATTATCGCCGCCAACCCAGACAGCGTCCGGATTTCAAGTCAGCCGGGCGCCGCACAGGAAGACCTTGGTATCGTCGCGCTTTTGCCGCTGAACGCAGAGGGTACAGACGCAATCATCAACGGCCGCTTCAACAGCGCAGCCCCCGACACAACTTGGATCTCCGGCCCGGGCGAGCAACCCGCCGCGATCTATGTCTGGCTGATCTATATGCCCGGAAGCTTTGGACGCATGCTCACCGCCTTTGCGGATGCTCTGGAGCCATTCCTGCAGACGCCGGTTCCTGTCTTTTCCAAGGCGGTCAGCCCTCATTCACGGCGCTTGCAGCAAACGTCGGGCTTAATCGACGCACAGAGCATCTACCCGAACTGCAGCAGCGACCTTCTGGTCGTGCTGCCCGAGAGACTGGAACCTGCTCCGAAGGCCAAATGTGAAGTGATGGTTGCCCGGTCTATCGAAGACATCTTTCAGGTCTTCTCGGTCCGGTCCGCCACCTATATTGCCGAACAATTCTGCCTCTATTCCGAAGAGTTTGACGGCAACGATTTTTGTTCGACCCATTGGCTCGGCAAGGTGGATGGAGACGCCGCTGGGTGCATCCGCGCCCGCTTTTTCGGGGAATTTGCAAAGATTGAACGGCTGGCCGTTCGTGCTGAGTATCGCAACAGCCGCCTCGCCTATCAACTCGTAAGAGCAGCCGTCGAGCATTGCCGGAAGAAAGGATATCGCACCCTGTACGGGCACAGCCGGCTTGACTTGCAGCGCTTCTGGCAGGTCTTTGGCTTCCGCCCGATTGAAGACCGTCCACCGATCGCCTTTGCCAATGTCAAATATGTGGAAATGCGGCTCGATCTCGCGCCCGCCAATGATGTGATCTCGCTCGCTTCAGATCCGATGCACATCCTGCGGCCCGAAGGGGCTTGGGACCGGCCCGGTCCGTTTGAAGCGACACCGACAGCGGATAACAGTCTGCGGCAGCAATTGCTTGAGCAGCGCACACGGACGGTTAAAAAGACGGCCATCCTTGCCTGATCGGTCAAGATGTGGCCGACCTGACTTGGCTCGCATCATCCGTTCGCGATGAACTGCTTCTGTTTTCGGCAATCGGCTTTGCCATCGGGGGGATCGATGACCTTCTTGTAGACGTCGTTTGGATAATGCGCAGGATCTGGCGGCGA
>JBBATS010000062.1:0-3445 GCA_040398625.1 Chakrabartia sp. | reverse complement strand
CGCTGGATCAGCGGGCATTATCTCGACGAGTTCGCCGAAGCCCATAGCCGCGACATGGTGGTCCGTGAGGCAATCGGAGCAGCTCTGCCCTCGGCCGGTGTCGGGTGCTCGATCCGGCGGTCGGCACTTTCCGACATTGCCGCAAGCCGTGGCGGCCTCCCCTTTGCGGAAGACAGTTTGACGGAGGACTATGAACTGGGCCTGCGTCTGGGAGAATTAGGACTGAACGGCGCATTCGTAAGGATCGCAGATTCGAACGGGCGGATCGTTGCCACACAGGCGCATTTTCCAGCGACATTGCTGGCGGCCGTTCGTCAAAAGACCCGATGGACAATTGGCATCGCCCTTGCCGGATGGGATCGCGTGGGCTGGAAGGGTAACATCTTCGAATGCTGGATGCGCCTGCGGGACCGCCGGGCGCCCTTCGCCGCGATCCTGCTTCTTTGCGGCTATGGCGCCTTGGTGCTGACCACCTTGCTGCTCGTCTTCTCTGAGAGCCAGCGGCCTCTCGGATCTGCTCTCAGCGCCTTATTGGCCTTAAACGCTGGCCTGCTTCTCTGGCGTCTCGCCGTTCGGGCAAGTTGCGTCGCGCGACACTATGGCTGGAAGGAAGGGCTGATCTCCATTCCACGGATGATCACCTCGAACATCATTGCCATGATGGCCGCGCGCCGCGCCGTCTCCACCTATCTCCGCATGTTGAAAACGGGGCAGGTCTATTGGGACAAGACCGAACACAGTTTCCCCCAAGGACCGCTTCGGTGACTCAAGGTCGCGCGCGTTCTATTGAAGCGCTCGGGCTGGTTATCGTCCTTTGGGGTATGGGCAGAGCGTCCGTGGTCTATTTCACCGAGAAGCCGCAGCGGGCGGCCGTTTGGCGCACGCCTGCGGATGCAGCCCCAGAAGCAAACCGGAACATAACGTACGACACGACCGTGACTTCAGTTATGCTGGCGCCACGAGCGCGCCCGCAGCCGGTTGATCACGGCAAACGCCTTTCGGCAGCGCAGATATCCAAAGCACTATGGCCTGCAGGAGCGTCCGCTCCTGAAAGTGCTTTGCCCACCCAGCTGTTGACGAGTTCAGCTATGATCGGATCGGGCGATCCCAGCACCAGCTCCGCCGAGACAGATGATGCGCTAAGCGTTGCCGCGTCTCCAAAACGAACAATGAACCAAAAGCCTTTGCAGGGCGCTGCCTGGATCGTCTGGCGCCCTGACGCCGCAGGCCAGCCTTTAGGTGCCGGAGGCCAATTGGGGGGCAGCCAAATCGGCGCGCGGATCGTCCTTCCCTTCGCCCTGAAGGATCGTCTGCGCCTTTCCCTGCGGGCTTATGCTCCGCTGGCGCAGATCGCAGCCTTTGAGGTCGCGCCCGGCATCAGCTTGCGCCCGTTTCCAGCGATCCCGGTTGAACTGATCGCAGAGCATCGTTTGCGGGGCGGTGCGCGGGCTCAAGACGCAACATCCTTGTTCGTGGCCGGCGGAGGATCCTCTCAGAAGCGCGGCAGCACATGGCGCGCAGATGTCTATGCGCAAGCAGGCATGGTGGGCGTTCAACACCCGATGTTATTTACCGATGGCGCCGCAAAAATAAGCAGATCAATCGGGGATAGCCGCGCGATTGGCATAGGCCTTTGGGGCGGCATTCAGCCCGGTCTGAAGCGGCTCGATGTCGGACCCAGCGCCACGACGGTGATCGGGCCGCCGCGTCTCAACATGCGCCTGACGCTGGACTGGCGCGTGCGTATTGCCGGTGATGCGCGCCCCGACTCCGGCATCGCAATCACCATGTCGAAGGATTTCTGAGAGAGCCCTTTCGGTTGGCCGCAACAGAGGCTAGGACCGTTGGTGAAATGGACATCTACCTGCCGATTGCCAACATGTCCGTGAACGCACTGGTCGTTGTGCTGCTTGGCGGCGGGGTCGGCATATTGTCGGGCATGTTCGGCGTCGGCGGCGGCTTTCTCACGACCCCGCTCCTCATCCTTTACGGGATACCCCCCACCGTTGCCGCAGCCTCTGCCACGACGCAGGTGACTGGGGCCAGCGTCTCCGGCGTGCTTGCCCATTGGCAAAGGGCCGGGGTCGACTGGCAGATGGGTCTTGTTCTGGTCGTGGGAGGTCTTGCTGGCGCGATTGGCGGCGCGGGCATTTTCGCTCTGCTGGAAAGTGCCGGGCAAATGGATACGATCATTGCCATTCTGTACGTCGTTCTGCTGGGCGTGATCGGCTCCATGATGGCTCGGGATGCCTGGGCCGCCATCAGCGCAAAGCGGTCTGGCGTGCCCGTCCCTCCCCGCAAGCGCCGCCATCACCCGGTGGTGGCCAATCTACCGATGCGGTGGCGGTTTTACGCATCCGGGCTCTACATTTCCCCGCTCGCGCCGCTTGCCCTCGGCTTTCTGGTCGGCATTCTGACGGTCCTGCTCGGCGTCGGCGGAGGCTTCATACTTGTGCCAGCCATGATCTACCTCCTCGGCATGTCCACGCGGGTCGTCGTCGGGACGTCGCTGTTTCAAATTCTGTTCGTCACAGCCATCACAACGATGGTGCATTCGGTCACCACGCACGCGGTCGATATTGTTCTTGCCGGATTGCTGCTTGTCGGCAGCGTCATCGGGGCACAATTGGGCGCACGGCTTGCCTCAAAGCTGCAACCGGATTGGCTGCGCCTCGGCCTTTCTGCGGTTATTCTGCTGCTCGCCATCTGGCTTGCCCTTGGTCTGGGCTGGCGCCCGCCGGAAATCTACACGGTGCAATTGTCATGAACTGGCTGAAGCGCCTCGCGCTGCTCCCCTTGGCGCTCCTGTCTCTGGCAGCGGCAAACCCTGTGCTTGTTCCCGATGTCTCTCAGCGCAAGATCGACATCGTCTACAGCTTCACCGGAGCGGAACTCCTGCTCTTTGGCGCGATCCTCTACCCGGGTGGACGTATCCCATCTGAAGATGCAGATATCGTCGTGGTGCTGCGCGGACCGTCCCAATCGATGATCGTGCGGGAAAAGCAAAAGCTGGGCGGGCTCATCTGGGTCAATGCAGAATCGGCACGGTTCCGGTCTGCCCCTGCCTATTACGCCATCGCCAGTTCAAAGCCTTTGAAACAGCTGGTCGATGAACGGACAGCCGCCATTTACGAGCTTGGCATCAACAACCTGCAACTCTCCCCTGCAAGCGGAGAAACACCCGACGTTCAGCGGCGCTTCGAGAACGGGCTGATCGATTTACGGCTCCGCAACGCGCTCTATGCAGAGGCTCCCGGCACTGTGGAGATCTCGGATGGCGTTCTTTACCGAGCCCGCCTCTACATCCCGGCGCGGGTTCCGGTAGGAAGGTACACGGCGGAAACCTTCCTGATCCAAAAAGGAAAAGTATTGGCCGCTGCTAGCAAAGATGTTGAAATCGGCAAGTCCGGCTTTGAGCGCTTCGTTGCGGAAAGTGCCATTGATC
>JBBATS010000061.1:13328-15569 GCA_040398625.1 Chakrabartia sp. | reverse complement strand
CGATGACAAGGCCTTCGATCTGGTGGAACATCGGCGTGTGCGTCGCATCGCTGTCCGACCGGTAGACGCGGCCCGGCGCGATGATGCGGATGGGCGGCTTCTGATTGAGCATCGTGCGGATCTGCACTGGCGACGTGTGCGTGCGCAGCAGCATCTTCTTTCCGTCCACCGCCTTGTCGTCGGGGAAGTAAAAAGTGTCGTGCATCGCGCGCGCCGGATGCGTTTCCGGAATGTTGAGCGCGGTGAAATTGTGCCAGTCGTCCTCGATCTCGGGCCCTTCCGCGACGGCAAAGCCCATATCGGCGAAGATCTCAGCCAGCTCATCCATCACCTGGCTGACCGGGTGAACGGAGCCCTGCGGCGCATCTGGCGCAGGCAGGGTCATGTCGAGCCGTTCCGTTGCAAGACGCGCATCGAGGACGGCGGCTTCCAATGCCGACTTCTTCAACGCAATCGCGCCCGTTACCGCTTCGCGCAATCCGTTGATGGCCGGGCCTTGCACCTGCCGTTCTTCCGGAGACATCTGCCCCAAGGTTTTGAGCAGGGCAGAGATGCTGCCCTGCTTGCCGAGCAAGTCGATGCGGACAGCCTCAACGGCGTCGAGCGTTGCGGCGGCGTCTATGGCGCTTATGGCTTGCGATTGGAGTGTTGCGATGTCGTTCATGGGTTCGCCTGATAAGCAAATGGGCGCGAACGGCAATGCCGTTCACGCCCATTTGCGCATTATCGAAATTCGGCTGTTAGGCTGCCTGAGGCAGCGCCGCCTTCGCCTGCGCGATGATGGTGCTAAACGAAGCACCTTCATTCATGGCGAGATCGGCCAGAACCTTGCGGTCCAGCTCGACACCGGCGAGTTTCAGGCCATGCATGAATTGACCATAGGTCAGGCCTTCTGCACGGACAGCGGCGTTAATACGCTGGATCCAAAGCGCGCGGAATGTGCGCTTCTTCGCCTTACGGTCGCGATAGGCGTATTGGCCGGCCTTTTCGACGGCCTGACGTGCGACGCGAATCGTGTTCTTGCGACGACCAAAATAGCCCTTCGCGTCCTTCAGGATGCGCTTGTGCTTGGCGTGCGTGGTCGTACCGCGCTTGATGCGTGACATAGTCTAGCGCTCCTTACTTCAGGCCGTAGGGGGCCCAGGCCTTGACCGTCGCCGTATCGGCGCTGGACAGGACTGACGTGCCACGATTTTGGCGGATATACTTGCCGTTGTGGCTGATAAGGCGGTGGCGCTTACCGGCGACGCCGTGCTTCAACTTTCCAGTTGCGGTGAGAGTGAAGCGCTTCTTAACGCCACTCTTGGTCTTCAGTTTGGGCATTTTCGTCCTTTCGAATTCGACGATTTCGCATCAGCCATGGCAGCCCTTTCAGCCAGGCCGATCGCATTACAATCGTGCGGAAGACGCGGGCTTTATGCAGGGAGAGCAAAAAAGGCAAGCCCCGCCGCCGCAAAACGGCGCAATCAACCCAACCATTCGATTGACCGCAGGGCTATGGTTATGCCATTCGCGCCGCTCATCGCAAGGCGTGCGGGTGTAGCTCAATGGTAGAGCAGAAGCTTCCCAAGCTTAAGACGAGGGTTCGATTCCCTTCACCCGCTCCACTTCTGTGCAGATGAGGCTTCCCGTCTCAGGCTTGAACCATGTCCTCCGGCTTTTTCTGCATGACGGGCAAGCATCCATCTTCATGAAAGACGCAGCTGCGGTTTCGGCCACCGACTTTGGCACTGTACATGGCTTGATCGGCCATGCTGATGGCCTGATGTAAACCGATATCGTCGGACCAGTCTGCGATACCGAAGGAGCCACTGACCGACATGTTGAGCGGCCAGTAGGATGGGCGCTCACGGTGGAGCCGGGCTCGGATGAGCTCTGCCGTTTCTGTGGCATGGTTGAGCGAACAATTGGACAGGAGCAGGATGAATTCCTCTCCACCCCAGCGCGCAACGGCGCCGTCTCCCCGACCAATGAGTGACATTGGGCCGGTGACTTCCTGGATCAGGGTCGCGGTGGACTTGAGCACTTCGTCGCCCATTGGGTGACCGTAACTGTCGTTGATTGATTTGAAGTGGTCGAGATCGACGAGAATGATGGCCAGCTTCGCGTCATTGCCGCCGATCAACCTCATTTCCTCCGCCGCCGCCTCGAACGCCCGGCGGTTCAAAAGCCCGGTCAGGCTGTCGCGATTTGCGACATACTCCGCTTTCTTCAAGGCAATGCCGAGCTGATCGGCCAGCA
>JBBATS010000061.1:0-13228 GCA_040398625.1 Chakrabartia sp. | reverse complement strand
GCGTCGCCAGTTTCGAGGTCGCGCTGAATTTTTCCTGCCGTGATCCACATCGTGCACAGAACGGCGGCGGCCAAGAGCACGATGAGCGCAAGCGGCTGCCAATTGTCGAGGCTGAGTCCGCACAGCCCGACCAGGAAGAACGGAACAGCGTTTGAAAGTGAGGCTGTTTTGATGCCCTTCAGAAAGTTCTGAAGCGTGACCCGGTCAATATCGCCTTCGCTGACAGACACCGGCGCAGGCGTCGCGGCCGCGATGGCCGCCTCGAGTGATTTTGCGGTACCAAACATTTCCATAAGTGAAATCCACGCGCCCCAAACTGGATGTAACCTTCATGACCTGGAAAGGTTAAGTTCCGGTGCCTCCATGCCAAAAAGGAGTCGGAAGCCGCGCCCATAGCTGGACAGGCCGCAGCAGATTTTCGAAAATACAGGTTTTAAAGTGCCGCCTTTGTTGTCGCAGCGGCGCTAAATTCCGCCGAGCACGCCTTCGCGACTAAGGGCTGCAAGTTCGGCGATCAACGCCGAGGCGCACGTCTTGAGTGTATCGCTGTCTACTGACCGGATCACGAAGTTCGTGCCAACCTTGCCTTCTCGGAAGAAGGGATAGCTGCCGATTTGCGAGCCTTCATGCGTCCGCTCGACCATGGCCAACATCTCTGCGATCTCACTTTCGGCCACCCAGCAGCCGACCGTTTCTGAAAGGAGCGGCCGTCCGCCCTGCAGTGTCCCTGTGAGCGCATCGAGCATGCCAGCCGTAATATGCGGCACGCCGGCCATGATGAAGATGTTGCCATATCGTATGCCGGGCGCGCCCGACATACGGTTGGGGATGAGTTCCGCGCCATCAGGCACGCGGGCCATGCGCAAGCGCGCTTCTGTTATGCCGCCGCGATTCTCATAATAGGACGTCAGCATCGCGCTGGCTTCGGGATGATGGACCACGCCGACACCCAGCGCCTTGGCAATGGCATCAACGGTGATGTCATCATGGGTTGGCCCGATGCCGCCCGTGGTAAAGAGATAGTCATAGCGAGACCGGAGCGCGTTGACCGCATCCACAATCTCATCTTCAATGTCTGGAATGACGCGGACTTCGCGCAGGCGGATGCCCTGGAGGTTCAGCCAGAGTGCGATCTGGGAAATATTCTTATCCTGCGTGCGGCCTGAGAGAATTTCGTCGCCGATAATCGCGATGCCTGCAGTCCAGATCCGGTCATTGTCCATGGGCAACGCTATAGCGTCCCCGTTCTGCCTGACCAGCCCCCGAAGGTGCAGTTCCGGGGGATCCATTTGGTAACCCATTGTTCACCTTCTTTGTTGAGGTGGCATGTCAACGGATTGGTAACGTCTTTGCGAGATAAGGGCTGGCGACAAGAAGATCGATTTAGATCCATGTCGTAGTGGAACAAAGTTGGAGACCAGAGATGATCAAGTTTGTACGTAAACTCGCCCGCAACACCAAGGGCGCAACGGCCATCGAATACGGCCTGATTGCTGCTCTCATCGCCGTTGCTGCGATGACCGCGATGTCGAACCTCGGCTCGACGCTGAACACGACCTTCACCAAGGTCAACACGGAAATGGCTGGTTAATCCAGTTAGCCGTAGACGAAAGTCTAAAAGCGACGGGCGGCTGGGAAACCAGCCGCCCGTTTCTTTTTGTGCGCTGTCCGCGCGCAAAGAAAATGCCCGCCGGACGACTGTCCGACGGGCATTCCTTTTCCTCCCCAGGAAAATCGTGCGTTCAGCGCCCCATCGCGCTGCCGAGGCGGTGATAGAGCCTTGAGAATTTGATCGACTCAGGCTTGTCCTTCACCACTTCGAGATAGTGGACGACCGCTTCACGGAGCAGTTCGAAATCTTCGGTGGAAAGAACGGCGCGGGAACGTGCTGGTTCTGACATGATTTGTCTCCTTTCGACTCGGCTCAACCAAACTGGTTCATGGTATTGTGGGCACCGCCGGCCTTGAGCGCAGCATCGCCTGCAAAATATTCCTTATGGTCATCACCAATGTCGGAACCCGACATGTTCTGGTGCTTCACGCAGGCAATGCCTTCACGGATTTCCTTGCGCTGGACGCCCGCGACATAGCCGAGCATCCCAGCGTCGCCGAAATATTCCTTCGCCAGATTGTCCGTCGACAGCGCCGCCGTGTGATAGGTTGGCAGCGTGATCAGGTGGTGGAAAATGCCCGCCCGCTTCGCGCCATCCGCCTGGAAGGTGCGGATGCGCTTGTCGGCTGCGATGCCCAATTCAGTTTCATCATATTTGGCGTTCATCAGGTCCGCCCGCTCATATGCGGTCACGTCCAACCCTTCGGCGACCATGGCGTCATAAACCTGCTGGCGGAAATTAAGCGTCCAGTTGAACGAAGGCGAATTGTTATAGACGAGCTTCGCGTTCGGAACGACTTCACGGATGCGGTCCATCATGCCGGCAATCTGTTCCACATGCGGCTTTTCTGTCTCAATCCAAAGCAGGTCGGCGCCATTTTGCAGTGACGTGATGCTGTCGAGTACGCAGCGGTCTTCCCCGGTTCCAGGGCGGAACTGGAACAGGTTGGACGCCAAGCGCTTGGGACGCAGGAGTTTGCCGTTGCGGTTCAGGATGACATCGCCGTTCTTTGCGGTGGACGGGTCAATCTCTTCGCAATCGAGGAAGCTGTTATACTGGTCGCCAAGGTCGCCGGGCGCGTGGCTGACAGCGATTTGCTTGGTAAGACCGGCGCCGAGCGAATCGGTGCGTGTGACAATGATGCCGTCTTCAACGCCGAGTTCGAGGAAGGCATAGCGGCAGGCGCGAACCTTCGCGATGAAGTCTTCATGCGGCACGGTCACCTTGCCATCCTGATGGCCGCACTGCTTTTCGTCAGACACCTGATTTTCGATCTGCAGGGCGCAGGCCCCAGCTTCAATCATCTTTTTGGCAAGCAGATAAGTGGCCTCGGCATTGCCGAAGCCGGCGTCGATATCAGCGATGATCGGCACGACGTGCGTCTGGAAATTGTCGATCTTTGACTGAGCTTCGGCTTCCTTTGCCGCGTCCCCCTTGGCACGAGCAGCATCGAGATCGCGGAACAACAGGTTGAGTTCACGCGAGTCGGCCTGACGCAAGAACGTGTAGAGTTCTTCGATCAGGGCCGGAACGCTCGTCTTCTCATGCATTGATTGGTCGGGCAGGGGGCCGAAATCGGAACGAAGTGCCGCAACCATCCAGCCGGAAAGGTAGAGATATTTGCGCTTCGTCGTGCCGAAATGCTTCTTGATGGAAATCATCTTCTGCTGCGCGATGAAACCGTGCCAGCAGCCGAGAGACTGGGTGTAGTGGGCCGGGTCCGCATCATAAGCGGCCATGTCTTCGCGCATGATTTTAGCAGTGTAGCGGGCAATGTCGATGCCCGTGCGGAACTGGTTTTGAAGGCGCATCCGCGCAACCGATTCAGGGTTGATACCGTCCCATGTGCCGCCCTTGTCCGCCTTGAGCGCTTCGATGGATTGGATATGAGACTGATACGACATTTACAAATTCCTCGGCTTTGCGTGCCGACTCTGATGTCGGCTTATTCCAGTAATGTCGTGTACCTGCGTCCTTTGGCCTTCATGGACTAGTAAATTGTGTAAATTTTATTGTCCTAAAGTCGGATTTTCGTTCACATAATTTGTAATGTTGTAAATAATCGACTAAACAGTGCGGATGGCAGAACAGAAACTTTTTGCAGGCCATGCCGTGCGTCGCATCCGGCGCGCGACCGGCCTTACCCAAGCGGCGATGGCAGAGGCGCTGCAGGTCTCGCCGTCCTATCTCAATTTGATTGAACGGAATCAGCGTCCGCTGACGGCTGCCATCATGCTGCGCCTAGCGGATCGGTATGACTTTGATCCCCGCACATTGACCGGGGCGGCCCCCGGCGGTGGTGCAGAAGCGATCCGCCGACGGCTTTCCGATCCGATGTTCAGCGACTTGGATATCGACCGCGCGACGATTGCCGATTGGATTGCGGGCGCCCCCGAAGCTGCCGAAGCTTTCGCCCGCGCCTTTGATCGAGCGGGTGCCGCAACCGGCCCGGCGCGCGATGCGGTGTCGGAAGTGCGCGCCGAGATTGAGCGCTGGCGAAATCATTTCGCAGATTTGGATGCGCAGGCCGAAACTCTGGCAGATGAATTGCGGCTGGCGTCTGGAGACACCTATGGCGCGATTGTCGACCGGCTTCGCATCAAGCACCAATTGTCGCTGCGTATCTTGCCGGTGGAGATCATGCCTGACCGTCTCCGCCGACTGGACCTCCATGCGCGGCAATTGCAGCTGTCGGAGCTTCTGGACCCCGCATCGCGGACCTTTGCGGCTGCCTTTCAGCTCGCCCAGTTGGAGGCCAAGACTGAAATCGATGCGCTTGTCGCTGGAGGAGAGTTCACGGACCGCGCGGGGGAGCGCATGTTCCGCCGCCATTTGAACGGCTATTTCGCGGCGGCTGTCATGATGCCTTATGGTCGCTTCCACCGTGCCTGTGAGGCGACGGGCTATGACATCCATATCCTGCAGCGGCGCTTTGGCGCGGGATTTGAACAAGTCGCCCACCGGCTGACGACTCTACAGCGCGTTGGTGCGCGCGGGCTCCCCTTCTTCATGCTGCGGATCGATCGTGCGGGACAAGCCTCCAAACGTTATGCCGGGGCGAGCAGTTCGCCGCTTGCCAGCGTAGACGGGCGATGCCCATTGTGGAGCATTCATCACGCCTTTGACCATGCAGGGGATATTCATAAGCAGATCGTGGAACTGGAGGATGGGCAGCGCTGGTTCACGCTTGCGCGCACGGTGCGCCCGCAAGCCGGCACGGCAGGCGGCGTCGTTGCGGATTTTTCGGTTTGTTTGGGCGTTGAAGCGAGCCTCGCGGCACCGCTCGTCTATGCGCGCGGGATTGATCTGGAGACTGGCATTGCGACGCCTGTTGGTTTGGGCTGTCGCCAATGCCTTCGCAACGAATGTCCGCAACGCAGCCAACCGCCTGCGGGCCGCGTCCTCACCTTCAATGAGCGGGAAAGGGGCCTGTCGCCCTTCTCCTTCGCGGCAGACTAGCCCTTGGCGCGCGCCTCAACGATTTTGCGGACGCTCTGACTTTCGCCGCGCGGTAGGATCAGAATGTCGTTGCCCGCAGCGACGATAATCAGGTCTGATACGCCCACCGTATGCACACGAATACCGTCTGATCGGATCAGGCATCGGGCTGTGTCGATAGCAAGAGGTTCGACACCACCAGCGGCCTCACCAAGGTCATAAAGGGCGTCCCAGCTGCCCACGTCCGACCATCCCATTGAAACCGGCGCAACAGCGACCTTCTCTGCGCGCTCCATAACGGCATAGTCGATCGAGTTGGAGGGGCAGGCGGCGAAGGCCGCTTCGTCTGGTCTGAGGAAGACCCCATCGCGCTCGACCGCTGCCATTGCCGCTTGCGTTGCTGCCAGCATGTCGGGCTCGAACTGCCCAAGGGCGTTCAGAAAATCCCCCGCGCGGAAAAGGAAGATGCCCCCGTTCCAGCTAAAATCTCCAGCCGCCACCATTTCAGCGGCACGTGCAGCGTCAGGCTTTTCGATAAAGCGCGCGACTTGCTCAACGCCGTCAGCGATAGGCTGCCCACGCTGGATATACCCATAGCCTGTTTCGGGTGCGGTCGCTGCGATCCCGAAAGTCGCAAGCCAGCCATCGGCGACGGGCACAGATGCTTTGGCGACGGCGTCATGGAAGGCTGCCACGTCCTGGATCACCTGATCGCTGGGCATGACCAATAGGAGGGCGTCTGGATCTACCGCGAGGCTCGCCAGCGCAATGGCGGGCGCTGTGTTGCGGGCGCAGGGTTCAAGGATGATTCCCCCCGGCGCCATGTCGATTTCCGCCATCTGGCTCTCAACGATATCAGCATGCCTTCCGTTGG
Organism: Chakrabartia sp.; assembly: GCA_040398625.1. Lineage (GTDB taxonomy): Bacteria > Pseudomonadota > Alphaproteobacteria > Sphingomonadales > Sphingomonadaceae > Aquisediminimonas. Next base: position 7,303 of record JBBATS010000061.1, on the reverse strand, counting down.
CGACGATCAACGGCGGCGCGAAACGCGTGCTGTCAGCAACACGGCGCAGCGTCTGCTGGAACATCGTCTCTGTTCCCGTAAGTGACAGAAACTGCTTGGGTTTTTCAGGCGTCGACAGAGGCCAAAGGCGGGTCCCACCGCCTCCTGACAGAATTACCGGTACAATCTTTGTCACACGTCCCCCGTATCCGCTTGGCCGCTAGCGTATCAAACTTTGGCCCATCTGCGCTTTGGCGGGCTTTTATTACGCTTTCTTTAAACATTCACTGTCAAATATTCCGACACAGCCGTGTGTCGGCAGTTTTGACACTGGATAGAGTAGAGGTCCGCGCAAGTGGTCAGGTTGTTCAAGCATTATGTTCCCTATGCGGTGCTCTTTCTGGGCTTGCTGGATGTCTTGCTGCTTTTCGCAGCAGCCGATTTCGCCTGGACCATCCGGGCCCATCAAATCGGCATGGAGGTCGAGCCTATCGGCAACCGGTTGCTTCCACTCGTCAGTTTTTCCCTGGCCCTTCAAACGGCCATGCTTGCGGTTGGAGTTTATTCGGCCGAAGCGCTGCAATCCCTGAAATTCGCGGCGGCGCGATTGCTGGTTGCGATTTCGCTTGGCGTGATCTTGCTGTCGGTCCTCTACTTCATGCTGCCGGGTACGACGCTTTGGCGGTCCAATTCGCTTTATGCGATGCTCCTGTCGTTCGGAATGCTGATGGCGATGCGCGTTGCGCTGCAGCGCCTTTTTGGTGGCGAGGCATTCAAGCGTCGGGTTCTCATTCTAGGTGCGGGGCAGAGAGCTCTGCGCATCAGCAAGCTGGCTGAACGGGATGGTGCCGGTTTTGTGGTCGTCGGGCATGTCGAGATGTCAGAAGGCCAGAGCGTCATTCCCACTGCAATCGCGCGGTCGCACATCGACAATCTGGCAGAACATGTTGTTCGCCTGAGCGCGAGCGAAGTGGTGCTTGCCATTGAGGAGCGCCGCAACGCGATGCCGCTTTCGGACCTCATTCGGCTCCGGACGACGGGCGTCCATGTCAATGAAGTGTCCTCCTTTTTGGAGCGCGAAACAGGACGCATTGACCTGCGCAGCACCAACCCTTCCTGGCTGATCTTTTCCGATGGGGTTACTTCCGGTCGGCGCCTGTCGTCGGTGCTGAAGCGTGTGTTTGATATCGTGGCTTCGCTGGTGTTGCTGGTCGTGGCGCTACCACTCATCCTGTTTGGTTCGATCGCCGTAAAGCTGGACAGCAAGGGCCCGGCCTTTTTCCGGCAAACGCGAGTGGGACTGTTCGGCGAGCATTTCCAACTCGTGAAGCTGCGTTCGATGCGCACCGATGCCGAGGCGGACGGCAAGGCGAAATGGGCGGAGAAGGATGATCCGCGCGTGACGCGCGTCGGCAAGTGGATCCGCCTTCTTCGCATTGATGAATTGCCCCAGATCTGGAGCGTCCTGAAGGGCGATATGAGCTTTGTCGGGCCGCGACCGGAGCGGCCGGAGTTCGTCGCCGATCTCGAGGAAAAGCTGCTTTATTATTCGGAACGCCACATGGTGAAGCCAGGGATCACCGGCTGGGCGCAGATCAACTATCCCTATGGCGCCAGCCTGCAGGATGCGCGCGCCAAGCTGGAATATGATCTCTATTACGCGAAAAACTACACGCCTTTCCTCGACATTCTGATTCTGCTCCAGACGCTACGTGTGGTTCTCTGGCCGGAAGGCGCGCGTTGATGATCGCATTCCTCTCTCAATGGGGACATGCAGCGGCGGCTGTGCTTTTTGCGGCGCTCGCACTTTGGTTTCTGCCGCGTGTCCGTAATGGTCAGGTTGCTCGGTCGATGGTGTCCGCTTGTGGCCTGACGGCCATTTGGGCGCTGGTCACCGCTGCAAACGGCCCGGAAACGACCTCGGCAATGGCCAGCGAAATTGTCCGCAATATCGGCTGGCTGGCCTTGATGTACGCCTTTTGGCGGCGCGATGCGGCGAGCGCCGAAATGCGGACTGTGGTCGCGCTATATGGCGCACTCCTGCTTGTCGCTTTCTTGCAAATGGTGGCGACATTGGTCGGCCCCGCTCCCGGTGCCTCGGCTGCCAATCTTGGAACCTATTCTGACATTGTTCTGGGTATGCTGTTCTCGGTCGGCGGGCTTGTGCTGGTTCATAATCTTTACACGGCGGGCACATCTGACACGCGCATGGCGCTGCGCCTGCCGCTCACGGCCATTGCCGTCATCTGGGTCTATGATCTTAACCTTTACACCGTCTCCTATTTATCTGGCGTCTGGTCCAGCGAGCTGATTGGCCTGCGCGGCCTCGCTGTTGCCATGGTCGCACCTCTGGTGGCTCTTTCGGCCAATGTGACGAGCGGACTTCGGGTGCATCTCTCCCGGTCCGCGACATTCCAGACGCTCAGCCTCGGTGCGATTGGGGGTTATCTCGGCATCATGGTCATCGTGAACACGCTGATCGGCGCGCTCATGGGTGATCTTGCCCGGCCCCTGCAGGTTGCATTTGTGTTCGGCAGCTCAGTCATCGCGCTTATTCTGCTCCCATCGCCACGCTTTCGCGCTTGGTTCAAGATCAAGATCGCCAAGCACCTGTTTCAACATCGCTACGACTATCGCGGTGAATGGCTTCGCTTTTCCGAAACGCTCGGCAAGCCGGATGAAGGCGCAGCGCGCCCGCTGGAGGCCCGCGCGGTTCAGGCGCTTGCCGACATCACAGAATCCCCTTCGGGGTGCCTGCTGGTCACGGATGGTGTTGGTAATATGGAAGTCCGCGCCCGGTGGAACTGGCCTGAGCTCGAGGCTCCAATTCTGGGCGCAACTGCCCGCACAACAGAGTTTTTTGAACGAACGGGCAGGATCGTTGAACTGGATGCCGTTCGTTTGATGAACGATCAATTGGATGAAGAAGGCGCTGCTATCCCGGAATGGCTGATGGGTGAGTCCTCGGCTTGGGTGGTTGTGCCCTTACTTCACTTCGGCAGGCTCAATGGCCTTGTCGTGCTGGGTCGGCCTGTCATGGCCCGGACGTTGGATTGGGAGGACTTTGATCTCCTCAAAGTCGTCGGCCAGCAGGTCGCAACCTATCTGGCTGAAGCAAATGGCCAGCACGCCCTTGCCACCGCCCAGAGGTTTGATGAGTTCAACCGCCGCTTTGCCTTCATCATGCATGACGTGAAAAATCTGGTCAGCCAGTTGACGCTTGTGACGCGCAATGCGGAAAAACACGCCGGCAATCCGGACTTTCAGGCCGACATGATCGCGACGCTCAAATCATCTGTTGCCCGGATGAATGATTTGCTGGCGCGGTTGTCGCAGCACAACAAGGCCCAGGCTGAACAGCCACGTGCTATTCCGATTGCACCGCTCGTTGCGCGGGTCGCCGCCGCCAAGCGAATTCAAATGCCGGTGGTCACCTCTGGGGAGACCGACCTGTATCTGATTGCCGACCCTGCCCGTCTGGAACAGGCGCTCTCCCACCTTGTCCAGAACGCGATCGACGCCAGTCCTGCGGCGGAGCCAGTCACGATCAACATGCGGTCCGCGCAGGACGAGGTGGTCGTAGAGATCATCGACCGGGGTTGCGGCATGTCTCCACAATTTGTGCACAATGAACTCTTCAAGCCCTTTGCTTCCACCAAGGAAGGCGGCTTTGGCGTTGGCGCCTTTGAAGCGCGCACACTCATTACCGCGATGGGCGGCCGGATCGAAGTGTTCAGCCGCGAACAGGAAGGATCGACCTTCCGCATCTTTCTGCCGATCGCCCGCGACAGCATCAACCTTTCCATCGATACCGAGGTACAAGTGGCATGAGCCAGTCTGACAAACCCAAATTGCTTGTCATCGAGGATGATGAGGGCCTGCAGCGGCAGCTGAAATGGGCCTATGATGGCTATGAAGTTTTCGTGGCCGGTGACCGCCAGTCGGCCATTGATCTGCTGCGCGCGGAAGAACCCGCGGTGGTTACACTCGACCTTGGCCTACCGCCTGATCCTGATGGCGTGACAGAGGGCTTTGCGACGCTTGAGGAAATCCTGAAGCTGAAGCCGGACACCAAGGTGATCGTCGCCTCTGGCCATGGCGCCCGCGAAAGCGCGATGCGCGCCATTTCGGGCGGGGCTTATGACTTTTATCAGAAACCCGTCGACATTGATGAACTGGGCCACATCGTCAAACGCGCCTTCCACGTCCACGCCATTGAGGCCGATAATCTGCGTCTCGCCTCGGTATCGCCGGGGAGTATCAGCGTTCTTGGCGGCCTGATTACGGCAGCGCCTGAGATGCTGAAAGTCGCCACGACGATTGAGCGCGTGGCCAAAGCGGATGTCTCGGTCATGCTGCTGGGCGCCAGCGGCACGGGCAAGGAACTGCTCGCGCGCGGCCTACATGACAGCTCAAACCGCGCACGGGGCCCGTTTGTAGCGATCAACTGCGCGGCGATCCCGGAAACGCTGCTTGAGGCGGAATTGTTCGGCTATGAAAAGGGCGCGTTCACAGGGGCGGTGAAGACCACCGAAGGCAAGATTGAGATGGCGCAGGGTGGCACGCTGTTTCTGGATGAAGTCGGGGACATTCCTCTGCCTTTGCAGGTGAAGCTCCTGCGTTTCCTTCAGGAACGTGTTGTCGAACGCATTGGTGGGCGCAAACCTATTCCGGTCGACACACGCATCGTTTGTGCCACGCACCAGAATCTGGATGTCATGACGGCCGAAGGCACCTTCCGGGAAGATCTTTATTATCGACTTGCGGAAATCGTCGTGAGGATTCCGTCGCTGGCGGGTCGGGCCGGGGATGCAGGGCTCCTCGCGCGGCATTTCGCGACCAAATATGCAGCGGCCATGAACCCCAATGTGAAGGGCCTCGCCCCCGATGCGCTGGCGGCTGTTGATCGCTGGACATGGCCGGGCAATGTCCGTGAGCTCGAAAACCGCATGAAGCGGGCCGTCATCATGGCAGAAGGCCGCCTTTTGACAGCGGCTGATCTCGATCTTCCTGCCTCGGTTGAAGAGGACGACACAGCGGACGTCATCAACTTGAAGGCTGTGCGCGAACGGGCGGACCGGCTTGCTATCCGTCGCGCGGTGGCCCGCACCGAAGGCAATATCTCCAACGCGGCCAAGTTGCTCGGGATCAGCCGCCCGACCCTTTATGATCTGTTGAAGCAGTACGGGATGCAGGCCTAATTCCATGCGGATGTCTCGTCCCTTGGCTGTGCTGCTCGCTACAGGCTTGCTCGGCGGCGCAGTGCTGGCGCAGGCTGGCGATGCTAAGGCGTCGCGGGAGGCCTATGCGCGCGGCACAAGCCTGATCGCCAAGGGTGATTTGCGCGCCGCCCGTGTTGAGCTGATGAACGCCCTTAAGGCCGACCCATCCAACGTTTCGGCTCGGCTGGCGCAGGCGCGTGTCGCCTTGGAACTTGGTGACGGTGAAACGGCAGCCGAACAACTGGCGCGCGCGACTGAACTTGGCGCCGCGCCGCAAGACACGTCTTATCTCTTGGCACATGTCCGGCTGGTTGAAGGCAATTTTGCCGACGCTCTGAAGCTTGCCGATCCCGCTCTCGCCGGAGACCGGCATGGGGAGTACGCTGCGCGTATTCGGGCCGCGGCTCTGGCTGGCTTGGGCAATGCAGATGGCGCGCGTGCCGAACTGGACGCGGCGATTGCGCGGGGCTGGTCAACGGTTGAAGTCTGGACCGATCTCGCCCGGCTTCACATGGCAACGGGCAATCTTGCCGCTGCCTTTCCCGCCGCGGCAGAAGCCGTGCGGATCGGCCCGCGTAATGTGAAGGCGCTGGTGCTGGCGGCAGAGCTGGACCGGAAGCGCTTTGGCTTGGCCGCCGCCGTCCCCTGGTATCGCAAGGCGCTCGAGGTCGACCCCAATCATGTCGAGGCGCTGCTCGGTCTAGCCGCAACGCTCGGCGATGCAGGGTCAAACCGCGAGATGCTTGACCTGACCCGCCGCGTCTTGTCGCTGGATCAGCGCAATGCGCGGGCTTGGTATCTTCAATCCGTCATGGCGGCGCGGGCAGGGCGATTTGATCTTGCCCGTGCGCTCCTCAATCGGACGTCCGGCAGTCTGGATGATGAGCCGGGCACCATGTTGCTGCGCGCCACGATGGAACTGCATGATGGCGCCCACGAACAAGCTATTGATCGCCTGTCTGATCTTGTTGAACTTCAGCCCGCCAATCTGACGGCGCGTCGTTTGCTCGGGGCGGCCTATGCGCAGGCAAAGGACAATGATGGCGTTGTCGCCACGCTTCGGGGACTTGCTGCGCGTGAGGATGCGGATTCCTATACGCTGACTATGATCGGCCGGGCCTTTGAGGCCAAGGGTGACCGGGTGGCCGCTGCACAGATGCTCGACCGGGCGGCCAGTCCGCAGCTTCGCCCTTCGCAGGCTCTGGTGACTGTGCCGCTGGATAAGGCGGCTGCCGAGAATGCCTCGAACCCGCTGGATGCGCGCACCGCCATTCCGCTCATCGCGGCGCAAATCGGGGCAGGGCAGGCCGGTGCTGCGATAGGCCGCGCGCTCGAAATCGAACGGCGTAACCCCGGCGTTCCGGCGGCCCATATCCTTGCAGGGGATGTTCAAGCCACGCTCGGAAACTGGCAGGCAGCGGCTGCCGCCTATAAGAAGGCAGCCAATCTCGATTTCTCGGAGGCAACTGCGCTGCGCTTTGCGCGTGCTTTGGCCAATGTCGGGGATGGACAGGGGGCCGCCAGCGTCATCGGCCTCTATCTTTCGCAAAATCCGCAAAGCATTCCCGTCCGTCGCTTGCATGGTGATCTTCAAATGGCGTCCGGTCGCTGGCAGAGCGCCATTGCTGAATTTGAAATCATCCGCGCACGCACCGGCAATCGAGATGCGGCGTTGCTCAACAATTTGGCTTGGGCGTCCATAAACGCAGGGGAGAACGCGCAGGCGCTGCGCTATGCTCGCGCGGCTTATGGGCTGATGCCGGACAATCCTGCCGTTGCCGGAACTCTTGGATGGGCGCAGCACCGTGTTGGCTCCGATCGCGACGGCGCTGTCGCAATGCTGGAAAAAGCAGTGCGTCTGGCGCCGCTTGATCCGGCGCTCCGCTTCCAGTTGGCACAGGCCTATGCGGCGGACGGACGCAAAGCCGACGCGCGCAAGTCTGCATCCACAGCGTTGCAAAGCAACCGCTTTGTCGACAGGCAAGCCGCAAAGGCCTTCCTCACTCGCCTTTGACTTGAGGCCCTTGACCCGACAATAGGGAGGCCATGGACAAGGATGATCTGACCCGCATTGCTGACGCGCTCGAACGGCTTTCGCCGCC
>JBBATS010000060.1:0-16064 GCA_040398625.1 Chakrabartia sp. | reverse complement strand
TCCCCTCCACGGGCGAGGCCGCTGTTTTAATGACCAACGCAGGGCATGGCGTACGCGCTATCGTGCCGCTCATCGACACGCTCGGCATGGATCCGGAGTTTTCGGCCTATCTGAAGGGGCTGGCCAGTCAGTGACAGTTTGGCGCGCGACAGGCAGCTGCCACTGCGGCGCGGTGAAGTTCCGCCTTTCGGTGCCTGCGCCCGATGTTGAGCTGCTCGACTGCAACTGCTCGATCTGTGCGAAAACAGGGTTCTTGCATCTGATCGTGCCGCATGCGGACTTTGAGCTCATGTCAGGCAGCGAGGCGCTCACGTCCTATCGCTTTGGTTCCGGCGCGGCGGAGCATCTGTTTTGCATGACCTGTGGGATCAAGAGCTTCTATCAGCCGCGCTCGCACCCTGAGGCGTGGAGCGTCAATTTCCGCAGCCTTGACGACGGACACAGCCTGACGCCAACTGTCCGGGCCTTCGATGGGCGCAATTGGGAAGCGGCGCGGCATGCCTTGGAGGATTGAGGCATGAGCCCCGAACGCATCATCCTGATTGTCGTGCTGCTGATCGTCGGTGCGCATTTGATGCTGTTCGGCTGGCTCAGGCGTCGGATCGCCCAAGCCAAGCGCGAACAGGATCAGATGGGTCAATCAGATTAACTCCGCTCGTCCCGAGCGACGTCGAGGGACATGTCTCGACGTCGCTCGACACGAACGGGTTGGTTTGTGCGCTAGACCTTACCCCATCGGGTACATGATTTCCCGGCTGACCTTGTAGATCGCCTTCATCAGATCATCCGGCAGAACAAGGTCTGCCGCCGCGAGGATCGCGGGAACCTGTTCTTCCGTCGTTACGCCAACAATCGTCGACGCCACGAAATCATGCTGTTTGGACCAAGCGGTCGCCATCGTCACGATATCCATGCCCGCCTGATCGGCGAGCGCCATATAGCGTTCGGTCGACGCGAGGGATTTTTCGTTGACGAAGCGCTTGGCCATGTCGGCCTGACGTCCGCCGCTGCTGATGTAACGTGAGAAGCGGGCGCCTTCCGGCGTTGCGCCCTTCTGATATTTGCCGGAGAGCACACCGCCTGCGAGCGGGGAGTAAGGGATAAGGCTCACGCCTTCTTCACGGCAGACCTGCGCCAGCTCATCTTCGAAGCGGCGGTTGTTCATGCTGAAATTGTTTTGGATGGTCTGATAGCGCGCGGCCCCCACGCGTTCGGAAGCCTGGATAGACTTCATCAGGCCCCAGCTGGTTTCGTTGGAACAGCCGAGGATGCGCACCTTGCCTGCGCGGACGAGTTCATCGAGCGTTTCCATCGTCTCTTCATAGGGCGTGCCATGGTCCGGCCAATGCGTCTGATACAGGTCGATATAATCGGTCTGGAGGCGGCGCAGGCTGTCTTCAACGGCCTTGGTGATGTTGTGCCTGTCCAGCGTGGTCATCCCTGCGCGCTTGGGGGATTTGAACCAAGTATGGCTCGGGCCTGACACCTTGGTCGCCATGATGATGGCATCGCGGTCCTTGGTCTTCATCCAGCGGCCGACAAATTCCTCCGTCCGGCCGACCCATTTCGCATCGGGCGGCACCGGATAGCCTTCGGCGGTGTCGAAGAAGTTGATGCCCGCATCAAGGCATTGGTCGAGAATGCGGAAGGCGGTCGGCTCGTCGGTCTGGCTGCCAAAGGTCATCGTGCCCATGCAGATGTCGGATACGTAGATGGCGCTTTTGCCAAGGCGGCGGTGCTGCATGGTGGGCTCTCCTAAGGATTCTGTGAGATGGGTTTGAAGGGCAATATGGACCGGTACTGATCAATCGGCGGCGCGCCTGCAAGCGGGAAACCGGATTTCAGCATGAAATAATGGCGCACAATTTCTGCTTGCTGTTCAATGCCATAGCGATGGAGCGGCCAGCCTGGCCTCAACACATAGTCATAGCGGCAAAAGGGGTGACGCCGCAGCAGCAGGTTGATGCCGGATTGGTGCTGCCAAACATGTGTCATCTCGTGGATGAACAGGCCTTGCTCGGACAGATCCGTCGCGCAGAAGTCATCGCAATAATGCTGGCCGTGTGGGTGAAAGTGGATGCGCCCGCGCGGCGCCATGACGATACGACGCGGCTGGAACCACCACCATTTCCCTTGGACGAGACGGACGGCGTCATAATCTATGGCAGCGCCGAAGACGCCCTCTGCCAATCGACATTCAGCACGGGTCAGGCCGCGTCCGATCAATGGCTGTGCTCACCCTCTCCGCCTGCCGCGATGGCCTTTGCGGATGCGGTTTCCTTTGATCCGTCGGCGAACTCAAACGTCAGCGCGATGGCGTCACCCGCTTTCAGATCCGGCTTCAGGTCATATAGCATCACATGCTTGCCGCCGCTCTGAAAGGAGATGGTCGCGCCCTTGGGCATGGGCAGGCCGCCTTCGATAGGCACCATCATGGCCATCCCGTTTTCCGTTTTCATGTCATGCATTTCCGCGCTGCCAACAACGGGGCTTGTGATCTTCACCAGCGTCCGATCTTTTTCGCCGCCGTGGAGGGTGAAATAGGCCGCGCCGGGATTTCCTTTCACGGCCGGTAGGCGGACGCTCGCGTCGGTCACCGCCGCGTCGGGGGCCGTGTTGCAACTGGCCAACAGCGCAAAAGCCGCAAGAACTGGCGAAAATTGGCGCATCATACATCTCCCTCAGGCGCATCGGGCGCGCTGGAACATGCCGCTTATGGGGGGGGCAGCACACCGCTTGTCAAGAAGCATGCGATCAGAACCTTGTAGCCCGGAAATCGCTTCCTATATCGCGTCTCGAACCAACTGGCCGTTTCGATCTGAGGGGAGAGACACGGCCTCAATTCCATACCGGGGTGAAGCAAGACTATGGGTAAAGTTATTGGGATCGATTTGGGTACCACCAACAGCTGCGTGTCTGTCATGGAAGGCGGCACGCCAAAGGTCATCGAAAACGCGGAAGGTGCACGCACCACGCCGTCGATCGTCGCCTTTGCTAAGGATGGCGAGCGCCTCATCGGCCAGCCAGCCAAACGTCAGGCAGTCACCAATCCAGAAAACACCATCTTCGCTGTGAAGCGTCTCATCGGCCGTCGTTTTGATGATGCGATGACCAAGAAGGACATGGGGCTCGTCCCCTACACCATTGCCAAGGGCAAGAATGGTGATGCGTGGGTGACAGCGGGCGGCAGCGATTACTCGCCGTCGCAGATTTCGGCCTTCACGCTTCAGAAGATGAAGGAAACCGCAGAAGCCTATCTGGGTGAAACGGTCACGCAGGCGGTCATCACTGTGCCTGCCTACTTCAACGACGCCCAGCGTCAGGCAACCAAGGATGCCGGGCAGATTGCCGGCCTTGAAGTGCTGCGCATCATCAACGAGCCGACGGCCGCTGCTCTGGCCTATGGCCTCGACAAGAATGACGGCAAGACCATTGCCGTTTATGACCTTGGCGGCGGCACGTTCGACATTTCGGTCCTCGAAATCGGCGACGGTGTGTTCGAAGTGAAGTCGACCAATGGCGACACCTTCCTGGGCGGCGAAGACTTCGACTCCAAGATTGTCGAGTTCCTCGCGGACGACTTCAAGAAGGCCGAAGGCATTGACCTGCGCAACGATAAGCTTGCGCTGCAGCGTCTGAAGGAAGCCGCTGAAAAGGCGAAGATCGAGCTGTCCTCCGCGCAGACGACCGAAGTGAACCTGCCGTTCATCACGGCCGACCAGTCCGGCCCGAAGCACCTTGTCAAGTCGATCACCCGCGCCGATCTGGAGCGTCTGGTTGAAGACCTCATCAAGCGGACGCTGGAACCCTGCAAGAAGGCGATGGCCGACGCAGGCGTGAAGTCGAGTGAGATAGACGAAGTCGTGCTCGTCGGCGGGATGACCCGTATGCCGCGCGTCCGTGAAGTCGTGAAGGACTTCTTCGGCAAGGAACCGCACACCGGCGTCAACCCGGATGAAGTCGTTGCCATGGGCGCTGCCATTCAGGCCGGTGTTCTGCAGGGCGACGTCAAAGACGTGCTGTTGCTCGACGTGACGCCGCTGTCGCTCGGCATTGAAACGCTGGGTGGCGTGTTCACGCGCATGATTGACCGCAACACGACGATCCCGACCAAGAAGTCGCAGGTCTATTCGACTGCTGAAGACAATCAGCAGGCCGTGACGATCCGCGTCTTCCAGGGCGAGCGTGAAATGGCGGCCGATAATAAGGCGCTCGGCCAGTTCGACCTCGTCGGCATTCCACCCGCACCGCGCGGCGTGCCGCAGATCGAAGTCACGTTCGATATCGATGCGAACGGTATCGTTTCGGTCCATGCCAAGGATAAGGGCACGGGCAAGGAACAGCAGATCAAGATCCAGGCGTCTGGCGGTCTCACCGATAACGATATCGATCAGATGGTCCGCGATGCCGAGCAGTTTGCGGAGGAAGACAAGAAGCGTCGTGAAGCGGCTGAAGCGAAGAACAACGCGGAAAGCCTCATCCACACGACGGAGCGTCAGCTCGCCGACAATGGCGACAAGGTGGACGACGCGCTGAAGTCTGAAATCGAAGCGGCCATCGCCGAAACCAAGGCTGCCGTCGAAGGCGGTGATCCCACCGCGATGACGGAAAAGGCGCAGGCGCTGGCGCAAGTTGCCATGAAGCTTGGTCAGGCGATTTACGAGAAGGAGCAGGCCAACTCTGCATCCCCAAGCGCTGATGCGCCGAAGGATGATGATGTGGTCGACGCCGAATTCTCGGAAGTGGACGAAAACAAGGGCTAAGGCCCACCAAACACCGCTCGTGCTGAGCGTGTCGAAGCACTGCCCTTTCTAAAGGGCGGTCGCGCAAAGGGAACAAAGCCCTTCGACAGGCTCAGGGCGAGCGGGGACTTTGGCCGGGGGTGGCATGTCCGACGACTATTATGAACTTCTCGAAGTTGAGCGCACCGCGGACGACGGGACGATTAAGTCCTCTTATCGTAAGCTCGCCATGCGTTTTCACCCGGACAAAAATCCGGGTTGTGCTGAATCTGAAGCCAAGTTCAAAGCCATCAGCGAAGCCTATGACGTGCTGAAGGACCCGCAAAAGCGCGCTGCCTATGATCAGTACGGCAAGGCGGCCTTCCAAAATGGCGGCGGCGGTGGCCCGCAGGATTTCGGTGGCTTTACCGATATTTTTGAAAATATCTTCGGCGAGTTCATGGGCGGTGGCCGTGGTCGCCAGCGCGGGCCACAGCGTGGCGCCGATCTGCGCTATGATCTCGAGATCACTCTGGAAGAAGCCTTTAACGGTAAGCAGACTGAGGTTTCGGTCGAAGTTTCTGCCCTTTGTGATCCCTGTGGCGGATCAGGCGCAAAGCCCGGCACGTCGGCCTCGACCTGCGGCACGTGCGGCGGCCATGGTCAGGTGCGGGCACAACAGGGCTTCTTCGTCGTGGAGCGGACATGTCCGAAATGCCAGGGGGCGGGCCGGGTCATTTCAGATCCCTGCAACAGCTGCCGTGGCGAAGGCCGCGTGGAAAAGCCCAAGACGCTCTCCGTCAACATTCCAAAAGGCGTCGATGACGGCACCCGTATCCGCCTGTCAGGCGAGGGGGAGGCCGGCGCGCGTGGCGCCCCTGCCGGTGATCTCTATATCTTCCTGCATTTGAAGCGCCATTCCGTGTTCCAGCGGGATGGCTCAACCTTGTTCTGTAAGGTGCCGATCAGCTTCACGACGGCCGCACTTGGCGGTAGCATCACCGTGCCGGGGCTGGACCGCGTTGAACATGAAATCCGCATTCCCGTCGGTATCCAGTCCGGCAAGCAACTGCGCCAGCGCGGGGCAGGGATGCCGGTGCTGAACAGCCGGGGCATGGGCGATCTTGTCGTTCAGATTGAAGTCGAGACACCGACGAAGTTGACCGCAAAGCAGAAGGACCTTCTGGAAGCTTTCCGTGAGACCGAGACAGGCGATGAGTGCCCCCAAAGCACAGGGTTCTTCGCAAAGCTGAAGGACATGTGGGACGATCTGAGGGAATAAGGATCGGGCTCTCGAGCTTGTCATTCCCGCGAAAGCGGGAATCCAAGGATCAGCACCAACGTGCTGCCGGATTCGTTAATCTAAGCGCACATGGATTCCCGCCTGCGCGGGAATGACACTAGGACCCAAAAGGAAAGGCCCGCCGGGGAGAGAACCGGCGGGCCTTCCTGTCTGTGGAAATGTAGCGAGCCTGTTAGGCGCCTGTGACGATTCCGTAGGTGATACCTTGGATCATCAAAGCAATGGCAACGCTCGCTACGCGTGTTACGTAGGTCATTGCTAGTTTCCTTTGTTGCAGACGATGGCAATGTGCCGCCGTCAATTGCATTTGTGCGCTGCAACAAAGATTTTCAAACGCAACTTAAGCAACTGCGATTGCAGTAAATGCAATCAAAGGTTGCAAATGAATTAAGTTGTGAGACTAGCCAAATACGCGCGAGAAGATCGTATCCACGTGCTTCAGGTGATAACCGAGGTCGAATTTGTCCTCGATTTCCTGCACGGACAGAGCGGCTGTCACCTCTGGATCGGCCTTCAGAAGCTCCATGAGCGAAAGCTGCCCATCGGACTCCCAGACCTTCATGGCGTTGCGCTGCACAAGACGATAGGAGTCCTCACGGCTGACGCCGGCTTGGGTGAGCGCGAGCAGAACGCGCTGTGAGTGGACAAGGCCGCCCATCTTATCGAGGTTCTTCTGCATCCGCTCCGGATAGACGAGCAGCTTGTCGATGACGCCGGTCAGCCGCGCGAGCGCAAAGTCGAGCGTGATGGTTGCATCCGGGCCGATATAGCGTTCCACCGAGGAGTGGCTGATATCGCGCTCATGCCAGAGCGCCACGTTTTCCATGGCGGGAAGGGCGTAGCTGCGGACCATGCGGGCAAGACCCGTCAGGTTTTCAGTCAGGACCGGATTGCGCTTATGGGGCATGGCCGATGAGCCCTTCTGGCCGGGCGAGAAATATTCTTCTGCTTCCAGAACTTCGGTGCGCTGCAAATGACGGACTTCCACCGACAGACGCTCAATCGACGAGGCAATGACGCCCAAAGTCGCAAAGAACATGGCGTGACGGTCACGCGGGATGACCTGCGTGGAGACAGGTTCAATGGCGAGGCCCAGCTTAGCGGCGACATGTTCTTCGACGCGCGGGTCGATATTGGCGAATGTGCCAACGGCGCCGGAAATCGCGCAGGTCGCAATGTCCTTGCGCGCGGCAACCAGCCGTTCGCGGTTGCGTGAGAATTCGGCATAGGCTTCTGCCATCTTCAGGCCGAAGGTGACGGGTTCTGCGTGAATGCCGTGGCTTCGGCCGATGCTCGGCGTCATCTTATGTTCAAAGGCGCGGCGCTTGATCGCCTCCAGCAATGCGTCGAGATCGGCGAGCAAGATATCGGAGGCGCGCGTCATCTGCACGGACAGGCAGGTGTCGAGCACGTCGGAGCTGGTCATGCCTTGGTGCATGAAGCGGGCTTCTTCGCCCACATTTTCTGCAACCCATGTAAGGAAGGCGATCACGTCATGCTTGGTGACGGCTTCAATGGCGTCAATGGCGGCGACGTCGATTGTGGGGTTGGTTGCCCACCAGTCCCACAGCGCCTTGGCGGCGGACTTTGGCACAACGCCCAGCTCTGCCAACGCGTCGGTGGCGTGCGCCTCAATTTCGAACCAGATTTTGAAGCGGGTCTCGGGCTCCCAGATTTTGACCATCTCGGGGCGGGCGTAGCGGGGAATCATGGGCAGTCCTGTGGCTTGATGTTTCGACGTGCCGCTAGCAGGAAGGGGCAGGGGCGGCAATCGGAAGGGACGCGGGATGCGTATTGGAATTCTGACAGGCGGTGGCGATGTGCCGGGGCTCAATGCCTGCATCCGCTCCATCACGCTGTCTGCGCTGGATTTGGGCTGGCAGGTGACGGGCATTCGCCGGGGCTGGCAGGGGTTGTTGGATGTCGATCCCACAAGCGCATTGAGCCGCGCTGAGAATCTTATTGAGCTGGGTCGGGAGACGGTGCGCGGCGTGGATCGGGTCGGCGGCACAATGCTGCACAGCTCCCGCCTTGATCCGCGCACGCGACCCGAAGGGGATCGCAGTCAAGAGGTGCTTGAAAAGCTCACCGCGCTTGGCATCGATGCCGTCTGCGCGATGGGCGGGGATGGAACCCTGCGCTTTGCGGCACATCTGTCCGGCTTGGGCGTGCCCGTCATCTCCATCCCAAAGACGATGGACAATGACGTGTTCGGCACCGACTATTGCATTGGCTTTTCAACTGCGATCAGCCGCTCGGTCGAGGCAATCAACGCCCTGCGCACGACGGCGGCCAGCCATGAACGCATTGCCATTGTGGAACTCTTCGGGCGGCGCTCAGGCGAGACTGCGTTGATGTCCGGCTTTCTGGCGCAGGTGGACCGAACGATGATTTCGGAAGTGCCAATCGATCTGGACGTGCTGATCCCGCTGTTAGAAGCGGATAAGCGCTCTAACCCTGAGAGTTATTCCATGTGCGTCGTCTCCGAAGGCGCGACAATCAAGGGCGATGAAGGCCTTGGCGAAGAGATCGGCAAATCCGCCAGTGATCGCACACAGGAAGGCATCGGGCAGCGACTAGCGCGTGAAGTCTCCAGCCGGACAGGGCAGGGCACTATCGTTCAGGAACTGGCCTATCTGATGCGGTCCGGCGCTCCTGATGCCGTTGACCGCATGGTGGGCTTTGCCTTTGGAGCACTGGCCGTCCAGTTGCTTCACAGCGGGCATGCGGGGCGGATGGTGGCCCTAAAAGGTGGCAACTACACCCATGTGCCGATTGCGACGCTGCTGGAGCAACGCAAGTCGGTTGATGTGTCCGCCCTTTATGATCCCTGGACCTATCGGGCTTCGCTGGTTGGCATAGAGGGTATGCCGATGTTGCTTTACTAAGCAGCCGTATTTCAGTGGGCAGGTGACGGCTTTAGATTAGTCCGGCTGCGCGCAGCGACGTATGCTTGTCTGCGCCAATGATGATGTGGTCGTGGACGACGATGCCCAATCGCCGGCCAGCCTCGGCAATGTCTTTGGTGAGTTGGATGTCGGCGCGGCTGGGGGAGGGATCGCCTGACGGGTGATTGTGGACCAGAATGATCGCCACAGAGCCAAGGTCGATCGCGCGCCGGATGACCTCGCGGACATAGACCGCCGCCTGATCGATGGAGCCTTCAGACATCACCTCATCGCGGATCAGCATGTTCCGCGAATTGAGGTGCAGCACTCGGACCCGCTCAATGGTGAGCGCGGCCATATCGACGCGCAGATAGTCGAGAAGCGCTTGCCAGTTGCTCAGGATCGGTTGGTTGCGGATGGGGTCACTCAACATGCGCAGGGTCGCGGCCTGAACAATCTTGAGGGCAGCGACTGCCGTCTCACTCAAGCCGCCACTACGGGCGAGCGATTCTCCATCCGCTGTCAGAAGCCCGCCAATGCCGCCAAATTCATGCAGCAGCTTTTTGGCCAGCGGCTTTGTGTCGCGCCTTGGAATGGCCAAAGCCAGAAGATATTCAATGAGTTCGTGGTCCAACAGGGCATCGCCGCCGCCTTCAATCAACCGCTTACGCAGACGCGCGCGGTGGCCGGTGCCATCGGTTGTTTCCCCGTTCATCAACGATAGGCTAACTTGGGAGCTGAAGTTGCGCAATTGCGCTTGATCACAGCCCCTAAAGCGGCTTGTTAGGAGTTATGGCGGTTCGACCCGGCGTTAAATATGGTTCGCTCGCACTGGCGGGCGCCGGAGCTGCGGCTGTCGTTGCGGTATGGAGCTACCGTGAGCCGATCGCGCGTGACGCAATTGACGGGTATCTGCAGGGGCGCGGCGTTACTGCCGACTATGATATCCGCGCTATTGAGACGCGACGCCAGCGGCTTGAGAACATCCGCATTGGAGATCCCAAGAACCCAGACCTGACAGCCGATTGGGCGGAAATTGACGTCGGGCCAAGCCTGTCAGGCCTGACCGTGCGCGCGGTCCGGGCAGGCGGCGTCCGGCTTCATGGTCGCCTTGTCGATGGAGCCCTCTCGCTCGGCGCGCTGGATCGGCTGCTGCCAAAGTCCGCGGGCGCTCCGTTTCGCTTGCCCGATATTGACCTGTCTTTGGAGGATGCGCGCCTGCGCTTCGATACGCCTTTTGGCCAATTGGCGGGCAAGCTGGACGGGCAGGGTGATTTACAGGGCGGATTTGAGGGGAAGCTCGCCCTAGTTGCGCCGCGCCTTGCCCGCGACGCGACCTGCGGTGCAGCGAATGTGACCGTTTATGGCGATTTGTCGGTGGTTGGTCGCCGCCCGACCTTTAAAGGGCCTGTTCGCTTCGCCGACTTGGCCTGTGGCAAGATGTCGGGAAAAACGGCGGATATCTCGCTGGATGCCAGTATCGCCGAGGATATGGCGGATTGGCGGGGTAAAGGTGCCGTTCGCTTACTGTCATCCGCGATGCCGGGCGTGAAGATCGGGGGCACCGAGGCGCAAGTGGATTTTCGTGGAGACGCCCGGAAGACCGACGCTGATGTGGATATCCTTTTAGGTTCGCTGGCCGCTGCGGACATGACGGCGTCCCGCGTCAGGTTATCCGGCAAGACGACATTGGGTGCGCGCGGCACGATCTTTTCGGGGCAGGTGCGCGCTGCCCGGATCTTTACTGGCGGCTTGACCAAGAAAGCTGCGGCGCAATTGGGTGCACTGCCGGACGGAACGCCAATCACCCCGGCCGCACGGCAATTGGCCGCAGCGATCTCAGCTTTGGGCAGGGGCATTGGCGGGCATGGGGATGTCGAGGCGAGCTATGTCGATGGCGTGGGCGCACTCGCACTTTCGGATGTGGCGTTGGCCAGTGCCAGCGGCGCGAGTCTGCTGCTACCCGGCGAAAAGAGCGTCGTTCTCGATGAAGGCGGGCTCCGGCTGGCGGGCCTTGCGCGGTTCGGCGGCGGCGGCCTTCCGGGCGGGACCGCGCTGCTCAACGGGCGGGGCGGCACCATCACCTTCCAGCCCTATGTCGCAAAGGGCTCCCGCCTGACGCTGGCACCGACCCGCTTTGGCATTGCGCCCAAAGGCATCTCCTTCGATACAGTCGCCACAGTTGACGGCCCCTTGGGAAGCGGCCGAATAAGCGGGCTGGTCGTGCCGCTGCGCATACGTGCAGGGCAGGGATTGCCCATAGGGTGTCAGCCGGTGTCATTCCGCGCCCTCACGCTTGAGGCGCTGCGTCTGGGGCAAACTCGCTTCAACGCCTGTTTGACAGCGACGTCGCTTGATGTCCCCGGCTTGCGCCTCAGAGGCGCGCTGGGCACGTCTCCGATGAGCCTCGCCGCAAGCCGCGCGCGTTATGGGCTTCAAGATGGCACCTTTGGTCTGTCGGGCGTGACGGCGCAGGTGGGAGTGGCGTCCCGCCAAAGTCTCCTCTCTGCCGACACGATTTCGGGACGCAGCACGCAGGCGGGCGTGTCCGGCAATTTTGAAGGGGCAGGCGGGCAAATTGGCAATGTGCCGTTGCGCCTTTCATCTGCCTCCGGGCCTTGGCGCTTTGCGCGTGGGGTGCTGAACCTTGGCGGGCAGGGGACAGTCTCTGATACCGACCCGGATCGCCGCTTCCTGCCGCTTTTGGCAGATACCATCGCGCTTAGGTTGGTCAACGGAAAGGTCGATGGAACCGCCGTGCTGCGCGAACCAAAGAGTGGGGCGGACATTGCCGGCGTGACCTTCCGCCACAATCTGTCCTCCGGCATTGGCGCGGCCGACCTTGATGTTGCCAACCTTACCTTTGGAGATCGCCTTCAGCCGGAGGCGATCACCCCCAGGACATTGGGTGTCGTCGCCAATGTCTTTGGCAGTGTCAACGGGACGGGGCGTGTCGACTGGTCCGTCGATGCGGTGACGAGCACTGGGCGCTTCCGGACGGCCGGGCTGAATTTCGCGGCTGCCTTTGGCCCGGTTGAGGGGCTCAAGGGAGAGATTGCCTTTGTTGATCTGCTGGGGCTTGTGACGGCACCGGACCAGAAGGTCGTAATCGCCAACGTCAATCCGGGCATCTCCGTGACAGACGGGGCGATTACGTACCGCCTGTTGCCGGGATATCGCGTCCAAGTGGATGGCGGGCGCTGGCCCTTTGCGGGCGGGTCTCTGATCTTGGACCCGACAACGCTCGACATGTCGACGGCCTCCGCACGGCACCTGACCTTCCGGGTGGAAGGGCTCGATGCCGCGCGGTTCATTGCGGCCATGGAGTTTGAGAATGTCGCAGCGACTGGTCGTTTCGATGGCGCGTTGCCGATGGTGTTTGATGATCAGGGCGGCCGCATCGAAGGCGGTCACATCGTTGCGCGCGGGGGCGGCACGCTGTCTTATGTGGGGCAAGTGTCGAACGAGAATATTGGCATGATGGGCCGCTTCGCCTTTGATGCGCTGAAGTCGATGAAATATGATCGGCTGGCCATCGACCTGAACGGCGCGATTGACGGGGATGTTGTCACGCGCATCAGCTTTGCCGGTGTCAATCAGGCGCCAATTGACGGCGGGCGCACAAAACTGCCCATCAAGATTTTGGGTGCGACAAATCTGCCCTTCATTTTCAATGTGACGATTACCGCCAAATTCCGACAGCTTTTTGATATGACGCGCAGCTTTAACGACCCGTCGATCCTTATAAACCGCATGGTTCCGCGGTTAGAACCGCTGCCACAAGATGAACGTAAACCCACCAATCCCGTTCAGCCTCCCGAAAGCGGGCCAAAGCAATAAGGAAGACGTTGTTGACGCACAGACGATCAGATGCGAACCCGGGGATTATGAAACAGGCTTCCCTCCCTCTGGCTCTCGCCGCTTCCGCTCTTTTGGCCGGATGCGTGCAGATTCAGGCTCCGGACAAACCGATCGAGATCAACCTGAACGTTAACATCAAGCAAGAGGTCGTCCTCACCCTGAAGAAGGATGCAGAAGACCTTGTGAACAACAATCCGGAGCTGTTTCCGCAA
Organism: Chakrabartia sp.; assembly: GCA_040398625.1. Classification (GTDB taxonomy): domain Bacteria; phylum Pseudomonadota; class Alphaproteobacteria; order Sphingomonadales; family Sphingomonadaceae; genus Aquisediminimonas. The sequence goes on along the minus strand of JBBATS010000060.1, from coordinate 3,079 downwards.
TGACGCTTTCTCGTAAAACTCTCGCGCTCGCAGGGGCCGCCGTCCTTGTCGTGGGTGCCGCTGGCATCGCCTACGCCCAATCTGCCGGAGCGGTTAGTGCCGCGCTGTCCAGTGGTGAGGTTGGTGAACAGGCGGATGGCTATCTCGGCTTTCGCAGCACGCCATCTGGTGAGCTTCGTGACGAAGTTGACGCGATCAACATCAAGCGGCGTGACGTCTATACCAAACTCGCGACGCAGCGCGGTGTGACCGTGCGGGATGTCGCTGTAACCGTCGGTTGCGAAACGCTCCAAAAGCGCGTGGCGATTGGGCGCTCCTATCTGCTGACGGATGGCGTTTGGCGCACCAAAGACGAGGACCCCATCGCGCTTCCGGATTATTGCGTGCAGTGAGGCGTTTTAGCTGAGCGCTTTGTAAAGGCTGAACAGGCTCGTCGCGGTCAGGATCGTTCCGACCATGTACATGAGTTGTTTGGCGGGAATGCGCTTTGCGAGGATCGCTCCGAACGGTGCGGCAAGAAGGCCGCCGATAGTCAGGCCGACGGCCGCGAAGGTGAACGCTTCAAGCCCGATCGTCGCGATGAAGGTCAAGGAAATGACCGTTGTTAGGAAGAATTCGGCGGTATTGACGGTGCCGATCGTCTTACGGGGCTCGGTGCCCTGCACGAGCAGATTGGACGTCACGATCGGCCCCCAGCCGCCGCCGCCTGCCGCATCCAGAAATCCGCCGACTAGACCAAGGGGCTCAACGACCTTCGCGGCTTTATGCACGTGGTTGTGGCTCATCCGCCAGGCGCGCCACAGCAGATAAACGCCGATGCTAGCGAGGTAGGCCATTACAAATGGCCGGGCTGCCTCTGCGTTATTGGACAGCCAATAAGCGCCCGAAGCACCTCCAATTACACCTGGAATCACAAGCCTTGCGAAAAGTTTCCAATCCACATTTCGATGGAGCGTATGACTTATTGCAGAAGCGGCGGTCGTGAACATTTCTACTAGATGGACGCTGGCAGACGCGCGATGTGCTGGAACACCCATGACGCTGACCAACAGGGTATTGGTGATCACACCAAAGGCCATGCCGAGCGCGCCATCAATCAACTGCGCAAAAAAGCCGACCGCGATGAAGGGGAGGATCGCCTGAATATGTTCCATGCTGAGCTCGGGCATTCCTTTGACCCCCCCTTTGGGTCCTCAAAACAAATAAGCGCCGTCTGCTTTTAACGAACGGCACGACGCCGCAGTTCCACGGCGTCATAACGTGATTATTCTTGGCGCCCATGCCCATCCGGGGTGGCTGTCCGCAAATGAGATAAACTATGCAGCGCTAAAGCCAACCCGAATGGGCTTGAGAAACGCGCGCCCTAAAACGCGGCCTTAAACGTCACCCCCCATGTGCGGGGATCACCGGGTTGACCCACAATCAGGCCGGTATTGCCTGACGGAACGGCCAATTGTTCAAAATAGTTCGCGTCAAAGGCGTTGCGGACCCAGCCGAACACGTCCCACCCCTTTTCCGTCCGGAAGCCGACGCGGAAGTTTGCAATGGAGTAGCCGTTGACGTCGGTATAAGGCGAGCGGGAGGCGTTGGACGAGAATTTCGACCGGTAATTGCCATCAAAGCCCACATAAGCGGCACCTTCTTGGCCAAGCAGTTCGGTCGGGACGTTATATTCCGCGCCATAAGAGAATGCCCATTTCGACACACCGGGCAGCCACTGGCCGGAAATGTCGCAATTGGCCGGGCTGAGGCCACCGGCGGTGCCGGGGGCGCTCGGCGTCTGGCCGGCGGTGACTGTCGTGCCGCCCGAAAGTTCAGACGGGCAGGGCGCATCGGTGAATTTGCGATACTCATGGTCCGTGAAGGCACCATTGGCATAGACGCTGAAGCGGTCGCTTGGGCGGAGCGACAAATCCGCTTCGACCCCGCGCACGCGGACTTTTTGTGCATTGGCCAAATAGCCACGCAAGACACCCAACTGGCCGTTGGTGACGTTCGCCTGGAAATCCTTGATATCCGTCCAGAAGCCCGAGACGTTCAGGGTCGCACGTCGATCAAGGAATTGCGTCTTTAAACCGATTTCAAAATGATCGACCTTTTCCGGCCGGACCGTAGCTGCAGCAAGAAGGGGATTGCCAGCCGCATCGCTTGGCACGCCATTCAGGTTCACGCCGCCCGATTTGAAGGTTTTGGCGTAGGTCGCATACCCATGAATGTCGCGGGCGAAGTCATAGCTCGCTGTCAGATCATAGGACACATTCCAGTCGCTAAAGCGCGGTTCAAAGAACTGCGGCGCCAGCACGCCCCGCTGCTGCGTGGCACGTGCGCCGGGTGTCGAAAACAGCAGGAGGTTGCCCGCACCATCGCGGACGACCGAGCTATAGCTGCCGACCTTCTTGTCATAATTGACGCGCAGGCCCGGCTGGATGGTGAAGCTGTCGGTGACCTTCCAGCTCACCTGACCAAAGGCGGCAAGGCTGGTGTTGTTCAGGCGAATATCGTTGTTCGCGGTCAGGCCGTTCAAGACCGACGGATCGTTCGCAAGCGCGTTGGTTGGATTGATCAGCCAGCGGCTGGCGGCCGCCCCTTGTTCCTGAATACCGGTGGTGTGGATCTTCTGGTGGAAGGCAAAGACGCCCGCCACGAAATCGATCTTCTCCCCCGACTGCGCATAGCGGAATTCCTGCGTGTATTGCTTCTGACGGGTCGGGTTGTTCGATTTGGTGGTGATTGGCAGGCCCGTAAAATCGCGGTCGTTACGCGGGCGCCAATCCCAATAGCGCCAAGCCGTGACAGAAGTCAGCGTGCCGTTGCCGAGCTCCTTTTCGGCGACAAGGGAAACGCCGCCATGCTCATTGCGCGCGCGCAGATCGGCATCGAGATCAGTCAGGCGGTCAAACGGATTGGTGCTTGGCGGGGCATAGTTGAACGCTGCGGAAAGGGCTGCAAACTGGCGGTTGAGCGGACGTTGTGTGGCACCCGTCCGCACGAAGATCTGCACGCAGCACTTCGGGTCTTGCACGTTGTAATCGCCTGTTAGCGTCAGATCGAGCGTGTCGCTCGCCTTCCACAAGAATTG
>JBBATS010000059.1:0-16631 GCA_040398625.1 Chakrabartia sp. | reverse complement strand
GTACAGGTGTTCTTGCCGTCGAGCGCGGCATTCACTTCCGGGCGGAAGCCAGACACATCGCCATGGCCGCCGATGATCGAAATGGACGTACCCGCCGCGACAACGCGCGGGCCGGGGATGAGGCCCTTGGCCGTTGCATCCCGCAGGGCAAAGCCGCCGCGCGGGGCCGAGCCCAGATCGCGGACCGTCGTGAAGCCCGCTTTCACCGTGGTCAGCGCATTCTTCGCACCGACCAGCGCCAGATAATCGTCCGTCACAATCGTTTCATCACGAAAATCCCCGCCGGGGTTGCTCTCCAGATGGACATGCATGTCGATCAGGCCGGGCAGGACGGTCTTCGTCTTCAAATCGACAACGCGCGCACCCGCCGGGGCCGCAGCATAGCCATCGGCAATCGAAACGATCTTGCCGTCGGTGACGGTGATGGTGGCGGGGCCGGAGGCGGGCTTGGCCGCATCCGTAATCACGCGCCCTGCATGAAGGACGACCGTTTCCGCCTGCGCGGCGCCCGATAAGGCCGTTGCTGCCATCATCGCGCCAAGAAAGACTCGCATCACATTCTCCTGTTTATCTCTGCGCTCCAATTGCGCACAGACGGAGAGGCAAGCAAGTGGGTTAATTTTCGTCGGAAGGGTTTTCGCCTGAAGGCTGCTGCGAAGCTTCTTTTCGAAGTTCGCGCGTGATTGCGTCTGCTTCTTCCGCTTCCTCTGCGTTGGAAATCCGTACGGCTGTACAGCCTGCTTGCACGGCCTCTCCAACACTTTCAAACCAGAATCGCGGTGCATAACGATCTATTGCGTAAATCTTACCTTCTGGGCCTCGATACCATAGGGTGCGACCATCGTCATGTTCCAGCTCATAGCCGAACAATCCAATGGTCGCGAGCTTATCACACGGTATTCGAGCTCAGGGCATTAGGCGACAGCGAGCCCCAATTTTGACAGCGGAGTCACCGTTTCCAGTTTTACCGTTGGCTCTTTCAAATCCTCTCGGTGAGAACGGAGCTTCAGATCGTTGAGACCAAAATAGAGGCGGGCATAAGATTCGAGCGTGTCTACGACACGATCAGCGACTTCAGCTTGGCTGTGTCCATCGAAGCAAAAGCACGGCTCACTCAAGGAGCAAGCGGTGAAAATGCCTTCTCCACTACTGGAGACTTCAACGTCGAGGTTTGCAATCTTTTCCAAGAAAAGATCAAAGTTATTTTCAGGGGCAGTCACGGCAATTTCCAATCAGATAAATTTCAAAGAATAGCGTTATGCGACTCGCATGAGGAGGCGCGCACCGAAGTGGTCAGCCATCACTCTCCACGGTCAGCGCTTCAATCTCGAGGAGGGTGCGGTCCCCATCGGGCTTTGTGCCCTTCACGACGATATCCGCGACCAAATGGCCGGGCAGATCAAACTCATGATCCGGCAGCATCGCTGCGATCTCGTCAGCGCGGGCAGGGCCGACCGAGAGCGAAACCCAATGCCGGGCGCCGGTGAAGGTGACGCTGGCCCAAGGACGTTCCCGCGATTCGGGAATTTCAGCAGGCGTTGCGAGTTTCAACAGAGCGTTGGTCAGCGCGCGGTGCGCGTTAGCGGTCATGGCCGGGCCTCCTTTTCGGCGTCTTGGGTGGCGATGAAATCCCGCACGCGGCGGACGAGGGGGACGCGCATCTCCCGCCCCGCGCGGACGTCGAAAACGAGCTTTGGGTCGCGCGCGGCCAGCCGCCCGAAACGCGCCGGGCGCATCCCCGTGCGCCGCAGGAAAAGCTCAATTTCGCGCCTAATGTTCACCTTTTGTTCCCCCTCGTCTTTCCGTCGATTCGCGTTAGGATTTTTCCTTTTTCACCGCCAAATCCTACTTGTCTAGGATTTTTCTTATCGGTATGAACGCGCATGGAAAATGTGCGCGACACGCTGGATCGGCTGATTCGGGACCGGGGGGAGGACTATGCTGCTTTGTCGCGGCTGATTGGGCGCAACCCCGCTTATATCCAGCAGTTCATCCATCGCGGCAGCCCACGCAAGCTGGCCGAAGACGACCGGAAATTGCTCGCCCGCTATCTGGGTGTTGATGAATCGCAGCTGGGCGGACCGGCGACGGCCCCTGTTGCGGGTGATCTGATCTCAGTGCCGCGTTTGGCGGTGGAAGCCTCTGCCGGCCCCGGCGCATTGGCCAACCGCGAAGAGACGATTTCCCGCTTCGGCTTTGACGCCCGTTGGCTGCGCGGTGTCGCCTCTGCCCCACAAAATGTCTCGGCCATTGCGGTGCGCGGCGAATCCATGTTGCCGACCTTGTCGGAAGGCGATGAGATTCTGGTTGATAGGGGCGATGCGGCAGACCGGCTGCGCGACGGCATCTACGTGTTGCGGGTGGAAGAAGCGCTGCTTGTGAAGCGGATTGCACTCAACCCGGCAGGCTTAGGCGGGCGGCGCCTGTCGATCCGCAGCGACAACCCGGCCTATCCCGATTGGGAAGAGTGTGACCCGGCGGCGGTGGAGATCATCGGCCGCGTCATCTGGGTCGGCAGGCGGATGGCCTGAAGCGCGCGCTTAGCGTTTCCGGTCAAAAAACCAAAAGCCGACGGCGAAGACAACGCCCAGTCCGGACCCGACCAGCAAGCCAAGCGTCGACTGGTGATAGACGACACCGATGATGGCGCCTGCGAGGATGGAGAGGGCCAGCGGCCCACCGGCCGCGCGGGGATCAGATTTCTTTGGTTCGGTCATGGGCCTCCCCTGCCACTGCCCGGCGGAAAACGCCACCCCGCCCATTGGGGCAATGCCCTTTGGGACATGGTGAATGGATCCTTCACCGCATTTGGGCACGGCCCGCAAAGGGCTGGCCCATAAAGGGTTTTGTTCGCATTCTGCCAAAGAGGAGCCCCCTGCCGCATGTCCAGCTTTTTTGTCGATCGCGCCGGGGCAGACCTCGCTGCCGAATTCATGGCGCTGTTTGGCAAAGACGCCTCAAGCGAAGCCGCAGGGCGCGCGCGCCGGTCCCGCGATCATGGCAATGTCATCGGCTATTGCCGCTGGCGGCAGGTGGAACGGCTGATCAGCGCGCTGGAAAATGAGATCGGCGCCACCCGCCACTAGCAGGTTCGCGCGGGGTTCCTGATTTAAGTGACCCGCCTCCAAAGGGAGCGCTTTCGCTCCGTCCTAGGACGCGATAGAGCAGGGGGATGAAGTCCGGCCTCCTGTGTCGTGTCGCGCCCGTCGCCCTGACCGTAGCGCTGGCCGTTGCCACCCCTGTTCACGCGCAGGGAGCGCCCACGCCTGCCGAACCAACACAGGCCACAGACGCGCCGCTGGACCCGGAATCGCCGATGGCAGAGATGCCGGATATCGGCGTGGAATGGCCCGATCTGCCTGCTGAGGAAGCCGGGGAACAAGCCTCCGGTATCGACAGCGCCGATGAACAGGGCCGCCGCTACACCGTCACCTTGGCCGGTGTGCCCGCGACGTCCGAAAACCAGATCGCGCAGCGCTTTGATGTCCTGTCAGCGCTGAAGACCGGAGACAGCAAGCCCGCCAATGTCGCCCAGATTGACCGACGCGCGCGCGATGATGCCGCTTTGCTGGCTGAACTTTTGCGCGCCGACGGCTATTACGATGCGCGCGTTGAATCAGAGATTGAAGCGGTGGGGGATCGCCTTGCCGTCACCCTTACCATCGAACCGGGGCCGCTTTACACCTTTGGCGAGATCCGCGTGTCGGGCCTTGATGAGAATGGAAGCCTGCGGGAGGCGTTCAACGTCAACGTGCAGGACAGCGTGGATGCCGATGATGTGACGCTGGCGGAAGCCACGCTGAAGAGCAAACTCGCCAATGACGGCTATCCCTTTGCCAAGGTTACAGCACCTGATGTCGTGGTGGACCATGACACGCGGACCGCCTCAATGGAGGTGCATGTCGAGACCGGCGGCAAGCGCAACTTCGGGCAGATCCTGGCACGCGGCGACAAACTGCCTTTCGATGCAAAGCATATCGGCCGCATCGCGCGCTTCAATTCGGGCGACCCCTATAATCAGGCCGACATCGATGACTTGAAGCGGGCCTTGATCGCAACCGGCCTCTTGTCCTCGGTTGATGTCAGCCCCGTTGAAACGGGCGACCCGCAAACCGCGGACATTTCTGTCACCATGACGCCCGCGCCTGTAAGGACGATCGCGGCAGAAGCGGGATATGGCACCGGCGAAGGGTTTCGCGTGTCCGCCAGCTGGACACACCGCAACCTGCTCAAGCCCGAAGGCGCTGTCACGCTGCGGGGGGTCATCGGCACGCGCGAACAAACTTTAGGCGCCTCCCTGCGCCAGTCCAATTGGCGGCGGCGGGACTGGGTTTTGAACGCGCGGGTAGCGGCGAGCAATATCGTCCAGACCGCATATGCCGCCCGCACACTTGAGATTGCCGCCAACCTCGAACGCCAGACCAACATCATCTGGCAGAAGGACTGGACCTGGAGCGTCGGCGCGGAGCTGCTCGCATCGGATGAACGCGACATCGTGGCGCGCGGCGGCGCGCGGCAAACCTATTTCATCGCCGCCCTGCCAGCGACCCTGGCCTATGACGGGTCAGACGATCTGCTGGACCCGACGCGCGGTTTCCGGCTGAGCGGACGCATCTCCCCTGAAGGATCGTTGCAGGGTGGGTTCAACGGCTATGTCCGCACCCAAATTGATAGCAGCGCCTATCTGCCCTTGGGCGGCAAGTTTGTCCTCGCCGGGCGGGCGAGATTGGGCTCCATCTCCGGCACGGCCCTCAACAATATCGCGCCGTCGCGCCGCTTTTATGCCGGCGGCGGCGGATCGATACGCGGCTTTAGCTATCAGAATATCGGCCCGCGCGATGCCTTTGGAGACCCGATTGGCGGGCGCAGTCTGGCCGAATTTTCGATGGAGGCCCGCCTCCGCTTTGGCGTGTTTGGCGTCGTCCCCTTCGTTGATGCCGGCAACATTTACACCGAAAGCCTGCCGCGTCTGGACAAGATGCGCTTCGGCGCGGGGCTTGGCGGGCGCTATTATTCCAGCTTCGGTCCGATCCGTATCGACATTGGCACCCCCATCAACCGGCGCACGGGTGAGGCGGGGGTCACCGTGTTTGTCTCCTTGGGGCAGGCCTTTTGATGCGCCTCGCCAAAAGGCTCCTTGCCGCTCTTCTGGGACTGGCCCTGATCGGGCTGGTGCTCGCCGGTCTGGCGGACACCGGGCCGGGCCACCGCTTCATCATCGACCGCGTTGAAAACCTCTCCCCCAAGTCTGGCTTAAAGATCGAGATCGATGCCATTGAAGGCTCCCTCTACAGTCAGGCCCGCATAAAGGGTCTGCGGCTCTCGGACCCCAAGGGGCTGGTCTTCGAGGCCCCCTTGGTGGATCTCGACTGGTCGCCGCTCGCCTGGTTCACCAACCGGCTCGATATTGACCGGCTCCATGCCAAGGTCGCCACACTCCACCGCCTGCCCAAACTCAACCCCGGCGCGCCCGATGCGCCGATCCTGCCCGCTTTCGACATCCGCATCGGATCGCTCGCGATTGACCGGCTTCAGATCGACAAAGGTGTGGCTGGGTCCCCACGCATCGGACGGCTCGCGGGACGCGCCGACATTCGCGATGGCCGCGCGATCATCGATCTGACCGCCGATGCCCAACAGGGCGACCAGCTGGTCCTGAAGCTCGATTCCCGGCCCGATGACAATCGCTTTGACGTCGACCTCGCCCTCGATGCGCCGGAACGCGGCGTGTTCGGCGCGATGATGGGCACCGCACGACCTGTGGCGCTGCGCCTCTCCGGCGATGGCAGCTGGAAGTCCTGGCAGGGCGCGCTCAAGGCGCGCATTTCCGGGCAAGATACGGCCAATCTCGATCTGGTGGTGAAAGAAGGGCGCTATACGCTGGGCGGCACCATCACAGCTGCCAATGTGCTGACCGGCCGGATGCAGAGCCTCGCCGCCCCGCTGGTGCGCGTGTCGGGTGAGGCGACCTTTGCCAACCGGCGGATTGACGGGCAGATCAACCTATCCTCCGCCGCGCTGGCGATCTCGGGCACGGGCGGTGTTGATCTGGGCAATAGCAGCTTTGACGATGCCCTGCTCACCGTCCGGCTAATGGATCCGCGCGCCGTTCTGCCGACGATGCGCGGCCAGAATGTCCAGCTGAAAGCCCGGTTTGACGGGCCCTTTTCGCAGGCATCGTTCGATTATCTGCTCACCGCCCCGCGCGTCGCTTTTGACGCAACAGGGCTGGAGGATGTGCGTGTCTCGGGGCAAGGCCGCCTGTCCAAGGCGCCGGTCAAAGTGCCGGTGCGCTTCACGGCGCGCCGTATCAGCGGCGTCGGTGATGTGGCGGGCGGCATCCTTGCCAATATCTCGGTCGATGGCGTGGTGCTGGCCACGCGGTCCACGCTGATCGGGGAAAACCTGCTGCTGAAATCGGACAAGCTGTCGGGCAGACTCGCGCTGTTCGTTGATCTCAAAACCGGCCGCTACGATGTGGGCCTGGCCGGGCAACTCAACCGCTATTTCATCCCCGGCATCGGCCTTGTCGACATCCGCAGTGAATTGGATGTCGTGCCGGGCCCCAATGGTCGCGGCACACGCATTTTGGGCCGGGGGGAAGCCTGGGTCCGGCGCTTTGACAATGCGTTCTTTGCCGGACTGGCCGGCGGTTTGCCAAAGCTGGAGACGGCGCTGGAACGCACGCCCGACGGGGTGCTGCGCTTCACCAATATGCGCCTCACCGCGCCCAAGCTGCGGCTAACTCTGTCGGGTATCCGGCGGCGTGATGGCAGCTTCCAGCTTTCAGGTAGCGGCAGCCAGGCGATCTATGGTGCGCTGCAGCTGGCCCTCGATGGACCCCTTGCGCGACCACGCGTGTCCTTGCTCTTCGCCCGACCCAATGAGGCGATGGGGCTCGCCAATGTCGACCTTCTGCTGACGCCGAATGCGGGCGGCTTTGGCTGGACAGCCAATGGCCAATCCCGCATCGGGCGCTTCACCGGGCGTGGGGACATATTGTTACCAGCAGGACGCACCTCGCAGATCCTCGTCGCTGATATCAACGCCTCTGGTCTTTCAGCAACGGGGCGGCTGACGCCCGTGACCGGCGGGCTTGCTGGAACCATCTCGCTGGGCGGGATGGCGACGGGCACGCTCGACATGGATGTCACAGGCGGGCTGCAGCGCATTCGGGCCGCTGTCGATGCCCGTGATGCCCGCTTTGATGGCCCGCCCCAAATGGCCATCCGGCGTGGGCGTTTTGACGGCACCATCTTATTGGACCCGGCCGGGACCGCCATCAACGGCACGGTGACGGCACGCGGCGTGCAATATGGCGGCGTGGCCTTTGCGCGGCTCGCGGGCAATATCGACTTGAAGGGCGGCAGAGGCACGCTGAAAGGCGCCATCGCCGGGTCTCGCGGTGGGGATTTTGATCTCCAGACGGTCGTGCAAATCGCGCCCGAACGCCTGATCGTGGTGGCGAATGGGACTTTGGAGCGGCGCCCCATCAGCCTTGATGCGCCTGCGGTGCTGGTGCGCGAAGGGGGCGGCTGGCGGCTTTCACCGACGGAGCTCAGTTTTGCAGGCGGAAAGGCGTCTCTCTCAGGCCTCATCGGCGGCCCACAGCCGGAATTGACGGGTTCGCTCTCGTCTATGCCGCTGTCGATCCTCGATACCGTCGCCCCCCGCCTTGGCTTGGGCGGACGGGCGAGCGGGACCTTCTTCTACGTGGAAGAAGCCAATGGCACGCCATCGGGCCGGATCGACGTCAAGGTGCGTGGCCTGACGCGCGCAGGGCTCGCGCTTGCTTCCAAGCCGATTGACCTTGCGGTGATTGCAAGCTTTGGCGGGTCGCGGGCTGGCGCGCGGCTGGTTGCCGCCTCAGGCGGCCAGACCATCGGGCGCGGACAGATACAGCTCAACGGCCTTGGCGGGGCCGCCGCTCTCGGCAGCCAGATCGCCAATGCCAATCTGGCGGGCCAGTTGCGCTTCAATGGCGATGCCGGAACGCTGTGGCGCCTGACCGGCATTTCCACCTTTGATCTATCGGGCAATGTGGCGATCGGTGCCGATATGGGCGGCACGCTGTCTAATCCCATCATCCGCGGCTCGGTGCGCACTGCCTCCGCGCGCGTCGAAAGTGCAGCGGCGGGGATGGTGCTGACTGGCGTCGCGGCGAACGGGCAGTTCAACGGATCCCGTCTGGTGCTCAACAGCTTTTCCGCCACGGCAGGCAAAGGTGGGCGGCTGACCGGCACAGGCACCATCAGCTTTGCTTCTGGCGCGCCGGGAATCGACCTTTCGGTGCAGGCTGAGTCGGCCACATTGATCGCCCGGGATGATCTGGGAGCGACGGTGACCGGCCCCCTGCGAATCCAGTCCGAAGGCAGTGGCGGCCTCATCAGCGGTACTGTGCGGGTCGACCGAAGTAGCTATGTGCTGGGTCAAAGTGCTGTGGCCACGTCCTTTCCCCGTTTGCGCGTGCGGGAGATTAACGGCGGGGCTGACCTGCAAATGGCGGTCGCGCCCGCGCGGCCATGGTTGCTCGACATCAAGGCCAATGTGCCGGGTCGGATGATGGTGACAGGCCTTGGTCTCGACAGCGAATGGCGTGGTGACCTGGCCGTCACCGGCTCAATCCTGTCGCCTGCCATCCTCGGCGCGGCCGAGGTTGTCCGGGGCGGCTATGAATTTGCCGGACGGCGCTTTGAGCTGGAACGCGGCGTCATCCGGTTCCGGGGGGAAAGCCCGCCCGACCCGATCCTCGACATCGTCGCCCAAGGCGACACGCAGGGGCTGGATGCAACGATCCGCGTCGGCGGCACCGGGCAGAAGCCAGAGATCACCTTTGCGAGCGTGCCCGCATTGCCGCAGGAGGAATTGCTGTCCCGCCTGTTGTTCGGCACCTCGATCACAAACCTTTCCGCGCCAGAAGCGCTGCAGCTGGCCGCGGCGGTCGCCTCGATGCGCGGCGGGGCGGGCCTCAACCCGATCAACGCCTTGCGGCAGGCCGTGGGGCTGGACCGGCTGCGCATCTTGCCTGCGGATACGACGACCGGCCAGCGCACCTCCGTGGCCGCCGGCAAATACATCTCCCGCCGGGCCTTTGTGGAGATCATCACCGACGGCGCCGGCTATTCGGCGACGCGCGCCGAGTTTCAGGTCACGCGCTGGTTGTCGATCCTGTCGACCTTGTCGTCCGTCGGCCGACAAAGTGCGGCTGTTCGCATCTCGAAGGATTATTGATAATCGCTCGCATTAGCATTGACAGTCTTGTACGCTCGGACGTAGGGAAAGCATAGATGGCCATCTTCAACCACCGCTTCAGCCTTTGGGCCCTGCTCGCGCTTCCAGCCATCGCGATGCTTTCAGGCTATGGGCGTGGGTCCGTCGAGGCGATGGACCTGCTGCATCCCTCGGGCGAAATGTCGGCCCGGTTGATGATTATCGCGATCGCCATCAGCCCGCTGATCAGCGTCCTCGGGCCGCGCCAATGGCTGCAATGGTTGGCTGCGCGGCGTCGCGCACTCGGCGTCGCGGCCTTTGCCTATGCCCTATTGCACCTTGTCTTTTACATCATCGACATGGGCAATGTGGCCGATATGATCGCAGAGGCGCTCGCTCCGGGAATATGGACAGGCTGGGCCGCATTCATCCTGATGATGGTGCCCGCCCTCCTCAGCAATGATCGGTCCATGCGGGCGCTAAAGGCGCGTTGGAAGCAATTGCAGCGCTTCGTTTATCCCGCCGCGGTCCTGACCCTGCTTCACTGGATTTGGGTGCACAATAATCTTGGCCCCGCACTGGTTCACTTCATACCCCTGGCGCTGATCGTGGCGCTGCGGGCTTTCAAATCCTTCCCCCAAGCAAAACAAGGAGCATGACGATGCGTACTCTCTCCCTTCTCTCTCTTGCCGGAGCCGCCGCGCTCACTGCGATTGCGACACCGGCCTCCGCCACCGGCGCGATCAAGTGTCAGGCCGGTCCCGCCTCCAGCTGGAAATCGCAGGACGCGCTGAAGGCCAAGCTGATCAAAGAAGGCTGGCAGGTGCGCAAGACCAAGCCCGATGGCGGCTGCTACGAAGTCTACGGCACCACGCCCGAAGGGGATCGTGTGGAAGCTTATTTCCATCCGGTGACGTTTGAGAAGCTGTACGTCGCCCGGCGCGGCGAAGTCTTGTTCCGCAAGAAGGGCTATTGAGGCAAAGAAAGGGGCCGGAGAGAATCTCTCTGGTCCCCTTTTGCCTTAGCGCGCAAACCCTCCTCAACCTAACCTGTGTCACAACAGCAAAGTTTGAAAAACGACTCCTGATTTGAGAGAGTTAAGCAATTCGCTTGACTTGGAGGCACCCGCCTCTAGACGCGGCGGCGGGCCACGCGGTCCCAACGCCGCGCTGCTCTCTGCAAGGAGACGCTTACATGACTGTGACCAAGCCAACGCGCACACCCGCGCGTCCATTCTTTTCCTCGGGCCCCTGCGCAAAGCCGCCGGGCTGGGAAGCTTCCAAACTCCAAACCGAATGCCTCGGCCGCTCGCACCGCGCCAAGATCGGCAAGTCGCGCCTGCAACTGGCGATCGACCTGATGCGCGACGTGCTGCAAGTGCCGGACACGCACCGCATCGGTATCGTCCCCGGGTCTGACACGGGTGCTGTCGAAATGGCCATGTGGTCGCTGCTCGGCGCACGCGGCACGACCATGCTGGCATGGGAAAGCTTTGGTGAAGGTTGGGTCACCGATGCGAACAAGCAGCTGAAATTGAACGCCACGGTGCTGAACGCAGCCTATGGCGAACTCCCCGATCTCTCGACGGTCAACTGGGCAGACGATGTCGTCTTCACCTGGAACGGCACCACCTCCGGCGCGCGCGTCCCCAATGGCGACTGGATTGCCAGCGACCGCGCGGGCCTCTCCATCTGCGACGCGACGTCGGCGGTGTTCGCCTATGACATGCCGTGGGACAAGCTCGACGTCGTCACCTTCTCCTGGCAGAAAGTGCTGGGCGGCGAAGGCGCACACGGCGTTTTGATCCTCGGCCCGCGTGCTGTGGAGCGGCTCGAAAGCTACACCCCCGCATGGCCGCTTCCCAAGCTGTTCCGCCTGATGTCGAAGGGCAAGCTCTCCGAAGGCATCTTCAAGGGCGAGACGATCAACACGCCGTCGATGCTCGCCGTGGAAGACGTGATCTTCGCGCTGGAATGGGCGAAGTCGGTCGGTGGCCTTGAAGGCCTAATGGCGCGCAGCAACGCCAATGCCCGTGCGCTCAATCTCATCGTCGAAGGCCGGTCCTGGCTTGATCATCTGGCGGTGGACCCGGCCACACGGTCAACCACCTCTGTCTGCCTGACCGTCGAAGGTGCGGATGCGGACTTCATCAAAAAGTTCGCAGGCCTGCTTGAGGCTGAACACGCCGCTTATGACATCGCCAGTTATCGCGACGCCCCGCCGGGCCTGCGCATCTGGTGTGGTGCGACCGTCGACACCGCCGACATCGAAGCGCTCGGCCCCTGGCTCGATTGGGCCTGGGACGAAATGAAATCCGCCTGATCTCTTATCCTCTCCCCTTGAGGGAGAGGCGCGAGCCTTATGAGCAACGCGAATTAGTCGCAGCGGAGAGGGCCCTCTCCAACTCCGCCTAGGCGGTTCCCCGCCAAGGCTCCGTATCCTCTCCCTAAATGGGAGAGGAACACCGCAAGGAACCAAAACATGACCAAGCCCAAAGTCCTCATTTCCGACAAGATGGATCCCAATGCCGCCGCGATCTTCCGCGAACGTGGCTGTGAAGTTGATGAAATCACCGGCCTGACGCCGGACGAGCTGAAGGAAATCATCGGCAAGTACGATGGCCTGGCCATCCGCTCCTCGACCAAGGTGACCAAGGATATCCTGGACGCCTGCACCAACCTGAAGGTCATTGGTCGCGCCGGGATCGGTGTCGACAATGTCGATATTCCTGCCGCCTCGTCCAAGGGCGTCGTGGTCATGAACACGCCGTTCGGCAACTCGATCACAACCGCAGAACACGCCATCGCATTGATGTTCGCGCTCGCCCGTCAGCTGCCCGAAGCCAATGCGCAGACGCAGGCGGGCCTGTGGCCGAAAAACGGCTTCATGGGCGTTGAAGTCACGGGCAAGACCTTGGGCTTGATCGGTGCCGGCAATATCGGCTCCATTGTCGCCACCCGCGCGCTCGGCCTGCGGATGAAGGTTGTCGCATTCGATCCGTTCCTGACGCCGGAGCGCGCCATTGAAATGGGCGTGGAAAAGGCAGACCTTGATACGCTGCTCGCCAAGGCCGACTTCATCACGCTGCATACGCCGCTGACCGATCAGACGCGCAACATCCTGTCGAAGGAAAATCTCGCCAAGACGAAGAAGGGCGTGCGTATCATCAACTGCGCGCGCGGCGGCCTGATTGATGAGGCCGCGCTGAAGGAGGCCCTTGATTCAGGTCAGGTGGCCGGCGCCGCACTCGACGTGTTCGTCAATGAACCCGCCAAGGAATCGCCTTTGTTCGGCACCCCCAACTTCATCTGCACGCCGCACCTTGGCGCGTCGACCAATGAAGCGCAGGTCAATGTCGCGCTTCAGGTGGCCGAACAGATGGCCGATTATCTCGTCAATGGCGGCGTCACCAATGCGCTCAACATGCCGAGCCTTTCGGCCGAAGAAGCCCCGAAGCTCAAGCCCTATATGGCGCTCGCCGAAAAGCTCGGTAGCCTTGTCGGGCAATTGGCGCATGACAACCTCACCAAGATCAGCATCGAAGTGGAAGGGGCCGCCGCCCAGCTCAACATCAAGCCGATCACAGGCGCTGTGCTTGCGGGGCTCATGCGCCGCTATTCCGACACGGTGAACATGGTCAACGCGCCCTTCCTCGCCAAGGAACGTGGTCTGGACGTGCGCGAAGTCCGTCATGACCGTGAAGGCGTCTACCACACGCTCGTCCGCGTGACGGTGGGCACAAGCCAGGGTGACCGGTCTGTTGCTGGCACTTTGTTCGGCAACACTGTCCCGCGCTTGGTGGAAATGTTCGGCATCAACATCGAAGCCGATCTTGATGGCCACATGCTCTACATCGTGAACGAAGACGCGCCCGGCTTCATCGGGTCGATCGGCACGCTGCTTGGCAAGAACGGCCTCAACATCGGCACGTTCCACCTTGGCCGCCGCAATGCGGGGGGTGAAGCCGTGCTTCTCCTCTCCATGGACGACGCCATCCCCGAAGCCGTTCTCGAAGACGCCCGCAAGTTGCCGGGCGTGAAAACGGTAAAGGCGTTGAAGTTCTGATCTGAGGGCTGCCCTCCCCGCTGCGACTAAGTCGGCAGAGCGCCGTCTAAGTCTCGCTCCCCTCCCGCTTGCGGGAGGGGTTGGGGGCGGGCAAGTCCCAACCTGCACAATCAGATATTCCGTCCTGCCCAAAATCGCTCTAAGGCCACGCCCATGACCACAGGACTTCTCCCCACCGGATTTCGTGACCGCCTGCCGCCCGAGGCCGATGCCTCGGCGCGGTTGGTGCGCGCTGTGCTCGATACGGTCGCAGCCTGGGGCTATGAACGGGTCCAGACCCCGTTGGCCGAATTCGAAGCAAGCCTCACAGAGGCGCTCGGCACGTCGTCACGGGATTTGCTGCGCTTTGTGGATCCGGTGTCCGGCGAAACGATGGCGGTGCGTTCCGATATTACCGGGCAGATCGGGCGCATCGCGTCCACGCGTATGGGCCACCACCCGCGCCCGGTGCGGCTCAGCTATGGCGGGCCAGTCGTCAAGTTGAAGGCAGCGCAACTGCGCCCTGAACGGGAGATGATGCAGGTTGGCGCGGAGCTGATCGGGCTCGACAGCGTGGCCGCCGCCACCGAAATCGTCACCGTGGCGATCGAAGCGCTGAAGGCGGCGGGCGTCAGGGACATGACGCTCGACCTCACTTTACCGGACCTGATCGACACGCTGCTGCCGGGGACCGACACAGCCAGCCTCAAGGCCCAATTGGATGCCAAGGATATTGCCGCCGTGCCTCCGGCCTTCCAGTCGCTCATCGCGGCTGCCGGAACAGTTGAAGATGCCATTGGCCGCCTACGCGCCTTTGACACAGCGGGCCTGCTGACAGAGCGGCTCAACGCCATTGAAGCGGTGGTGGCGGGTCTGCCTGCTGATCTGCGCATCACCCTCGACCCGACCGAGCGGCATGGTTTTGAATATCAAAGCTGGTTCGGCTTCTCGATCTTTTCGGCACACACTTTGGGCGAAATCGGTCGGGGCGGCAGCTACCGAATCGGCGATGAGCCAGCCATCGGCTTTTCCGCTTTCATTGATCCGTTGATCGACGCCGGTCTCGCGCAGACGGAACGCCGCCGTCTGTTCCTGCCGCTCGGCACGTTGCCGCAAAAGGCGGCCGCTCTCCGCGCCGAAGGCTGGGTCACGGTCGCGGCGCTGACCGAGGATGACAGTGCCGAGGCTCAGATCTGTACCCACATCCTGTCCAACGGACGACCGACACCCATCGCCTGATCAGCGCCGAAAGACCTGTGCCAGCCAGCGGTCAACAACGGGCGTCGCCGGATAGGCGGGGTCGCCCAGCTTCCGGTTGATATCGGCATGGCCCTGCAGGCCACGTCCTTCAAAGCCCTGCACCTCCACATCCGCGCCCGCACGTTCAAGCGCACGCCCCAGCGCGCGGGACTGCTCGCTGCCATCCTTTCGCTTGATGTGGAGGATCAGGAACGCGGGCGCATTGGGCGCCCCTGCGTGAAAGGTCGGCGACAGATCGCGCTGCCGGGCCGGATCGCTGCCGAACGCCTGCAGATAGGTGTCCTGCATAAACTGGCCGCCATCCTTCATCTGCTTCGGCACATCATAGGCCGCACCATCGAGCGGGATCACCCCGTCGAGATCATCCAAGCCGAGCCCCGCGGCACGCAAATAGCGCGGATCGGTGCCCACCAGTGCGGAGAGATGCGCCCCTGCGCTATGCCCCATCAGCACAACACGCCGCCCGTCAAAGCCGAGACGTGAGGCATTGTCCTTTAGCCAAGCAATGGCATTGGCCACATCGGTCGCCTGATCCTCGACACGCGCAGCAGGAACGAGCCGGTAATTGAGACTGGCAAAGGCATAACCGAGGCCGGTGTAGTGCGTCACCTTGTCCGTGCCGGTCGCGTTGCGCTTGTCCCCACGCTTCCAGCCACCGCCGTGGACGAAGACAACAAGCGGCGCATCGCGGCCGCCCCCCGGCCAGAAGTCGAGCTTCTGCAGGGGGTCACTGCCATAGGCATATTCGCGCCCGCCGGGCACGCGTGCCTCACGACCCTGACGCCCTTCCAAGAGACGCCCTTCGGTCTGCCGACCTCCACGTTCGCCCAGTCGGGCCTTCAGTCGATCACGAAGCGGCCCCGCTTCCACAACCGAGCTTACGAGCAGGGCTGTGAGGCCCGCCATCAAAAACCAATTACGCATCTTTCCTCCCTGAAAGAACCTTTGGGGTGGACGCCGCGCGTCCATGGCAATAACGCACAGCGCGGCGAATCCCTTTGGACAGAGTTCCCTGCGCTGAAGGAAAAGGCCCGACATATCGGGATGTGCAAATGGCAAATGTCACCGTCATCGGCGCCCAATGGGGCGATGAAGGCAAAGGCAAGATCGTCGACTGGCTTGCGAGCCGTGCCGACGTCGTCGTCCGGTTTCAAGGCGGCCACAATGCAGGCCACACGCTGGTTGTCGGCGACAAGGTCTACAAACTCTCCCTTCTTCCCTCCGGCATTGTTCGCGGCACCTTGTCCGTCATCGGCAATGGCGTCGTTCTGGACCCCTGGCACTTCCGCGATGAGGTGACAAAGCTCAACGGGCAGGGCGTCGAAGTGACGCCTGAGAATCTCCAGATTGCCGAGAATGCACCGCTCATCCTTCCCTTCCACCGCGATCTGGATGCCCTGCGTGAAACCGCAGCCGGCGCCGGCAAGATCGGCACCACCGGGCGCGGCATTGGCCCTGCTTATGAAGACAAGGTTGGCAGGCGGGCCATCCGCGTGTGCGATCTGGCACATCTTGATGATCTGAATGCCCAGTTGGACCGCATCTGCGCGCATCACGATGCGCTGCGCGCCGGGTTCAACCAGCCGCCGATTGACCGGCAGCGGTTGCTCGATGATCTGGCCGATATCGCGGCCTATATTCTGCCGTTCGCCAAGCCCGTCTGGGTGACGCTCAATCAGGCCAAAAAGCGCGGCGCGCGCGTGTTGTTTGAAGGCGCACAGGGCGTGCTGCTCGATGTCGACCATGGCACCTACCCGTTCGTCACCTCGTCCAACACCATTGCGGGCACGGCCTCGGGCGGTTCGGGGCTGGGCCCCTCCTCAGTCGGCTTCGTGCTGGGCATTGTGAAGGCATACACCACGCGCGTCGGCTCCGGCCCGTTCCCGACCGAACTGGAAGACGCCACCGGCCAGCGGCTGGGGGAACGCGGCCATGAATTTGGCACCGTCACCGGTCGCAAGCGCCGCTGCGGTTGGTTCGATGCGGTGCTCGTCCGCCAGTCTGCCGCCGTATCCGGCATCACCGGCATTGCGCTCACCAAGCTTGACGTGCTCGACGGGTTTGAGACGCTGAAGATCTGCACTGGCTATCGCATTGGGGACCAGGTGTATGACTAT
>JBBATS010000058.1:0-16659 GCA_040398625.1 Chakrabartia sp. | reverse complement strand
CCGGTGTGTTTGCAGACAGCCATGTGGCGCAGGGTCTTGTGGTCAGCATCAGCGGCCTCACGCTGGCTGGCCGGGACATTGGCAACTATACGCTGGCCTCTTCAACGGCGAGCGCACTGGCAAACATTACACCCGCACCTCTGATGGTCGCGGCCCTGTCCCAGACCAAGGTTTATGACGGCAGCACGACCGTTACGAGCTCGGCCCTGGGCACAGGCTACATTGTGAGCGGTCTGATTGGCAGCGAGAGCCTCAGCAGTGTGACGCTGGCTTATGCGAGCAAGGACGTCAGCCGGTTGAATGGTGTCATCCAGAGCAACAAGACGATCGCGGTGAGTGGTGCGGTTGCGACTTCGGGCACCCGATTGACCGACTATGCGATCAGCTATGTCAACAACACTTCGAGCACGATCACGCCGAAGACAGTCGCGCTTTCCGCCAGCAAGATGTTTGATGATACCAACAATTTGAACGGTTTTGTCAGCGTTTCGACCGGCGTTTCAGGAGAGGCGCTCGGCTATGCTGGTGCATTGGCCTTCTCTTCGCGGATGGAGTTTGTCGGGAACTATATCAGTCAGATCCAGTTGATTGATAGCGCAACTGCATTGGCCGCCAACTATCAGATCCCGGCGTTGAATGCTGAAAACGCGCCGGTGTTGATTGCCATGGCCACCCCCATGACGGTGGTTAATCCGGATACCTACCAGACGCTTTCCGTGTCCAACCCGACACCGGCCATGGCGGCTGGTGTCACTGGCACAGTTGTCGTGGAAGGGATCGGCGTCGCCATTCCGTCGTCACCCGTTGTCACGGCTCCTGCCACAAACACCGCTCCGGCAGCCATGATGGCGGTGGACCGTGCCTTCGTCATTCCAATTGAACGGGCCACTCTTTTGAATGTGAATGCCGGATCGCAAATCACATTGGCTGACGGCAGCGCCCTGCCTGCGTGGATATACTACGACGCTGCTCAAGCTACTCTGGTGGGTGAGGCACCCGAAAATGTCACCTCGCTCGCCATCAAGGTCACCGCTGTCGACAAGGATGGCAATTCGGTTTCGACCGAGTTTGTCCTCCAATTCGAAGCAAAATAAGTAAGGAACCTCACAATGCATAAATACGTTTTCAATGTCTTGGCGGCTGTTGCTGTTTCCGCCGGTTTGCTCGCCTCACCTGCGATATCTGCTAAGACCGCCAAGGCCGCGAAGCCTTCAGCAGCGACTGCTGCACCGGCACAGCCTGCCGCTGCGGCGCCTCCGGCTGCCCCCATTGAATGGGTCCTCAGCAAGACGTTCGATAAATGGGGCTTCATCTGCAACAAGATGAACGCCAAAGACTGCCGAGCGGTGCAGACACAGAATTACGACAATGCCGAAACGAAGGGGCGACTTCTTCAGGCGATGGTCGGGGTTGAGCAGGGGCGAACATTCCTGACGCTTACTCTGCCTTTTGGCGTTGATTTGCGTGGCGGCGTTGTTGCGCGCATCGATGAAAATGAAGAAGTGAAGTCGGTGTTCGTCACTTGCCTTCCAGATGGCTGTCAGTCCATTCTCGAACTCGATGCAAAGCTTCTTGCCCAATTTGACACTGGCAAGATCATGAAAGTCGGGTTCCGCCCTTGGGGTGGAGAAAACACGCTGGTCGTCGACGTGCCGCTGGATGGTGCCAAAGCCGCGATCTCAGCACTGAAATAGTCAGGCGAAAAGCTGCCCTGAAGCGGCGGCTTTCGTCGAGAGAAAACACGTCCGAGTTTAAATGCTTTCCGGGCCCATTGCGCGCCCGGGGCAGTCACATTCTATAATTTTTAGGAGCATATATATGGCGAGCGCACCGCAGAATAACTTCCCGCTGTTTTTCAAAGACCTCGTTCCTTTGTCGTCTATCGACCACGCAACTTGGAAGACACGCCCGATTGAGAGCGCGCCTTGGCTTGCGGCGCAACATGCCGTGCCGGTGACCGTTGACGAATTCACGAGTGCGCAGCGCTTCTTCCCGATCATTTTTTCGTCTGGTCCGAACCCGGTTCCGCTGGCGCTGATGGGTCTAAACGAAGGCGTGAATGTTTTCATGGGTGAAGACGGTAAGTTTTCCGAGCAAGCCTACATTCCAGCCTATGTTCGCCGCTATCCCTTCATGCTTGCCAAGTTGACCCCGGACAGTGCGGACCTGTCGGTTTGCTTTGATCCGACAGCAGGTGCGATCGGCGAATTCGAAGATGGTGAGGCGTTGTTTGAAGATGGTCAGCAGACCGAAGCCACAAAGCGCATCCTGGGTTTCTGTGAACAGTTTGAGCAGGCTGGCCAGCGGACGGAAGCCTTCATCAAGGAGCTCATCGAGAATGACCTTCTGATGGAAGGCGAAATGACGATCCAGCCGGAAGGCGACAAGGCGCCCTTCATCTATCGTGGCTTCCAGATGGTGAATGAAGAGAAATTGCGGGATTTGCGCGGTGACAAGTTGCGCAAGATGAATAGCTCCGGGCTGCTCGTTTTGGTTCACGCGCATCTGATGTCGCTGTCTTTGTTGCGAGAAATTTTTGGCCGTCAATCGGCACAGAGGAAGGTGCCTGTCGCGGCGGGCTGAATTCCTTAAGTGGCAGCGCCCTGCGGCTGTTCGCCGTCGCGCGCTGCCACGCTTGGCCTGTGGGCCATCAGATTGTCAGCCCTTCTTAACGTCCAGCGTGAGCGCCAGCGCCTCGGCAACCTTAATGCCATCGACAGCGGCGGAGAGAATACCGCCGGCATAGCCTGCGCCTTCGCCAGCCGGATAAAGCCCTGACGTATTGATGCTCTGGCAATTCTCCCCGCGCCGGATGCGGATTGGGGACGATGTGCGGGATTCCACGCCTGTCAGGACCACGTCGGGATGATCATAGCCGGGCATCTTGCGGCCGAAGACGGGCAAGGCCTCACGGATGGCCTGTGTCACAAAATCGGGCAGGCAGGTCGACAGGTCGGACGGGTGAACGCCCGGCTGATAAGAGGGTGTGATCGAACCGAGAGCCGTGGAGGGGCGACCTGCCACAAAGTCCTCAAGCCGCTGGCCCGGGGCTTGGTAACTGGACCCGCCCGCCAGAAACGCTTGGGTTTCCCAGTGTCGCTGCAGTTCGACGCCTGCCAGCGGTCCACCGGGAAAGTCCCGGTCCGGCGAGATGTCGACGACGAGGCCGGAATTGGCGTTGAATTCAGCGCGGGAATATTGGCTCATGCCGTTGGTGACAACGCGCCCTTCCTCTGAGGCGGCGGCGACCACGCGTCCGCCCGGACACATGCAAAAGCTATAGACCGATCGGCCGTTGCTGGCCGTGTGAGACAAGCTGTAAGCGGCGGGGCCGAGGATCTTGTTGCCGGCATCCGCGCCATAACGCGCTCGATCAATCAAGCTTTGGGGATGTTCAATCCGCACGCCAATGGCGAAGGGTTTTGCCTCCACATGGACACCGCGTTCGTGCAGTTTGTAAAAGGTATCCCGCGCGCTGTGGCCAACGGCCATGATGACATGGCGGGCCTCAAGATAGCTTCCGTCGGACAGGTGGAGCCCACGCATCGTCCGGTTGCCTGCTGCGTCCGTCGCGATGTCGAAATCCTCGACGCGCGTTTGAAATCGGTATTCGCCGCCCAGTTTTTCGATGGTCTCCCGGATGCTCATCACCATGGTGACGAGGCGGAAGGTGCCAATATGCGGGTGCGCCTCGGTCAGGATTTCCTCGGGCGCGCCTGCCTTGACGAACTCGACCAGCACCTTGCGGCCAAGGTGACGTGGGTCTTTGATCCTGCTGTAGAGTTTGCCATCGGAAAAGGTGCCGGCGCCGCCCTCGCCAAATTGTGCGTTGGACTCCGGCTTCAAAACGCCCTTGCGCCACAGGGCCCATGTGTCTTTGGTCCGTTCCCGCACCGCTGTGCCACGCTCGATGATGATCGGCCGGAACCCCATCTGGGCAAGGACGAGGGCAGCAAGCAGCCCGCAGGGACCAGCGCCGATCACGACGGGGCGGGGGCCGGAATAATCGGAAGGGGCTTGCGTGACGAACTTGTAGCTGATGTCCGGCGTCGGGCGGATGTGCGGATCATCTGCGAGACGCGCAGCGACCGCGGCCTCATCCACCAGCGTCACATCAATGGTATAGACCAGCTTGATCGCGCCCTTCTTGCGCGCATCATTACCACGCCGGAACATGGTCCAGCTCAGCACCTCTGACTCAGTCACGCCGAGCCGATCATAGATGGCGGCAGGAAGCTCTTCCGGTGCGTGGTGGAGCGGCACTTTCAGTTCACTGACGCGCAGCATGGCCCTCATCTAGTCCGGATACGTGGCTTTCGCCAAGGGTTTCCGTGTGGGCTAGCCCATCCGCAGCATAGCATCGCGCCGGGCGAGGGCGATGAGGGTCAGACCTGCCGCCTTTGCGCGCTCTGCAGCAAGCGATGTAGCTGTGGAGATGGTCACCAATGTCGGGCATCCCGCGATGACGGTCTTCTCGACCAGTTCATAGCTGCAGCGGGAAGAGAGCAGGAAGAAGCCCGATGATGGCGAGGTGCCTTTGCGGGCCAGCGCCCCAATCAGCTTGTCGAGGGCGCAATGGCGGCCAACATCTTCGCGGGCGACGACGATGGCGCCGTCAGGCGTGCAGAAGGCCGCCGCATGGGCACCGCCTGTGGCCTTGTTGAGCGGCTGGTGGTCATACAAGCCTTCCAGTGCAGCAAAGATGGCGATTGGCGCTATATCCAACTGCGCCTCGATTGGGGGCAGGGGGCGGGCGACCTGTTCTAGGTTCTCCAGCCCACACAGGCCGCAACTGCTCTCCGAGACGCGGACGCGAACACGCTCCAACATCGGCTCCATGCGGTCCTGGGCGATCGTGATGCGCAGGACGATGCCTTGCGGGGTTTCATGCGCGTTGACGTCCAGAATATCGGATGCGTTCGGAATGATGCGTTCCGACAGGGAGAAGCCGACGGCAAAGTCTTCAAGATCAACCGGCGTCGCCATCATCACGGCATAGCCGATGCCGTTATACTCAACGGCAATCGGCATTTCGACGGGCAGAGTGCGCGCGGCAGGCGTGATGTCGGTCGGGGTAATCCGATCGACGGGGACGCTGACGGTGCTGTCGGTCACGCGCTCGCTTTAAGGGCGTCGATGGCCTTTGCTGCGTCGGGGGACAGGCCGGTGCCATCATGCGCAAAGATGATCTGCTTCATCCGAGGGTCCCAGAACAACTGGATGTGCTCCACCATCGCCCCAACAGGGTCGGCGTCATGCTTCAGGTTCGTCGCGATCTGGTTGGCCATCCGCACAAGATTGTCGAGCGTATTGCTCATTCAGCGGCCTCAGCAGTTTCAATGCGGCGGGCATTGCGGGCGTGCTGATCATAGCCTTCCTGCCAATTGGTCGGGCCGTTGGAAGAGCTGATCTGGACGGCTGTCACCTTATATTCGGGGCAATTGGTCGCCCAGTCCGAATAGTCGGTTGTCACCACATTCGCTTGCGTCATCGGGTGGTGGAACGTTGTATAGACGACACCCGGCGCCACGCGTTCCGTCACTGTCGCCCGCAGCGTTGTTTCACCGGCGCGGCTGGCCAGCTTGACCCAGTCGCCCGATTTGATGCCGCGGTTTTCAGCGTCTGTGGGATGGATCTCGAGAAGATCTTCCTCATGCCAGACAACGTTGTTGGTGCGACGTGTTTGTGCGCCGACATTATAGTGGCTCAGGATGCGGCCCGTGGTGAGCAGTAGCGGGAAGCGCGGCCCTGTCTTCTCATCGGTTGGGACATAGTCGGTCACTACAAACTTGCCCTTGCCGCGGACAAACCCGTCGATGTGCATGATGGGTGATCCGTTGGGCGCGGCTTCGTTGACCGGCCATTGCAGCGAGCCTTCTTCGTCAAGCTTGTCAAAGCTGACGCCGCTGAAGCTCGGGGTCAAACGCGCGACTTCGTCCATGATTTCCGACGGGTGCGTATAGTTCCAATCAAGACCAAGCGCGCGGGCGAGCTCCTGCGTGACTTCCCAGTCCTCTAGCCCGTTCAAGGGCGACATCACCTTGCGGACCATTTGGATGCGGCGCTCTGCGTTGGTGAAGGTGCCGTTCTTTTCCAGGAAGGTGGAACCGGGCAAAAAGATGTGCGCGTAATTGGCGGTCTCATTGAGGAACAGGTCATGCACGATGACGCATTCCATCGCCGCCAAGCCAGCGGCAACATGCTGCGTATTGGGGTCGGACTGGAGAATGTCTTCGCCCTGCACATAGAGGGCTTTGAACACGCCGTCGGTCGCCGCATCGAGCATATTGGGGATGCGCAGGCCGGGTTCGGGGTCAAGTGCCACGCCCCATTCCGCTTCAAACTCACGGCGCGTTGCAGCGTCTGAGATGTGCCGATAGCCGGGCAGTTCGTGCGGGAAGCTGCCCATATCGCAGGCGCCCTGCACGTTGTTCTGGCCGCGCAATGGGTTCACGCCCACACCACGGTGCCCGATATTGCCGGTCGCCATGGCGAGGTTGGCAATCGCCATAACCGTGGAGGAGCCTTGCGAATGCTCGGTCACGCCAAGGCCATAATAGATCGCGCCATTGCCGCCGGTCGCATAAAGGCGTGCGGCTGCACGCAGGTCTGCGGCCGGCACTTGCGTTACAGGTTCCAGTGTTTCCGGGCTATTTCGCTCCAGCGAAACAAAGTCCGCCCAATCCTTGAATTCAGTCCAGTCACACCGTTCGCGGACAAAGGCTTCATCAACGAGCCCTTCGGTCACGATGGTGTGCGCCATGGCCGTGAGCACCGCGACATTGGTGCCGGGACGAAGTGCCAAGTGATGCTGCGCTTCGATATGCGGTGAGCGGACGAGATCGGTCCGGCGTGGATCAATGACGATCAGCTTTGCCCCTGCCCGAAGGCGGCGCTTCATGCGGCTGGCAAAGACCGGGTGACCGTCTGTTGGGTTCGCGCCGATGACGAGGATGACATCGCTATCCTCAACACTGTCAAAGTCCTGCGTGCCTGCCGACGTGCCAAAGGTCGTCTTCAGGCCATAGCCCGTGGGCGAGTGGCAGACGCGGGCGCAGGTATCGACGTTGTTGTTGCCAAAGCCTGCACGGATCAGTTTTTGGACGAGGAAGGTTTCTTCGTTTGTGCAGCGGCTTGAGGTGATGCCTCCCAGCGCCTGCTTGCCGTACTTGGCGGAAATCCGCTTCAGCTCGGACGCGGCGTAGGCAAAGGCTTCTTCCCATTCCACTTCGCGCCAGGGGTCGCTGGCCGCAGCGCGGATCATGGGCTTTAGGATACGGTCCTGATGCTGGGCATAGCCCCAGGCAAAGCGGCCCTTAACGCAGCTATGGCCGCGATTGGCCTTGCCGTCTTTCCAAGGCACCATCCGGACAAGCTGTTCGCCTCGCATTTCGGCGCGGAAGGTGCAGCCAACGCCGCAATATGCACAGGTGGTGACGACAGCGCGTTCGGGTGTGCCGATTTCAACAACACTCTTTTCGACCAGCGTCGCGGTGGGGCAGGCTTGGACGCACGCGCCACAAGACACGCATTCCGAACCGAGGAAGTTGTCGGACGAAAGGCCCGCTGAAATCTTCGAGTCAAAACCGCGACCCTGCACGGTCAGGGCCAAGGTGCCTTGCACTTCGTCACACGCGCGCACGCAGCGCGAACAGGCGATGCACTTGGAGGGATCAAAGTCGAAATAGGGGTTTGAATGGTCCTTGGCCTGACCAAGGTGGGTCGCGTCCGCCGCATAACGCACGTCGCGCAGGCCCACATTGCCGGCCTGATCCTGAAGCTCACAATCGCCATTGGCGGCGCAGGTGAGGCAATCGAGTGGGTGATCGGAGATGTAGAGCTCCATCACGCCCTTGCGCAGCTTTGCAAGGTGGGGTGTCTGGGTGTGAACAACCATGCCGGGTTCAACGGGTGTCGTGCAGCTGGCAGGCGTTCCGCGTCGGCCTTCGATCTCTACAAGGCACAGACGGCAGGAGCCGAAGGAGGTGAGGCTGTCCGTCGCGCAAAGCTTGGGGATGGCCGTGCCCTGTTCAGACGCAGCGCGCATCACCGACGTACCAGCGGGTACAGTCGTCTCGCGGCCGTCGATCGTCAGGGTTACCTGATCTTCCGACCGTGAGGCCGGGGTCCCGAAATCGGTCTGCGGTTGATAGGTCATGCCTTGTTCCTTACCACAAAATCTTCGCGGAAGTGAGTGATTGCGGACAACACCGGATAAGGGGTGAAGCCGCCGAGCGCGCAGAGCGAGCCGAACTTCATCGTGTCGCACAGGTCTTCGATGAGGGCGAGGTTGGCGTCCACATTTTCCCCGGCCAGAACACGGTCGAGCGTTTCGGTGCCGCGCGTTGAACCAAGGCGGCACGGGGTGCATTTGCCGCAGCTTTCCGCCGCGCAGAATTCCATCGCGAAACGGGCTTGGCTTGCCATGTCGACGGTTTCGTCGAACACTACAAGACCACCATGGCCGATCAATCCATCAACGCCGGTAAAGGCCTCATAGTCGAACGGTGTGTCGAACTGGCTAGGCGGATGATAGGCGCCCAACGGCCCGCCTACCTGCACGCAGCGCACAGGGCGGCCGCTTCCAGATCCACCACCAATGTCGTTCACCAGTTCGCCAAGCGTGATGCCGAAGGCCGTTTCAAACAGCCCGCCATATTTCACATTGCCCGCGATCTGGATCGGCATCGTCCCGCGGGATCGGCCCATGCCGTAAGCGGCATAAGCCTCTGCGCCATTGGCCATCACCCATGGAACGGTCGCCAGCGTCAGGACATTGTTGACGACGGTCGGCTTGCCGAACAGGCCTTCGAGGGCGGGCAGGGGCGGCTTTGCCCGCACTTCGCCGCGCTTGCCTTCCAGCGAGTTGAGGAGCGATGTTTCCTCGCCGCACACATAGGCGCCTGCGCCAACGCGAATTTCAACGTCAAACGGTGCAATGAGATGCGCGCAGGCTTTGACGGCCGCTTCCATCTTGGCGATGGCGTGCGGATATTCGGAGCGGATATAGACATAGCACTTGGACGCGCCGACGGCGTGGCCCGCAATGGCCATGCCTTCGATCAGCACATAGGGGTCACCCTCCATGACCATGCGGTCCGCAAAGGTGCCACTGTCGCCCTCATCGGCATTGCAGACGATGTATTTCTGGTCGGCCTGAGCACCAGCGACCGTGCGCCACTTGATGCCCGCTGGAAAACCAGCGCCGCCGCGTCCGCGAAGGCCGGAGGTGATGAGCGCTTCGATTGTGGCTGAGGGGCCAATTTCACGCGCCTTGGCAAGGCCTTGCCAGCCGCCGGTGGCGTAATAATCGTCCAGATCAAGCGGACGGGTCTTCCCCGCGCGCGCAAAGGTCAGGCGCTGCTGTCGGGCGATGAAGGGGTGCGCGGCGACCGGCCCGATGCATAGTGCATCGCCGCCGCCTGCGAGAATGTCAGATACGTCCGCAGGGGTTACCGGACCAAAGCCGATGCCGCTTATTTCAACCAGCGGCTCCAGCCAATGCATGCCCCAAGAGGAGACACGCTCCACCTCGGACCCGGCATCTGAGAATGCCTTGGAAACAGCATCTGCGCCGCAAGCGATGGCCAGCGCGTCGTCGGAAATACGAACCTTCATAGGGATTTAACCAGCGCTTCCAGCTTTGCGGTGTCAAGCCTAGCGTAAACATCTGTGCCCACCATCGCGGCAGGGCCGACAGAGCAAAGGCCCAGGCAATAGACGGTTTCGACTTTGACAGCGGGGTTTGGCGTCATGGCGGTCACCAAAGCCTCGACACCGCGCGCCTGACAGGCTTCAGCCCGACACAGTTTGATAACCGGGCGTGGCTCCGGCGTGGACCGGTAGTCGTGGTAGAAACTGACCACACCATGCACTTCCGCACGGGTCAGGTTTAAGTCTGACGCAATGGTGCGAATGGCGTCCTCGCTGACATGGCCGAACTCCGCCTGCACATCGTGAAGGATTGGGAGCAGCGGCCCCTCACGCCCCTTATGGCGGGCAAGGATGTCAGCGAGGCTCATTTGGATCAGGCTTCCGGTGCTGCGAAGGCGCAGATTTTGTTGCCAACGGGGTCACGAAGATAAGCGCCATAGGGGTTGCCGGGAGCGCCTGCGCGGTGGCCGGGGGCGCCTTCATCGGTGCCGCCATTGGCGATGCCACCTGCGTGGAACGCATCGACAGCTGCCTTGTCTGCGGCCTGAAAGCCGAGGGTGCCGCCGTTGGAATGGGTCGCAGGCGCGCCATCAGCGGGCGTCATGACGAGGAGCTTGCCGGTTGGCGTCGCATAAACGCAGGTGCGCTCATTGACTTGGCCGATGCTGGCGACACCGAGTGCGCCGAGGGCTGCATCATAAAACTTCTTTGAGGTCTCAAGGTCTTGAGCAGAAACGCAGATATGCGTGAACATCTAATAGTTCCAATCGGTCCGGGGGAGGGAGACAGGGGGCACGAGGCCCCCTGTCGAAATTACATGCGCTTCAGGGCGCAGATCTTGTTGCCCGAAGGATCGCGCAGATAGGCGAGATACATCTTGCCCATATCGCCTTCACGGATACCGGGAGCATCTTCGCACGGCGTACCGCCATTGGCAGCGCCTGCGGCGTGCCAAGCGTCACCCTGTTCAGGCGACGCGACGTTGAAGCCGATCGTGCCGCCATTTGCCGCACAAGCAGGTTCACCGTTGATCGGCGTGCTGATGGCGAAAATGCCGGTGTCGGTCATGTAGAAGACACGACCCTTATCGTCCTGATGGCCAGGGCCGATGCCGAGGGCACCGAGTGCTGCGTCATAGAACTTCTTCGACGCTGCGAGATCGGTTGCGCCAAGCATGATGTGACTGAACATTTTTTCTCTCCTTTAAATTTGATTCGCGGACTTAGAATACCACGACAGAGCGAATGGACTTACCGGCGTGCATAAGATCAAACGCGGTGTTGATCTCTTCGAGGCCCATGACGTGCGTGATCATGGGGTCGATTTCAATCTTGCCCTGCATGTACATGTCGACGATCTTCGGAACGTCGGTGCGGCCCTTGGCGCCGCCAAATGCCGTGCCGCGCCAGTTGCGGCCGGTGACGAGCTGGAACGGACGTGTGGCAATTTCCTTGCCCGCTTCGGCCACGCCGATGATGATCGAGGTGCCCCAGCCGCGATGGCAGGCTTCAAGCGCGGTGCGCATCACTTCGGTGTTGCCGGTCGCGTCGAACGTATAGTCCGCGCCGCCGTCGGTCATCGCAACGATCTTAGCGACCACGTCTTCGCGGCTCATCCCCTTAGAATTGAGGAAGTCGGTCATGCCGAACTTGCGGCCCCATTCCTCACGGTCGGGATTGATGTCTACGCCGATGATCTTGTTGGCACCTGCAAGGCGTGCGCCCTGAATGACGTTGAGGCCAATGCCGCCAAGTCCGAAGATGACGACGTTATCGCCAACCTGAACCTTGGCTGTGTTGATGACGGCGCCAACGCCTGTCGTTACGCCGCAGCCGATATAGCAGCTCGACTGGAAGGGCGCGTCCTTGCGGATCTTGGCCAGCGCGATTTCGGGCAGAACCGTGAAGTTCGAGAAGGTCGAGCAGCCCATATAATGGAACACTGTCTGGCCCTTGTAACTCAACCGCGACGTGCCATCAGGCATAAGGCCCTTGCCCTGCGTCGCGCGGATGGCGGTGCAAAGGTTTGTCTTGCCGGAAAGGCAAGACTTACACTGGCGGCATTCCGGGGTGTAAAGTGGGATGACGTGATCGCCGGGGGTGACTGACGTCACACCTGCACCGACTTCGCGGACAATGCCGGCACCTTCATGGCCGAGTACGCTCGGGAAGATGCCTTCGCTGTCAAACCCGTCGAGCGTATAGGCGTCCGTATGGCAGATGCCCGTCGCCATGATTTCAACGAGGACTTCACCGGCCTTCGGGCCTTCCAGATCAAGCTCGACAATCTCAAGCGGCTTCTTGGCTTCAAATGCGACAGCGGCACGTGTCTTCACGTTCGACTCTCCTCTAACGGGTCTAAAAAATGCTCCCTAGCCGCGCGAAAGCGGGCCGTCCAACACCGTTCTAATTTATGTATGCGGCACTTCCAAAAACGCATCGCGGCGTCAACTGCGGGTTGCTGGGGCTATCGTCTGGCGCGGGCCAAAAAGCTGAGATGCGCATCCGCAAAAGCCTTCGGGTCTTCGATCATCGGAACGTGCGCCAGATGGTCAAAAACCACGGATTCGCTGCCTTTTATGCGTGCTTCCAAGACAGCTACCGCACTGACGTCGATCAAACGGTCATGCTTTCCCCAGATGATAAGTGTCGGACATTTCACTTCGTGCAAGCGGTCGTTGACCGGGTTTTCGAGCGAATCCTGCGCGATTGCCAAGAAGATTTTGTCGAGGAGCGCTTCGCGTCCCTTTGCTTCATTGAACATGACCTTCTTGAACTGGCCGGGGATCGGCCGGGGCTTGTGCGCCACAAAGGCCATGAGTTGATCTATGTCGGCCGGCTTGCGCACGACCAGCGGGTTCTGGCCTTCCGTCACAAGCTTCTGCAACTCGCTCTCATTGGCGCCGGTTACGCCCGCATTGTTCACTAGGGTCAGCGTGGTGAGCCGATGGCCATGGTCAAGCGCGGCTTGGAGCGCGATGAAGCCACCCATGCTGTTACCCGCGACGTGGCACTTTTCGATGCCCATTGCGTCCAGAAACTGGATCAGGCGGCCCGTCTGTGCCGCAATTGAATAGTCCCTCTCCGCGGAAACATTACTCTCGCCAAAGCCGGGCAGGTCAGGTGAGATCATCCGATATTTGTCGGTAAAGTGGTGGGCTGCGAACGACCAACTGTCTTTGTCCGCGCCGAAGCCGTGCACAAAGACGATGATCTCTCCATCCGCAGGGCCACCTTCCAGATAGGGCCATGCCGCACCATCCACTTGCACGCTCTTTTGCACCAGCCTGCCTTTGCGGCGCATCGCCTTTTGGAATTGGCGGTACAGGATGGCAGGCGACACGACATAAAGCAGCACGGGAAGGGCAATGAGAACTGCCGCGGCGATGAGAAGATAGTTCATAATTTCAGTAGGTTCCGTCTTAATCTTAATTCAGGTGCTCAGTGATCCAGCCTGACACCAGATCCAAGACTTCATTGCGTTCGGGTTCATTGAAGACCTCATGATAGAGGCCAGGTAAATCCCGGAATGTCTTATCAGTTGAAGCCAGCTTGCCAAACATCTCCCGCGCACCAGCGGGCGAAGCGAGGCTGTCTTCGCTGCCATGGACGATGAGCAAGGGCAGGGTGATGCGCTTCGCATTGTCCTGTACCGTCGTCATCGCGTCGAGCATCTCGGCGGCAAGTCGCGCGCTCATCTTCCCTGTATGGACCAAGGGGTCCGCCAGATAGGCCGCAACGACGGACGCGTCCCGGCTGACACCGTTTGAGTCCAACTGCAAGATCCCTGTTTGCGGCGCGAGGCGTGACAGCAACCGACCGATGATCCGCGTGGCGGTAGAGGGCGGCACGGCTGGTTTGACGGCAGGGCCAGACAGGACAGCGCCGACATAGTCCTGTTGATGGTCCAGCAAATGGGCGGTCGCGATGAGGCCGCCCATGCTGTGCCCAACGAGGATGCGCGGGAGGTCCGGATGCGCGCCCTTTACGAAGGATAGCAGCGCGTCCAGCCCATCGAGGAAAACGGAAAAGCCCGGCACGAAACCCCGGATACCGTCTGACCGGCCATGGCCCCAATGATCTATAGCAAAGACGGCAATCTGGTCCCTGCCAAAACGTTCGGCGACATGATCATAGCGCCCGAGGTGCTCTGCATAGCCGTGCGCGAGCAGGACAACAGCGCGGGGCGCATCTGGCATCCAGCTTTGGTAAAACAGCTTGTCCCCGGCGGCGCGAGACCCGGTGGTCAATGCCAATGTGCCGGACGAAATTTTCACGGCCTTCTCTCCCCCAACAGCCTGCATTCAGGTCTATGCCGAAGACTATGCATGGTCAGGCTGCCGGTGTCGACTCAACTGCGGCTCGAATAGCTGTCTGCCAGTGCAAGGATCGACTGAGCCTGCTTCAAATGCGGAATGTCGACCATCTTTCCGTCTAGCCCGATGGTTCCCGCACCGGGGTTGGCGGCAAACGCGTCCACGATGCGGCGGGCCTGCATGATCTCGTCCTGTGTCGGCAGATAGCTCTCGTTGATAATGGGCACTTGCGCGGGGTGGATTGCCAAGCGACCGCTGAACCCTTCACTGCGTGACGCACGGGAGGAGGCGCGAAGGCCATCTTCATCGCGGAAGTCCGCATGGAGTGTGTCGATGGCCTGCACAGCAGCGGCATGTGCGGCCAGCAAAGTCAGGGATCGAGCCATCCGGTAGGTGAAGGACCATTCCCCGGTCGCGTCTCGGTTTGTGCTGGCGGCTACCGCTGTTGCGAGATCTTCAGCGCCCCATGTCATCCCTGCGAGGCGGGTTAGACCTGCGGTTGCAAAGTCTCCGAGATGGAAGGGCGCAACCGCCGTCTCGGTCGCGACGGGCACAATGCGTGTCTGCCCTATGGCAAGGCCGTGCTGCGTCTCAAACGCATCAAGATAGTGGGACAGCGTCCGCACGCAGTCTGGCGTATTCGTCTTTGGCTGCATGATGCCGTCTGGCTGCATCCCGATGATGGACTTCAGATCGGCAAGTGCATCGTCGCTGTCGAGCGGATTGATGCGGACCCACAATTGCGACCTGCGCGCGCTGGTTGGGCGGTCTGCAAGAAAGGCTGCCACGAGGTCTCGGGCGGCGGGTTTCCGGTCGGCGGCGACAGAATCTTCCAGATCAAGGATCAGTGCATCGGCACCGCAGCCGTCCGCCTTGGCGAGCTTCTTCTCACTATCGCCGGGAATGAACAGCCAGGACCTTGGGGGGGCATTGTGCATCAGATCACCTCTTGCGCTTCACATTTCAAACGCTGTCTAAACGCCTGCCACGAAAAGCCAACTGCCTGTCATGTGGCATGACCTTGTTGATCACGAAAGCAGCGCCCATTTGGCAGTCTTGATGGCAATGGCTTGACCATCTTCAGGAATGTTATATTTTATAACAAAATAGGAGATCTTCCATGAAGTTTGAACGTACCAACCCGATCACCGGTGCCGTTGCCTCCAGCGCGCCTGCAATGCAGGCCTCGGACATTCCGGCCATTGCCGAAAAGGCAGCAGCTGCCTTCCCGATTTGGGCGGCCACAGGCCCGAATGCGCGCCGCGCCGTTTTGATGAAGGCGGCGGCCGCTCTTGAATCCAAGGCGGACGCCTTTGTAGAAGCGATGATGGCCGAAATCGGCGCGACCAAGGGTTGGGCGCTCTTCAACCTCGGCCTTGCCGCCTCCATTGTGCGGGAAGCTGCGGCTTTGACCACACAAATTTCTGGTGAAGTCATCCCATCGGATAAGCCGGGCTGCCTTGCTATGGCGTTGCGCGAACCGGTGGGCGTCATCTTGGGTATCGCGCCATGGAATGCACCGATCATCTTGGGCGTGCGCGCCATTTCGGTCCCTCTGGCCTGTGGGAATGCCGTGATCCTCAAGGCGAGCGAGACGTGCCCGCGCACTCATGAAATCATCGTCGAAGCCTTTGCTGAAGCTGGTTTCCCTGAAGGTGTCGTCAATGTCGTCACCAACGCGCCTGCCGATGCGGGCGATGTGGTGGGCGCGCTCATCGATGCACCGGCCGTCAAGCGGATCAACTTTACGGGGTCTACCGCCGTCGGCCGGATCATCGCCAAGCGTGCGGCGGAACATCTCAAGCCGTGCTTGCTGGAACTGGGCGGCAAGGCGCCGTTGATCGTGCTGGAGGATGCCGATCTGGATGAAGCCGTGAAGGCGGCCGCCTTTGGTGCCTTCATGAACCAGGGCCAGATTTGCATGTCGACCGAGCGGATTATCGTCGTTGAAGCGGTGGCCGACGCCTTTGCAGCTAAGTTTGCCGCCAAGGCCAAGAGCCTCGCCACCGGCGACCCGCGCGAGGGGACGACGCCGCTCGGCGCTGTGGTGGATCGCAGGACGGTCGATCACGTCAACAGCCTCATCAACGACGCGACCGCAAAGGGCGCGACGGTCCTTTCGGGCGGCACGGCTGAGTCCGTGCTGATGCCTGCAACAGTTGTCGATGGCGTGACTTCCGCCATGAACCTCTATCGCGAAGAAAGCTTCGGCCCAATCGTCGCCATGATCCGTGCCAAGAATGAAGCTGACGCGATCCGGTTGGCCAATGACAGCGACTATGGTCTGTCCGCCTCCGTCTTCACCAAGGACACAGCGCGCGGCCTCGGCGTTGCGCGTCAAATCAAGTCGGGCATCTGCCATGTGAACGGACCGACCGTGCATGATGAGGCGCAGATGCCCTTCGGTGGTGTCGGCGCGTCTGGCTATGGCCGCTTCGGTGGCAAGGCCGGGATCGACAGCTTCACAGAGCTGCGCTGGATCACCATCGAAACCCAGCCGGGACATTTCCCGATCTAATTTTGGCGGCGCCCCTCAGGCTGCGGTGCTGAGGGGCACGTCGATTTGCGGCGCAAGCCCGGCGACGCGTTCAGCTGACTTGATGGTGTTCTCAAGCAGCATCGTCACCGTCATAGGTCCAACCCCGCCGGGGACAGGCGTGATGGCCGAC
Source organism: Chakrabartia sp. (assembly GCA_040398625.1). Taxonomy (GTDB): domain Bacteria; phylum Pseudomonadota; class Alphaproteobacteria; order Sphingomonadales; family Sphingomonadaceae; genus Aquisediminimonas. The sequence continues at coordinate 21 of JBBATS010000058.1, read as the reverse complement.
GCGCGCCAGCGGACGCCTTCA
>JBBATS010000057.1:7363-16689 GCA_040398625.1 Chakrabartia sp. | reverse complement strand
TGCTCTCCATCGGCAGGTCGATCTTCGATACGACCGACAAAAGCTCCGACGCGTTTCGAGAGGCCACGCTGACAACGCAGCAACTGGGCGCTTTTTACAACTTCCTCGGCTTCATTGCGGCCTTCGCAATGATCCCGCTCGCCCGCCGCTTCGGGGCGCGGCGTCTCCACATGATCTGCCTTGCGCTCGCGGGGGCCAGCCTGCTCTATCTGCCTTCTGTGACGGGCACCACGGGCGAGGCAAACGCCTTTTTCCGCGCCATGGCGATGCCGGAACTGGGCAGCCACCTGCAACTGCTGATCGTCGCCTTCGGCCTTGGCCTTGGCTGGGCGAGCATCATGGGCAACCCCTATGTCATTCTGGCCGGCTCCATCCCGCCGGAACGGACGGGCGTTTATATGGGCATCTTCAACATGATGATTGTCATCCCCATGCTGATCCACAGCCTCACCTTCCCGCTTATCTACCACCCGTTGCTCGGCGGAGATTCGCGCAACGCGATCCTATTTGGAGGCGTCTTCCTGCTCTGTGCGTCCGTGACGATGATCTGGGTGAAGGATCCGGTGCGCAAGACCGGTGGCGTTGCCAAGGCAGGCTGAGAGAACTCGTTGGAAAAGTGGTCGGGGAGAGAGGATTCGAACCTCCGGCCCCTGCCTCCCGAAGACAGTGCTCTACCAGGCTGAGCTACTCCCCGACTCTCTTATCGGGCATGACCCCGATGAAGGCAGGCGCGCCCCTTAGCCGTGCATTTCCTGCTGTTCAAGCGCCGTTGCACAAAAAGCCACGGGAGGCTTCTCTCGACATGAGCCGGTCCTTCCCCTAACCGCCCGAAAAATTCGCAGCATGATGAAGGACGATGAGATGCGGGCATTCCTCTTTCCGGGACAGGGCAGCCAGTCGGTCGGCATGGGCAAAGCACTTGCCGACGCCAGCGCAGTTGCCCGCGAAGTTTTTCAAGAAGTTGACGAGGCACTGGGCCAGAGCCTCTACAAGCTGATGACCGAAGGGCCGGAAGATCAGCTGACGCTGACCGAAAACGCCCAACCCGCCATCATGGCCAACGCTATTGCAACGCTGCGCGTGGCGGAGAAAGAAGGCGGCATTCGCCTGTCCGAGAAGGCTGATTTTGTCGCGGGCCACAGCCTTGGCGAATACACAGCTTTGTGCGCAGCCGGGGCGCTTGATCTGTCCACCACCGCGCGCCTTTTGAAGCTGCGCGGACAGGCCATGCAGGCAGCCACCCCCGTCGGCACCGGCGCGATGGCTGCATTGTTGGGGGCCGACATTGAGAAGGCCCAAGCGCTTGCCGATGCGGCCGCGCAAGGTGATGTCTGCACCGTCGCCAATGACAATGACCCGTCACAGGTCGTCATTTCCGGCCATAAAGCCGCCATCGAGCGCGCGATTGAGCTGGTGAAGGATCACGGTATCAAGCGCGGCATCCTGCTGCCCGTTTCTGCGCCATTCCACTGCCCGCTGATGCAGCCCGCAGCCGATGCGATGGCTGAGGCTCTTGCTGCGGCGACTCTCCTCGCCCCGCTGGTTCCAGTCTATGCGAACGTGACAGCCGCGCCTGTGGCCGATGCCGAAACGATTAAGCGCCTTCTGGTCGAACAGGTGACAGGCCGCGTCCGCTGGCGCGAGTCAGTCATCGCCATGTTCGACGCGGGCGTGCATGACTATGTCGAATTCGGCGGCAAGGTGCTGGCCGCCATGGTCAAACGCTCCGCCCCCGACGCGACCGCGACAAGCATCGTGACGATGGACGATATCGAGGCTTTGGTGAAAACGATTTAAGGGTTCGCGCAGAGACGCAGAGGCCGCAGAGATGAAGGATGTCGACGAAATCACGCGGGATGTCATCGGCCTTGCGATGTCGATCCATCGGGATTTGGGGCCGGGCCTCCTCGAAAGTGTTTACGAAGCGGTTCTCGCCGCAGCACTTTCAAGAATGGGATATCACGTCGAACGTCAGCGACCTGTCGACATAGAATATGACGGTTTGCGCTTCGAAGCCGCCTATCGCGTAGACCTTTTGGTCGACGCGCGGCTGGTGATTGAGATCAAGTCTGTTGACCAGATCACCGCCGTCCATTCAAAGCAGCTTCTGACATATCTCCGGCTGCTGAAGCAGCCGGTTGGACTTATTCTGAATTTCAGCGGCGCAACGATGAAGGAGGGTATCCGCAGGTTGGTCAACAATCATATCGACTCTGCGTCCTCTGCGTCTCTGCGCGAAACAAAAAAGGAAAACTGATGTTCGACCTTACAGGAATGACCGCGCTGGTAACCGGCGCTTCGGGCGGGATTGGCTCTGCGATCGCGAAATCGCTTGTAGCGCAGGGTGCGAAGGTTGCGCTGTCCGGCACGCGGGAGGACGCTTTGAAGGCTGTTCAGGCGGAAATTGGCGGCGAAACCGTCATCCTGCCCTGCAATCTGGGGGATGGCGCCGCTGTCGACGCTTTGGTGCCGTCAGCCGTGGACGCGCTCGGCGGGCAACTCGACATTCTGGTCAACAATGCCGGCGTAACCCGTGATGGTCTCATCCTGCGCATGAAGGATGAAGACTGGTCCGACGTGATCCGCATCAACCTCGAAGCTGCCTTCCGCCTGTGCCGCGCCGCTGCCAAGCCGATGATGAAGGCGCGCTTTGGCCGCATCATTTCGGTCACCAGCGTGGTTGGCGTGACCGGCAACCCCGGCCAATCCAACTACGCCGCCTCCAAGGCCGGCATCATCGGCATGTCGAAAAGCCTCGCCCAAGAACTGGCGAGCCGCAATGTGACGGTGAACTGCATTGCACCCGGCTTCATCTCTTCCGCGATGACAGATGTACTGCCCGACGCCCAGAAAGAGGCGCTCAATGCGCGTATTCCGGCAGGCCATATGGGCGAAGGCGCGGACATTGCAGCGGCTGCTGTCTACCTTGCGAGCCGGGAAGCCGGTTATGTGACGGGTCAAACCCTGCACGTAAATGGCGGGATGGCGATGATCTGAAGCCGAAATGGCGCGACAGGTGCCATAGGGCTTGCATCCCCAAACGCGGCCTATTAGGGCTGCACGAGAAATATTGCTCACACATGAATGAGAAGGGTTATCCATGAGCGACACCGCTGACCGCGTAAAGAAGATCGTCGTCGAGCACCTCGGCGTCGAAGCCGATAAGGTGACCGAAGAAGCGAGCTTTATTGACGATTTGGGCGCGGACAGCCTCGACATCGTCGAGCTCGTCATGGCGTTTGAAGAAGAATTCGGCGTTGAAATCCCTGATGACGCTGCCGAAAAGATTTCGACCGTCAAGGACGCGATTGCTTACATCGACAGCAACAAGGGCTGATCGAAAAGGCGCCATCGCCTTGAAAGAATCGCTGATATCGAAGACGGTTTCCGGCCTGTTCGGGAGCCGTTTTTGATTCTGGAAAAGTGGAGCCGCATATGCGCCGTGTCGTCGTAACTGGTCTGGGACTTGTCACCCCTTTGGGTGCGGATGTTGAAACCGTCTGGGCCAATCTGATCGCCGGGAAATCCGGTGCCGGAAAAATCACGCGTTTCGACGCGTCGAACCAGAAGTGCCACATCGCCTGCGAAGTGAAGCCCAAGGATCACCCCTGGGGCTTTGATCCGGACAAGCGCGTTGATCACAAGGTCCAGCGTCAGGTTGATCCCTTCATCATCTATGGAATCGATGCCGCAGGGCAGGCCATGGAAGATGCCGGCCTGCTGGATATGGACGATGATCTGAAGACGCGTACCGGCTGCTCCATCGGCTCGGGCATTGGCGGCCTTCCGGGCATTGAGAGCGAATCGATTGTCCTGCACGAAAAGGGCCCCGGCCGCGTCTCCCCGCATTTCGTCCACGGACGCCTGATCAACCTGATCTCGGGTCAGGTCAGCATCAAATACGGCCTGATGGGCCCGAACCACGCGGTCGTTACGGCCTGTTCAACCGGCGCGCATTCGATTGGCGATGCCGCGCGGATGATCAGGGATGACGATGCCGACATCATGCTGGCAGGCGGTGCCGAAGGCACAATCAACCCGCTCGGCGTGGCCGGGTTTGCGCAGGCGCGCGCGCTCAACTGCAGCTTCAATGACCGCCCCGAACAGGCCAGCCGCCCCTATGACAAAGACCGCGACGGCTTTGTGATGGGCGAAGGTGCCGGTGTTCTGGTGCTCGAAGAATATGAGCATGCCAAGGCACGCGGCGCCAAGATTTACGCTGAAGTCGTCGGCTATGGCCTGTCGGGCGATGCCTATCACGTCACAGCCCCCCACCCGGAAGGCAAGGGTGCTGAATTGGCCATGCGCATGGCGATGCGGAAGGCCGGTATGGAACCGGGCGACATCGACTATGTGAACGCCCATGGCACTTCAACCATGGCCGACACGATCGAGCTGGGTGCCGTCAAACGCGTGCTGGGCCCTGATCTGGGCGGTGCATCGATGAGCAGCACCAAGTCCGCCATCGGCCACCTTTTGGGCGGTGCGGGCGCCGTAGAAGCAATCTTCTGCATCCTCGCCATCCGCGACCAGATCGTGCCGCCGACGCTCAACCTCGACAATCCCGATGAAGGGACAGAGGGTGTTGATCTGGTGCCGCATGTCGCCAAAAAGCGCCAGGTGCGCGCCATCCTCAACAACAGCTTCGGCTTTGGCGGGACCAACGCCAGCATCGTGATGAAGGCTGTTTAATCGGGGCAAGTGAAACGCAAGGGTGGCATTCTGGACTTACATTTTGGAATGCGCTGACGGCAGTTATTATGTCGGACATACAGATGATCTGGATCATAGGATGGCCGCGCATCAAGATGGGACAGGGTCAGCCTACACCGCGAAACGGCGTCCCTTGCGCCTGATTTGGGCAACCGATTTTCAGGACAGGGATGCTGCCTTTTTTCTGGAGCGACAGCTAAAAGGGTGGTCGAGAGCGAAGAAGGAAGCCTTCATGCGAGAAGATTGGTCAGCACTGCCTATTCTGGCCAAATCACATACCGCCCCCACCCGCGCTCAGGCTGAGCCTGTCGAAGCCGGCCCCACCACCCTTCGACAAGCTCAGGGTGAGCGCGAGAAAAGTGGACACACCAAGTAATGAAACGCCTCCTGCCATTGCTCCTCGCTCTTCTCCTTGCCGCCTGCGGGGGGCAGGCGAGCGAGGACGTCTCCGTCGTCATCCAGCCGGGCTCCAGCCTGCGGTCAGCCGCCACGGCCTTGGAAGAAGCAGGCGCCGTCGAGTCGGCCTCAGGCTTCCTCAACTACGCCCGCGTGTTCGGTTCAGACGAGCCGATCAAACCCGGCGAATATGCGATCAAGAAAGGCATGTCCGAAGGCGAGATTCTCAGCCTGTTGCAGGAGGGCAAGACGCTCCAGCGCTTTGTAACCGTCACGCCGGGTATGCCGTCGATCATGGTCTATGAACGGCTGAAGGCCGCGCCCTTTTTGACTGGCGATGTCGAGGTGCCCGCCGAAGGATCCGTCCTGCCGGACAGCTACGCCTACACACGCGGCGAAAAGCGCAGTGCCGTTCTGGAACGGATGCAGCTGGCGATGACACGGACACTGGCCAAACTCTGGGCTGAACGGTCTGCCGCAACAGTCGTGAACAGTCCGCAGGACGCCATCATCCTTGCCGGAATCGTCGAGAAAGAAACCGGCAAAGCCTCCGAACGCCGGACTGTGGCAGGCGTATACTCCAACCGTTTGAAAACCGGCATGCGGCTTCAGGCGGACCCGACGGTCATTTATCCGGTCACCAAAGGCAAACCGCTGGGCCGCCGCATCCTGCGATCAGAATTGCAGGCCGATAACGGGTATAACACTTATGCCCGCGCGGGCCTTCCCGCTGGACCCATCACCAATCCGGGTAAGGAGGCGATTGCCGCCGTCCTCAACCCCGCACCCACCCGCTACGTCTATTTCGTGGCTGATGGCACAGGCGGCCATGTGTTCGCCGAGACACTGGCCGAGCACAATGCGAACGTTGAAAAATGGTACGCCATCCGCAAGTCCCGCGGCGAGATGTAGCTATTCGCCGGCTGGGTGGACAGGCGCGCCCGGCGGCCCTTTTGGCGGCTTCAACAAAAGGATGAGCGGCATGAAGGCGATAAGCAGGATCATCATGAATTGGAAGTTGTCGAGATAGGCGATCATCGCCGCCTGACGGGTGACCTCCCCGTTGAGCGTCGCCAGCGCCGCCTCCCCAAGTCCCTGAAACCGATCGCTCATTGACGGGTCAACAGCGGCCATGGACGAAGACGTGACGTTGGAGGCGATATCCTCATGGCTGGTCTGCATGTTACGCGTGAAGAGCGTCGTCATGATTGAGATACCGATGCTGCTGCCGATGCTGCGGACGAGATAGAGCAGGCTGGACCCGTCGGTCCGGTGCTTCATGGATAGCGTGGCGAAGGCCAGCTGGTTCATCGGGATGAACACAAAACCCATGCCAAAGCCCTGCAGCAGCCCCGTGTAGAAAACCGGCTTCCAGTCCATCATCAAGCCCCACTGCGTCATCTCCCAAAGGGACGCGATGGTGATGATGAAGCCTACGCCGACCGTGATCCGCGCATCGACCTTTCCTGCGAGCCGCGTCGCAATCTGCATGGCGACAAGGATACCGATGCCACGCGGGGCCAGCAGCATGCCGGTATCGAACACGGTGTAGCCAAACAGTGTCTGGAGCATCGGCGGCAGCAGCGCGAACACGCCGAACATCATGATGCCGATCATCACCATGAACAGCAGCGACGTTGCAAAGTTGCGGTCGGTCACCAGTTCTGGGTCGAACATCGGCTTTTTGGTGGTGGCTTGGTGGATAAAGAATATCCAGAGCGCGGAGATTGCAATGATGGCTTCAACGCGGATTTCCCAGCTTTCAAACCAGTCTTCATGTTGGCCACGGTCGAGCATGAGCTGGAGTGTCGCCACACCGAGGGCCAGCGCGGCAAAACCAAGTCCGTCGAAATAGCGTTTGTTGATCGGGCGGCTGGGCAACAGCCACAACAGGATCGCGACCGTCGGAATGCCGATGGGCAGATTTATATAGAACACCCAACGCCAGTTATAGCTTTCCGTCAGCCAGCCACCGATCATCGGTCCAAAGATCGGCGCCACCATGACGCCCATGCCCCACATAGCCATGGCCTTGGGGGCGTCCTCGGGTCGGTTAATGTCGAGCAGGATAGACTGGGACAGCGGCGCCATGAAGGCTGCGCACACGCCCTGCAAAATCCGGAAGAAAACCATTTCTGTAAGATTGACCGAAATGCCGCAGAGCATTGAGGTGATAATAAAACCGATGGTGGACAAAATGAACAATCGACGGGAGCCCACCCTGTCTGCCAACCACCCCGTCATCGGCATGACGACGGCGCCAGCGACGATGTAGCTGGTCAGCACCCAGGTGACGCTCTCCTGCGTGGCACCAAGGCTGGTCTGCATGTGCGGGATGGCGACATTGGCAATGGTGGAATCCAGGATCTGGATCATCGCAGCGCCCATGATGGCAAGAGTCAGGAGACCTTTGTTCTCCACAGCGAGATAGGGCGTGCCCTGTGCGGGTGCGGCGGTAGCCAACGGATCAGCGGCTATTTGTATCGATACGGACGTGCGTCGACAAACCGGCGATCAGCGGACGCGCTGGCTTTGTGTCGATGGCGATCCGGACGGGGACGCGCTGTGTGACCTTCACCCAGTTTCCGTTCGCATTCTGTGCAGGCAGAACCGAAAACTCTGATCCTGTGCCCGCACCAATGCTGGCGACACGGCCTTTGATCTTGAGTTTAGGATAAGCGTCAAACGTCAATTCAGCCGATTGCCCGACGCGCATATTGTCAAGGTCGGTTTCTTTGAAATTGGCCTCAATCCAAGTTCCTGCAGTTGAAACAATCGTCACGGCAGGCAGGCCGGACACCATCATCTGGCCGACCTGAAGGCGGTCTGCCTGACTGATCACGCCAGATTCGGGCGCGCGCACTTCCGTTCGGGACAGATCGAGCAGCGCTTTGCGCTTCTGGACTTGCCCGGCAAGCACCTGCGGGTTGACGCCCGGCGCCGCCGCACCCGTCGCCAGCTGCGATTGCGCCTTTTGTGCATCCGCCTGAGCTGTGGATAGGCGGCTCCGCGCTTCTGACAAAGCGTGCTCCGCCTCCTGCAACCGCGCCTTGGTGGTAAAACCTGTCTGCATCAGCTTCGACTGACGCTCATATTCCTTGGTGAAAAAGTCCACATTCTCGCGCGCGCTGGCGATGTCGACGCCGCTGGTTTGATAGTCGGTCTGTAACGTGGTCAGCCGGACCTGCGCCGATGCGATGGCGGCGTCGGCCTGTGCGGCCGCCAGCTCATAGGGCGCCGGATCAATGCGGAAAAGAAGATCGCCGGCCTTGACCGTCTGGTTTTCCCGAACAGCCACTTCGACGATCCGGCCGTTCACCTCTGCCGAAACCGACACCATATTATGTTGAACATAGGCGTTGTCGGTCGACACATAATGGTCATTGGCCAGATAATAGGCCGCGCCACCGCCCGCGAGGAGGAGCGGGAGCGACACCATAAGAACCGGCCGCAGCCATTTCTTTGGGCTGCCCTGTTGCGGCGCCGACACGGCCTGAGCACGCTCTTTTGCAATCTGAGGATCCTGCTCAGCCATTTGATATCAACTCCTGCGGCGCCCGCCGCGACAAATTCGTCCGGATCCGCTCCAGCATACGGAACAGGTCGGATCGCTCTGCCGGATCAAGGCCCGTCATTGCGTCGTCAAACAGACTGAAGGCCATGGGGCGCATCTCTTCCAACAAGGCACGTGCCTTATCCGTCAGATGCAGGCGCCAGGCTCTGCGGTCGGCGGGGTCGGCACGACGCTCCACAAGTCCGGCTTCCTGGAGCCGGTCCACCATGCGGCACAGCGTGATCGGTTCAACCTCAACGAGGTCCGCAAGGCCACCCTGATTGATACCCTCATGGCGACGCAACATCGTCAGCACACGCCATTGGGGACGCGAAAGTCCGCTGCTCCGCGCCCGCTCATCGAAGGCGCGGCGCATCAGATGCGAGACGTCCGCCACCATTGTTCCAAGATTGTCCGGTTCCGCCATGCACGCCATATAATAGCAATGCTTATTATCGGCAACCTTCTAAATGCAGATTGGTTTGCGGGCCTATTGTCCAAGCCCGCCGATACAGACGCAGTAGGATGCAGAACGGGAGGAGTTAGGCCTTCCCTAGTAGCTCGGCGCACGCAAGGCACTGCGCGGCTTCGGGCATGGCCTCTAGGCGGGCCGGCGCGATCTCTTCGCCGCACGAGACGCAGACGCCATAGTCGCCCGATTCCA
>JBBATS010000057.1:0-7263 GCA_040398625.1 Chakrabartia sp. | reverse complement strand
GCCGGCGCGATCTCTTCGCCGCACGAGACGCAGACGCCATAGTCGCCCGATTCCAGACGCGACAGCGCGCCGCGCACCTGCGCGATCTCCCGTTCCAGCAGCGCGCTTTGGCCCAATAGGGCTTCCTCCGCCTCCGCTTCGACAGCCGCCTCGTCCGAATCTGCCGAATGTGGCGCCAAAAGGTCAGCCCCGATGTGCGCGCCGCGGGCAAGCAGTTCTTCCAGCCGGAGCTCCAGGCGACTTTGGATGCCAAGGGTGTCCATTAGGCCGCCTTTGCTTTGGCCACGATGGCTGAAATGTCATCCAGCAGCGCTAGCCGTTGCTTCTTCAGCGCCTCGGCCCGCGCGTCAGACGCAGGCTCAAGGTCGCTTTCGATCCGGTGGATCTCGCGATTGAGATCATGATAACGCTCGGCAAGCGTCGCGAAATGGGCGTCGCGTACCTTCAGTTGATGAAGGACATCAACAGCCTCAGGAAACTCTTGGCGCAGATCATTGGGCGTATGGCTCATGACCTACCCTCAACGCCGCGCGTCGGAAATGGACGCAGTCAGCAAGGTCACGACGAATAACAGGCCAACAATGGCGGGTCCGATGACAAATGGCTGCATAAGATATGGCGACATGACTTTCTCCTCTTCGTGCTGTGTCGAAAAGGAGAATGGAACCGGACCAACAAAGGTTCCTTGATTTGAGTCAATCGCGTCCGTGTGGGCAAAAAAATGGGGAGGGATGTGCGACCCATCACCCCTCCCCAGTGCCGTTCAACAAGACAAGCGCTAAAGGAACGCGTGTCTCCATTGATCGGCACTATTCCGGCCAACTTCGTCGCCGGAAATCTTGAGAGGAGGCGCCGTGGCAAAACATCCTTCGCCAGTCGCACCCTGCATGGTTTGGACCATCTACCTGTTTCCCCAGCAGAAAATACGCCTCTGCTGTTCTTGGGTTAGTCTATGGCGGATTTATACAAAAATTGCAAGATCAAGCTTGGGTATATTCGCCCTCCCCGCTGGGTGCGCTCCCTGTCCCGATCGGATTAAGCGAAGGACAAAGCGCGCTTGCGTCGCAACGCGGCGCCGATCACACCAAAGCCGAAAAGCATCATAACCCAACTTTCCATTTCAGGGACGCCGCCAAGCGCCTCGTCAACATAGGTTCGGAAACCGAGATCTCCCGGCAGCACCCTATATGCGCCTCCGTTGACGGAATAATAGAGCTCCCCACCGGCATACTGGTTATACTGGAATATCGGGCGGTTGTTCGCGTCGAGACCGGGCACATTGCCGATGGTGAACAGACCCGCGCCATCGGGTGGGCCGAAGGCTTCCATCATCACACTGAACTTTGTGCCGGTCGTGACCTGAAAGTTCAAATCCTCCAATGGAAAAAATGCAGCTGCCTGTGTGTTGAGTGAGCCCAAGCCGAACGACGCCAGCGGGCGGAAGGTCTCGCCAAGCAAGGTCGCGCCGCCCGCAAACAAATCCCCGGACCAAAGCGAGAAGTGCATCGTTACTTGCAGGGCATTGGCACCAATAGCAAACGGGCCCTGCACCTCAAATCCGGTCAGCGTTCCTGTTTTGCCGGCCGTAATGGTCTGGAAGGCGCGGCCGTTCACAATTGGTCCGCGATTGCCGACCGTCAGAGCGATTCGCCCGGCTTGCAGGCCGATGGGCTGATTCGGCGGGACGATGGCGTCCTGATCAATGACGACCGCTGCCGCAGCGGGAGAAACGCCAGCAATCCAAAGACTTGCCGCACAGAAAAATGCTGTTGAGAATTTTGTCATTTTACCCCCCACCAAACAAAGCGATCTGGACCACCCCAAATCATGCCATAATGGTTATTGTCGGGTGTGGCGGCATTTTTCAAGCCTGTCGGGCCATGCAAAATGTCTCTTTTCGCGACACATTGAGGCGAAAGCTTATCGCAGCTTGGCGATCTTCAGTCCATCCAGCTTGGCGCGGTCCTTCACGCTCTCTTCACTGCGCGTCAGCGCCTTGGCCATCTGTTTAAGCGGCATGCCCTTCTTGGCGAGGGTGTGCAGCTTCTGAATTTCGTCGGTGGTCCAAGGCTGCTTGTGCCGTTCAAAGCGGTCGCCCGCCATTATTCCTCACCCATTCTCAAGGCGGCAATAAAGGCTTCCTGCGGGATGCTGACCGAGCCGTACTCGCGCATCCGCGCTTTGCCCTTTTTCTGCTTGTCGAGCAGCTTGCGTTTGCGGCTGGCGTCACCGCCATAGCATTTGGCGGTCACGTCCTTTCGCATTGCAGCGATGGTTTCGCGCGCGATGACCTTGCCGCCGATCGCGGCTTGAATCGGAATTTTGAACAAGTGGCGCGGGATCAGTTCTTTGAGCCGCTCGCACATGCCACGCCCACGCGCTTCGGCGGTACCCCTGTGCACAATCATGCTGAGGGCATCGACGGCCTCCGCATTGACCATAATATTCATCTTGACCAGGTCCCCTTCGCGGTGCCCGATCTGGGTATAGTCAAAGCTGGCATACCCGCGTGAAATGCTCTTCAGGCGGTCATAGAAATCGAACACAACCTCGTTAAGCGGCAGCTCATACGTCACTTGTGCACGCCCCCCGACATAGGTCAGGTTGGTTTGAATGCCGCGCCGATCCTGACAAAGCTTCAGGATGGAGCCGAGATATTCGTCCGGGCAATAAATCACTGCCTTTATCCAGGGCTCATCAATTTGGGCAATTGCGCTCGGATCAGGCATATCTGCCGGATTATGAAGCTGGATCGTCCCGCGATTATGGGCAAGCTGGATATCGTAGATCACGCTTGGCGCGGTGGTGATCAGATCAAGATCATATTCGCGCGTCAGCCGTTCCTGGATGATTTCCAGATGAAGCAATCCAAGAAATCCGCAACGGAAGCCAAAGCCCAACGCCGCGCTTGATTCGGTTTCAAAACTGAAGCTCGCATCGTTCAGCCGCAGCTTGGAAATGCTTTCGCGCAGCTTTTCAAAGTCATTCGCATCGACCGGGAACAGGCCGCAGAACACGACCGGCTGAACTTCCTTGAAGCCCGGAAGAGCCTCGGCAGCAGGGCGCTTTGCATCGGTAATGGTGTCCCCAACGCGTGTCTGCGCGACCTCTTTGATTTGCGCGGTGATGAACCCGATTTCGCCGGCCGAGAGCTCTTCGAGCTGCTCGATCTTGGGCCGCATGCAGCCCACGCGGTCAACCAGATGCAGCGTCCCAGTTTGCATAAATTTGATCTGCTGGCCCTTTTTCAGGACGCCCGCGACCACACGGATCAAGATGACGACACCCAGATACGGATCGTACCAGCTGTCGACCAGCATCGCCTTCAGCGGCGCATCTCGATCACCTTTCGGCGGCGGAATGCGGGTCACGACAGCTTCGAGCACATCCTCAATGCCAATTCCGGATTTCGCGGAGGTGAGCACGGCGTTTGAAGCATCAAGGCCGATGATCTCTTCAATCTCGTTGCGCACCTGTTCAACTTCGGCGGCGGGCAGATCGATCTTGTTGATAACGGGCACGATCTCATGGTCATGCTCAATCGACTGGTAGACGTTTGCCAGCGTCTGCGCTTCCACGCCTTGGGCCGCGTCCACGACGAGCAGCGCGCCTTCGCACGCGGCGAGGCTGCGGCTGACTTCATAGGCAAAGTCGACATGGCCCGGCGTGTCCATGAGGTTGAGAGTATAGGTCTCCCCGTCCTTCGCCTTGTAGTCGAGGCGCACCGTCTGCGCCTTGATGGTGATGCCGCGTTCCTTTTCGATATCCATATTATCGAGGACCTGTGCGGTCATTTCCCGGTCGGTCAGGCCGCCGGTGCGCTGGATCAACCGGTCAGCAAGAGTGGACTTGCCGTGGTCAATATGGGCGATGATGGAAAAGTTGCGGATCTTGGAAAGCGGCGTGGACATGGCCGCGGCCCTAGCAGTGTTGTGCCGCGAGGCAAAGAGGCGAGCGTAGCTGTGAATCTAAGGTGGAAAGGCCGCATCGGCTTTGCTAGACCTTTCCTCGCATCGGGTCGCACCGACTGGGTGGAGTGACGGTAAAATACCGCATCCGCCCCTTGATTGAGGGGACCAATTTAGATGCGTTCATTTATTTCCGCGTTCGCCGCTGTGGCGATGATTCTGCCCGCAGCTGTCGCCACGCCCGCTTGGGCCAAGAAAGAAGCCGACGACAAATCGTCCGCCAAAAAGGCCCAAGATAAAGGCACGGCTGAAATTCCGGTGTGCACCAAACGTCTTGGCACGCTCGCCATCGTGGAGCCGGAAACCAAATGGTGGACGCAACTTGGCCTGTCCAACCCGGAAGCGATCATCAAATTCTTCGTCATGAAATCGGGCTGCTTCGGCCTTGTCGATCGCGGCGGGGGCCTTGCTGCCCGCGCTGTGGAACGGGCGCTTGGCGATGACGGCGAGCTGCAGCGCGGCTCCAACATTGGCAAGCGTCAGGTGAAAGCGGCAGACTATGTCGTTGTGCCCGATATCGTGACGACCAATTCAAACTCCGGCGGCGGCGGCATCGCGGGTGGCATTGGCGGCCTGCTGGGCGGACGGATGCTCGGCGGGCTTCTGGGCGGCATCAAGGTTTCCAAGAAGGAAGCCAATGTGACGCTCTCCCTCGTCAACGTGCGGACGACCGAGATCGAGAGCCTGTCTGAAGGCTATTACCGCAAGAAGGACGTCAGCTGGGGGGCGGGTGGTGGCGCCTGGTGGGGCGGCGGTTTGGCAGCAGCTGGCGGCGGCGGATATCAGAATAGCGAGATCGGGCAGGTGCTCGTGCTCGCTTATCTGGATGCCTACAAGAAGATGGTTGGGACGCTCGGCGGCCTGCCTGATAATGCGAGTGCGGCAGCACCCAAAGCGGAATAGTCGGGAGCTGGCCCTCCCCCAACCCCTCCCGCATGCGGGAGGGGAGGTCTTCTCGCGCAGAGACGCAGAGAACGCGGAGACGGTTGAACCATTCACGCGTTCGTCCTGAGCCTGTCGAAGGACAGTGGTTGTTGCCGCTGTCGCAAAGAAGGACGGCCCTTCGACGGGCTCAGGGCGAACGGAGCAATTGATGAGCTCTGCGTCCTCTGCGTCTCTGCGCGAACCCAGCTTTTCCTACCCCCCGTTGCGGTCCAGCCAATCCGCCATGATCGCATTCACCTTTTCCGGCGCTTCCTGCTGCACCCAGTGGGAGACGCCGGGCAGGCGGTGGAGTTGAAGCTGCGGCACCCATGCTTCCGTGCCGACGGTGCAGCCGATGCCGAGCGCGCTGTCTTCCTCACCCCAGACCATTAGCGTCGGGATGTCGATGCGGCCATCGCCGAGATCGAGCGTGCCCCGGTGCCGCAGGAGCGCGCGGTAATAGTTGATCATGCCCGTCAGCGCGCCGGGGCGGGAGGCCGCCGCCGCATAGACATCCAGCACGTCCTTGCCGAACCGGCTCTTGTCGACCGCCATGTTGTAGAACGCCCCGCGGATCGCCTGTGCGCCATCCTTTCCAAAGATACGTTCGGGCAGGCCGGGGAGCTGGAAGAAGAAGATATACCAGCTCTTGCGCAATTGAGAGAGGGTCCGCGCCTCGCGCATGCCGACCTTGGGGTGCGGCACATTCATGATGACGAGCTTGGTGAGCGGGCGGACTTTGGCGATGGCAAAGGCCCAGGCGATGATCGCGCCCCAATCATGCGCGACGAGCATCACCTCATCCACCGCATGCTCCGACGCCGCCAGATCGATGAGCGCGCCCACATCGGCGGTCAGATGATCCAGCGCATAAGACCGCACGCCCTGCGGCTTGTCCGACGCGCCATAACCCCTTGAGTTTGCAGCCCAAACCCGCCAGCCGCGCGCGGCGAGCAGCGGCATTTGGAACCGCCAGCTATAGTTGAGTTCGGGGAATCCGTGGAGGCAAAGCGCCAGCCGCCGCGCCGTCGGATCGCCCGCTTCGGCCAGTTCAAAGCGCAGGCCGTTCGCCTCTACAAAGCGCTGGCGGATGCCGGAGCTGGCCTCTGGCGTCCAAGTAAAGTCGGTCATTCCCGCGATCCCTGCATAATTATCCCGCCGTTTCAGCGCATTGGCGATGGCAAGTCCAGCCGGACCTAAACTTTGGCGGAATTGCGCCGTTTAAAGCCTGATGACCCTGCGGTGGGCAGGCGGGATGCGTGGAGGTGCGGGACCTTGAACAGGCTGATGCAATCACTGCGTCGCACGGGCGTGGCGCTGGTGTGGGCGGCAGGTTTGCTTCTCACCACCCTATCGACCGCGGCGCAGGCGCAGAATTGCACCGCGCCTGTCAACCTTGCCGCCAACGGATCGTTTGACAGCGGGCTGACCGGTTATACCAACAGCGGCAACTGGCTGTTCAACCAGACGCTTGATCCCGGCACATATGGCACCCTCTACAATTCGCGCGCGGCGGTGCAGAACCCGTCTGCTGCGCCTTCAGGGCAGGATGCCAGCGCCTATCCGGCCGCGACGACATCGGCCTTTGTCATCAATGAAGAAGACACCGCCAACGATATGCTCTCCATCGGCGCGCGGGCGGGCACGCACGTCCCCTATTTTACGGGTGAGCTCCACATCTGGTTCGATATGGGCTGGCGGCAGGCGGGCGGAAGCCCGACGACCGCAGGCACCCTGACGGTCCGCGTCAACGGCACCCTTTACATGACGATCACCACCGTGGCCGGCAATGGCGCGGGCAATGCGACCGCCGCGCTTTCCAATGGCGCGCGGCTGGGCGGCAGCACACCCTCCACCTATGCCAATAGCAGCGCGGTCGGCGCGTTGAGCCCCTGGACGACCATCCACCTGATCGTGCCCTACACATCGGGCGCGACCCCGACGATGAGCTTTGCCATGTCCGGCGGGGGCGGCATTTCCGATGACTTCGCACTCGACCGGATCTACGCCCCGCTCTGCCCCGTCACGTCGATTTCGGTCGGCAAATCGAGCCGCGTCGTCTCAGACCCCGTCAACGGCACCACCAACCCAAAGATGATCCCCGGCGCCACCATCCGCTATTGCATCACGGTGACCAACCCGGCGAGCAACCCGACCGCGACCTCCGTCGCCCTGTCAGACCCGCTGGGCGGCCTGCCCGCCACCTATGTGACCGGCAGCCTGCGGATCAACGGCACCGCCAGCGGCACCACCTGCAATGCCGATGGCAGCGGCGGCGGCAACTTCTCAGGCAACACCGTGTCCGCCACCCTTTCCAACATCCCCGCCGGCACCACCCGCACCACATACTTTGATGTTATTGTGAATTAGC
>JBBATS010000056.1:0-16845 GCA_040398625.1 Chakrabartia sp. | reverse complement strand
CGGTTGATCGGCAAAGTGTGTTTTCCATGGCGTGAATGACGTCTGGAAGGGCCATTTGCGTCATCACTGCGTAACAAAGGAAGCTAGGCTGGCATTTTTGTTGCGAATCTGTTAAACTCCGTTTTGACAGCGGGGTTCACCCGCACCCGGATAAAGTTGTCCAGACCAAAAGCTTTGTGCTCCCTGCGTCGCCGTTCCGTCCGACGCGCGCATCCTGCGAGGTCTCAATGGGCACATCGGTTGGAAAGGTCGCAGTAAATGTCTTCTAACGCATTGAATTTCGTCGTCGGCGATTACGTCGTTTACCCTAAGCATGGCGTTGGCCGCGTCGTGGAACTGCAGAGCTCTGAAATTGCCGGTATGAAGCTGGAACTTTATGTTCTGCGCTTTGAAAAGGAAAAGATGACGCTTCGTGTTCCAACGAACAAGGCGGAAAGCGTCGGCATGCGCAAGCTGTCTTCCGACAAGCAAATGAATGAGGCGCTCATCACCTTGAAGGGCAAGCCCAAGGTCAAGCGCACCATGTGGTCACGTCGCGCGCAGGAGTATGAAGCGAAGATCAACTCGGGCGACCTCGTGTCGATTGCCGAAGTGGTCCGCGATCTGTTCCGTCCGGAAGACGCGCCGGAACAGAGCTATTCCGAACGCCAGATCTTTGAAGGCGCGACAAGCCGTCTCGCCCGTGAGCTTGCGGCCATGGAACAGACCGATGAAAAGGCAGCTGCCGTCAAGATTATCGAGATCTTGAAGAAGGCCGCCCCGCAATATCAAAAGGTTGCGGCCGAAGCCTAAGCTTCGCGATCCAAGGATCCCGATGAACAAAAGGGCGGTCAATTTGGCCGCCCTTTTTGTTTGACGTATCGGCCTGTTTATGTGTATTATTATAGTAATACAGCTGAGGAGGCGCGATCATGCGGAACGGAATTCTGATGGGCCTTTTGGCCGTGACCCTCACGCTTGGCGGGTGCGGCCATAGTCAGGCCGAACAAGGCCGGGATGAGACGCGGACGTTCGCCCTGAAGGACTTTGATCAGGTCACGCTCAGCGGGGCTGACGATGTGAATGTCATTTACGGGCGAGCCTTTGCTGTGGCCGCCACCGGCGCACCCGATGCGCTGGACCGGCTGGATATCCGCACCGAAGGGGCGACGCTCATCATTGCCCAAAAGGAAGACAAGGGCTGGCAGATCGGTTGGGACCGGAAAGACACGTCAGCGCTGGTTACGGTCACGCTGCCCATGATCCGGGCGGCCACCTTGTCGGGCGCGGGTGACCTAAATGTTTCCAGTGCGACGCCGGAAGATGTCTTTGCCGCCCGCCTGTCGGGTTCTGGCAACATGACCGTGGCCAACAGCCGGGCAAAGGCGGTGGACCTCACCTTGACAGGGGCCGGCAGCATGAAGCTGCGTGGTGTCGCTGATACTGTGAAGGCGCATTTGACGGGATCGGGCAGCATTGACGCCGTGGCGCTGACCGCGCGTGAAGTGACGGCGGACCTGACAGGGGCCGGGAACATCTCCGCCAGCGCCAGTGAACTTGCGACAGGGACGCTGTCGGGCGTCGGCAATGTCGATGTTGTCGGGCCCGCGCGTTGCGCCGTCCGTAAGACCGGCATCGGCGATGTGCGCTGCGGCGTTGCGCGGGAATAGGGATGGCTTGCTCCTGTCGGCGGCAGGTTCCATACCCCCGGCATGAACCGCGCTTTTCCCCTCGCCGTCCTTGCCCTCCTCGCCGGGTTCGCCGTCCCGATTGAGGCCAGCGCTGCGGAGCGCACCTTTTCAATCTCCGACTTCCAACGCATCCGCGTGATCGGGCCGTTCCGTGTTGACGTCATTGCGGACCGGTTGACCACCGTACGCGGCAAGGGCAGCAATGACGCGCTCGATCGGGTGCGCCTTGATGTGCAGGGGCAGACCTTGTTCGTCCGGCTGGACCGCACCAACTTTGGCGGGGCCGAAGATAAGGGGCCACCGGCAGTTATCACCATCCGCGCGCCTGCGCTGAGAGAGGCCTCGCTTGCGGGCAGCGGCGCGCTCTCGCTCTCAGGTATGAAGGGCCTGCGCGTCGCGGTTGTCGTGGAAGGTTCCGGTAGCCTTTCCGCCACCAATGTTCAGGCCGACAGGATGGACATCGGTGTCGTTGGCACTGGCACAGTGACGTTGTCTGGAAAGGCGCGCAACGCCACGATCACCGGTCGTGGCGCAGGGTCTGTGAAGGGCGGCGCCCTCTCCGTCGATGATCTTGCTGTCACATGGGAAAGCGCTGGCGACGCCGATCTTGCGGCCACACGTACGGCAAAGATCACCTCTACCGGCACCGGCAATGTCCTTGTGTCGGGAAAGCCCGCTTGCACCGTGAACAATGGCGGCAATGGACAGGTCACCTGCGGGAAATAACCTCCGCCGATGGGAGCCTCTTCCTCAAATTAGCGACAAATCCGCGAGTTCGCTCATCAGTGTCGGCGGTAAGTCGGATACATCCTCGCCTTCGCGGACGGTGCCAAGATCGGCGGGGGCGTCCTTATCTTCCAGATAGCGCCAGCCCTGATGCGCGCGGCGGGGCATCGGATTGACGGGGATGACCTTGGCCTCCAGCACGATGTTGACGCGGCCTTCCGGCGTATCTTCAAATCCCAAAACGCCCGCACGACCGACCAACTGGTGCTTGATGATCCAGTAGAGCGAGCCGCCCTCCAGAATCTCGGCATGGCGCTTGGGCAGATAACGTGTGGTGAGGCGCACTGTGTCGCCTGTGCGGTTCGCTTCGATGCGGTTGACGAGATCAGCAAAGGCGGCGGCGCCGAAGGCCACCCGCGACAAATGGAGTGGCATTAGCCGACCAGTCCGGTCGCGGCCGCAAGCCCCAGAAACGCGAGGAAGCCCATCGAATCGGTGATCATCGTCACAAAGATGGAAGAGGCGACCGCCGGGTCCACATCCATCCGGTCCAAAAGGACGGGGACGAACACGCCCGCGAGGCCCGCAATCACGATATTGGTCAGCATGGCCGCTGCGATGACGCCGCCCAATTGTGTGTTGCCGAGGAAGAAGGCGACGCCGACGCCCATGACGAGGGCGACCGTTAAACCGTTCAGGATCGCCACGCGGATTTCACGCAATATGGTGCGCCAAGTGTTGGACCGGGTCAGTTCGTTGGTGGCGATGGCACGCACGGCGACAGCCATCGTCTGCGTACCCGCATTGCCGCCCACGCCTGCGACCATCGGCATGAGGGCGGCAAGCACCGCCATCTTCTCAATCGTACCTTCAAAGAAATTGATGATCGTCGCCGCAGACAGCGCCGTGATGAGATTGGCGAGCAGCCAGCGGACGCGCGTTTTGTAGCTGTCGAAGATCGGCTCGTGAATGTCGCCTTCACCGGCACCGGACAGCTTGAGAATGTCCTCGCTCGCCTCTTCCTGAATGATGTGGACGATGTCATCGACCGTGATCATCCCGACCAGACGGCTGGACGGATCGACGACGGCCGCTGAGATCAGGCCATATTTCTGGAAGCGCAGCGCGACTTCTTCCTGATCCATCTCGACCGGGATCAGCGTCTGCTCCCGCTTCATGACATCGGCCATGCTGACGGCACGCGGGGTACGCAGCACCCAGCTCAAATGACAGGTGCCGACCGGATGATGCTGCGGATCAACAACGAAGACTTCCCAGAAATCGGTCGTCAGATCCTGATTTTCGCGCAGGTAATCGATGACCTGCCCGACCGTCCAATGTTCGGGCACCGCGATCAGCTCGCGCTGCATCAGGCGGCCGGCGGATTCTTCCGGATAAGAGAGCGCCTCTTCAATGGCGGCGCGGTCATCAGGCGCGAGCGCGCGGAGAACGGCGCGCTGGTCGTCCTCCTCCATGTCCTCGATGATGGCGACGGCATCGTCGGTATCGAGTTCAGCGGCAATGTCGGCCACCTGCTCGGGCGCCAGATCGTCGATGAGATCCTCACGGACGTAATCGTTCATTTCCGCAATGACGTCGGCGTCAATGAGGTCAGACAAAGCCCGCACCAATGCCCGGCGATCATCGGCAGGTGTCTGTTCGATCAAGTCGGCGATGTCGGCCGGATGCAGCGGGGCAACAAGCGTACGCGCGCCCACATCGTCCCCATCATCGACGGCGGAAAGCACGTCGCGCACGAATTCACGCTTCAGATGGTCGTCTTCGTCCAGCTGATTTGCGACCACGGGGTCGGCGGTGCGGGTGATGTCGGTTTCGCTCATCGTCCCTTCCGTCAGGCTGGCGTGCAACGTTGCGTGGTTAGGCGCGCTGATTCAGCATGGCAAGCTTTGCCTTCCATCCCGCCAAAGCGTTGCTAGATTGGGAAGATGACAGACACATTTCTCCTTTCCGTGCTTGACCAGTCTCCGATTGAGGAAGGCCACACGGCTTCCGATGCACTGCGCAACACGATTGACCTTGCCCAGACCTGCGAGGCGGCCGGATATCACCGCTATTGGCTGGCAGAGCACCATGCCTCGCCGGGGCTTGCCGGGTGCGCGCCCGAAGTGCTGATGGGCCCGGTCGCGCTCGCTACGCACCGCATCCGTCTGGGGTCGGGCGGCATCATGCTGCCGCATTATTCCCCGTTCAAAGTTGCCGAGACCTTCAAACTCCTCGCCGCCTTGGCGCCGGACCGAATCGACCTGGGGCTGGGGCGTGCGCCGGGCACCGATGGGCGGACCTCCTATGCGCTCCAGCGGGATCGGTCGCGCCGGATGCCGGTGGATGATTTCCCGCAGAATCTTGCAGAGGTGCTCGCTTATCTCGGCAACGGCCTGCCTGAGGACCACCCCTTTGCCAGCCTGAAAGACACACTGCCCACCGGCGGCGGCACGGTGGAGCCTTGGTTGCTCGGCTCGTCCATTGAAAGTGCGGCCTGGGCGGCAGAGGTTGGCCTGCCTTACTGCATTGCCGACTTCATCAATTCAGACGGCTTGCCGCAGGCTGAGCTTTATAAGCGCCACTTCCGTCCCTCGCGCTGGCTGGATAAGCCTTATCTGATGATCGCAAGCTGGGCGATTGCAGCGCCCTCGCGTGCCGAGGCAGAGCGACTGGCCGTGCCGGCGCGTATGATGTTCCATCATCTCGTGCGCGGTGAACTTATTCCCGTCCCGTCGGTGGAGAAGGCGGAAAACTGGGCTGCAACTGTGGTCGACGCGCCGCAGCGCAACCGCCGGTCGATCCTTGGCAGCCCGCCTGAAGTGAAGGCGCAGGTGGATGAGGTTGCGGCCTTCTATGGCGCGGATGAAATGATGCTCGTCAACATCATGCCCGACCATGAGGCCCGTAAGCGGAGTTATCGCCTGATCGCTGCCGAATATGGCTTGGCATCCCCTGCCCAAGCCGCGTAGGGGCGGGCGCAGTTTTTCATCAGCAGAAAGTCCAGTCATGGCCGATACACTGACCTTTACTCTCGAAACCGGTGACGTTGTCATCCAGTTGCGTCCTGATCTGGCCCCCGGCCATGTGGCCCGCATTGCGGAACTGGCGCAGTCCGGCTTTTACGACGGCGTGGTTTTCCACCGCGTGATCCCCGGCTTCATGGCGCAGGGCGGCGATCCGACCGGCACCGGCATGGGCGGTTCGGACAAGCCTGACCTCGCCGCCGAATTCAACGCAGAGCCGCACGTCCGTGGCGTTTGCTCCATGGCGCGTTCGTCAAACCCGAACAGCGCCAACAGCCAGTTCTTCATCTGCTTTGACGACGCAGGCTTCCTTGACCGTCAGTACACTGTTTGGGGTCAGGTCACGTCGGGCATGGAACATGTCGATGCCCTGCCAAAGGGTGAGCCGCCAGCAAAGCCCGGCAAGATCGTCAAAGCGACGGTCGCTTAATCAGCCGCGTAGAGATTGACCAGCCAGTCGCGGAACAACCGCACTGGCTGGCTTTCCAGCGCGCGGGGTCGGCAGGCGAACCAGTAGCTGTAAGGGCTGCGCACCTCGATATCCGCAAACATGCGGACGAGGCGTTCGTCGGAATAGTCGGCGAGCAAATTCTGATGGAGGAAGGCGATACCCATGCCCTGGGCCGCTGCCTCCAGCATCAGCTGGCCTGAGTCGTAATAGTCGATTGCGGCAGGCTCCAGATCGGGCAGGCCGACCGCTTCGCGCCAAGCGTCAAAGGTTTCTTCCAACTCGCGGTGGATCATCACCGTCATTTCGCCCACCTGTTCCGGGCGGGTGATGGCGTGTGGGCCCTGTACAAGCCGCCGTGCGCCCACAGTATAGATATTGTCGCGATAGATGCGGACGCCGAAGAGGGCGGGATCCAGTTCCCCGGCCAAAGCGATGGCGCAGTCCAGCCCGTCGCCAAGGCGGGACAGCGCATGGGAGGCTGTATCCAGATCGATATGGAGCTGCGGGTGGATTTTCCGCATCGCCGGAAAGTGCGGGATCAGCCGTTGCGATGCAAAAAGCGAGGGCACACCCAGGCGCAGGCGCATCACATGGTCGCGCGACGTCATCGTCTCGATTGCGTCTCCCAGCATCTCAATCGGCTGCACGACAAGGGCCATCAGCTCTTCGCCATCGTCATTCAGGCGTATCGATTGGTGTCCTCGCTCGAACAGCGCGCGACCAACAAAGGCCTCTAGCGACTGAATCCTGCGGCTTAAGGCAGGTGATGATAGGGAAAGCTCTTCGGCCGCGGCCTTGATCGACCCGAGACGGGCAACCTGAACAAAGGCTTCAATGGCGGCAAGGGAGGGGAGGCGGCGCATGGCCTCTTCATACAGGACGATTGCATAAACTGCAATCACGGTTTTTCATTTCGCATTTGCACAATAATTGGGTGCAGTGCACATATAGGGTGCCTTTCAGGCATCCTCTCCTATACAAACTTTCATAGGCCAGTCCCTCGGGGCTGGCCTTCTTTTTTGTGCCCGCGAGGGGGGATGCGTGGCCGGTGATTCGCGTTCCTCTTAGGATTTTCGCTGAAATGCGCCGGTCTGACCTAAGGATGCAGTGCGCTGCGGCCACATCCGCGCCCTAAGGGCTGCCCATGTCCTGCAACTCTATCGCGCATCCATCTCAGCGAAACGGCACAGACTGCATCGTTTTCGCACCTGCACAAAAGGGAAGTTTAGATGTCCCGCTTTACCGCTCCCGCGGCGGAGATCCCAATGGTTCCAACGGCTTGATCCGCGCCAAAACGTAAAAGATCAGCAGCACGAGAATCACCGCGGAAAGATAATAAGGGAGCGGTCCCCAGATTTCATAGAGCCCGACACCGATCGACGGCCCGAGCACAAAGGCCGCGCCATTGACGGAGGTCACGCGCCCAGCGACTGCGCCTTGGAGTTTTCGGTCGACGGCCAGCGAGGCACCTGCGGTAAACGCAGGCCGGGTGAAGCCAAAGCCGACGCAGGCAATCGCATAGGCTGACGCGATGCCGTAAAGCGAAGTTGCGACGCCTGTGAGCGCCGAGCCGACCGCCGCGACGGCCAGCCCCACCACAACCATCTTCCGGGGCTCGAGATCGAACAGCGGTATCAGCCCCCATTGCACCAATAGGGCCGCGCCGGCGCCGATCATCAGGACGATGCCAATGGCCTGTTGCGAATCGGCCAGCGGCAGTTGCAATCGGTCAATGACGAGAAAGCCCACGGCCTGCCCGGTCATCGCCTGCGCATGGCCCATGACAAGGCCGAGCAGCATCCAGGGCCATATGCGCGGATCACGCAGCGCAAGCGGCTTGGATTGGGGGGATGTTGCTGCCGTCACACTGCCGCCTGTCGGCGCGCCGCCGATGGAGGGGTAGCTGACGGCCGCGCCATGTCCGGCATCGGTCGGCAAATCATCGCGAAGATAGCGGTAGACGAAGAACAAAACGACCGACCCAAAGATCGCGAAAATGAAGGCCGGTCCTGCAAGCCCGACCACCGGCAGGCCGACGAGCCAGGGGGCAGCGGCCGGTCCGAGAATGGTGCCAAGCCCGAAGGCGGAGCCGAGCATCGTCAGCGCCTTGGTGCGTTCCTTGCGCGACGTGCGCAACGCGACCATGGCCTGCGCGGCGGGCGGGGCGGCTGCGCCAAAGATGCCGTACAGCATGCGCGCGGCGATAAAGGCGATCATCGTCACAACCGGCCCAAGCACCTTTTGCAGGCCGAGCGTCAGAACAATGCCGCACAGACCGACCGATGAGACAAAGCCGACCAGCCCGAGCATGACCATCTCCCGCCGTCCGTCCCTATCAGACCGGCGCGCCCATTTCGGCGCGGAGAACACCCAGATGGCCGCAGACACCGAAAAGGCCGCTGCGATGACGCTGTCGGGCACGCCAATTGTGCGGCCCAAAGTAGGCAATACAGATTGCAGCGCCGTGTTCCCAGCCCCTGTGATGAGCATGACAAGGAACAGCAGCGTAAAATCGCGGTTATTCTGACGGACATCAGCCATTGGCGGGCGCCTTGGACCAAGCATAAGCACGTTCCACGCGTGCTACGTCTAGACTATAGGAGGAATACCAATGCGCGCGACCCTGTTCCCGGATGGCTGTGTGTTCCGGGTGGTCGCGCCAAGCGATGGCCGCTGCATCATCCGCCCAATAGCTGACCGTAGTCCCGAAGCCGTCCGCTCCGCGCGTGGACATTATGCCGCGATAGCCGGGCTGATGTTCGGCAAGCGCCGCCATAGCCTGAGCGGCCTGTTGATAGCCGTCCTGATCAAATTCGGTGCGCGTCGAGGCAAAAATGACGGCGATGTCGCCCTTATGGTGGCTTCCCATGGGCCCCAGATACCTACCGCTCGTCGCCTGCGTAACCCCTTTAATGGCCCATACGGGTTGAAAGCCCTTCGGCAATCTGCAAACTGGCGCCAAGTAATTCTGAGGAGTACCCAGCCCATATGACAAGTAGCCGCGTTGCCACGTCCCGGTGGTTGCAGAAGAAGCCATGGGGGCCTTGGGCAATGTTCTTTCGTGGGTTCCTTAAAAATCCCGTCATGGTGGGGTCGATCATTCCGTCAACAGACGCGCTGGTCACGCATATGTTGAGCCGGGTGGATTGGACGACATGTAAACTCTTTGTCGAATATGGTCCCGGCGTTGGGACTTTCAGCCAACAGATTTTAAAAAACCTTTCTCCTGAAGCAACTTACGTCGCGATCGACCTGAATCAGGACTTTGTGGATTTCCTGTCCGCCACCATCAAGGACAGCCGTTTCCGGCCGATCCATGGGTCTGCCGCCGATGTTGAACAGATTGTCCGGGACAGCGGATACACCCATGCAGACTATGTTCTGTCCGGGCTTCCCTTCTCAACCTTACCGGCCGGCATAGGGGCGGTCATCGCTGCGGCGACGGCCCGTGTGTTGCGGCCCGGCGGCGCATTTCTTGTGTATCAGTATCGCGCGAGGGTTCGGGATTTTCTGGCGCCCCATTTTCCGCGCATCGAAAAGGCCATTGAATATTGGAATATTCCGCCCTGCTTTCTTTTCTGGGCTTGGAAGCCTGATACCAAATAACCTTGCAAGCCCGGCGTCGGCCCGATAGCGGGCGCGCAACCATCATCTATTCCGCTTATCCTTTGGGGGAAAAAACGTGACTGCTGCCTCTCTTGATGTTGTTGCCGTGGGCAACGCGATTGTCGACATTATCGCTGCGGCTGATGACGCACTGATTGATGCAGAAGGTTTGACCAAGGGCGGCATGCAGCTCGTCGACGCCGCGCGTGCCAATGTACTGTACGGCAAAATGGGCTCAGCCCATGAAATCTCGGGCGGTTCGGCTGCCAATACGATTGCCGGCATGGCCGCGCTGGGCCGGAAATGCGGTTTTATAGGGCAGGTGGCGGATGACCAGTTCGGCAAGGTCTTCAGCCATGACATCCGCGCGATCGGTGTAGACTTTACAACGCCGATGCGGGGCGAAGAACCGCCGACGGCCCAGTGCCTCATCTTCGTGACGCCCGATGGGCAGCGCACGATGAACACCTTCCTTGGCGCGTCGCAATATTTGCCGGCCAAGGCGCTCGACAAAGTGATGATTGAGCGAGCCGCCGTGCTGTACCTTGAAGGCTATCTTTGGGATCCGGAAGAGCCGCGCGCTGCGATGCGTGAGGCGATTGCGATCGCCAAGAATGCGGGGCGTAAGGTGGCCTTTACCCTGTCAGACAACTTCGTCATTTCGCGTCATGGGGATGATTTCCGCGCGCTCTTGAACGCTGGAGACATCGACATCCTGTTCGCAAATGAAGGCGAAATCTGCACGTTGATGGACACAGAGGATTTTGAAGCGGCCGTGGCGGCGGCTGCACCCCTCGTCCCGACGCTGGTGGTGACCCGCAGCGAGAAGGGCGCGATTGCGATCCAGAACGGCGTGCGGGCTGAAGTGGCGGCAGAACCGGTGGACAAGGTGGTCGATACGACCGGCGCAGGTGATTTGTTTGCCGCCGGGTTCTTGGCCGGGCAAGCCGAAGGCCGCAGCTTGGCCGACAGCCTCACCATGGGCTCGGTCTGTGCTGCCGAAATCATCTCACATTATGGTCCGCGCCCGGAAGCTGATTTGAAGGCGCTTGTTGCCGCGCGTTTGGGCTGAACGACTTTTGTCATTCCCGCGAAAGCGGGAATGACAGTTTACGCTTTCGGCCCCATGTCCAAAAAAAGGGGAGGCCGAAGCCTCCCCCAGTTCCCCCTCCTGATTGCGACCCAGGAGCTTTGTATTCAGGTGATCAATTGATCGGCGGCACGCTCGTCGGCGGGATGTCCGCGTCCGCTTCATGCACTTCGACCAGACCGCGGCCCACATGGCTGCGCTTGCGACTATAGGCGTAGTAGACGACCAACCCGATCGCGGCCCAGATCACGAACATCAACTTGGTGTCGTGGCCAAGGCTGTAGAAGAGATAGGCACAGCCCGCGATCGCCACCGGTGCCGTCACGATGATGGCAGGTGTGCGGAACGGACGATGCCGACCGGGATCGGTACGACGCAGCACGAGCACAGCAATCGACACCGCCGCAAAGGCGAACAACGTGCCTGAGTTGGAGATGTCAGCAAGCTTACCCACGGGGAAGAACGCAGCGAACATCGCCACGAAAATGCCCGTCAGGATGGTGATGACGTGCGGCGTGTGGAACTTGGGGTGAACCTTTGAGAACACCGCCGGCAGCAACCCATCGCGGCTCATCACGAAGAAGATGCGGGTCTGGCCAAACATCATCATCAAAATGACCGACGGCAATGCGAGACCAGCTGCAAGGCCAATCAGATTGCCAATCTGCGGCCAGCCGATTTCACGCAGCGTCCACGCCAGCGCTTCCTTCGAGCAGACCACTTGTTCCGAACCGGCTGCTGCCAGTGCCGCGCAACGTTGCGACAGCTCGGCAGACCCCGGTGCCAGCGCGAGACCGCCCTGCGCGATTGCAACGCCCGTATCGGTGACCGGCTGCGCGCCGACGCTGCCGATCACACCGGCTGCAACGAGCAGATAGAAAATGGTGCAAACAGCCAAGCTGCCGATGAGGCCAATCGGCATGTTGCGCTGTGGGTTTTTGGTTTCTTCAGCCGCCGTCGAAACGGCATCAAAGCCGACATAGGCAAAGAAGATAGACGCCGCCGCCGCCGACACACCCGCAAAGCCGAGCGGCGAAAACGGTTCGAAGTTTTCCATATTCATCACCGGAACGGCCAGCACGATGAACAGTGTCAGCGCCGCAACCTTAATCGCAACGAGGATGGAATTGACGAAAGCGCTTTCCTTGGTGCCGATGACCAGCAGCCAAGTCACCAGACCTGCGATCAACATCGCGGGCAGGTTGATCATGCCGCCATCATATGGCCCAAGCACAAGCATATCGGGGATGTCGATGCTGAACGCATTCTCGATCAGCCCGACGACATAGCCGGACCATCCGACGGACACGGCCCCTGCGGCCACCGCATATTCCAAGATGAGCGCCCAGCCGACCATCCAGGCGATCAGTTCGCCCATCACGGCATAGCTATAGGTGTAGGCAGACCCGGACACCGGGACCATGGCTGCCATTTCGGCGTAACAAAGTGCGGCTACGGCACAAACGAAGCCCGCGATGATGAAGCTGAGCATCATGCCCGGCCCCGCTTTTTGTGCGGCTTCGGCGGTTAAAACGAAAATGCCGGTGCCGATAACGGCGCCGATTCCGAGCATGGTCAACTGGAATGCACCCAGTGACCGTTGCAGCGACTTCTTTTCAGCAGTCGCCAGAATCGCATCAAGCGATTTGACGCGGTCGAAAAACATGAATGTCTCCCCAAGACTTTGGTTCTTGGGATAGGCAACCTAAGGGCTAATCATCCTCGCGCAACAAAATATCAGCGCGGAAGCATGGCGCCGAGCTGTTTTCCACCGAAAATATGCACATGGAGGTGTGGGACCTCCTGATGGCCGTGCCCGCCGATGTTCGCGAGCAGGCGATAGCCGGGGGCTGGCAGGCCCAATTGGCGGGCGACTTCGCCCACGGCACGGATGAAACCGGCAATTTCTGCGTCGCTTGCCTTGGCCGAAAAATCATCCCAGCTCACATAGGCGCCCTTGGGAATGACTAGGACGTGGACTGGCGCTTGCGGGTTGATGTCATAAAAGGCGAGCGCGAAGTCATTTTCGAACACAGTCCTGTTGGGGATTTCTCCGCGCAGGATTTTGGCGAACACATTCTGGTCATCATAAGGGGCGAGCGCATCAATCGGCACGGGCTATTCCTTTCGGGAGGCTTTCTCGGCGATGCCCGACACGCCTTCGCGCGCATCAAGTTCCGCCAGCACATCGGAGAGCGCCACACCGCTGTCAGTCAGCAGGACGAGCAGGTGGAAGAGCAAGTCGGCCGCTTCGCCGGTCAGGGCTTTGGCATCTTCGGTGAGGGCCGCAATAATAGTCTCTGTTGCCTCTTCGCCGACCTTTTGGGCGATCTTCCCCCGGCCCTTGGCGGTCAGGCGAGCAACATAGGAGGACTCCGGGTCTGCGCTACGGCGATCCCGAATGGTGCTTTCCAGCCTGAAGAGAGTGTCAGCCATGACGTCGGCATTGCGCGGGCAGGCCTTCAACGTCAAGCCTTGGGATCATCGCCTTGTTTGCGGGATCGGCTGCTGCGATGTCCGATCAGGACGCCGGCAATACCGAGCAGGAGGATGGCAATTTCTTCCCCACGGAAAACACGAACGGGGGGTTCTGTCTGGGGCACTATGGCCGCGAAGGCCGGAGCTGACGCCGCCAGTGCGAGTGCTGCAAGGATAGTCCGAAATGAAGCGACGCGCACAGGTTAACCCTCGATTCGGCGGAACCGCCAAAGGCTGGTTAACAAAGCGCGGAGAGATTTACCGCCAAATTGGTGGTTAACGGCAGGCGGCACCTATTCTGGTGGTTAACGGGTCAGCGGGGTCCGGACGGGAATTCCGGCGGCTACCAGCGCGCGATGGGCGTCGCTGATTGTGGCTTCGCCAAAGTGGAAGATGGAGGCAGCGAGCACAGCGCTGGCATGGCCCTTTGTGACGCCTTCGACGAGATGCGCGAGGTCGCCGACGCCGCCAGAGGCCACAACCGGCACCGCCACGGCATCTGCAATCGTGCGTATCAGCTCGAGATCATAGCCGTCGCGCGTGCCGTCCCGGTCCATCGAGGTCACGAGGATTTCGCCTGCGCCCAGCTCGGCAAGGCGGATCGCATGTTCAACCGCATTGATGCCGGTCGCGCGCCTGCCCCCATGGGTGAAGACTTCCCAATGATCGCCATTGTGACGTGCATCCACGCTCGCCACGACACACTGGCTGCCAAAACGGCTGGCAATGTCGGCAACAACTTCGGGCCGCGTGACGGCCGCGGAATTGACGGCGACTTTATCGGCCCCGGCCAAAAGGAGCGCCCGGGCATCTTCATGGGTGCGCACACCGCCACCAACGGTCAGCGGCATGAAGCAGACTTCGGCTGTGCGGGCGACGACATCTAGGATGGTGTCGCGGCCTTCATGGCTGGCGGTGATGTCAAGAAAGCAGAGCTCATCGGCACCGGCGGCATCATAAGCGCGCGCCGCTTCGACAGGGTCCCCCGCATCGATCAGATCGACAAAGTTCACGCCCTTGACCACGCGGCCATTGGCCACATCAAGACAGGGAATGACGCGGATACGGACGGTCATGCGTTGGCCAATGCAATCGCCGTCGCAAGGTCGAGCCGCCCGTCATACAGCGCACGACCGGTGATGACGCCTTCAATGCCGTCAACGGCGTGGATGGCCAGCATGCGGATGTCGCCGATTCCTGCCACACCGCCCGATGCAATCACCGGAATGTCGGTCGCGCGCGCCAGATCAACGGTCGCCTGCACATTGCAGCCTTTCAGCATCCCATCGCGCCCGACATCGGTGAAGAGCAGCGCCGCGACGCCGGCATCTTCAAAGCGGCGGGCCAGATCGAGCACTTCCATGTCCGATTTTTCGGCCCAGCCGTCGGTGGCCACAAAGCCGTCGCGGGCGTCAACCGCCACAACAATGCCGCCCGGAAAATCGCGGGCCACTTCCTTCACAAAGTCCGGGTCCTTC
Organism: Chakrabartia sp.; assembly: GCA_040398625.1. Lineage (GTDB taxonomy): Bacteria > Pseudomonadota > Alphaproteobacteria > Sphingomonadales > Sphingomonadaceae > Aquisediminimonas. The sequence goes on along the minus strand of JBBATS010000056.1, from coordinate 2,320 downwards.
AGCGCCGCCGTCCCGATGACGATGCGCGACACACCGAGGTCAAACCAGCGTTCCACCGATGCGCGGTTGCGGATGCCACCGCCCAATTGAACATGGCCGGGGAAGGTGCGCACGATGCTTTCGACGGCGTCGGCATTGACGGCATGGCCTGCAAAGCTGCCGTCCAGATCGACCACATGCAGGTGCTGCGCGCCGGCTTCTGCAAAGAGCATGGCCTGTGCAGCGGGGTCATCCCCGTACACCGTTGCGCGGTCCATATCGCCTTCTGCCAGCCGGACGACCTGTCCGCCTTTGAGATCGATGGCCGGGAAAACGATGAGGCTCATGGACGCCACTCCAGAAAACGGGAGAGAAGGGAAAGGCCAAAGCGCTGGCTCTTTTCCGGGTGAAACTGCACGCCGACACGATTGTCGCGCCCGATGGCGGCAACCACGGGGCCACCATGGCTGGTCGTTGCCAACACATCGTCCCCGTCAAAGGCATAGCTGTGCAGGAAGTAGGCCTCTCCCGCCGCGATCAGCGGGTGCGGCGCCGATGGGACGACATCGTTCCAGCCCATATGCGGGATCTTGATCTTCGGGTCGGTCGTCTCAATCCGGCGCACGGCACCTTTAACCCAGCCGAGCCCGGCATGGCGTCCATGTTCTTCACCCGCTTCAGCCATTAACTGCATGCCGACGCAGATGCCGAGGAACGGCTTGGCGCCGGGGCCGGTGGCTTCATTCAGGGCATCGACCATGCCGGGAATGGCCGACAGCGAGTCCATGCAATGCGCGAACGCGCCGACACCGGGCAGCACGATCCGGTCAGCGGACATGACTTCGGCGGGTTCAGCGGTGACACGAATGTCTTCGGCGCCTGCCGCCTTCAGCGCATTTTTAACCGATTGAAGATTGCCCGCGCCGTAATCAATCAGCGCGACCGGGCCGGTCACAGCATTCCCTTGGTCGATGGGATCGAATCGGCCTTACGCGGATCAATCTCCACCGCGACGCGCAGCGCGCGCGCCAGTGCTTTATAGCAGCTCTCCACGATGTGGTGGTTGTTGCTGCCATAGAGGTTCTCGACATGGAGCGTGATGCCCGCCGCTTGGGCAAAGCTGTGGAACCAATGCTCGATGAGCTCGGTGTCCCATTCGCCGAGACGCGGCATGCTAAAGTCGGCTTTAAAGACAAGCCAGGGCCGCCCGGAAATGTCGAGTGCACAGCGCGTCAGTGTTTCGTCCATCGGCGCATAAGCATGGCCGTAGCGCGTGATGCCCTTCTTATCGCCCAGGGCTTTGGCGACGGCTTCCCCGATGGCGATGCCGGTATCTTCGGTCGTGTGATGCTGGTCGACGTGGAGGTCGCCCTTGGTCAAGACTTTCAGATCGATGAGCGAATGACGCGACAATTGTTCAAGCATGTGATCGAGGAATCCGATGCCTGTCGACACCTCATAGATACCGGTGCCGTCAAGGTTGACCTCGACGCTGATCGACGTTTCGCTCGTCTGGCGCTGAACCGTGGCTGTCCGCATGGCTTGCGCCTATAGCGCGATGGGCCGCGCGTGCAACCGCTTGACCGAAACTGCCCAAGCGTCCAACGTCGATTTACGATGAGTGACGATATGCCAGACAGCCTGATTCCCTATGACGATATTGTGCAGGAGGCTCTCCGCGCGGTCGTCGGCCGTGTGCTCGGCGGTATCAATTCGAATGAAGACCTGCCCGGCGGGCATCATTTCTACATCACTTTCAAAACCTCCGCGCCCGGCGTCGTCATCCCCAAGCAGCTGATGCAGCGCTTTCCGGATGAAATGACAGTCGTTCTCCAGAACAAGTTTTGGGACCTGACGGTGGATGAGGAAGGCTTTGAAGTCGGCCTGACGTTCAGCCAGGTGCCGACCAAGCTATTCGTCCCCTTCGCGGCGATCACCGCCTTTGTTGACCCCGCCGTTGAGTTCGCGCTCCACTTTCAGGTTAACATCGACGACGTCGATACGCCGCCCACCGCGGAGGCCGGCAATGACGCCCCCCGCCCCGCGGCGATTGAGGACGGCTCCAACGTCGTCACAGTGGATTTCGGGCGGAAGAAATGACCGCCTCCCGGGTCGAAAGCGATAGCTTCGGTCCCATCAATGTCCCCGCTGATGCCTATTGGGGCGCGCAGACGGAGCGTAGCCGCACCAATTTCCCTTTTGGGCCGCAGGAACGGATGCCCCTCCCCATCATCCACGCCCTTGCGCGGGTGAAAAAGGCCGCAGCGCGGGTCAATCGCGCGCATGGGCTGGAGGCCAAGCGCGCCGATGCGATTGAGCAGGCGGCGGATGAGATCATCGC
>JBBATS010000055.1:0-17052 GCA_040398625.1 Chakrabartia sp. | reverse complement strand
GTCGCCACCGCCGTCGGCCATCCGCGCGCAGGCCAGCGCCTCGCTGCCGATATTGCCGCTGCTGCCAAGCCTGCATCCGGCCCTCACAAACGCAGCGCCATCATCTGGCAGACGGGTGGCTTTGTCGCGGGCAAGGGGACGTTGCAGGATGAACTCCTCTCCCGCGCCGGGTTCATCAATGCCAGCGGACGCTATGGCCTGCAGCAATGGGATGTCCTCCCGCTCGAAACATTGGTGCGCCGCCCGCCAGACATCATCTTCATGCCAACCACGGCCACGGGCGACGACGCACGGGCTTTGGCGGCACGGCAACGCATCTTGCGCCACCTCGAAGGGCGGACGCGTATTGTGTCCTTCCCTGACAAGCTGCTCTTCTGCGGTGGTCCCATCATCATAGAGGCGATGCGCGTCTTGAGGTCGGCTGCATGAAGCGATCCACCCTCCTGCTTGTCACTGTCCTCGCCCTCGCCTTCCTCACCTCTTTGGCGGCGGGCAAGGTCTGGATTGGGCCTGCGGATTGGTTCGCCGATAATGCCAATGGCTGGATCATGGCCGAACTGCGCCTGCCCCGCGCGATCCTTGGTGCTTGTGTCGGCGCAGTGCTCGGCCTGTCTGGCGCTGTCCTGCAAGGCTATCTCCGCAATCCGCTCGCAGACCCGACGGTGGTGGGTGTGTCGTCCAGCGCAGCCTTAGGCGGGGTCATCGCCATCCTGCTGGGCGTGAGCGGCTTTGCCATGTTCGGCTTTGCAATGGCAGGGGCGGCGATCAGCGTCGCGTTGCTCGTCGCGCTGGCCGGACGGAGCGGCGGGCCGTTGGGCTTCATTCTCGCAGGCATGGTGCTGGCAACGCTCTCCGGCTCTCTCACAGCCCTTCTCATCAGCATGGCGCCCAACCCCTTTGCCACGAGTGAGATCGTCGCCTGGCTGATGGGCGCGCTGACCGATCGGACGATGGACGACGTCACCCGCGCCTTGCCGTTCATGGCGTTCGGCAGTGTTATCCTTCTCCTCACCGCGCGGTCGCTCGATGCCCTCACCTTGGGCGAGGATGCCGCTCGTTCCATGGGCGTCGATCCGGACCGTCTGCGCTGGATCATCGCGCTCGGCACCGGGCTCGCCGTCGGCGCGTCGGTGGCGGTGACGGGCGTTGTCGGCTTTGTCGGCCTGATCGTGCCGCACTTCATGCGCCGGATCGTGGGGGAGCAGCCTTCCGCGACGCTGATCCCCTCGGCCATTGGCGGGGCGATCCTGACATTGGCGGCGGACAGCGCCGTGCGGCTCACTCCCGGCACCGGCGAAGTCAGGCTCGGCATTGCCATGGCCGCCATCGGCGCCCCCTTCTTCTTCCTGCTGCTCGCCCGTATGCGGCGCGACCCGTCATGATCCGGACGGAAAACCTTTCGGTCGACCTTGGTCGTCGGCGCGTGCTTGACGATGTGTCGCTGGATCTCGCGCGTGGTCGGGTAACAGCCATCCTCGGCGCAAATGGCGCGGGCAAGACCAGCCTGTTGCGCGCCATTGCCGGGTTGGTTCCACCCTCTACCGGACACATCGCCCTTGATGGGGAAGCTCTATCCGCGCTCTCCCTTCCAGAACGCGCCCGCCGCATCGGCTATCTTCCCCAGAACGGCCAGCCCGCCTGGGCGCTCACCGTGCGCGAGCTGGTCGCCCTTGGTCGCCTGCCGCATCGCTCCCCCTTTGCGGCACTCTCGCCGGGCGATGAGGTCGCGATCAACGCTGCTATGGCACAGACGGATGTTGCGGGCCTTGCCGATCGCACGGTCGATACGCTCTCGGGCGGAGAGAAAGCCCGCGCCAAATTTGCCCGCGTGCTGGCGGCAGAGACCGACTGGATTCTCGCAGATGAACCCCTCGCCAATCTCGACCCCCCGCACCAGCAGGATGTACTGCGCCTGATGCGGACGGCGGCGGATGCCGGAAAGGGTGTGCTGGTCGTCCTCCACCAGTTGGAGGCCGCCGCGCGCGTGGCCGACGATCTGCTTATCTTGAAGGACGGTCGCACCGTCGCCTTTGGGCCCTGTGCCGAGGTTCTCACCCCCGCGACGCTGGAAGCGGCGTTCGACATGGCGATGGACGTCATCACCCATCAGGGGCGCGTCGCCATCCTGCCCCGTTAGGGCCACGCCCATCTTGCCCCCAAAGGCCCCGCCGCTTAGGAGGCGGACCATGACTGACGCCGCGCCCCTGAAGCTGTTCAACAGCCTGACCCGCCAGCTGGAAGAGTTCCAGCCCATCCATCCCGGCGAAGCGCGCGTCTACACCTGTGGGCCGACCGTCTATAACTATCCGCATATCGGCAACATGCGCGCTTATGTGTTTGCCGACACGCTGGGCCGCGTGCTGAGCTACAAGGGCTATAAGCTCACCCACGTCATCAACATCACCGATGTCGGCCATCTGACAGATGATGCCGATGCGGGCGAGGACAAGATGGAACGGATGGCGGCGGAAAAGGCGCAATCCATCTGGGAGATCGCGAAGTTTTACACCGACGCCTATTGGGCCGACATCAAGGCGCTCAACATCCGCCAGCCCGCCAAATGGTCGATCGCAACCGACTATGTGCCGCAGATGATCGACTTCGCAAAGAGCATTGCGGACAAACATTGCTATGAGTTGGAGAGCGGGCTTTATTTCGATACCTCCTCCGTCGCCAATTATGGCGCGCTGGCCCGTGCGCAGACCGAGGATGGCGAAGGCCGCATCGACGCTGTTGAAGGCAAGCGCCACGCGGCAGATTTCGCTATCTGGCGCAAAACGCCTGCTGGTGAAAAACGACAGATGGAATGGGACAGCCCATGGGGCAAAGGTGCGCCGGGCTGGCATCTGGAATGCTCGGTTATGTCAGGCGATCTGCTGGGCTTTCCGTTCGACATTCACACCGGCGGCATTGACCACCGCGAAATCCACCACCCGAATGAAATCGCGCAGAACCAAGCGTTTTGTCATTCAGACCATAGCGGCGCGCGCTTTTGGATGCACAACAACTTCCTCGTCGACCGCACGGGGAAGATGTCCAAATCGTCCGGGGAATTCCTGCGCGTCCAACTGCTGATCGATAAAGGCTTCCACCCGCTCGCCTATCGCCTCATGTGCCTGCAGGCGCATTACCGCAGTGAACTGGAGTTCAGCTGGGACAATCTGGCAGCGGCACTGACGCGGTTGAAACGGATGGTGATGGGGGTCACAACCCTTCGCGCAAATGCCGACGTTGCTTCCAATGTCGATCATCCCAAGCTTGTCGAACTGCTCGCACGGTTTAATGCGGCTATCTCGGAAGACCTCAACACCGCTGTCGCCCTCATCTGTCTTGATGAGGCGATCGCACTGAAGAAGGTGGATGCGGGTCAGAAGCTGGCTGCAATCTCACGCATGGATGACGTGCTCGGGTTTGGACTGATGGCACTTGACCGGTCTGATCTGCGAGTACGCCCCAAAGCGGTCGACATTGACGAGTCCGAAATTGAAGACACCCTCACGCGCCGCAAACAAGCCCGCGTGGACAAGGATTTCGCGACCTCCGATGCATTGCGGGACGAACTCATCGCCAAGGGCATAGAAGTGATGGACGGCGACCCGTTGGGATGGGATTGGAAACTGGAAATTTAACCCGTCGAATCAACGGCGGACCTCGGAGAGCTGATCCAAATGACCACCGTCGTCCTGACATCATTGCTGAAGCCCATGATCACGCCGCTCCTGCCCGATTGGGTGGATGCGCGCTTTTATGCCTCGGTGGAGGAGATGCACGCGCTCGCGCCCGAAGCCGAAATCGGTTGGTTCGATATGGATCATACCCCGCCGATGGTCGAAGCGATCAAGCGGGCGGAGAAGCTCAAATGGCTGAACTCCATCTACGCAGGGCTCGACCATCTGCCGCTGGATCTGCTCAAAGAACGCAAGGTGCAGGTCACAAACGGCGTCGGCATCAATGCCATCACCATTGCTGAATATGTCGTGATGGGTATGCTCACCATGGCGAAGGGATACCGGCAAGTCGTGCGCGCGCAGGACCGGCATGAATGGCTGCTCGACAGCCCTGGCAAGGTTGAACTCTATGGATCAAAGGCGCTGTTGCTTGGCTATGGGGCCATCGGCAAGCTGGTCGAGGAACGGTTGAAGGCCTTCAACGTCGACGTGACTGTGGTGCGCCGAACGCCGGGGCCAAATACGCTGGGGCCGAATGACTGGCGCGCGAGGCTGGGCGAGTTTGACTGGATCCTCCTCGCCGTCCCCGCCACGCCGGAAACCGATGGGATGATCGGTGCCGACGAACTGGCCGCCATGAAACCAAGCGTGCGCATCATGAATGTCGCGCGGGGCACCGTGATCGATCAGCAGGCGCTGACGACCGCGCTCAATGAAAAGAAGATCGCCGAAGCCTTCCTTGATGTGACCGAGCCGGAACCGCTGCCTTCGGACGATCCGCTCTGGACGCTCGATAACGCACATGTCACCATGCATCTGTCCGGCCGTGCGCAGGACAAGATGTTTGCGCGGTCGGTGGAACGCTTCCTCCAGAACCTCCACCGCTATCACGCGGGCCAGCCGCTTCAGCCGCTGGTTGATCTCAACTTGGGGTATTGAGAATGACACCTGCCGAAATGTCGAAAAAATGGCACGCCGTTGCCCTGTCGAGCGACGAAGCCGCGCTCGGCGCGCTCCTGCATGACGATGCCGTCTTCGAAAGTCCCGTCGTCCACACGCCCCAGCGCGGCAAGCCGATCACGCTCAAATATCTGGCAAGCGCAGGCAACGTGTTCGGCGATACCGGCTTTCACTATGTCGGCGAATGGGAAGGCAAGAACAGCCTGATCCTTGAGTTCAACGCAGAGATTGACGGCATCACCATCGACGGCATCGACATGATCACTTGGGATGACGATGGCCTCATCACCAATTTCAAAGTCATGGTCCGGCCATTAAAGGCCGTTAGCATGCTTCATCAGAAGATGGGTGAGATGCTCCAAAAGGCACAGTCTGTCTAAAAGCTGACAGCAACAAATTGTCCTTCAAGGGAATGCCCATGCGTGACCTCCCTGTGCCTGCAGCCGCCATTGAGCTGCTTGATCTTCTCGACCCCCCTTCGCTTTTGTTGAGGGACGGGCGCATCGGGCATGCCAATCCGCCGGCAGTCTCCCTGTTCGGGGCGCATGTTCAGGGGCAGGACGTCCGCCTTGCCCTGCGCCACCCCGACGTGCTGGCGCTGATCACGTCCGGCAGCAACGGATCGGTTCGCGTCACGGGCTTGTCCACATCCGGCAGCATTTGGGAAGTGCAGTGCAACGCCCTGTCCGACGGTCAGCAATTCCTGATGCTGACCGACCTTTCCGTGCAGGCCAGCGTGGCGCGGGCCCACGCCGATTTTGTCGCCAATGCCAGCCATGAATTGCGCACGCCTCTGGCGGCTGTCCTTGGCTATGTGGAAACGCTGATGGATCCTAAGGCCGGCGACGATCCGGCTACGCGCAACCGGTTTCTGGGCATCATCGGCAAAGAAGCACAGCGGATGCAGGGGCTGGTTGAAGATTTGATGTCGCTCTCACGCATTGAGGCCGTCAAGCACCAGCAGCCCACGGAGAAGGTCGACCTTGTTGCTATCGCCCGTCTGTGCGTGCGCGAGGTGGCCGAACAGGATCGCATTACATTTTCAACAAATGTTGAGACCGCGCCGATGATGGGGGATCAGGGGCAACTGGCGCAGGTGCTGCGCAACCTGGTCGAAAACGCCTTCAAATATGGTGCCGCAGATGGGCACATCCGGGTGTCTCTGGAGCAAGGGCAGACCGGCTGGATCAACGTTTCCGTGGCGGACGAAGGCGAAGGCATTGCGCCGGAACACATGCCGCGGTTGACCGAACGTTTCTATCGCGCTGATGCCGCGCGATCCCGTCAGGTCGGCGGCACTGGCCTTGGACTTTCCATCGTCAAACATATCGTGGAACGCCACCGGGGGCGATTCGACATCGTCAGTCGCGTCGGCCATGGGACAACTGCAACATGTATATTTCCGCCCGCTTGAAGCCTTGTCACAATACCGTCAATCAACTGACATATCCCGCTGACGACTCGAACAGGAGACCTTTTCCAATGCGCTTTGTTCCCCAGCTGGCGATTCTCGCCGCTTCATCGCTTGCGCTTTCAGCATGCGGTGGCGCCGGTGGCGGCAACACGGACACCCGCGATTTCGTGCGCGTTGTTGGGTCTTCAACGGTCTATCCCTTTGCGACTGCTGTTGCTGAAGCCGTCGCCAAAACCGGCATCAAATCGCCGGTGATCGAATCGACAGGCACGGGTTCCGGGATCAAATTATTTTGCGCAGGCATCGGCGCGTCGCACCCTGACATCGTCAATGCGTCGCGGCGCATGAAGGCCTCGGAGTATGAAAGCTGCGCCAAGAATGGCGTGAAGGACATCGTCGAAATTCAGGTCGGCCTGGATGGCATCGCCTTTGCAGAGGCAGCGGGCGGTCCCGCGATGAAGTTGACACCCACAGACGTTTACAAGGCGCTGGCCGCGACCCCGTTCGGCAAGCCGAACACGGCCAAGACATGGGCTGATGTGAACCCCGCCCTTCCCGCTATTCCCATCAGCGTTTACGGCCCGCCATCGACGTCGGGCACGCGCGATGCGCTGGCCGAACTCATCCTGACCAAGGGCTGCGACAGTGACCCTGCCACAGCCGCGTTGTTGGACAGCGACAAGGAAAAGCACAAGGACATCTGCACCAAGGTGCGTGAAGACGGCGCCTATGTTGAAGGCGGCGAGAACGACAATTTGATCGTCCAGAAGATCGCCGCCAACCCCAAGGCCATTGGCGTCTTCGGGTTCAGCTTCCTTGAAGAGAATATGGACAAGCTGAAAGGCATCCCGATGGACGGCGTCGCGCCGACCTATCAAACGGTGTCGGACTTTTCCTATCCGGGCGCCCGCCCCCTTTACATCTACCTGAAAGCCGCCCATCTCAAGGCGATCAAGGGTATGAAGGACTTCGCGATCGAATTCTCGAACGCATGGGGGCCCGACGGTTATCTGAAGAAAAAAGGCATGGTCATTGCGCCGGAAGACGTAAGGAAGATCAACGCCGAAGTCGCCAAGAACATGACGCCGCTCGATCCGTCGCTTCTGAACTAAGACGGATCTGACATGACACCCCTGACCCTATTGGTCCTAATTGCAGGGCTGGGCCTGATTGGATGGCTGTTTGCCAGAGCCAAGGCGCAGCAGCTGAACACCGGACGCAACGCCCTGCACTCGCTGCCGGGCCATCATGGCTGGTATCTGGCCTTGTGGATCGTGCTGCCCGCGCTGGCAGGGGTTTTCATCTGGGGTATCATATCACCAGGCCTTATCCACGCGGCGGTCATGGCAGACCCTGCTGCGGCAAACCTCCCGGCGTTTGATCTGGAACGCAATGCGATCCTTTCAGAAGCCTATTCACTTGCCAATAATCCTGCCGCGATTGCGTTTAACCCCGACGCTGAAAAGCTTGTGCCGGCAGTTGTTGCCGCGAAGTCGAAATTCGGCGCTATTGGCGCTGTGCTCGCCCTATTGCTTGCATTTTCGGGCGGTGGGTTTGGATATACGCGGCTGTCGGCCTCATTTCAGGCTCGCAAAAAGGTTGAGCGCGTCGTCCTGCTTCTGCTGCTCGCTGCATCACTTCTGGCTGTCCTGACGACCGTCGGGATCATCGCTTCGCTTCTGTTTGAATCGGGATTGTTCTTCAGCAAAGTCAACCCGCTTGAGTTTATCTTCGGGACCCATTGGAGCCCCGCCAATGGAAGCTTTGGCGCGGTGCCCTTATTCTGGGGGACCATCTTTATCGGGGCGATCATCGCCATGATCGTCGCCATTCCGCTGGGTCTGATGAGTGCGATCTACCTCACGCAATATGCCCATCCCGACGTGCGTCGCTGGATGAAGCCGATGCTGGAAATCCTCGCCGGCATTCCAACGGTTGTTTACGGTTATTTCGCGGCGCTCACAGTCGCGCCGCTGGTCCGCGACTTTGCGGTGATGATAGGGGTCAGCAATCCATCAACGGAAAGCGCGCTGGCGGCGGGGCTCGTTATGGGCATCATGATCATCCCGTTTGTCTCCTCCATGGCCGATGACAGCATTGCCGCAGTCCCACAGGCCATGCGCGACGGGTCGCTCGCTATGGGGGCCACCCGATCAGAAACGATCAAGAAGGTCCTCATTCCCGCTGCCTTGCCGGGGATCGTCGCTGGCGTCATGCTGGCCATCAGCCGTGCCATCGGGGAAACGATGATCGTCGTTATGGCGGCTGGCGCTGCTGCGAACCTTTCTGCCAATCCCTTTGCGAGCATGACCACAGTCACCTTCCAGATCGTGCAATTGCTGACAGGCGATCAGGAGTTTGACAGCGCCAAGACGCTTTCAGCATTTGCGTTGGGCCTCGTGCTCTTCGTCGTAACCCTCATTCTCAACATTATCGCACTGCGCGTCGTGAAGCGCTTCCGGGAGGCTTATGAGTAATCCCGCCAACAATTGGCAGTCCCCCGACGCGGAGAAGCGCCTTGCCAGACGCTATAGCGCAGAGCGCCGCTTCAAGCTGCTCGGCCTATCAGCGGTCGGCCTATCGATGGCGTTTCTGGTCTTCTTGATCGGCACGATGCTGATCGGCGGGCTTGGCGGCATTGACTGGGCCTTCCTGTCCGGATCGGATTCGACCGAACCAGATACCGCCGGTGTCTGGGGCGCCGTCAAAGGCTCGCTGCTGACAATGGTCGTCACGATTGCACTTGCGCTGCCCATGGGGGTTTTTGCGGCCGTCTATCTTGAAGAATTTGCACCGCGGAACCGCTGGACTGACATTGTCGAAGTCTCGATCAACAACCTTGCCGCAGTCCCGTCGATCATCTTTGGCCTTTTGGGCCTCGCTGTCTTCATCAACTTCCTCGGGATGCCGCGGTCCTCTCCGCTGGTCGGGGGGATGACGTTGGCGCTCATGACGATGCCGGTCATCGTCATCGCCGGGCGCAACGCGATCAAGGCCGTGCCACCCTCTATCCGCGATGCCGCGCTCGCAATTGGGGCCAGCAAAGTGCAGACCGTGTTCCACCATGTGTTGCCGCTCGCGCTCCCGGGCATCCTGACCGGCGCGATCATCGGCATGGCCCGCGCGCTGGGTGAAACAGCACCGCTGCTGATGATTGGCATGCGCGCCTTCGTTTCCACGCCGCCTTCCGGCATCACCGACCCGGCGACTGTTCTGCCGATGCAGATCTTCCTCTGGTCTGATGAAGTCGACCGCGCCTTTGTGCAAAACACATCGGCAGCCATTCTCGTCCTGCTGGCCTTCCTGCTCACTATGAACGGGTTTGCCATCTATCTCCGCAACAAGTTTGAAACCCGCTGGTGACCCATGTCGACTGAAACCATCAAAATAACGTCCAAAAACGTCAATGTGTTCTATGGCGACAAACAGGCCATCAACGATGTCTCCATCGACATCGCGACCGAACATGTCACTGCCTTTATCGGTCCGTCGGGCTGCGGCAAATCAACCTTCCTGCGCACGCTGAACCGGATGAATGACACCATCCCCGGCTGCACGGTGGAGGGTAATATCGAGCTTGACGGTGTCGATATCTACAAGGGCGGCATGGACGTCGTCCAACTGCGTGCGCGGGTTGGCATGGTCTTTCAAAAGCCGAACCCGTTCCCCAAGTCGATCTACGAGAACGTGGCTTACGGCCCGCGCATTCACGGACATGCCCCAACCAAGGCGGACATGGACGGCATCGTGGAGCAGTCGCTGCGACGGGCGGGCCTGTGGGATGAAGTGAAAGACCGTCTGGAAGATGCCGGCACGGCCCTGTCCGGTGGCCAGCAGCAGCGCCTCTGCATCGCCCGCGCGATTGCCGTGAGCCCGGAAGTCATCCTGATGGATGAGCCCTGCTCCGCACTTGACCCGATTGCGACGGCCCGCATTGAAGAACTGATCGACGAACTGCGTGGCCGCTATGCCATCGTCATCGTCACCCACTCCATGCAGCAGGCAGCGCGCGTCTCGCAGCGCACGGCCTTCTTCCACCTTGGCACAATGGTGGAATATGGCCCGACATCCGATATCTTTACCAATCCACGTGAAGTTCGCACCAAAGACTATATCACCGGTCGATACGGCTAAGGATCAAAGCGCATGGTTGAACATACCGTAAAGGCATTTGACGATGAAATCGGGCAGCTCCGCGGCCTTATCGCTGAAATGGGCGGATTGGCCGAAGTGGCCATTGCCCGCTCAATTGACTCGCTTGTCCGGCGCGATACCGATCTGGCCCGGGAAGTCATCTTGGCTGACGCACGCATTGATGCGCTTGAAGTCGAAGTCGACCGGCTTGCCGTGAAGATCATCGCGCTGCGTGCGCCGATGGCCGACGATCTGCGCGACGTCATTTCCGCGCTCAAGATTTCGGGCATCATCGAACGCATTGGTGACTATGCCAAGAATATCGCAAAACGCGTGAGCGATGTTGAAGGCCGTGCCAAGATCGAGCCACTGCTGCTGATCCCCGCCATGGCGGAAATCGCACAATCGATGGTCCGTGATGTCCTCAACGCCTTCGCCTCCCGCAACTCTTCACTCGCTGTGGAAGTGGTCGACCGGGATTTGAAGGTCGACGAATTCTACAACAGCATCTTCCGCAATCTCGTGGCGCATATGATGGAGAATCCGGCGACGATCAGTTCGGCCGCGCAGCTCCTCTTTGTCGCCCGAAATCTGGAACGCGTGGGCGACCACGCGACCAACATAGCAGAACTCGTTTATTACGCGGCCACTGGCGATTACTACCAGGACCGCGACATGCCCAGGAACGGATAAACAACATGGCGCCGACACTTTTGATCGTTGAGGACGACCCCGCCCTTGCCGAATTGCTCGTTTGGTCGTTTGAGGCAGAGGGCTATAAAGTCCTCCAGACGCCAGACGGGGAAGAGGCGCTGCTGATCGCTGCTGAAACGCCGCCGGATGCCATTATCTTGGATTGGATGATCGAACAGCTTTCGGGCATCGAAGTTTGCCGCCGCTTGCGCCGTCACCCGGAGCTCGCCTCAGTGCCGATCATCATGCTCACCGCCCGCGGCGAAGAGGAAGATCGCATTCGCGGCCTTGAAACCGGTGCCGATGACTATGTCACGAAGCCATTTTCTCCGCGCGAACTCATCGCGCGCCTGGCCGCCGTCATGCGCCGGACACGCCCGGCGCTGGCTGGTCAGACGATGCGCATAGAAGATCTGGAGCTTGACCCCGTGGCCCACCGCGTGCGCCGCGACGGGAAGGAAATCGGGCTCGGGCCGACGGAATTCCGGCTTCTGCAGCATTTCATGGAACGTCCGGGCAGGGTGTTGTCACGTGCGCAGCTTGTCACCGGCGTATGGGGACATGACAGCGATATTGAAGAACGCACCGTCGATGTTCAGGTCAAGCGTCTGCGCGCCGCCATCAACAGCACAGGCGGGCGGGATATGATCCGCACCGTGCGCAGCGCGGGCTACTCGCTGGGCTGATTGGGCACGAACCGGAATTCTAGCCGGCTCGATTCAAACGCCTTGATTGTTTCTTCAGAGACAGGAACCTGACCGTCTAGCATCAGCATGGATAGGCCGTGGACCTGTGCCCAGGACATCAACATGCCAAACAGGACGCCTTCTTCCCCTGCCTCTTTCGGCACGAGCGAGATGATGTTGTCGCGCAACATCTTGATGCCGACCTGATCGTCGGAAAAGTCGGAACTGAAAAAGCCGCCGGGCGGCATGTTGGCCATCATGATCCGGAACAGCACAGGGTTGGCCACGGCATAGCGAATATAGGCGCCACCAGTCGCGGCGAAGCCTTTGCGTCCGCCTCCTGCCGCCTTCATGGCCTGCGCCTGTGCCTGCGCCAGTTCAAGCGCGCCCCGAATGCACAATTCCTTCAAAAGTGCGGCCTTATCCGGGAAATGCCGATAGACAGCCGTGGGGCTAACGCCGACACGTCGCGCCACTTCACGCAGGGAAAGCGTTTCTGCACTCCCGCTTTTCAGCAGGTCGAGACCTGCGTCGAGCAGCGCCGCACGCAGGTCCCCATGATGGTACCCACGGCTTGGCGCAGTCATGTTGACACTGTTAGCATTGTCGGACATGTTATCACTGTAAACATAATGCGAATCGTCGTCAAAGGCGAAAGGAATAAAAATGGCCAGCGCTGTGGAAACCGCAATTCGGTCCTTCGTGACCAAAGGGGTCATGTCCATCGCGGAGTTCAACCGCGACAGGTTGAAAGAACCGGCAGCGCCGCATCCCTTTCTGACCGGGGTTCACACCCCGATGCCCGACGAACGGACACTGACGGACCTCACCGTCACAGGCTCCATCCCAACAGATCTGGACGGGCGCTATATCCGTATCGGACCCAATCCGGCCGCGCCGCCAGATCCGGCCAGCTATCATTGGTTCTTGGGTGACGGAATGGTGCACGGCGTGCGCCTGCGTGACGGCAAGGCCGAATGGTATCGCAACCGCTGGATCAAGAGCACGGCAGTCACGAACACACTGGGCCTTCCCCTCGCGCCAGGCGCGCGCAGCGGGCTCGGTGATACCATCAACACAAACGTCCTCGGCCACGCCGGCTCGATCTGGGCGCTGGTTGAGGCGGGTGCCTATCCCGCACGCCTTGACGAAAACCTTGAAACAATTGCCCATGATCCCTTTGACGGGTCCCTCAAAGGCAGCTTTACGGCGCACCCTCACCTCGACCCCGATACGGGTGAGATGCACGCCATCTGCTACGAAGGCACAGACCAGAACAGCATTCGTCATGTCGTTGTCGGCAAAGACGGGCGTGTCCGCCGCGAAGAGCCGATCCAAGTGCAGCATGGCCCCTCCATCCATGACTGCATGATCACCGCGACCTACGTCATCATCCTCGATCTGCCCGTCACGTTCTCCATGAAGCGCCTGCTGTCCGGTTATAAGTTTCCCTATGCGTGGAACCCGGCCCATCAGGCCCGCGTGGGCCTTCTCCCGCGTGAGGGCACGAATGACGATGTCATCTGGTGCGACGTGGATCCCTGCTATGTCTTCCACCCCAGCAATGCGTATGAGACGGCTGAGGGCAAAGTCATCCTTGATGTCTGTGCCCACCGCACAATGTTTGCAGAAAGCACACAAGGCCCGGACTCAGACGCGTGCCCGCTGGAGCGCTGGACAATTGACCCCGCCTCAAAGTCGGTTGTCCGCAAAGTCCTCGACAAAGACGCTCAGGAATTCCCCCGCCCCAATGAGCGGATGATCGGCAAGCCTTATCGCTACACCTACACGCTGGCTCTGCCGGAAGGGCGGGACCCCGCCTTCGTCAGCAGCACGCGCATCTTCAAGCAGGATCTGGTGGACCGCGCCCGCGAAGTCCATGATTTCGGTGCGGGTCATATTCCGGGTGAATTTGTCTTCGTCCCCCGCGCTGGCGGTACGGAAGAAGATGATGGCTGGCTGATCGGTTACGTAATCGACACAGCCACAGATACGACCGATCTCGTCATTATCGACGCCCGCAATTTTGAAGGGCCGCCGGTCGCCTCCATCCATATCCCCCACCGAATCCCGCCGGGCTTTCACGGCAATTGGGTTCCGAGCGTGTAACCACCCTCCCCTGTTCGGAATGAGCCTGTCGATATGGCGCCCCTTGGTCAATCAGCGTCCAAGGTGTCGCCCGACAGGCTCAGGGTGATCTCTCAGAAGCTTCTGCATTGTATCTGCGCCGCATGGCCGTCCGAGATGCAGCCAGCTTGACAGCAATCTGACAATTGCGTCGCCAAAACGGATGCAAAACTCGGGAAAACCGAGAGAATTTGTTAAGTCACACGCCTCTAACGTTCCGAAATGGACACGACACCACACGCACGCGGTGGGTGACAGGAACGGATGGGACAATCGCGCATGACGGCGCCCATAAGAACAGGACCGGACGGCCAAATCTCAGCAGGTGGCGTCAGCCGCCTTGCTTTGCCGCCTGTCCCTGAAGATTTTGGCCTACCGTCTTCGCCCGACCGGCGTCAGGCGCGGCGGGCGATGACGGTGCTCCGCGTCGCCAAGCTTGAGTTCGGCGACGCAGAAGACCTCGCGATCGTCCGCAACGTGTCGGAAGGCGGCATCTGTCTGTTCACCGATCAGGAATTCGATATCGGGGCGCCCGTCAGCATTTCTCTTATCGAGGACATCGACATCCAAGGCCGCGTTGTCTGGGCGCGCGACCGTTTCATTGGTGTCGCCTTCGATGAGGAGATTCCCGTCAATGACCTTCTTGCCCGTCCGCAAATGTTGCACGATGGCAGGCGTGCCCGCTTCCCCCGTCTGTCTGTCGACGCGCGGGTGGACATCAGCATGAACAATCAGTTGACTGTAGCCCGCGTGCGGGATGTCTCGCACAAAGGCGCAAAACTGCTCTTCCGTGATCCCATTGAGCGCGCCACCCAAGGTCTTGTCGTGACCATTGATGAAACGACCCGGCTCGAAGCCATCATCCGATGGCAACGCGGCGCGTCGGTGGGCATCGAGTTTGTTAAGCCCATCAGCCCGCAATTGCTGTCTCACCTGATCGGCATTTGGAAGGCACAGTAATTCTACTAAGCCCCCATTGACCGCAACGTCACCCAGCGACTGCCCAGACTTTCTCCAAACGGCGATGTGCCGCACGGGCCCCGCGGCTCGGCGCTTCTTCCAGCGAAAACCGCGCCGTCGCCGCGGCGATCGACGCGCTCTGATCGGCAACGCTTGTCGTCGCAGCAGACGTTTCCTCAACCAAGGCGGCATTCGCCTGTGTGATCTTGTCGATATCCGAAACGCTTTCATTGACCTGGGCGAGCGATGCCGTCTGATGCATTGCCGTCGCACTGGTTTCTGTCAGGATCTTGCTGACTTCGACAACACCGCCCGCGATCCGATCAAGAACGCCGCCTGCTTCACCAACCAAACGCACCCCGTCCGAAACATGGCCTGCGCTGACCTCAATGATATGCTTGATCTCATTCGCCGCTTCCGCAGACCGCTGCGCCAAGGCGCGCACTTCGCTTGCCACGACGGAGAAGCCTTTGCCGGACTCACCGGCGCGCGCCGCCTCGACGCCTGCGTTCAGGGCCAAGAGGTTGGTCTGGAAGGCAATGCCGTCAATCAGCGACACAATCTGCGTGATCTGCGAGGATGAGCTCTCAATCGCGCCCATCGCCGTTACCGCACGACCAATGACTTCCCCGCCGGTTTCGGCATCGCTCCGCGTGCGATTGACCGCGACGGAAGCGACCTGAAGCTGCTCGGCATTTTCCCGCATACTGCCGGTCACCTGCTGCATCGCTGCCGCCGTTTCCTCAATCGTCGCAGCCTGACGTTCGGTACGGCTGGCAAGATCATTGGTTCCGGAGCGAATTTCCTCCATCGCTGTCGACATAGAGGCAACGCCGCCCACGACAGTCGTCATCGTCGATGACAGGGCATCCATCGCGCCATTAAAGTCGCGCTCGGCCCGGGCATATTCCTGAGGCAGCCCAGACAGGCGGACAGTCAGGTTCCCCTCCGCCACTTGCGACAGCGCCTCGCTCATGCGTGCCAAAGCCCCCTCGCGGGCCTTTTCCTCAACTTCAAAATAGGTTGAAAGCGCGATTTCCATGTCCAGCAGCGAGGCCTGAACCATGACCGCAACGTCCTTCGCGAGGCGACGGCGCCATGGGAGCCAAGACAGAATGCTAGGGGCAACCGCCTTCTCAACAGCCGTCCCAAGGATCATGGCATAGCTGCCCACAAACCATTTCGGTTCAAGCCCGATCTTGGCATGGACATGGCCGATCTTCGTGGCGCGGCCAAAATAGTCTTCTGTCGGGCCTTCGGCAAAGAGCCGCAGCCAATGCTGCCTCAAGAGGCTAATCGCACCACGCGTATGTTCAGCATCGCGGAAAAAGCCCGACAGACGCGGGTTGGTGGCAATTTTGATCGAAAGCTTATCGAGCGCGTTATCAAGAGGGCGCTTCAATTTCTCAGCAATTCGACGGAACCGAGACGTCTCCCCTGACAACTGATAATATTCGAGGCGCGCGGTAAAGTCGGGATTCATTGGCAATTCCGGTCGAGCAGGGAGGGTTGAACGTTCTAACGACCGGAAAAGGACGAAGTTTAGCGCGACGGATGGGGTCAGCGACACATGAAGAGGACACCAAAAATGCGGTGCGCAGGATCGATCGCGTAAAAGCGGAGCTTGTTGCGCCAAAAGTGTGAAAACCTTGCGCTTGGCGGCTTTTTTCCCCATGGGCAGCGCATTATGACGCAGAACTGGACCCCCGACAGCTGGACCGCGCACGAAGCCCGTCAGCTCCCGACCTATCCCAACGCTGACGCCCTGAAGGGCGCGACGGACACGCTGGCCAACTTTCCGCCGCTCGTTTTTGCAGGCGAAGCGCGCAGTCTGACGGCGGATCTGGCGCAGGTAGCTGCGGGCAAGGGCTTTTTGCTTCAGGGCGGCGATTGCGCGGAAAGCTTTGCCGAATTTCACCCCAACAACATCCGCGACACCTTCAAAGTGTTGCTGCAGATGGCCGTGGTCCTCACCTTTTCGTCCAAGCTGCCGACCGTCAAGGTTGGCCGCATGGCAGGCCAATTCGCCAAGCCGCGCTCGGCCGATATGGAAGAAATCGATGGCGTGACGCTGCCCTCCTATCGTGGGGACATCATCAACGACATCACCTTCGATGAAGCCGGCCGCATCCCTGATCCGGACCGCATGCTGCGTGCTTATTCGCAATCAGCCGCCACGCTCAATCTTCTCCGTGCCTTTGCGCAGGGCGGTTATGCGAACCTGCATCAGGTCAATGCTTGGACGCATGATTTCATGGGTCGTTCGCCTTGGGCCAAGAAGTTCAAGGACGTGGCTGACCGCATTGGCGAAGCACTCGACTTCATGGCGGCGTGCGGCATCGACCCCGATACCGCGCCGCAGTTGAAGGGCACGAGCTTCTACACCAGCCATGAGGCGCTGCTGCTGCCT
>JBBATS010000054.1:13969-17280 GCA_040398625.1 Chakrabartia sp. | reverse complement strand
CGCTTCCAGTCTGGATATCTTTATTCTTACGCCTTCGTGATGCTCCTCGGGCTCGTCGGCTTTGCAACTTGGGCGATGACACGATGAGCTTCCCCATTCTCTCGACCATGATCCTGCTGCCCGTGGTGGCAGCGTTCCTGACGATCTTCCTGTCGGCCAATGCGGCCCGCTGGGCGGCGCTGGGGACGACGCTGGCGCTGTTCGTTCTGGGCATCGTGCTGTGGCAGGCCTATGATATTGGTGGCCCGCAGTGGCAGTTTGTGGAACAGGCGCCGATCTTCGGTCAGCGCTTCTCTTGGGCGCTGGGCATTGACGGCATCGCCCTGATGCTCATCGTGCTGTCGGTTTTCCTGATGCCGATCTGCATTCTCGCCAGCTGGGAATCGATCCAGAAGCGCGTGCCGGAATACATGGCGGCCTTCCTGATGATGGAAGCCTTCATGATCGGCGTGTTTGCGGCGCAGGACATGTTCCTGTTCTACATCTTCTTCGAAGCAGGCCTGATCCCGATGTACCTGATCATCGGCATCTGGGGCGGTGCTGACCGCATCAAGGCAAGCTACAAGTTCTTCCTCTATACGCTCATCGGTTCGCTGGTGATGCTCGTCGCCATGCTGTGGATGGCGCGTGAAGCGGGCACGAGCGACATCCCGACGCTGCTGCAATACAACTTCCCGGTTGAAGCTCAGACCTGGCTCTGGTTCGCGTTCTTCGCTTCCTTTGCGGTCAAGATGCCGATGTGGCCGGTCCACACTTGGTTGCCTGATGCCCACGTGCAGGCACCAACCGCAGGCTCAGTCATTCTGGCTGGCGTGCTGTTGAAGATGGGGGGCTATGGCTTCATCCGCTTCTCGCTGCCGATGTTCCCGGAAGCCTCCGCAGCGCTCGTCTGGGTCGTGTTCGGCATGTCGATGGTCGCGGTGGTCTACACCTCGCTTGTCGCGCTGGTTCAGTCTGACATGAAGAAGCTGATCGCCTATTCATCCGTCGCGCACATGGCGTTCGTGACGATCGGCTTGTTTGCGTTCAACCGTCAGGGGATTGAAGGCGCGTTGATCGTCATGCTCGCCCACGGTCTTGTCTCAGGCGCGCTCTTCCTGTGCGTCGGCGTCATCTATGATCGCCTGCATACCCGCGAGATCGCACGCTATGGCGGCCTTGCGAACAACATGCCCTATTACGCGCTGTTCTTCCTGTTCTTCACCATGGCGAGTGTCGGCTTGCCGGGCCTTGCCAACTTTGTCGGGGAATTCCTCGCACTGGTGGGCGCTTATGAAGCGAACAGCTGGGTAGCCGCTGTTGCGACCTTGGGCATCATTCTGGGTGCTGCCTATATGCTGTGGCTCTATCGCCGCGTTGCCTTTGGTGCCGCCGCTGGCGAAGACACGGCATCGATGAAGGACATCACGGCGCGGGAATGGCTGACGCTGGCCCCAATTGCTGCGGCGACCCTGTGGATGGGCGTTTATCCCGAAAGCTTCATGGCGCCGATGCGCAATGACGTGACGGCAATTCTCGCCCGTATCGAACCGGTCGCGCCGCATGGTGATGCCAATCTGAAAATGGGCGATCCCAAGAAACTCGCCAAGGCCCATGAAGCCGCGCACGGGGAGGCGCACTGATGTCCATTGCCGCTTCACTCCTGCTGACGCTGCCCGAGATTATTCTCTCGGTCTCGGCCATAGCCCTCATGCTCGTCGCCGCTTTTGCCGGTGACAGCGCCACCCGTTTCGTCAATGGGGCGGCGGTTGCTGCACTCTTTGCGGCGTTCCTGTCGCTCGGCGCGGAGGGCGTTGCGTTTGACGGCCTTTACAGCGCCGATGCCTTCTCGGACTTTGCCAAGCCTTTGATCTATTTGGCGGCAGGCGTCTCCATCCTGCTGTCGACGCGCTTTTTTGCCGCAGAAGACAAGCTGCGGGCTGAGTATTCGGTCCTTATCCTGCTGGCGACGGTCGGCATGGGCATGATGGTTTCCGCGACCAACCTGCTGACGCTCTATGTCGGTCTCGAACTGCAGAGCCTTGCCGCTTATGTGCTGGCGAGCTTCATGCGTAAGGACCAGCGCTCGGCGGAAGCGGGCCTGAAGTACTTCGTGCTTGGCGCGCTCGCCTCTGGCATCCTGCTTTACGGTATCTCGCTGCTCTACGGCTTCTCCGGCACGACCGACTATCACGGCGTCGCGACAGCCCTTGCCGATGGTGTCGGCATGGGTGAGTTGTTCGGCATCGTCTTCGTGTTGGCTGGCCTGTCCTTCAAGATTGCCGCCGTGCCGTTCCACATGTGGACGCCGGATGTGTATGAAGGCGCACCGACGCCTGTGACGGCCTATTTCGGCAGCGCGCCAAAGGTGGCCGCTGTGGCACTTCTGGTGCGCGTTAGCATCGAAGCGATGGGCAGTGCGGTCACGAGTTGGCAGCAGATCTTGATCTTCACCTCGCTGGCCTCGATCATCCTCGGTGCGGTGGGTGCCATCGGGCAGACGAACATTAAGCGCCTGCTGGCGTATTCGTCGATCAACAATGTCGGCTTTGTGTTGGTTGGCCTTGCGGCGGGCACGCAGACCGGTGTGTCGGCGACTTTGACCTATATGGTCATTTACGTCCTGATGACGCTCGGCAGCTTTGCCTGCGTGTTGCAGATGCGTGCCGCCGATGGCCGTCATGTTGAGGATATTGCGAGCCTTTCTGGCCTGTCGCGTCGTCAGCCTGCATTGGCCGCCGCAATCGCGATCTTCATGTTCTCGCTGGCCGGTATCCCGCCACTGCTCGGCTTCTGGGCCAAGTTTGTGGTGTTTGACGCAGCCGTCGCAGCGGGCCTGATGCCACTCGCCGTCATCGGTATTGCAGCCTCGACGATTGGTGCCTTCTACTATCTCAAGATCGTCAAGATCATGTATTTTGATGAACCTGCAGAGGCCTATCATCCGGTCGGCAGCTATGTGGAAAGCGGCGTGATCGCGCTGACGGCACTGGCGGTTTCACCGCTGGGCTATCTTGCCATTCCGATGCTGAGTGCGGCCTCGGCTGTCGCTGCAAAGGCCCTGTTCTGAGCGATCGGTTCCGCATGGTCTTAGAGACCGGCTCGACCAATGCTGACCTGTTGGCACTGGCTGACGCCGGATCTCCCGATGGCGTCTGGCTTCGCGCAGACCGGCAAACGGCGGGCAAGGGCCGGATGGGGCGGGACTGGCAGTCTCCCCTTGGCAACTTCTACGGCAGCACTTTGGTGGGCCTGCGCGCGGGAGATCCGCCAGCCGCCACGCTCGCTCTGGTCGCCGCTGTGGCCCTGCACGACGCGCTTCGTTTTCTCGC
>JBBATS010000054.1:0-13959 GCA_040398625.1 Chakrabartia sp. | reverse complement strand
AATAGGATATCCGGCGCGCCGGATATCCTATTCCAGATCAAATGGCCCAACGACATCATGGTCGACGGCGCAAAGCTCTCCGGCATCCTGCTGGAACGGTCCGGGGACGCAGTGGTCATCGGCATCGGCGTCAACCTCGCCTTTCATCCCGAAGGCCTTGATCGCAAGGTCATAAGCCTAGCCGCACTCGGCGCACCGGTGCCAGATCCAGCGGAATTCCAGATTGTTCTCGCCGATCATTTGGACGGCTGGCTTTCGCGTTGGCGCAGCGAGGGGTTGATTGCATTGCGCGCCGCTTGGGTTGCACGGGCGCATCCAAAGGGTACGGCGCTCACCGTCAACGCGCCTGACGGATCTGCCACTCAAGGCCTGTTCGATGGCCTTGCCGACGACGGGGCCTTGATGCTGCGCTTGGCGGATGGCACCATCCGTGCCATTCACGCAGGCGATATATTCCTGATTTGAAGAGAAAAGGGTGGGGCGGATGCTGCTCGCGATTGACGCCGGCAATACCAACATCAAGTTTGCGCTATTTGACGGTTTGGAGATTGCCGCCCGCTGGCGCATTGCGACGGACGCACGGCGCACAGGCGATGAATATGCTGTGTGGCTGCTGCAATTGCTGGAACTTGAAGGCTATAAGCGCAGCGACGTGACGGATGTCATCATCTCCACGGTAGTTCCGCGCGCGCTCCACAATCTGCAGGTGTTATCGTCCAAATATTTCGGACTGGACGCACTGGTGGCCGGGCGGGGTGCCGTGCCTTGGGGGCTCGAGCTCGACGTGGACGAGCCGCAAAATGTGGGGGCTGATCGCGCCTGTAATGCCACCGCCGCGCATGCGGGGCATGAAGGCGAGCTGATCGTCATCAGCTTTGGTACGGCAACGACGGTCGACCATATCGGTGCGACCGGCGCTTATCATGGTGGGATCATCGCCCCGGGCATCAACCTCTCGCTCGATGCCTTGGTGGCGGCAGCCGCAAAGCTCCCCCGTATCGCCATAGAAGCCCCTGCCACCGACAACGTGATCGGCCGTACGACCGAGAGCCAGATGCTCATCGGCATCTATTTTGGCTATGTCGCCATGATTGAGGGCCTCATCGCCCGCGTGAAGGCACAAATCGGCAAACCGATAAAAGTCGTCGCAACTGGCGGCCTTGCGCCGCTTTTTCAACAACATGCCCATCTGTTTGATGCGATTGATGGTGATTTGACACTTAGGGGCCTTGCCATTCTCTACGCGCGCCGCGAAGGCAGGGCATGACTCACCCAAAAAATGAACTTCTTTTCCTCGCCCTAGGCGGGTCGGACGAGATTGGCATGAACGTCAATCTCTATGGCTGCCAGGGCAAATGGCTGATGGTGGACCTTGGTATCACCTTCGGCGGCAGCGAATATCCCGGCGTTGAGATTATCCTCCCCGATCTGGAATTTATCGAAGAGCGCAAGAAAGACCTGCTCGGCATCGTGCTGACGCATGGCCATGAAGACCATATTGGCGCTGTGCCCTATCTCGCGGCAGAGCTTGGCGTGCCGCTTTATGCGACGCCGTTCACAGCGGGCCTCATCAAGGGGAAGCTGGAAGAAGAGGGCCTCGCCGGCGAGGTTGAAGTCCGTGTTCTGCCGCTTGAAGGCAATTGTGAAATCGGGCCGTTCAAGTGCCAGCTTATGTCGCTCGCCCACTCCATCCCGGAAATGAGCGCGGTTGTGATCGACACGCCTTATGGCCGCATCTTCCATACAGGCGACTGGAAGCTGGATGATGAGCCCGTGCTCGGCAAGGCATCGACCGCCGAACAACTGACCGCCGTCGGCGATGCCGGCGTGCTTGCGCTCGTGTGCGATTCCACCAATGTCTTCAATTCCAGCGAGAGCGGCAGCGAAGCCAGCGTCTATCCGGATCTGCTCCGCCATGTGAAGGCGTCCAAGGGCCGGGTGGTTGTCACCAGCTTTGCCTCCAATGCTGCGCGCCTTCAGACGCTCGCCAATGTGGCGCGGGAAACCAACCGCAAGCTGTGTGTTGCCGGACGGTCACTCAACCGCATCCTGCAGGTCGCGCAATCCGTTGGGTATCTTAAGAACTTGCCCGAAATCGTCGATATGGGTTCGCTCGATAACTATCGGCGCAACGAAGTGCTCGTCATTGCAACCGGCGGCCAAGGCGAAGCGCGCGCCGCGCTCGCCCGCATTGCCGAGGGGAACCACCCGATCAAGGTGGAAGAGGGCGACACGATCATCTTCTCGTCAAAGCAGATCCCGGGCAATGAGATCGCCATTGGCAAGATCATGAACCAGCTCGCCCGGCGCAACATTCTGATGATCACGGAAAAGCAGGGCCATGTGCATGTGTCCGGCCATCCGGGTCGGCCTGAGCTTGCCAAGGTCTATGGCTGGCTGCGGCCCGAAATTCTGCTGCCGGTCCATGGTGAGCGTCGCCATATGGCAGAACAGGCCCGTTTCGGTCTGGAACAGGGCATTCCGCGCGCCATCGTCCAGTCAAATGGCGATGTGTTGCGGCTGGCGCCCAACGGGCCGGAGATTATCGGACGCGAACGCACCGGACGCCTGATTTTGGATGGCGATGTCATCCTGCCTGCTGATGGTCTTACCATGTCAGAACGTCGCCGTATGGCGATCCACGGCATTATTTCCGTCGCCGTAGCACTTGATTCTGCCGGGCATCTCTTTGGTGAGCCATCCGTTCGCTTGCTGGGTGTTCCGGTTGAAGAAGACCGCGAAGATTTCATTGCGGAATCCTGCGAAGCCGCTGCCAAGGCCGCGACAACGCGCGAGAAGGATGAAACCAAGCTGCGCGAAGCTATCCGCCTTGCCGTTCGCCGCGTCGCGACCGAATGGACCGGCAAAAAGCCACTTGTTGAAGTGCTGTTGATCAGGGACAAGTAACGCCATGAAATGGACATCCATTCTCGCCATTTACCTGCTGTTCTGGGTGCTGAGCGCTTTCCTCGTCATGCCATTCCATGTGCGCACCGCGCAGGAAGCCGGGGGCGAACTCGTCCCCGGTCAGGCGGAAAGCGCGCCGCACGACTTTAAGCCGCTGCGCATCACATTATGGACGACATTGGTCGCGACCGTTCTGTTTGGTCTCTATTATGCCAATTACGTCAACGAGTGGCTGACGCCTGCTATGCTGGACTTTAGCAGCCAATCCTAACGGCGTAGCCGCTCAATCGCCTGAGCCAGTGCAACATAGAGCTTGCCTGCATCCGACGAAAGCAGCGTGACGCTCAACGGCATGCCATCGCGGGTGGCCAAAACGTTGCGCAACATCGCTTCAAAGTCATGGATGTAGCGGTTTACATGATCCCGGAAATCGCTGTCTTCTTCATAGTGGACAAGGATTTCGCGGGCCTCGCCTGTATCCAGCAAGCGCACGGCGCGACGGGTGAACACGCCACGGTCACCGCGCAGGTATGACGCCCAAGCGGTGTCGGTTACATCGTTTGAGAGAATCTTGGTGACATCAATCGCCGTTGAATTGAGCGATTCAAGGATCAGCGCCATGCGTCGGGCAAACATCGCGCTGTCACCCCGGACAATGTCATCCTTGGCATCGTCAACACGGGCCTCAAGGTTGGCGCTGGTTTCGCTGATGGTCAGCATCTGGCGCATCAATCGATCGGTGGCTTTTTGCGCGGCGGCAACGGCGTCTTCCGCCTTGCGGGCGATATCCGCCATCTGTTCTTCAACCTGCGCCGTCAGCGCGGCTGTCATGGCTTCACGCGCCTGAACACCAAGCGAGTTGGCCGCTTCGGGCACGACGTTCGCCAATGCATGGCGGGCATGTTCGGTCGCCTGATTGGCCGCATCCTTGATGCGCATCAGGGCGTCGATCAGCTGCGGTGCTGTCGCGCCGGTCAGGGTCAGCGCCTGTGCTTCGGCGGATTCAATTTCTCGATTGAGCGCTTCTGCCGTGGCGCGGCTGTCAGTGAGCGCTACGCCTGCGGTTTCCACAAAGTGACGGATTTCTTCGCGCTGCTTGGAGATGAGCGCTTCTGCCTCCTGCAACCTTGCAAGTGCTGCGACAGAAGCGGTTTCAATGGCTTCCACCTCAGGCATAACGGCGCGGGCTGCCGCCTTGCTGGCCTCCGCCGTATCCTGAAGCCGCTGATAGGCGAGCGGCAGAGTTTCATCGATTTCACGTGCGGAGGCATCAAGTGCAACAAGCAGGGCTTCTGCCTGACGGATCAGCCCGGCGGCAGAAGCGCCACCTGCGTCCAATGTCTGGCCCAGCTGATCGGCATGATCGCGCAGTCCGAGAATGGCAGCACTCGCCCGCTCGGCATTGGCCACAGTGTCATCGCCAAGATCACCGAAGCGCCCTTCGATCGCCGAAATGTCGGCGTTTATGCGGTCCACAAGCGCCTGGCTGGACGCTTCCTGACTTTCAAAGACGCGCGCAATTTCCTCCACGCGCGATCCGATGGCGGCCACGCGCGTGGCCACAGCTTCGGTCGATTGCGCGCCCGCAGCGGCGATCGCGGCATGGCCCTGTTCGATCACAGCCATCATCGCTTCGCCTTGCGCTTGCAGACCCTTCTGGGCGGCAGCGAGGGCTTCTGCCGCACGTTCGAGAGAGACGTCCAGCGTTTGCGCCATGTTTGCCGACGCTTTGTCCATATGATCGGCGGCGACCACACTGACATCGTGCAGATGCGCAACGCGCTCTGCGAGCTTCTGGGCGGCGCCAGTGGCGATGTCATCGGCTTCGCGCCCGCGGGCGGTGAGCAGGGTAAGCTGCGATTCCAACGCATTGGTCTTCTCAAGCGCCGTCTGCCCTGCGGATTCGAGCGCCTCTGTCATGCGGCGGGCTTCCACCTGCGCACGGGGAAGGTCGGACAGCAGAACGGCCATGTCGGCGCGCGCGCCGGAGGCGCTGTTTTTCAGCGTTGCCGAATGGCGTGTAATCGTGTCGAGCTCACCGCGCATGGCGGCGGTGGCATCAGACAGACGCGTCGCTGTATCTTCGCCCAATGAAACGAGAATGCCGCCCTGTTCAGCAAGGGCAACGCGATTTGCATCAATGCGGCGGGCCATATCGGCAAGCGACGTCGCGAGGCGGGCCTCTTCATCCCGCAGACGCTCAATAGTAGCGGCAAAACGCCTTGCTTCCGACCTGCTCGAGCGCAACGCGAGGATGACGGCGACACCCAGCAATGCCAGCGGGGCGCTGAGTGAAGCGATGAAGCTGGTGATCGCCAAAAGGGTGGGCGCAAGGCCTCCCAGATTATCGATGAAGGCGAAGCTGGCGGCGCCAATCCAGCCGATAGCGGCCAGAATGACGACGCCGAGAACAACGCGCGGCCAAATAGAGGACGCGCTTTCCCCTTCTTCCACGTCCGCTTCGTAAATCGGGGCGTCAAGCGGAGCGGCTTCGGCGCCCTTTTTGGGCTTGCCGTCCACATTATGCTCCGGCCTGATACCGACGATTTTTGATTCCCCGGTCATATGGCAACCCCATTCATTTTTCTGAGACCACCCAAGGGGTGGACCCGCGCCCTTCAGGCAACTGTAATCAAACATTTTGCGGTTGCATACACGCATCCGCAACATCTCGTTAACTGGGATGGGGGTAAAAGTGCGCATGGCATATGAACCCGGCGCAATCGAGGCAGCCCTTGCGGCTGTGGTGGGCAATGACCCTGAGCTCGCAGAAGAACTGCGCCGATCCCTGATCGAGAGTGCGGAACGCTATGCCGATCTGCTCACCCGCGCGCGCTGCGACGCCAATTGGTATGCCGCCGCCTGGCGCCTGAAGGGCGTCGCCGCCAGCTTTGGTGCGACGATTCTTCTCAAGGCGGCCGACGATGCCATTGATGCGGCGCCCGGCGATCCTGTCGCCCTGCGCAAGGTGAGTCGGGCGATCAGCACCTTAAAGGGCTAAACCTCCAACAGTTTGCAAATCGCCGCAAAAGCCCTATCCGCCGATGCATGCAATCGGGGAATTCCAGCGTGCCGCTTGCGGCGCTTATCCTTGCCCAAGGGGACACTGACGGCGCACCGGCCAACCAGCCGTTGCTGCTGACGCTCGGTGGCCAGACCCTGCTGGAGCGGCTTGCCTATCAAGCCACACGGATGGGTGCTGGACACATCATCCTGTGTGCAGGTGCCTTGCCCGGGGGAATGGTGGCCGCGCTGGACCGGTTGAAGGCCCGTGGCCTCGACATTGCCCTTGCCCGTTCGCCGCGGGAGGCGGCAGACAAGCTGCATCCGGACGAGAATGTGCTTGTTTATGCCAATGTCGTTTTTGTTCAGGATGATGCTTTGGCGCGCATGGTCGGCTCCGGCGTTCCGGAGATGTTGACCCTGCCTGAGCCTTGGGGTCGGGACCGGTTTGAACGCATCGATGCGACCGACAATTGGGCGGGTGTCGCAACGCTGCCGGCCAGCCTGATCCGCGAGACCGTGGCCATGCTTGGCGAATGGGCCTTTGCCCCGACGTTGATCCGACGCGCTGTCCAGCAAGGCGTCACGCGGACACCGCTGGCGCTGCGCAATGAGGCAGAAACCGACGAGATCGCGCCGATCATTCAGGATGATCTTTCCGGCACAGCACGGGCCATCGCCCGCCATGCAGATGTGGTGGCCGATGGGGCTCTGGAACGACTGGCGTTCATGCCCGTCCTGCGTCGCTTTGCAGCCTGGGTATCACTCAAGCCGGTGTCGTCCACTATGATGGCGGCGCTGGCCCTGCTGCTTTTGGCGGCGACCATTGGTCTGGCGGTGGTCAATCAACCTATCCCGGCCTTTGCCCTGCTGATAGCGGCAGCGGTGACGACATTGCTGACCAAGTTGCTGGGGCAGACGGGTGTTCCCGAACCTAAGGCCATGGCCCGCCTCCTGGACTGGCGCTGCCTCGTCCTCCCCGCCGTCCTCATGTCGGCGGCCGCTTATGGCTTTGCCGGCTGGAAGGGGCAGTGGGCGACGGCCATTTTCGCGCTTTGGCTGGCAGTGCAGATGCTCATCACCATCCATGGCTCGCGTCGGGGTGCCAGCCTGCCACTATGGCGCGCCGGGGCGACAGGGGAGGCGCTGGTTCTGCTGGTGGCTTATGCCGCCGGTTGGCCGATGATCGGCCTCGTGCTGGTCCTTCTCCACGCTGTCATCACTCAGTTGTGGGTCCAGCAGAAAAGCCTGAAGGCTTAGGCGGGCTTTAACCATGCGGCCCTAAACAGGGCAGCATGACCGCAGCGCGCCTTCATGACCATGATGCTGGCCCATGCCATTTGGCTGGGAAAGGCGCGCGCGCATGAAGGCGCAGGGACGCATTGACCGGCTGGGTTGCCTCATTTCCGCTGATCCGCCGCTGGCGAAGCTTCAGGCAGGGGCCGGCGGTTTGCCGGGCGGGAAAATCGCTATTCCGCAAATCGCTTCAATTGCGCGGCTGGCCCGCTCTTTGTCGGCGCCTGTCTCGCGGCCTGTTATAGTCGCAGATGGACCACATACGATTGAACTGCTGGTCGATGCTCATCCGGATGCAGACGGCGTCGGGCTTGCCATTTCCGGGTGGGACAGCATAGCACCTGTTCCCGTGGGTGGATCTCTGGCTGACCGTGAACATGATTTTGCGCGCCTCGAAGCCGATGGCGCCTGGGAAGCTGACTCCAATCTTCGCCTCATCCGGGTGAGCGATGCCGTAGACGGGGATCTCGGCATTTCGCCAACAGCCGTGCATGGCGTGCCGCTGACAAAAATATTCCGCTTGCTTCCTGATGATCAGGGGGATCTGCCGATCCTATCGGCCTTGGCCAATCGCATCCCCTTTGCCGATCAGGCCGCAGAACTGATTGAAAGTAACGCGTTGCCCGTCCGCCTTTCGGGCGAGCCGGTTTTTGACGATAGCGGTCGCTTTGCGGGGCTACGGGGTCGCATCTTGCTGCCCTCAGACAAACGATCTGCGCCAGAACCTGATATTGGCGGGGCTTATCCCGCGGATGACAATTTTGCCCGACGGCTGGACGCGGCACTGCGCGGGCCCATTGGTCGGATCATTCACAATGCGGATGCCGCGGCTGCGCAGGTCGATGGACCGGTGCGGCGCGGCTATGCGGGTTATGCGAACGATATCGCGTCGGCTGCGCGGCATTTGCTTGGGCTGGTGGATGACCTGTCCAACCTGCAGGCGGTGGAGCGGGCAGATTTCACTATTGAAACGGATATCGTCGATCTGGCAGATATTGCGCGCAGAGCCGCCGGTCTTCTCGGCGTGCGCGCGGGCGACCGAAAGGTGCGCATTGATCGCCCGGCAGAAGGGGAGCAATTGCCCGCCATCGGTGATTTCGGGCGTGCTCTTCAAATCTTGGTGAACCTGGTCGGCAATGCCGTGCGCTATTCCCCGGAAGAAAGCGCCGTCTGGGTCCGGTCAGAAATTGAAGGAGATACCGCGGTCATCATCGTGGCAGACCAAGGCAAGGGCATCGCCCTTGAAGATCAACAGCGCATTTTTGAAAAGTTTGAGCGGGTGGACCCAAGTGAGCCGGGCGGCAGCGGGCTTGGTCTCTACATCTCGCGCCGGCTGGCCCGGGCAATGGGCGGGGACATCACGGTCGACAGTGCGCCGGGGCAGGGCGCACGCTTCATCCTGACCTTGCGCCGAGCACCAGAGGGTGCCCGCACCTAGCTTGCAAAGAAAAGGGCGGCCTCCCGATTGGAAAACCGCCCCTTAAATCTTCGATCTGGCGCCTTAGCGCTTATCAACCGGCACGTAATCGCGCTGGACCGGGCCTGTGTAGAGCTGGCGCGGACGGCCGATCTTCTGTTCGGGGTCCGAGATCATTTCATTCCACTGTGCGACCCAGCCGACGGTGCGGGCGAGCGCGAAGAGAACAGTGAACATTTCCGTTGGGAAACCAATCGCCGAGAGGATGACGCCCGAATAGAAGTCCACGTTCGGGAACAGCTTCTTCTCGATGAAATACGGATCGCTGAGCGCCATTTCTTCAAGCTGGATGGCGACGTCAAACACCGGATCGTTGATCTTCAGCGCGGCAAACACCTCACGCAGCGTCTGCTGCATCACGGTCGCGCGCGGATCGTAGTTTTTATAGACGCGGTGACCGAAGCCCATCAGGCGGAACGGATCATTCTTGTCCTTGGCGCGCGCGATAAATTCAGGAATGCGTTCTGGACGACCGATTTCACGCAGCATGTTGAGCGCCGCTTCATTCGCGCCGCCATGGGCCGGGCCCCAGAGGCAAGCGATGCCTGCCGCGATGCAGGCAAACGGGTTGGCGCCCGACGAACCGGCCAGACGCACGGTTGATGTTGAGGCGTTCTGTTCGTGGTCGGCATGGAGGATGAAGATGCGGTCCATCGCACGCTCAATGGCGGGGTCGACATAATATTCTTCTGCTGGAACACCGAAGGTCATGCGCAGGAAGTTGGCCGTGTAGGACAGGTCGTTGCGCGGATAGAGGAAGGGCTGACCCATCGAGTACTTGTACGCCATGGCGGCAATCGTTGGCATCTTGGCGATCAGGCGGTGCGAGGCCACCATGCGCTGATGCGGATCGGCGATGTCGGTTGAGTCGTGATAGAAAGCCGACAGCGCGCCGACGACACCGCACATGATCGCCATGGGGTGTGCGTCGCGACGGAAGCCGCGATAGAAGGTCGCGAGTTGTTCATGCAGCATGGTGTGGCGCGTAATGGTGCGCGAGAAGGTGGCCAGTTCCGCCTTGGACGGCAGTTCCCCGTTCAAAAGGAGGTAGGAGACTTCCATGAAGCTGGACTGTTCGGCCAACTGCCCGATGGGATAGCCGCGGTGCAGCAAAACACCTTCGTCGCCATCAATATAGGTGAGGCCGGATTCGCAGGCTGCCGTCGACATGAAGCCGGGGTCAAAGGTGAAGGCGCCGGTGCTGGCATAAAGCTTACGGATGTCGATGACATCCGGACCGATCGATCCTGACCGGACAGCATAGCTGGTATCTGCGCCACCTAAGGTGAGCTTGGCTGTAGTATCTGACATGGTCTTTTGCCCCTTCTTGTTCTTTTCAGGCGCCACGCGCCAAGCTGTCTTCAATCCGCGCCAGCGACTCCTCACGACCGAGGAGAACCAGCACATCAAATATCCCGGGGGATGTTCCCCGACCGGTCAGCGCCGCGCGGAGCGGCTGTGCAATCTTGCCAAGACCGAGCCCGGCCTCTTCAGCAACAGCCTTCACACCCTCTTCCAACAGCGCCATGTCCCAAACGGGTTGGCTTTTCAATGCTTCGAGCGCCTTGCCCAGCAAAGACAGCGCGTCTCCATCTAGCAAAGAAGCCGCTTTCTCGTCCATCGAAATTGGGCGCATTTCGAACAGGAACTGCGCCCCTTCGGCGACGTCAATCATCGTTTTGGCGCGGACTTTGATGACGGGCATCGCCTTTGTCAGCAGCATCATGTCTGCTTCGGTGAGCGACCGGCCAAGGGCGGTTTCCAGTCGGTGCTGGCAGAGATGTGCCAGCCGCGCATCGTCGGCTTCGCGGATGTAATGGCCGTTCAGATTTTCGAGCTTTTTGAAATCGAACCGGGCCGCACCGCGGCCCACATCGGCGACGTCAAACCATTCAAGGGCCTGATCGCGGCTGATGATTTCATCATCGCCGTGACCCCAGCCGAGCTTCATCAGATAGTTGTTGATGGCCTCGGGCAGATACCCCATCTCGTCGCGATAGGCATCAACGCCGAGCGCGCCGTGGCGCTTTGAGAGCTTCGCCCCATCTGCGCCGTGGATCAGTGGGACATGGGCATAGATAGGCTCCGGCCAGCCCATGCCGCGAATGAGAGCAATTTGGCGGAAGGCGTTGTTCAGATGGTCATCGCCGCGGATGACATGGGTGATGCCCATGTCATGATCGTCCACAACGACGCTCAGCATATAGGTTGGCGTCCCGTCTGACCGCAGCAGGATCATATCGTCCAATTCGGCATTGGCGACGGTCACATCACCCTGGACGAGATCGCTGATCGTAACGCTGCCTTCAGCCGGAGCCTTGAGGCGGACGACAAAGGGCTTGTCGGTGGGCAGATCAGCCTCGGCTGCGTCGCGCCAGGGGCTGCGAATGCGGAAAGGACGCTTTTCGGTCTCTGCCGCGGCGCGCATGGCGGCAAGCTCGTCCTGCGTCAGGAAGCAGCGATACGCATGGCCGCGCGCGGCCAGTTCATGTGCAACCTCGGCATGCCGCGCCGCGCGGGAAAATTGATAAACTTCCTCGCCATCCCAATCGAGATCTAGCCAGCGCAGCCCGTCCAGAATCGCGTCAATGGCGCTGTCGGTGGAGCGGGCACGATCTGTATCTTCGATGCGCAGCAAGAACTTACCGCCCATGCGCCGGGCATAGAGCCAGTTGTAAAGCGCCGTGCGCGCGCCGCCAATGTGCAGATACCCCGTTGGAGACGGGGCAAAGCGCGTAACGACGGTCGCATTTTCTTGACTTGCGCCCACGCGCGGTTTCTCCAACAAAAGGACATGGCCAGCACTGCCGGTGAGGCCCGCAGCACGGGGATTGGCGCGCTAAAAGCACGCGGGGACAGCTATGTCCACAGGCTTTTGTGCACTGCCGAAAACTGGCTGGAAATGGAGCGCGAACAACTCCCCCTTTGGTTGCCTGTCCTGCTGGGTGCGGGGATCGCTCTCTGGTTCATTCTGCCGCTCCAATCCATGTGGGTAGCTGTCATCCTCGCGGGCGGTGCGCTGGTGACGGCAGGGCTCTGCCTTGGCTGGCAAAGGCGCATCGGGTTGGCCCTTATTTTGGGTGGATTGGCGCTGGCGGGCGGGTGCGGCCTTGTCTGGGCGCGGAGCCATATGGTGGCAGCACCAGTGATCTCGCGTCCGGTTGTTGTGGATGTGTCAGGCACGATCGAGAAGGCGGAAAGGCTCGTTTCGCGGGGAAATTGGCGCCTGACCATCGTCACGCAGCCGTCCGCCGAAGTGCCACCCCGTATCCGGATTTCGGTTCCGCTTGGCGATCTCGATGTTGCACCGCCTGAAGGGGCCTCGATCCTTTTGCGTGCGCGGCTGATGCCTCCACCACCGCCTGCCGTGCCCGGCGGCTATGATTTTCGGCGGCAGGCATGGTTCCTCGGGCTTGGGGCAGTCGGCAAAGCGATTGGCCCAGTCACCATTGAAGGGGGCGACGATGCACCGTCGCTGCGCCAGCGCCTGAGCGCCCATATTGCAGCGCAACTTCCCGCCCGAGAAAGCGGCATCGCAGCGGCGCTGGCGACAGGAGATCAAGGCGGCATTGCGGAAGAAGATCAGGAGGCGATGCGCGCCAGCGGGCTCGCGCACCTTTTGTCGGTGTCTGGGCTACATATCTCCGCTGTGGTGGCGGCCGCCTTCATTCTTTCGATGCGATTGCTCGCCTTGAGCCCCCGACTTGCCCTTTCCTGGCCCTTGCTGACCATTTCGGCAGGGATCGCCGCACTGACAGGCGTGGCCTATACGCTCCTGACGGGTTCCGAAGTGCCGACGATCCGGTCCTGCATTGCGGCCATTCTCGTCCTGATCGGGATGGTGCTGGGGCGGGAGGCGATGACATTGCGGCTGGTGGCCACCGGCGCCTTGGTGGTCCTCCTGCTTTGGCCCGAGTCGCTCGTCGGGGCGAGTTTTCAGCTCAGTTTCGCGGCAATCACAGCGATTGTCGCATTGCATGAGAGCCGCTGGGTCCGGCAGTTCCTCGCCCGGCGGGAAGAGGGATGGGGCCGTCGCTTCGCCCGTGGACTTGTCGGGCTCCTGCTGACGGGACTCGTGGTGGAGGTCGCACTGGCGCCCATTGCGCTGTTTCATTTCCACAAATCTGGCCTTTACGGGGCGATGGCCAATCTGGTCGCCATTCCTCTGACGACGTTCGTCATCATGCCGGCTGAAGCGCTGGCGTTGCTGGCCGATGCCATTGGGGCAGGTGCACCGTTTTGGTGGGTGGTGGACAAAGCGATTGCCGCTTTGTTGTGGCTTGCCCACCTGGTTGCGGCGCAACCGGGGGCTGTCGCCATGCTCCCGTCGGTTCCGGTGGCTGCTTATGGCTTGATGATCACAGGCGGTTTATGGGTCATGCTTTGGCGCACTCGGCCCCGACTCTTGGGGCTGATCCCCCTTACGGCCGGTGCGATCATGGCCATCACAGCACCCACGCCGGACCTGATCATCACCGATGATGGCCGCCATCTGGCGGTGCGCGATGATGCGGGGCGTCTCGCCATTCTACGCCCCAAGTCAGGCGATTTCGTGCGCCAAATTCTAGCGGAGCGATCGGCCTATGCAGGCGAACTGGATGATCTGGATGTCGCGCGCCACGCCGATTGCACTCCTGATGCCTGTATCATTCCGTTGCAGCGCGGCGGCCGGACATGGACGGTGCTCGCCACACGCAGCCGCCACATGATCGACTGGCGCGATTTGATGGCGTTGTGCCGCAAGGCCGATATCATTGTGAGTGAACGGTTGTTACCACGCGCCTGTATTGGCCGGTGGCTGACCATTGATCCGCGCATGTTGCGGCAGACCGGCGGGCTGGCGATTGCGCTCAACCCGCCAAAGATCGAGACGGTGAGGTCCGCGGTGGACGACCATCCGTGGATGGCCGTCCGTGCGGACCTGCCTCAGTACCGGCGGAGCAACCCTGCCAAACGGCCCTGAATGCGGACCTGCTTTGGCGCATAGCGCTGCGGCTCATAGGCGCGGTTGGCCGGATCCAGCCGAACCATATTGCCTTCGTTGCGGAAATATTTGAGCGTGGCTTCCGCATCGTCGATCAGAGCGACGACAATGTCACCGGGCCGTGCCATGTCTGCCTTGCGAATGAGCGCATAGTCACCATCCAAGATGCCGGCTTCGACCATCGAGTCACCGGAGACTTCCAGCGCATAATGTTCGCCCGGACCAAGCAAGGCGGCAGGCACAGAGAGAGATGTCTGGCCTTCCATCGCTTCGATCGGAAGACCAGCGGCAA
>JBBATS010000053.1:2660-18100 GCA_040398625.1 Chakrabartia sp. | reverse complement strand
CAGATAAAGCATGGTCGTGAGCGCAGGCGCCCAGATGGTTTGGAGCTGCACCTTGAAAAATCGGCGCACCTCCTTCACATAGAGAGCTTGCAGCCCTCCCCAGTTGACCGATCGGATCGACGGAACGCCGGGTTCGCTGCGGATGAAAATTTCGGACTCGCTGTTCATTGCCTAATCGCCTATCGGCTGCAGCCGATTGCCGCAAGGGTGGCGCACAGTCCTATTTGATTGAAGTGGTGAACAAATGTCCTGGACCGACGAACGCATCGAACAATTGAGAGCGATGTGGACCAAGGGGATGACAGCATCCCAGATTGCAGAAGAGCTTGGAGGCGTGAGCCGCAATGCCGTGATCGGCAAGGCACATCGCCTTGGCCTGCAATCGCGTCCATCGCCTGTAAAGGCAAATGACGGGGAAGTTGCACCCGCCCGCAAGCCTGCGACACCAAGGACAAAGCCGGCG
Source organism: Chakrabartia sp. (assembly GCA_040398625.1). Taxonomy (GTDB): domain Bacteria; phylum Pseudomonadota; class Alphaproteobacteria; order Sphingomonadales; family Sphingomonadaceae; genus Aquisediminimonas. Next base: position 17,637 of record JBBATS010000053.1, on the reverse strand, counting down.
CCCGCCGCAGCCCCTGTTGCCGCACCGGTTGCAAAGGCACAGCCTGCGCCCGCTCGTCCGGCAGCAGCGCCAGCCATGCCTTCTGCCCCGCGCTCAACCAATCCAGACCAAATGCCGCCGACGATCCGCTCGATCGGTCCCGGCGGATTTGTGCGTCAGAACCCAGGCGAGCAGAGCTCTCCGCCGCCGCCCGCTCCGCCGCGTCGTTTGGTGCCTGCGCGCCCAAGCCCCGAAATCTCGGACAAGACGTCGCTGCTCGATCTCAATGACCGGATCTGCAAATGGCCGCTGGGCCATCCTGGCGAGCCTGACTTCCATTTTTGCGGTACAAAGGTGAACCCCGGTTTTCCATACTGCGTCGACCATTGCGGCTTGGCCTATCAGGCGCAAATGCCGCGTCGCGACCGTAAGCCCCTTCCCTTTGCCGTTCCGGGAGCAAAACCCAGCGGGGGATAAGTCACACGACGCACTTGCGCCGGTGACTCGCGGCACACTATAGCGGCGTCATGTCCGACGATCTGTTTGCGTCCACGTCCGCTGTCCCTGGGAATTACGACGCATCGTCGATCGAGGTCCTTGAAGGCCTTGAACCGGTTCGGCGTCGCCCGGGCATGTACATTGGCGGGACTGATGAGCGCGCCTTCCATCATCTTGCCGCCGAAGTCCTCGACAATGCGATGGATGAAGCCGTTGCAGGGCACGCCAACCGCATCGAAATCTTGCTGGAACCGGGCAACCGCCTGACCATTACAGACAATGGCCGCGGCATTCCTGTTGATCCACACCCCAAGTTTCCCGACAAATCGGCGCTGGAAGTCATCCTTTCCACGCTCCATTCGGGCGGCAAGTTCAACGGCAAAGCCTATGCCACGTCCGGTGGTCTGCACGGCGTTGGCGTCTCCGTCGTCAATGCGCTGTCGAGCGATACGGTGGTTGAGGTTGCACGGAATAAGGAATTGTTCCGCCAGCGCTTTTCCAGAGGCCTGACACTTGCGCCGATTGAGAAGCTTGGTCCCGTCAACAATCGCCGGGGGACGAGCGTTGCCTTCACCCCCGACACCGAAATCTTCGGTGAAATGAATTTCAAGCCGGCGCGTCTGTTCCGACTTGCCCGTTCCAAGGCCTATCTTTTTGCAGGCGTCGAAATCCGCTGGAAATGCGCAGCCGAACTCATCTCTGATGACACACCGACCGAGGCCGTATTCCAATTTCCCGGCGGCCTTGCCGACCATCTGCGCGAGCAAGTGGGCGACCGGGAATGCGTCACGGCAGACTTCTTCGCGGGTAATCAGGACTTTCCGGAAGAACAGGGTCGCGTCGAATGGGCCGTGTCTTGGCCGCTTTGGTCTGAAGGCAGCTACAGCTATTATTGCAACACCATCCCGACACCCGATGGCGGCACGCATGAAGCAGGGCTTCGCGCGGCCATCGTGAAGGGAATCCGGGCGTTTGGAGCGCTTGTCGGCCAAAAAAAGGCCGAAGGGCTTCAGGCAGAAGACATCATCACCGGTTCGGAAGTGATGCTCTCGGTGTTCATCCGGGAACCACAATTCCAGAGCCAGACCAAGGACCGGCTCACCTCACCAGAAGCGGCCCGGCTGGTTGAGAACGCTGTGCGTGACCACTTGGACCATTTCCTCGCCGACAATATGGAGCGCGGGAAAGCGCTGCTCGGCTTTGTGCTCGATCGCATGGACGATCGTCTGCGTCGCAAGGCTGAGAAAGAAATTAAAAGAAAAACAGCAACTTCTGCTCGAAAGCTTAGACTTCCCGGGAAATTGACCGACTGCTCAGAAGACGGTCCGGAAAGCACCGAACTCTTTATCGTCGAAGGCGATAGCGCTGGCGGCTCGGCAAAACAGGCGCGCAACCGCAAGACGCAGGCGATCCTTCCGATTCGCGGCAAGATCCTCAACGTCGCATCCGCATCATCAGATAAAATCCGCGCGAACAGCGAAATCGCGGATCTCGCGCAGGCCATGGGCTGTGGGATGCGCAAAGAGTGCAACCCGGATCTGCTGCGCTACGAACGCATCATCATCATGACCGACGCCGACGTCGATGGGGCGCATATCGCCACCCTGCTGATGACGTTCTTCTTTCAGGAAATGGCAGAAGTCGTGCGTCAGGGGCATTTGTACATCGCCCAGCCGCCACTCTATCGCCTCACCGTAGGCGCAAAATCGATCTACGCCCGCGATGACGCGCATCGGGCGGAGATTGAAGCCAATGAATTCAAGGGTAAAAAGGTCGATGTCGGTCGCTTTAAGGGTCTTGGGGAGATGAACCCCGGGCAGTTGAAGGAGACGACAATGGACCCTGCGTCACGTTCCCTCATTCGAGTGACGTTGCCGCAGGAATATGAGGAGCGTGCCGGCGTTCGTGATCTGGTCGACCGGTTGATGGGAAAAAATCCCGAACACCGTTTCCAGTTCATTCAGGAAAACGCGGCACGGGTAGATGAAGAGGTGATCGACGCATGAAGACGTTCTCAACACTTGCCGCTTTGGCCCTTTTGTCGGCCTGCGGATCAAAACCCGCCGATGAACCCGCTACCGAAAGCAGCGTGACCGGCACAGAAACCGCATCAGCTGATGCGCGCCCCGCCGCATGGGGGCAATGCGCTGCCTGCCACACCGTTGTGAAGGATGCGCCGCATGGTTTGGGACCCAATCTTTGGGGTGTAGCCGGAACCAAAGCCGGCGACATTAAGGACTATGCATTCTCGCCTGCGATGAAGGCATCGGGCCTCGTCTGGGATGAAGCCACCCTCGACAAATATTTGACCAACCCGCGTGCAGCGGTTCCCGGCACCAAAATGTCATTCGGCGGCATCGCCGACGCTGCGAAGCGCAAAGAACTCATCACTTGGCTGATGGCGCAAAAGTAAGTCTAGTCGGCCGCCAGTCGGTCCAAAATCCGTCTGGCGGCGTCGACATGCATGGTCTCGATCATGCGATCCCGGAAGCGTTCTGCTCCCCCTGAAGCCGCAGCCACAAGCGCGCGGGCATCTTCTATTTCAGACTCTGACGGCGAAAAAGCGGCGTTGGCGGCGAGGATCTGGTTTGGATGGATGAGGGTCTTCCCGTCAAACCCCATCATCCGCCCCTCGGCGCATTCTGCCGCAAGGCCCTCAGCATTGTTGAGGTCATTATAGACCGAGTCGAACACCCAAATCCCTGCCGCGCGGGCGGACAGAACGATCGACTGCAACGCCATGGTCAACGCGGCGCGCGGTGCATTTGGCGGCAACCGCAGTTCATTGGCCAGATCATTCGCGCCGACAAAAACCCCGACCACGCCGTCCACGGCACAAATTTCAGACGCATGCAGCACGCCACGCGGCGTTTCGATCATGACGATGATGGGTTTACGAAGCCGCTCGACCAAATCTGCGGCAACCTCTGCCGATTCCACCTTTGGTACGACCACAATGTCGCAAGCTGACTGTTTCACAATCACGACGTCGTTCATGTGCGGGGCACTTCCGACGCCGTTGATACGGATGGCGAGCAGTCTGCCCCCAAAGCCCGTCTCTGCTGCCGCTCGGGCCGCCATACGCGCTTCATCCTTCATGCCGGGCGGCACGGCATCCTCGAGATCAAGGATGATCATATCAGCCGGCAAATCACGCGCCTTTTCAATCGCGCGGGCATTGGAAGCAGGCATGTAAAGCGCAGAACGCGGCGGCAGAGAGTTGGTTATATCCATAGAGACGACTTGGCGGATAATTCCTGAGACAGCAACATCATGCAATTGGAGGGTGCTCAAAACAAACGGACCCGCAACACCGATCGGTGCACGGGCCCGTCATAAATCCAGTCGCCGCGCGGCCCTTCAGGTGGGCCACGGTTGACAGTTCACCTCATCTACCGAAGAGTTTTCCGGCCATACCCATGATGTCGTTCACAGGATTACCGTCACCATCGCGGTCGATCATCCCTGAAATCTTGTCGAGCGCGCCTTCGCCGCCAATCTGGCCCAGCAGGCCTTGCAGCGTATCTGCCGACAGCCCCGTCGCCGCGGCGGCGCTCGCGACCGTGTCGCCCGGCTCGGCATGTGCCTGGCCAAGCGCAGCCATTGCCGTCTGAACTTGTTCTTCACTTATGCCAAACTGACCGGCGAGTTTGCCGATCTGATCCGCACCACCTAGTTGGCCCAAAATTCCATCCAGAAGACCCATGATTATTCTCCATCACCACATGACGTCATGAGGCTAACCCCAGTTTTACGGCAAACCAAAGTCAAATGTCGGACCCAACAGAGCGCCGTTGTGCAGCTTTGAAGAAAAGCCTTTTGGATGAAGATCTTCGTAGATGCCTATAAAATGACGTCCACCACACGACAAATGTGCGGCGCGCATCGACTCGGCCAGCGACTCATTCTGAGATCGCCCACCGGCAATCCGTCTAATTGGGATATGGGAACCGGGCGCCCTTACTCAGGCAGCCCGGATCAACCATGCATTAAGCGGCTTTGGGCGCCGCCTGTTTCACGCCTTCGTCGACATGATCTTCAAACTGAGCGAAGTTATCAACGAACTGCTGGACGAGCGTCCGCGCCGTTGCGTCATACTGCGCCTTGTCTTCCCAGGCATCGCGCGGATTGAGCAGCTTGGTGTCCACACCCGGCACTGCGACCGGCACGTCGAACCCAAAGTTCGGGTCCTTGGCAAACTCGACCGCGTTCAGGCTGCCATCGAGCGCTGCGTTGAGCAGCGCGCGCGTCGCCTTGATCGGCATGCGGCTGATGCCCGGCATCGTGGCCTTGCCGCCGGTCCAGCCGGTGTTGACCAGCCAGCAGGTCACGTTGCCCTTTGCAATGCGCTCCTTCAGCAGGTTGCCATAGATGCTCGGGTGGCGGGGCATGAAGGGCGCGCCAAAACATGTGGAGAAGGTCGCTTCCGGCTCCGTCACGCCGATTTCTGTACCGGCCACGCGGGCCGTGTAGCCCGACAGGAAGTGATACATAGCCTGATCCGGCGTCAGCTTCGCAATCGGAGGCAGAACGCCATAGGCATCCGCTGTCAGCATGATGATGTTCTTGGGCACAGGGCCCATATTTTCGGCCGACGCATTCGGGATGAAGTCGATCGGATACGACCCACGGCTGTTTTCAGCCAGGCTGTTATCGTCAAAGTCGAGCTGACGCGTCACCGGGTCAATCACCACATTCTCAAGGACCGTACCGAAACGCTTCGTGGTTGCGAAGATTTCGGGTTCTGCCTCTGCCGACAGGCGGATCATCTTTGCATAGCAGCCGCCTTCAAAGTTGAAGACTGCCGTATCTGACCAGCCATGCTCGTCATCGCCGATCAGCGTGCGGCTTGCATCTGCAGAAAGGGTTGTTTTGCCCGTGCCCGAAAGGCCGAAGAAAACCGCCGTATCGCCATTCGCGCCAATATTGGCCGAACAGTGCATCGGCATAACGCCACGCGTCGGGAGGAGATAGTTGAGGATGCCGAAGACCGACTTCTTCATTTCACCGGCATAGGCCGTGCCGCCGATGAGGATCAGCTTTTCAGTGAAGTTGACGGCAACGACCGTCTCACTGCGGCAACCATGACGCGCAGGATCAGCACGGAAGCTGGGCAAATCAATGATCGTATATTCGGGAACGAAGCTCGCCAGTTCCGCGTCCGATGGACGAACAAGCAGCGTGCGGATGAACAAATTATGCCAGGCCAATTCATTGATGACGCGCACGTTGACGCGATGTTCCGGCTGTGACCCGCCAAACAGGTCAGCCACGAACAAGTCACCGCGGCTTGCGATTTCAGCCAGGAAGTCTTCCTTCAGGGCGGCGAAGTGCGCAGGATCCATCGGGACGTTCGTCTTGCCCCACCACACCGTATCGGCGGTTTCAGCATCCTTGACGATATACTTGTCCTTGGCAGAACGCCCGGTGTGCTTGCCTGTTTCAACGACCAGCGGGCCATCTGCGGCCAATACGCCTTCATTGCGGCGAATGGCTTCTTCCACCAACGACGGGGTCAGGAGATTCCAATGGAGCGCGGCATTCGTATGCAGGCCCTGATTGACAAGGGTGAAAGCGGGGACGCGGTCAGCCACGGATTTTATCTCCGAATTGTGTAGAAAACTCGCAGGGCGCCTAAACGCGGCAGTCCGCAGCGTCAAGCAGAGCAAACGCGTTTATCGCCTGAGATTGCCGTTAACACCGATTGTTTCTAGAGAAGATTTCATGCTGCGCGATTCAGGTAAGCTTTAATGGACGCGACCATCGCGCTCGTCGACGACGATCGGAACATTTTGACGTCCGTCTCAATTGCCCTTCAGTCTGAAGGATTTAGGACGCGTATCTACACCGATGGGGAGACCGCCTTGAAGGCCCTCATCGAAAATCCGCCCGACCTTGGCGTGTTTGATATCAAGATGCCGCGCATGGACGGGTTGGAATTGCTGCGCCAGCTGCGCGAAAAATCTAACCTGCCCGTTATTTTCCTGACGTCGAAGGATGATGAAATTGACGAAGCCATGGGGCTCGCCCTCGGGGCAGACGATTACATCGCAAAACCATTTTCCCAACGGCTGCTGATCGCCCGCATCCGCGCGATTCTTCGCCGGGTCGCCTATGCCAAGGCAACCCCTGACGATGGCACCGGTGATGGCGAAGCCGAGATTATGGTCCGGGGGCGTCTGCAAATGGACCCCTCCCGCCACCGCGTCCGTTGGGGTGGCAAGGACGTGGCACTTACCGTCACCGAGTTTATGATATTGGAGGCTCTCGCCCAGCGCCCTGACGTCGTCAAATCACGCAATCAGCTGATGGATGCCGCTTATCAGGATGACGTTTATGTCGATGATCGGACCATAGACAGCCACATCAAACGTCTGCGTCGCAAATTCCGTCAGGCCGACGCCGAATTTGATGCGATAGATACCCTATATGGCGCCGGATACAGATTCTCCGAAAATTGACCCAACCGGCATGACGCTGCGTTGGTCGGGGCGGATGTCGCTCACGCGGCGGATTCTCGCTGTCAATTTTCTGCCCATCATCCTGCTGGCGGGCAGCCTCCTTTATCTCGATGTCATCAGGGAACGACTGATTGAGGAGCGCCTGACACAATCTGTTGAACAGGTAAGGTTGCTCGCAACTGTTTTTGCGCAGGTTCCTTCAAACCGGATGCCCTTGGAAGCGCGGCGCATTGGGCGGGCCATTGGCGCGCGGATTCGGGTTGTCGGGCCCAATCAGCAGATCATGGCCGACAGTTGGGTCGGTCAGCTGCCCAACATCACCATCGGCAACCCAGCACAGGAAGGCTTGGAACGCCGGGCTGCAGCCTTGTTGGATGATGGCATTGATGCGATTGTCCGTGCCCGCTCTATTCCTCGGTTCCCAGGCTTTGGGCCACCGCTAGACCGAGGCCAACAGATTTGGCTAACCGAGGACCGGACGCACATCGTCTCCACCGCGGCTCTGCTGCCAGCGCGCGGCGGCACGCGCATCGTCATCGACAGGAATGTCCGCGACATCCGCAGGCTTGCGCGCGCGGATCGTGGGCAATTAGCCCTGATCGTCGGAACCGCAGCCCTTGCCTCTATTCTTTTGTCCCTATTCCTTGCGCGGACCATCGTACGGCCGCTCCGCTTCCTGGCGATCGCTGCAGAGCGCGTGCGGCTTGGCCGGGCACGCGAGGTCGTAATCCCTCGTCTGCCGTTCCGCAGCGATGAAATCGGCCATTTGGCGCGATCCCTCGCTGACATGACGGAGACCCTGCGTGCGCGAATTGACGCGACCGAAGCCTTTGCCGCTGACGTGTCGCACGAATTGAAGAACCCCCTCGCCTCTCTGGCCTCCGCCGTTCAAGGCCTAGAGCGCGTCACAGATGAAAAGTTACGCATCCAGTTGATGCAGGTCGCCACCGACGATGTCCGTCGCCTTGATCGACTGATCACGGACATTTCCGAAGCGTCGCGTTTGGACGCTCAATTGACCCGCACGCGGTTTGACGTTGTCGACATTGGTGCCATCCTTGAAACCATCCTGAAAGAGCGGGAGTCGAGATCTGCAAACCGCGATGTCCGCATTGCCTTTGCCCGCCCACAGCGAGGGTCCACCCGTGTCATGGGTGACAAAGGCGGGCTTATGCGCGTGTTTGACAATCTCATCGATAATGCGGTGTCCTTTTCTCCAGCGGGTGGCGTCGTGCGGATCTCAGCCACTCGATCAGGTGACGCCGTCATTGCGACCGTAGAGGATGAAGGCCCCGGCGTGCCGGAACATGCGCGCGACCAGATTTTTGAGCGTTTCCATAGCCTGCGTCCCGAGGGGGAAGCGTTTGGCAAGCACTCCGGACTAGGTCTGGCCATCGCACGCACCATCATATCTGGCCATGACGGCAGCCTCATCTTGCGCGATCGGGCAGATGCGCAGCAGGGCGCCGTCTTTGTCGTCACGCTTGCGGCTGCAACGCAATGAGCGGCACCCGACATATCCATGCGACCTGCGTCGCAACAGACGCAGGGGGGGTGCTCCTCCTTGGCCCATCAGGGAGTGGCAAGTCAGACCTCGCTTTGCGCCTGATTGACCGGGGTGCCAAGCTCGTCAGCGATGATCAGGTGGCCGTGCGCCCTGAAGGCGGAACGTTGATCGCCGCGACACCCGGCCCCCTGTTCGGCAAGCTGGAAGTCCGCGGTGTCGGCATTTGCGACGTCCCCGCCCAGAGGGAAACCGTCGTCGCGCTCATCGTGCGCTTGGGCGATGAGGGGGAGCGTCTACCGGAAGATCAAACCGAAGCGTTGGAGGGAATTTCTCTTCCACTTCTGAGGCTTGCACCCCATAGAGCATCCGCGCCGATCAAGATTGAGCTCGCGCTTTCACAAGGAGTTGGCACGACATGAAGCAGAGACGTCCGGACCGCATTCTGCTTGTGACGGGCATGTCGGGCGCCGGAAAATCGACTGTGCTCAACACGCTTGAGGACATGGGCTGGGAAGTCGTGGACAACCTCCCCTTCCAACTGCTCGACCGTCTGCTCGCCACAGAGGCACCTGCCGGCATATCAAATGAACGCCCGCTCGCCCTTGGCATTGACAGCCGCACACGCGGATTTGGCGCACAAGCCATCATCGATCGCGTCAAATCCATGAATGAGCGCCGCGAAAACAACATTTCCGTGCTCTTCATGGACTGTTCCGGTGCCGAACTGGAGCGGCGTTATTCCGAGACGCGCAGGCGCCATCCGCTCGCACTTGATCGCCCCGCTGCCGACGGCATTTCGCGGGAACGCGAATTGGTGGCGCCTTTGCGGCAATGGGCGGCCCATGTCGTCGATACAACGTCGAGCACGACCAACGATCTAAAGCAGGAGATCCGAACCCGGTTCAGCGACTGGGGCAATGCGGGGATGAGCCTTGCCATATTGTCCTTTGGCTTTTCGCGCGGATTGCCCCGCAATGCCGACCTCGTTTTTGACATGCGGTTTCTGCAGAACCCCTATTGGGTGGAAGACTTGCGACACTTGACCGGACGGGATGCGCTGGTCAGCGATTATGTCGGATCTGACCCTGCTTATGAGGATGCGGTGTCCCGAATTGAAGCGCTGCTGCTAACGCTCCTTCCCCGATATAAGGCCGAAGGAAAGGCCTATGTCACAATTGCTTTTGGGTGTACGGGCGGCCGCCACCGGTCTGTGCATGTCGCAGAACGAGTCGCGGCCCACTTGGCGAGCGCAGGCTTTGCTCCTACGCTTTCCCACCGCGACGTGGGGGACGGAACGGAAGAACCGGTCACACGGGTATAAAGTTGTAAACGCGTAGGCGATATTGAAGACGGGGTAGTTGATGATTGGTCTTGTGCTTGTAACGCATGGACGGCTCGCCACCGAGTTCGTGACGGCCATGGAACATGTGGTGGGTCCGCAAACAGCCATTGAGGCGATCTGCATCGGCCCTGAAGATGACATGGAAGCTCGTCGCGCGGACATCGCCGCCGCCATCGCCAAAGTGGACAGCGGCAGTGGCGTGATCGTCCTGACCGATCTGTTCGGCGGCACCCCTTCCAACCTCGCTATTTCGCTGATGGATGTGGGCCGGGTTGAAGTCATTGCCGGCATCAATCTCCCCATGCTTATCCGGCTGGAAAGTGCGCGCCGCCGCATGAAAGTGGTCGAAGCAGTGGCCGCCGCGCGTGAAGCCGGTCGCAAATACATCTCCGTCGCCTCTGAAGTGCTTGGCGAACAAGCGGCATGAGCGTCAGCCGCACCGTCCAAATCTGCAATGTGCGGGGTCTACACGCCCGGGCCAGTGCGAAATTTGTGACGATGGCATCCGGGCAGACAGCTCAGGTTCACGTGGAAAAAGACGGATCGAGTGTTGTCGGGACATCAATCATGGGCCTGATGATGTTGGGCGCGGCGCTCGGCGATGAGATCGTCATTAGCGCATCGGGAGACGGCGCAGAACAGGCAGTTCAGGCGCTCGCAGAGCTTGTCGAAGCTCGTTTTCACGAGGCTGAATAAGCCGCAATGTTCCGCGAAATTACCGGATTTTCAAACCCTCTCGTCAAGCGGGTCCGCTCGCTGCGGGACAAAAAGGGTCGCCGCGAGGAAGGTCTGTTCCTTGCTGAAGGTCTACGCATCCTCACCGAGGCACTCGACGCAGGCCGGGCGCCCGACATGCTCTGGTTTTCATCCGAAAGCGCCCGGCATCCGCTCGTTGAGACACTGGTAGCCGCAACGGAGGCCCATGGCGGCGAAGTGTTCGTTACGCCGCGCGACATTCTTTCCAAGATATCGGGCAAGGACAATCCGGGGGCCGTCATTGGCATTTATCCCGAACACTGGACGCCGCTTGCAGATATTGACCGGACGACAGCGCCCATCTGGATGGTTGCGGAACGCCTGCGCGATCCCGGCAATCTCGGCACCATATTGCGAACAGGCGATGCCGTGGGCGCAGGCGGTCTGATCCTGATTGACGACTGCACCGATCCCTTCTCCGTCGAAGCGGTCCGTGCGAGCATGGGTGCCCTCTTCACCCAGTCCATCAGCAAAGCCAGCTGGCCGGAATTCATCGCATGGCTGCGTCAGGGACCGGGCCAATTGGTCGGCACCAGCCTAAACACGGACAATGACTATCAGGACCCGGCCTACACACCGCCGGTATTCCTGCTCGTCGGCAATGAGTCGCAGGGCCTTCCGGACGCCTATGAGGCGGACTGCGACCTGCTCGTCAAAATGCCGATGATGGGCAAGGCCGATAGCCTCAATGCGGCTGTGGCAACTTCGGTGATGGCCTATGAAATTTTAAACCAGTTGCGGAGGCGCTAAGCTGGATCGTTCTCGCCAGAATTCGCCACCAATTTCACCAATGGCCGCGAGTGCCCCTCTACGATCGGCAGCGGCTCAATGGATTTGGCGCCGGTATCGATGCCGAGTTTCTCAAACTTGTGGGCTGAGCTCATCACCTGACTTTCGAGACTGCCGACCATCTGGTTATAGGCGTTGACCGCGGTGTCGAGGTTCTTACCGACGCGGCTGACATGGCCGCCCATCGTCGCCAGACGCGAATAGAGTTCGCGGCCAAGTTCGGCGATTTCGCGCGCTTGGCCGGCCATCTTCTCCTGTTTCCACACCGCAGAGACCGTCCGGGCAATTGCAATCAAGTTCGTAGGTGTCGCCAATAAGACCTTGCGATCAAAAGCATAATCCCAAAGTTGACTATCCTGCTCCAAAGCTGCGGTCAGGAAATGCTCACCGGGCACGAACATAATCACGTAATCGGGTGCGTCATCAAACTGGCTCCAATAGGCCTTGGCGCCGAGCGTGTTGACGTGCGCCTTCATGGCCGCTGCGTGGGCGGCGAGATGAATTTCCCGCTCCCGCTCATCGACAGCGCCAAAAGCATCCTGATAGGCATTGAGCGACACTTTGGCGTCGATCACGAGCGAATTGCCACCCGGCACGCGCACAATCACGTCAGGGCGCAGGCGACCGCCCTCCCCATCTGACACGCTGACTTCGGTCGCAAAGTCGACATGGTCTGATAAACCGCAGCTTTCGAGCACGTTGCGCAACTGCTGCTCACCCCAGCGACCGCGCGCTTTGGGCGCATTGCGCAGCGCATTGACCAGTTTTGCCGCCTCACTCGACACCCGTTCGGTGCCTTCACGCATGGAGGCGATCTGACCATGCAGAAGACCAAAAGCATCGCGCCGTTCGGCTTCAACCTTGGTCACCTGCTCTTCATATTTCTGAAGACGCTCATGGACCGGTTGCAGCAGCGCTTTCAGGCCCTGACCAGACGTTTCCTCGGACTGCCGGAACCGCGCCTCTGCACGTTCCAAGAACTGCTTTTGGGCCGATTCGAGGAGTTTGCCCCCCACTTCGCTGAACTGCGCCGACAGTGCCTCTTTGGCGTCCTGCAAAGAGCGCAGTTGCGCCTCATGCGCTTCTTCGCGCGCTTTGTGCTCTGCCGTTGCCCCTGCGAGTTGGGCGTTGAGGGAATTGCGTTCGGTAAGAGCAGCTTCGAGATCGACGATCGCCGCCTTGAAGTCGGTCTCAACCCGGTCCCGTTCAGTCCGCGCGGCATCGCGCTCGGCCTGCAGCCCCGCAGTTGCGCGGCCAGCAAACAGCCAACCAACCACGCCACCCAGAACTAGACCGAGCAGCAGAATTCCCAAATATTGCATCGAAGTTCCCGCCATGATGTGCGGAACATAGAACGAACAATCCTACATTGGAAGCCGTTTTGAAGCCGTGCGACACGGCGCCCTAATTTGGCGGTCAGGCCGCCATTTTGCGCGCCTTTGCGAGCTTCTTGAGCACGATGTCACGCTTCAGCTTCGACAAGTGATCGATGAAGAGGATGCCGTTCAGATGGTCCATCTCGTGCTGGAGACAGGTGGCAAGCAGCCCGTCGATCTGCTCGACATGCTCTGTCCCGTCCGCATCCAGCCACTTGGCCTTGATCACCGCCGGGCGGGCAACATCGGCATATTGCTCCGGCACCGACAGGCAGCCTTCGCTGTAAACGCTCAACTCTTCGGATTCTTCAATGATCTCAGGATTGATGAAAACCCTTGGATCCTTGATGGTTTCGCCCGTTTCCTCATCTTTGTCCTGAAGATCGATGACAAGAACACGCTTGGCGAGACCGACCTGAATGGCGGCAAGACCAATGCCCGGCGCGTCATACATCGTCTCGAACATGTCGGCGATGAACACGCGCAGGTCGTCATCCACCTTTTCGACGGGCGCAGAAATCGCCTTGAGGCGCGGATCGGGTGTTTCGATAATCGGAAGAAGTGCCATGTCGCTCAGTTAGGTATGGGGTTGCTGATGGTCAAGCCAAAGGCCGACGGGCACGCAGCGCCTGCGCCAACGTGCCGTCATCAAGATAGTCGAGTTCCCCGCCAACGGGAAGGCCATGCGCCAATTGTGTGATCCGAACCGGAGATGTTTCCAGCTTTTCCGCGATATAGTGCGCGGTTGTCTGCCCTTCCAGCGTGGCATTCATCGCCAGCACCACCTCATCAATGCCCCCCTCGGCAATCCGGGCGAGGAGAGGCGCGATGTTCAAATCTTCCGGCCGCACGCCTTCCAGCGCAGACAGCCGGCCACCCAGAACATGGAATTTACCGGGAAACAGGCGAGAGCGTTCCAGCGCCCAAAGGTCCGGCACGTCTTCCACCACGCAGAGCATGCGGCTGTCCCGCCGGACGTCGCGGCAAATGCCGCAAGGGTCGGTTGTGTCGACATTACCGCACACGCCGCAAGTCGAGAGATTCTCGTTCACCAGCGCGAGCGCTTCCAGCAGCGGAACCATCGCCCCTTCCCGCTTTTTGAGCAGGTACAGCACGGCACGCCGCGCCGAACGCGGGCCAAGGCCGGGTAAGCGCGCCAGCGCCTGTGTCAGTCGATCTATCTCGGGCGATGCCATGATGATGCTGATAGGGGCTTGCAATGTGCCTTGCCAAGGGCTTGGAGAAGATCATGCGGATCATCTTCATGGGCACCCCCGATTTTGCGGTTCCAACGCTGAACGCTTTGGCGGCGGCAGGGCACGATATCTGCGCGGTTTATTCCCAGCCACCACGTCGGGCCGGGCGTGGAAAAGCGTTCTCCCCAACACCGGTGCATAAGCGTGCGGAAGAGCTGGGCCTGCATGTGCGGACCCCCGTCTCCCTCAATCTGCCGGAAGAGCAGTCAGCCTTTGCCGAGTTGGACGCCGACATTGCCGTGGTCGCAGCCTATGGGCTGATTCTCCCCCAGGTCATTCTAGATGCGCCAAAGCTGGGCTGCGTAAACGTCCACGCCTCGCTCCTGCCCCGCTGGCGTGGGGCAGCGCCCATCCAACGCGCGATCCTTGCGGGAGACATAGAAACCGGCGTCACGATCATGCAGATGGAGGCTGGGCTAGATACCGGCCCGATGCTGGCCAAGGTGCACACCGGTATTGACGGGAAAACGGCGGGCGAACTGACGGATGAACTCGCACATTTGGGGGCGGAGCTGCTCGTGACGGTTCTGGGCTATTTGTCAGCCCATCCTCCCGTCGATCAACCGGATACGGGTGTCACCTATGCCGCCAAAATCGACAAGGCGGAAAGCCGGATCGATTTCCAGCAGGCCGCCGAAGCGGTGGAGCGCCAAATCCGCGCCTTTACACCAGCCCCGGGCGCCTTTTTCGAATTTGCGGGGGAACGGTTCCGCATTATCTCAGCCCAAGTGCTCCAAGAGAGCGGCGCTGTAGGCAAGGTGCTGGACGACCAACTGACACTGGCCTGCGGAACAGGAGCCATCCAGCCCACCCTCATCCAGCGGGCAGGAAAATCCGCCATGACACCAGCCGAACTGCTGCGCGGTTTTGCGATTCCGCAGGGGTCTATCCTGTCGTGACGCGTTTTCGACTGACGGTGGAGTTTGATGGGCGGCCCTTCATGGGCTGGCAGCGGCAGGCGCACGGCTCCAGCGTGCAGGCCGCTATTGAAGACGCGGCAAAGAAAGTAACCG
>JBBATS010000053.1:0-2650 GCA_040398625.1 Chakrabartia sp. | reverse complement strand
CACCGGGGAAGACGTTGTTGTTTACGCCGCGGGCCGAACCGATGCCGGCGTTCATGCCGAAGCCATGGTCGCGCATCTCAACATCACCAAAGAGATGACGCCTTTCCGCCTCATGGAAGCCCTGAACGCGGTGATGCGCCCTCAGCCCATCGCCATTTTGGATTGCACCGTCGTTTCGGATGATTGGCATGCCCGGTTTTCCTGCACGGGGCGACGCTACATCTACCGGATCGTCAACCGCCGCCCACCACTCGCACTGGATCAGGGGCGGGCTTGGCGAGTTGTGCCGTCACTGGACCATGAAGCTATGCACGATGCCGCGCAAATCTTTGTCGGCACGCATGATTTCACAACCTTCCGGTCCGTCCACTGCCAGTCCGCCAGCCCCATCAAATCCATCGACCGCATGGTTGTCTGCCGCTTTGGCGACGAACTGGAAGTTGAAGTCGCCGCGCGCTCTTTCCTCCACCATCAGGTGCGTTCCATGGTCGGCTGCCTCGTGCTCGTTGGTGAAGGCAAATGGTCGATAGATGATTTGAAGGGCGCGCTTGAGGCCAAAAACAGGACCGCGCTCGGCTTCAATGCCCCTCCGGACGGGCTCTATTTCGTTGAGGCAACCTATCCCATTTAATAGGCACATTTATTGTCGCCATAATGAAACCATTCCGGCATAGACCATCTCCGATTCGGCGGGAATAGTTTTGTAAATGTTTATATCTCAAGATGTTCGGGCGGGACTGTCCCGGGAAGCACGGGTGGAGGCAATGCGCCTGCGTGATCGCCACGGGGGCGATGCGGAGACTGTCTGCGACACAGAGCTCAGACGGGCACGCCTGTTCAGCAAGCGCCGCCATTTCTGGAAATCGGTTATGGACGCGCTAACGCGCACGGGTGGCTGAACGCGCCTAGCCAAACAGGCGTTTCACCGACTTTTCAAGCATGATCAACTGCCACAGCAGCCGGCCGTTATCGGCCAGACCTGCCTTATGGTCACGTGCCGCCTTGGCGATGATGGCCGAATCGAACCAACCGGTTTCTGCCAATGTAGAGCTGCTCGCCAGATCAGCCGCCTCTGCGGCCAGCGGACCTTTGAACCATGCCGAAATGGGCGTCACAAAGCCCATTTTCTGACGATAGAGAATGTCATCGGGCAGATGACCTTCCATCGTCTTTTTGAGGAGCCACTTCCCTTCCCCACCGCTCAGACGGAGCGAGACCGGCAAACGCGCGGCGAATTCGATGAGCTTGTAGTCGAGCAGCGGCTCCCGCGCCTCTAGGCTCACATTCATGCTGGTGCGATCCACCTTGGTGAGAATGTCTCCTGGCAGCCATATCTTCATGTCGGCATATTGCGCCCGATCCAATGCCTCGCGGGCCGGAGCATTGGCCATCGCCGAGATGTAGCGGTCTTCAGCGCGGTGGCCGGAAAGGCTTCGTTGAAATGCGCCGGTGAACAAACCGGAGCGCTGTTCCGGCAACGTAACCCCCACCGACCGCGCATAAGCCTCTCCTCCATTTCGGGCGAGCGACTGGAAGGTCGACTTTGCGCGGAGAAAGCGCGGTGCCCAATCCGCCTTGGGATAATGACGGCCAAGCGCGCCAAAGACGCCTTGGCGCAAACCAGCTGGAAGGAAGCCACGCATCCGCTCTTCCGCATGTTGAAATTTGTGGCGGCGATACCCGGCAAAGGCTTCGTCCGCCCCATCGCCCGACAGAGCAACTGTCACCGTTTCCCGCGCAAGTTGGCAGACCCGCAAGGTTGGCAAGGCCGAGGCATCGGCAAAAGGTTCGTCAAAGGCGTCGGAGAGAATATTGATCGCCGCATAATCATCAGACGCAACAGTCCGCTTGCGATGATGTGTGCCGAACCGGGCCGCCACGCGGTCCGCAAACTGGGTTTCGTCCAGCGCCCCGACATCAAAGCCGATGGAGCAGGTTTCAACAGGTTTCGCGCTGATCTCTGCCATGAAGGCAACCACGGTTGAGCTGTCGACACCGCCCGAAAGAAACGCACCCAGCGGAACGTCCGCCACCATGCGCGATGCGACGGCGTCATGAAGCAAGTGGCGCAGTTCTTCTTGCAACGACCCGATAGATGCATTGGTCCGCTGGCTGAAATCAATGTCCCACCAGATGGACGGCTGCGGCAGTGGTTTGCCGCGGGACAGCATCAGGAAGCTACCTGCGGGAAGCTTCTGCACACCGGCCACGATGCAGGCATCATCGGGGACATAGCCGAACGCCATATAGTCCTCGACCGCCCGGACATCGGGCTCCCGCCGGACGGCCGGATTGGCGAGCAGGCCTTTGAGTTCTGATGAGAACGCGACACTGCCATCTGCCAACATCATGTAGTGAAGCGGCTTCACGCCAAAGCGGTCACGGGCGAGGAACAACTGCTGCGTGCGCGCATCATGGATCGCAAAGGCGAACATGCCGTTGAGACGCGGCAGAACTTGCGGGCCCCATTGCCGATAGCCGTGGAGGATGACCTCTGTGTCGCCCGATGTCGTGAAAACATGGCCGAGGCGCTTCAGCTCTTCACGCAATTCCTGAAAATTATAGATCTCGCCATTGAAGATGATCGTAAGCTGCCCGTCTGCGGCATGCATCGGCTGTGGACTGCCCGCGACGTCGATGATCGAAAGGC
>JBBATS010000052.1:0-18355 GCA_040398625.1 Chakrabartia sp. | reverse complement strand
GGCACTGCAGAGAATGGATTCGAACTCTCGGTGGAGCGCTATATCGCCGCGCCGCCCGAGGCTGTTTGGAAGATCATGACTGAGCGTCAGGAGGAGTGGTGGTGCCCGAGACCTTGGCGCGCTGAGATTATTGAGCAGGACTGGCGGGCCGGCGGTCGCAGCGCGATGGTGATGAAGGGACCCAATGGCGAAGAACACCCGCAAGAGGGCGTGTTTCTAGAGGTCACACCCGGCAAGCGTTTTGTCTCAAGCGATGTGTTCACAACCGACTGGATTCCGACCAAGCCTTTCATGGTCGGCGGTTGGGAGATCACGCCCGAGGGGGACGGCACCCGATATCGCGCATGGTCCCGCCATTGGGACGAGGCTTCAATGCAGAACCACGCCGATATGGGCTTTACCGACGGCTGGAAAGCCTGTGCGGATCAACTCGCAGAAATCGCCGAGCGCGAGGCAAACGCCTAAAAGTCGACGCGCAGGCCCATCAGGAACCGACGCGGCGCGCCCGGGGACAGCGCGTGCGGGTCGTCTGCGCCGGGAGCTTCGTCCAGCTCGATCTCATCGGTTTCGGAGAATGTGCCGAAGGTCGCAAACCGCCGGTCAAACACATTGGAGACTTCGGCAAAGAGGTTCGCAGCTTCCCCCAAGCGGAAGCTGCCGCGCAGATTGAGGACACCAAAGCCCTGCGTCGGCGCATCCTCATTTGCCTCATCACCCCGGAAATATTGGCCCGACTGCGCCTGAAAATCAGCGCCGAGCGTCAGCGCGCCGGTCGTATAGTCTGCCGAAGCAACGACGCGGTGCCGGGGAATGCCGGGGATGCGATCGCCGGGTTCCACAAGGATGCGGCCATCCGCATCGGCTGCCGGATTGTCCGGGCTGTTGACCACCAAGGCCGTGCCAAAGCGGGCATCGGTATAGGCATAGCCGAGCCGCACAGCCCAAGGCCCGCGCGCGGCCGTGAAGCTCGCTTCCACACCGCGCCGCCGCGTTGTGCCGATGTTGCGGAAAAAGGCACGTCCGCGCGTTGAGGCTGCTGTGAACTGGATGTCGTTGACGGTCACTGTGCGATAGGCGGAGAGCAGCCAAGCGCCGGTCCAACTGCCTGACAGCTTGCCCGAAGCACCTGCTTCCCAGCTTTTTCCGACGACCTGTTCCAGCGGCGGATCTCCCACAAAGAAGTTCGTCAGGCTGCAAGGGGCCGTTTCATCCGCGCAGGAAAGTTCAGCAGGCGTCGGCGCCCGGCTCGTTTCGGCATAGCCTGCCCGCAGCGAGAGGTGGTCGGTCAGCGCATAATCAAATTCTACGCCGGGGTTGAGGCGCCGGAAGCGATGCGTTCCATTGAGCGCGGTCCCGATCTGATCCCGCAAGTCCACATAAGTGTGGTTCCAGCGCAGGCCGATCTCTGCGGAGAGTCGCTGAGACAGCGATATCGTGTCGGCAAAGAACAGTCCTGTCTGCCGCGTGGTCACATCCAATTCCACCGGCGCGATGGACCCGTCGGGCTGGGTGATGATGGACCCAAGGCCTTCGACGCTGCGGTCCGCGGTCAGCTCGCCCAGTTCCGACGAGGCGGCAAAGCGCGTCGTGCTGCGGTCATGGCTGAAGCCAATGGCAATATTGTGCGCCATGCCGGCCAGATCCCGCTCGGTCACATATTGGGCGAGCACGCCTGCGCTGCGGGTTTTGGTGCGGCTGCGGTTCAGCGCGCCATAGCCTTCTCCGCCCAACGTATCAGCAATCGCGGCTCCTAGAGCATCGCGCAGCACCGCCTCATTGTCCGACGCGTCCGACACGCACAGCAACGTGGCATCCGCACTGCACGCCTCAATGTCCGCCGCATCGCCATTGAGCGTCCTTTGCCGGAACGACTGGGCATAAAGCGTCGCTTCAATCCGCCCTGCATCCCCCACGGCAATCCATGGATGGACGCTGCCGCGCACGAAGCGGTTTTGCGTATTGTCCGGGTGGGTGAAGACCGCGCTGTATTTCGCAGCGAGCAGTTCGACAGGCGCCGTGCCATTGCCGGTCAGGTCTGTGTCAGCCCCCACCAGCTTCATATGAACGCCGCCGGTTTCGGCATCCCAGCCAAAGTCAGCAAAGCCGTTATAAAGGGTTGAAGGCGAGAAATCCCGCCAGCCGTCTTCCCGCCGTGCCTGACCGGCCACAAAGCCGCTGAAATTGCCCTGGCTCCATCCGACGCTGCCGCTGGCTTCCCCGCGACCATGGTCACCAAAAGCAGCTTCCATCGAAGCGCCGGGCGCCGACCGACCGGACTTGGTCGCAACAATCATAGAACCGCCAAGCGCGTTCATGCCGAAGATCGGGTTGGCATCGCGGATCGAAATCGTGTCGATGGCGGCATCGGGCAGCAGATCAAAATTGACGGTGTCGCCAAAGGGTAAGTTGAAGCGGCCCCCATCAAGATAGACGGCGAGCCCCTGCGCATTGCCCTGCAAGGGCGACGCGGAAAAGCCGCGATAGATCAGGTTGGGCTGATAGGGGTTGGCCTGTGCTTCGGAGAGCGAAATGCCCGCCACATCGCGGGACAATGCGCGCAGGACATCCGGCGGGCCTGCACGCCGCACTGCGTCTGCATCCACGCGGATCGCATCATCGACATCGGCATCATTGCCGGGTGCCGTTACAATGATCGTGTCTGGTTCTGCCGCCACCAAAGGCGCAGTGCTGCCCAGCAACAGTGCCGCAAATACGAAAGACCGGGGCACGGTCGGCTCAAACAAAGGCAGGCGACTTCCGCAATTGCTGGTAAGCCTCGACCACACCTTGCAGCTTCTTTTCATGCGTCCTGTCTCCTCCGTTCCTGTCCGGGTGATATTTTCGCACCAGTTCTGAATAGCGGCTGCGCAACGCCTTACGGTCCGCATCCTGATCAAGGCCAAGCGTGCGCAAGGCGTCCCGACCCTCAGTGCTCAGATGCTTCCCGTCGGCACGTTCGCGCGGCATGGCGTCCGCCGTCCGCTGCCGGAAGCGCGCGGAAATGGCATCAAGCGGATCGTGGAAGTCGGCCCAGCGGGGCGGCTCATCGACGCCCGCCGTCGCGCGGAAGGCCCGCGTTTCGCGTTCCCACCCGCCCATCGGCATTTGCGCCTGCTCAATCTCTTCCCGCGACATGCCTTGAAAGTAGTTATAGCGGGTGTTGAATTCCCGCACATGATCAAGGCAAAGCCATTGCCAGTCGCCGGGCCCATCGCTGCCCGCGCCGCGTCCACCGGGGGAAGGTGCGCGAAACTCGCCGGATTCAGGGCAACCGGGTACGGCACAGGCCTGACGGTGGCCAAAGACCCGACCATGAAAACGATCGCGCGGGCGGCGCTCCCCCTCGCTCATGGTCACAGACACTCTTTGACAATTGTCACACGCATCACTTCCCCATGCCGTCAGTCTTGCTAGAAGAAAAGACATGACAGAACGCCCTATCGAATCCGAAATCACCGCCCGCCTCTCAGAGAGCTTCGCGCCAACCCGCCTGATCGTCAGCAATGACAGTGCCAAGCATAGCGGGCATTCCGGCGATGACGGCTCAGGCGAAAGCCATTTTAGCGTCGAGATTGAGGCGGCGGCCTTTGCAGGCGTCAGCCGATTGGAACGCCAACGGATGGTGAACCGTGCGCTCGGCGATTTGCCCGGCCAGCGCGTCCATGCCCTTGCCATCAAAGCAAAAGCGCCCGGCGAATAAGGCGACCAAGAGGAGAGAACGGCCATGTCCCATCCGGTTGAAGGAATGCTGCTGCCCGTCACCCACAATCTGGGTGCCTTTGAAGTGCGGCGCGCGCTGCCTGCGCGCGGCCTCACGATGGTCGGGCCCTTTTGCTTTGTGGATCAGTTCGGCCCCGGCATGCTCGACATTGGGTTGGGCATGGACGTCCGTCCGCACCCGCATATCGGGCTGTCCACCGTCACCTATCTTTTCGATGGCGCCATCGACCACCGCGATTCGCTGGGGTCCTTCGCGACGATCCGGCCGGGCGAGGTCAATCTGATGACGGCGGGTAAAGGCATCGTCCATTCGGAGCGATCCCCTGCCAAGGAGCGCGCCAAAGGTGCCTCCATTTACGGCATGCAGACTTGGCTCGCATTGCCCGATGGCAAGGAGGAAATCGATCCCGCCTTTGAACAGGCCAAGGCCTACAAGCTGCCCATCATTTCGGATGGCGGCGCAAAGGCACGCGTCATCATGGGGACGCTCTGGGGGGCGACCGCACCGACCACCTGCCATGCCGAAACCATCTACGCCGACATCATGCTGGAACAGGGCGGCAGCATCCCCGTTGATGCCGAGGCCGATGAGCGCGCTCTGATGCTTGTTGGCGGTGAGGCGGAGATTTCGGGCGAGGCGATGGAGCTTTATGCGCTCTACGTCTTGAAGCCGGGCGAAAAGGGGACGCTCAAATCAACAAAGGGCGGCCGCATCATGCTGATGGGCGGAGAAGACTTCCCGACCGCGCGGCGGGTGTGGTGGAACTTCGTCTCCTCGCGGCAGGACCGGATCGATCAGGCCGCTGCCGACTGGGCTGAAGGCCGCTTCCCGATTGTGCCCAATGATCCAGAATTCATTCCCATGCCCGAAACGCCATTGACCAATAGCGACCCCATTTAATGGCAGAGGTGCTGCATCAGCGCGTGACCCTTTCCACCGGCGTCGATCTCGACGTCTGGACGGCGGGCGATGCGGCGAACCCGCCGATCTTGTTTCTGCACGGATTTCCCGAATCACACCGCACTTGGCGGCATCAGATGGCGGCTCTGTCGGACCGCTTCTTCTGCATCGCGGCGGACCAACGCGGCTATGCCCGCTCGCAGAAGCTGCCGGAGGTGAAGGACTATCGCATCGGCAATCTTGTCGCTGATGTGTTCGCGCTCGCCGATGCCTTTGGCGCTGACCGCTTTACGCTGGTCGGGCATGATTGGGGCGGGGCCATCGCCTGGGCAGTCGCCATCAAAGATCAGGCGCGGGTTGAACGGCTGATCCTGTGCAATGCCGCCCACCCTTATGTCTTTCAGCACACACTCGTCTTCGACCGCGATCAGCGCCTCGCCTCGCAATATATGAAGGACTTCCGCGAGCGCGACATTGAGGGCGAAGTCGCCGCCAAGGGCATGGACTGGTTCTTTGAAGACCGGTTCGCAAATCTCTCCGGCGGCCCGATCACCGCAGAGGACAAAGCAGCTTATCTCGATGAATGGTCCCAGCCCGGTGCGCTGACGGCCATGCTCAACTGGTACCGCGCCTCCCCCATGCAGGTGCCGGGGATGGATACGCCTGCTGAGATGACGCCGTTTCTCGCCGCTCCCTTCCCGAAACTGCACATGCCTGTGCTTGTCATCTGGGGCGTGAACGATGAGGCGTTGCTGCCCTGCCAATTGGAAGGGCTGGACGAGCATATCGACAGGCTGACGGTCGTCCGCGTCGAGGATGCAGGTCACTTCATCCCTTGGGAGCGCCCGGATGCCGTCAATCAGGCGATGCGGAGCTGGCTCGGTTAACGGCTGAGACCCAAGCGAGGGCGCCTTACGCCCCCCAGTTGACCCACGCCCCATGCGGGTGCGCTTTGGCCAGTAGTTGAGCTTTTCCCTCCCCCGGCCAGCAGCGCAGCGTGATGTCCGCTTCGGTAACTTTGTCCGGAAACTCCATCGACAGCCAAGTGAGCGGCCGCGCGACATCGGCACGCGCGCCCGCCTCTTCAATCAGATCCCGGACCTTGGCCCGGGCCTCTGCCGGGAAATATTGGAGGACAACCGAATGGAAGATGACCCGGGTGCGCCCTTCGGCCTGCGGTTCGGCCAAGAGCGGCGCGAGCAACGCTGTCGCGTCGCCCTTCACAATGGGTGGCGGGTTGGCTTGGGCCAAGCGGATGGCCGCTTCTGCCCGCGCCAACCGTTCCGGTTGGTCCGGCCAGATATAGGCCAACATCCGGTCCACAATCGCGGGGTCCGTCGGGTCGAGCGGATTGAGATCAATGCCGACGCGGTCCAAGACGTTTACGGCGGCAGGTGCTGGGCTAATGCCGGTCCATTTAGGGCTGATCTGGACCGCAGAGAGGCTATCCCCCGACACAGTCTCGCCAAGCCGATAGCCGAACCGGTCCATATTGAGATTAAGGCCTGCGCTCGTCCCGATTTCGATCCATTCCATGTCAGGGCCAAAGCGGCGCGCAATCTCCAGCATGGCGGGCCACAGGGCTCCAGCACGGGCAACCTCGTTGGTCTGTGGCGGTCCATCAAGCCAAGGAAAGAGCCAGTCATCCCATTTCGCGATCACTTGCCGCAGAACAGGGTGCGCCTCCAGATCGCGGACGGTGTAATAGCGGGCGAGCAGATCCTCCTTGCTGGACCGCGCAAGGGCATGCAGCCCGCCTGCAATGCGCAGCGGCAGCGCGTCGACGATCGGATCGCCTGCCCAGTCGAGGATGCGCGCGCCCGTCCGTGTTGAATGGTCAAGGATATCCCCAAGCGCCGCTACCACCTCTGCCGTCAGTGTAGAGCCCGCTGCATGGCAATATTTGGCCTGAAGCTGGAAAGCGTCGCGAATGCTTTGAGTCATCCCGACAGCTTGCCCTGTAAAGCCCGTCCACGTAAAGGCCCCGCATCATGTCTCAGCCGATCATCTTTGCCGTGCCAAAAGGCCGCATCCTCGAAGAAGCCCTGCCGATGCTGTCGCGCGCCGGGATTGTGCCTGAGCCTGCCTTTACCGACGGAAAGAGCCGCGCCCTCAAATTCGCGACCAACCGCCCGGATGTAAGCCTGATCCGCGTGCGCGCCTTCGACGTGGCAACCTTCGTTGCGCATGGCGCCGCGCAGATTGGCATTGTCGGGTCCGACGTGATCGATGAGTTCGATTATTCAGAACTTTACGCGCCGGTCGACCTCGATATCGGCCATTGCCGCATCTCAGTCGCCGAGCCCGCTGAAATGGCCGCGACTGATGATCCCCGATCGTGGAGCCATGTCCGCGTCGCCACCAAATATCCCAACATGACGCGCAAGCACTTTGCCGCGCGCGGCGTTCAGGCTGAATGTGTAAAGCTGAATGGCGCCATGGAAATCGCACCGTCGCTGGGTCTGTCCAGCCGGATTGTCGATCTCGTTTCTTCAGGCAAGACATTGCTCGAAAACGGGCTGGTGGAAGTGGAAGTCATCGCGCAGGTCTCCGCACGGCTGATCGTCAATCGCGCGGCCTTCAAGACCAATGCCGGCGTCGGCGATCTGGTCGAAGCGTTCCGGGCGGCGGTCCATGATTAGGCTCGACGCGCAGGCGCCCGATTTTGCGGCAGCCTTTGAAACGCTCGTCAATGCGCGGCGGGAAGCGGACGAGGACGTCTCGCGTGATGTTGCGGCGATCATCGCCCGCGTCCGCACCGAAGGCGACGCGGCGGTCGCGGACTTGACCCGCAGATTTGACGGGCATGATCTCGATTGGAAGATCGACCTTGCGGATTGCCGCGCCGCCTATGAGGCCCTCGAGAGTGATCTGCGCGCAGCACTCGACCTCGCAGCCGACCGTATCCGCACCTATCATGCCAAGCAGAAGCCCGAGAATAGCGACACGGTGGACAGCGCAGGCGTCCGCGTTGGTGCGCGCTGGACCGCGGTGGATGCCGCCGGCGTCTATGTGCCGGGTGGTCGGGCGGCTTACCCGTCCTCCGTTTTGATGAACGCCATCCCGGCCAAAGTTGCCGGCGTTGACCGTCTTGTGATGGTGACGCCGACGCCCAAGGGCGAGATCAATCCCCTCGTCCTTGCCGCCGCGCATATTGCGGGCGTGGATGAGGTGTGGCGCGTGGGTGGCGCCCAAGCCGTCGCTGCCCTCGCTTTTGGCACCGACACCATCGGCAGAGTTGATGTCGTCACCGGCCCCGGCAATGCTTGGGTGGCTGAAGCCAAGCGGCAGCTGTACGGCGTCGTCGGCATCGACATGGTGGCGGGCCCGTCCGAAATCCTTGTCGTCGCTGATGGCAAGAATGATCCGCAGTGGATTGCTGCTGATCTGCTGAGCCAAGCCGAGCATGACCCGACCAGCCAGTCGATCCTGATCACTGATGACGCTGGCTTTGCCGATGCGGTCGCGGCTGCCGTAGATACCCAGATTGCAGAGCTTTCGACCGGCGCCACCGCGCGGACAAGCTGGGAAGCCAATGGCGCGATCCTGCTCGTGGCAGACCTGATGGCGGCCTTACCACTCATTGATGCGCTGGCGCCTGAGCATCTGGAACTCGCCGTCGAAGACCCCGAACCCCTGTTCGCCGCCGTCCGCCATGCCGGATCGATCTTCCTTGGCCGCCACACGCCCGAAGCGGTGGGCGATTATGTCGGCGGGCCGAACCATGTGCTGCCCACAGGACGCCGCGCGCGCTTCTCGTCTGGCCTGTCCGTGCTCGATTTCATGAAGCGCACGAGCTTTCTCGGCTGTTCGCCTGACGCCATCCGCGCTATCGGACCGGCGGCTGTCGCGCTTGCCCGCGCCGAAGGGCTTCCCGCCCACGCCCGATCCGTAGAGGAAAGATTGAAATGAGCCGCGCCCGTTCCGCCGCCCGCCTTGCCGCTGTGCAGGCGCTGTACCAGCAGGAAATGGAAGGCACGCCGATGGCCGTGCTGCTCCACGAATTCCACCAGCACCGTCTGGGCGCGACGATTGAGGACAACACCTTTGCCGACGCTGAGGTCGATTTCTTCAATGACGTCGTCAAGGGCGTGGATGCCCGTCGCGATGAAGTGGACGCGCTCATCACTGCAAATCTGGCCGAAGGCTGGTCGCTTGACCGGCTGGATCGTCCGCTCCGCCAAATCCTTCGCGCCGGCACCTATGAACTGATCGCGCGCGCGGACATTCCCAAAGGCAGCATCATCAGCGAATATCTCGACGTCGCCCATGCCTTTTATGACCGTAAGGAAAAGGGCTTCGTCAACGGCGTGCTCGACGCCATCGCAAAAACAGCGCGGCTTTAACCCGACACGCGTTCTAGCTCGAACAAGGGCCGGGCTTCGTCATAGGCCGCAGGCGTGGCGGCAGGGTCCGCCATGGTCCGCACCGACAGCAAAGACGTGACGTCAGCCGCTGAAATCGGGCGCCCATAGGTCCAGCCCTGAATTTCATCGCACCCGACGATCCGCATCAACTCTGCCTGCGCAAAGGTTTCCACACCTTGGGCAACGGCCCGTGCCCCGTGCGAGTGGGCAACGGCCACGCAGCTTTGGAGCAGCACGAGCGCCCGATCATCCGAGGCGGCGCGGGAAACGAGCGTCGTGTCGATTTTCACCTTGGCAAAATCCGCGCGATCCAGCGTGTTGAAAGCGGCAAAGCCGGACCCGAAATTGTCAAGGACAAGGCGGCACCCCATCTGGCGTAGCTCCCCTGCAATTTCCTCAGCAAAGTCCGCATTCTCCACGAACAGCTCTTCGCGCATCTCAAATTCCATGCGCTCCGGCGCGAGCTGCAACGCCTTCAGCTGCGCCTCCAAAAGGACGAGAAATCCGGGGGAGCGCAACTGCCCGCGGGAGAGGTTGACGGCAAGGCGCACATCCCCCCAGTCTTGGGCATCCTTGGCAATCTGATCCAGCACGAGCGCGCCGATGGGCACGGTCAGTCCCGCCTGATCGGCCACGTTGATGAAATCCTGCTCGGAAAGAGTCCCCAAGTCTGCATGCGGCCAGCGCAGCAAGGCTTCTACCGATACGACATTGCCGGTGCGGCAATCGATCATCGGCTGATACTGGACGGTGAATTCACGGCCCTCAATGGCCTTGCGGAGGTTCCCGGTCAGCTTGGCGGCGGCGACATGTTCCTGATCCAGATCCGCTGAATAATAGACGACCCGTTTCTTGCCGGATCGTTTGGCGACATACATGGCGGCATCGGCCCGCCGCATGGCCTCTGATGGGGAAAGATCGCCCAGCCGCACCTTCACGATGCCGACGCTGGCGCCAACCTGAACCGGTCGGCCAAGGAGCATCACCGGCGCGTCGAGCATCAGCAACAGACGGTTCGCGACCTCTTCAATCCTTGTCCAGGCGCCATCACCTGTTGCGAGCAGGGCAAATTCGTCGCCCCCCAGACGGATAGCAGTGGCGTCCGTACCTGCCGCCTGTTTGAGGAGGGCGGCCACCGCCTTGATGAGCTGGTCGCCCGTTTCATGGCCGAAGCTGTCATTGACCATCTTGAAGCCATCCAAATCAAGGATGGCGAGGCCCGCTTCCTCCCGGCTGTCACCCCGGCGGATCATTTCCCAGCGCAGCGCGCGACGGTTTGGCAAACGGGACAGGCTGTCTGCCATCACCTGCCAACCCAGTTGGCGCAGCGAGGCATAACCCCGGCCGATCGAGACGGCAGCGACGATCAGATAGATGAGGGCGGCAACGATGATAACAGGCATGGCCCGGCCCAAAGCGACCAAGCCCAAAGAGGGCGGGCTCCATGTCACCACGCCAACCGGGCGACCTTCATCATTGCGCAGCGCGACAAACGGGTCCCGTCCCGCTTTCAGC
The DNA here is from genome assembly GCA_040398625.1 of Chakrabartia sp. Taxonomy (GTDB): domain Bacteria; phylum Pseudomonadota; class Alphaproteobacteria; order Sphingomonadales; family Sphingomonadaceae; genus Aquisediminimonas. The sequence goes on along the minus strand of JBBATS010000052.1, from coordinate 7,852 downwards.
TGAAAACGGACATTGGAAAGCTGCAGCGTCCGGCTGATGCGAAAGCTGTCTTCGCGCCCGACATTTTTCAGAAGGACGAGGTAAGACGGCCCTTCGGCCGGAACGAGCCGGCGCAGCTTTGTGCTCATCGGGCGGATGGGGGAGATGGCGACAAGGGCGATCCCCTTGTCATTGCGGACGATGGTTGTCGCTGGGCGGTTGTCCCGCCCGATCTTGGCCTGAAGGCGGGAGAGCGCAGCTTTGAGGCCCGGCGTCAGACGGATGTCCTGACGCTGCCCGTTCCGGAAGCCGAGTTGCGCCACACCGCTTGGGCTGATGACGACGACGGTATCGGCGTAGACCCGTTCCTGCGTTGTTGCCCCCAATGTCGTTTTGAGAAACGCCATGTCAGTGGGCGTTGCATAGACGGCGCGGGCCACCTCATCCCAATAGGCATTGTCATGCGTATAGTCGGCAAGACGGGAGACCATCGCGTCCATGGCAGCGGAGACCGCCATGCGAGATCGCTGCGCGTCGACTTGATTGACCTGAGTAACCGTCTGAAAAAGCGAGAGGCCGATCGTGACGAAAAACAACAAAAGCACCGGCAAGATGAGCTGGACGAGCCGCTGGCGCGTCGGCTTCATCAGTTCGGGTGGATTGTATCGGCTCATCCCTGCAGTGTCGCCGCAGGGGCTTAAAATTTCTTATCGTTTTCCAGCGTTTATCGGGCTTTACGCGTCCCAAACGGAGGGTGATTAATCCAATTTGGTTTCTTTTAGCCAGGCCCTTACGGCAGGCCCGATGTCGGGCCGTTGCAGGGCAAGCGCGATGTTGGCCGTGATGAACCCGGCCTTGTCCCCGCAGTCATAGCGCGTGCCATCAAAGGTGACGGCGTGGAACGGCTGCTTCCCGATCATTTGCTGCATGGCATCGGTCAGCTGAATTTCACCGCCGGCGCCTTTTTCTTGTGCTGCAAGAATTTGCATGACCTCAGGCTGGAGAATGTAGCGGCCCGAAATGATGAGGTTGGAAGGCGCGTCTTCCTTCTTGGGCTTTTCAACCAGACCCAGAACCTCAGTGATGTTGCCGTGCGTTTCACCGGGCTTGATCACGCCGTAGCTCGACACCTTGTCATGCGGGACTTCGAGAACGGAAATCACGTTGCCGCCCGTTTGTTCGTAGGCGTCCATCATCTGCTTCATGCAGCCGGGCGATCCGGCCATGAGCTCATCGGGCAGGAAGATGGCGAACGGTTCATCCCCCACAATGTCGCGCGCGCACCAGATGGCGTGACCAAGGCCCAGCGGTTCCTGCTGGCGGACATAGGCGCAATTGCCCGGCCCAAGCCGTGTAGGTTCCAGAACCGACAGATCCTTGCCCCGGTCGGTCATTGTGCGTTCGAGTTCATAGGCGATGTCGAAGTGGTCTTCGATCGCGCTCTTGCCGCGCCCGGTGACAAAGATCATCTGTTCAATGCCTGCCTCACGTGCTTCATCGACAGCATATTGGATGAGCGGACGATCAACCACGGGCAGCATTTCTTTCGGCATTGCCTTGGTCGCCGGCAAAAACCGCGTGCCCAGACCGGCAACAGGAAAAACCGCTTTACGAACCTTACGCATATAGTCCCCCTCAAAGGCTTGAGGGCCCTTATCAATTCCGCTCATGCGAGGGGAAGCCTTGACAGAAATTTAATGTCGGCAGAAATAGAACATACAGTGAACATGATTGATTCGGCCTCTTCTCTTGCACGGCTTAAACGCCGGATTGACGCTCTTGGGCCCACAGCCTCCAGCGGCCGCTGGGGACTCTTGTCTTTTGGGCTGGAGGCACTCGACGCGCGGCTGGACGGCGGGCTGGCCAAAGGGGCGGTGCATGAAGTGCTGCCCGCCAGTGGAACGGACACGGCCAGTGCGGCGGCGTTCGCGCTGATGCTGGCGGTGCGGGCAGGTGCGGACGGCGGGCAGATCCTTTGGGTATCAACCGATGCCGAACTGCGCCGCCATGGCACGCCGTACGGCCCCGGCCTCGCCGAACTGGGGCTGGCACCAGACAGGATGATGCTGGTGACCGCGCCGGATGAGCTCGCCTGCCTGAAGGTCGCGTCAGACAGCATCGGCTGTGCCGGACTTGCCGCTGCCGTGATCGAAGTCGGCTCGGCGAAACGGCTGGACCTGACCGCCAGCCGACGTCTGGCGCTCGCCGCCGAGAAATCGGGCGTCACAGCACTCATCCTGCGGGGCAGTGACAGCATGATTGCCAGTGCCGCCGCCTCACGCTGGCAGGTGGCCGCAGCCCCGTCTGCGCCTTTGGCCGGACAGGCGCCGGGACGGACCGGCCTGTCGCTTTCGTTATTGCGTCACAGGGGCGGTGCCCGCCCTTTCGATATGTGTGTGGAGTGGGATCATGACCGGACAGCCTTTAGCGAACCGGCGCTATTGCGCCCTGTTCCTGCCGTTGCTGAGCGCCGATCGATGGTTGCGTGACCATCAAGGCGAAACAGGCCCGCGCGTCTTCACCGAAAAGCAGGCCGGGGCCATGCGCATCATGGCGGTCGATGAGGTTGCGCTGAGCCTGGGTCTTGCGCCGGGCATGATGCTCGCCGATGCCCGCGCCCGCGTGCCTGAGGTGCAGGCGGTGGCGCATGACCCGCAAGCCGATGCCCGCCTGCTGGACAGCATCGCCGATGATTGTGACCGCTACACGCCGTCGGTCGCGGTGGACCCGCCCGATGGCCTCATCCTCGACATCACCGGCTGCGCGCATCTGTGGGGCGATGAGGCGGGGCTGGTGAGCGCGCTTGTCGCGCGGCTGGTGGATGGTGGCATGACGCTGCGGGTGGCCCTCGCCGAAACGCCCGACAAAGCCCGCGCGCTCGCCCGGCATGGCGGGGAGCTGCTGCGCGCCGGACGTCGTCTTTCGCCCAACCGGCTGAATGAGGAGCGCGCACCCTATGTGCCCGCCGCCCCTAACGTGGGCAACCTGCCCGTCGCCGCGTTAGATTTGGGGGAGGAGCGCACCACTGCGCTCAAACGTGCGGGGCTGACGGTGCTGGGGGATCTCGCCAGCCGCCCGCGTATCCCGCTCGCGGCACGTTTCGGGCCACAGGCGGTCACCCGGCTTGCCCGTGTTCTGGGCGAAGAGGATGTCCGCATCACCCCGCGCCGGACGCCGCCTGCGCTCTCCTTTGCGCGCCGCTTTGCCGAGCCTGTGGCACACACCGACTTCGTCCTCGCCACGCTGGCGGACCTTGTGCGCGAGGCAGGCGAGGAACTGGCCCGACGCGGCGAAGGCGGGCGTGAATTTGCCAGCCGCCTGTTCCGCAGCGACGGGGCCGTCCACGCTTTAAGCATCGGCACGGGCCAGCCGACGCGTGACGTAGCGTTGGTGCTGCGGCTCTTCCGCGAACGGATCGACACGCTGGAGGACCCGCTGGATCCGGGCTTTGGCTATGATCTCATCCGCCTCGACATTCCGGTCGCCGAGGCGCTTGGCGTCACCCAGACCGATCTGGACGGCAATACAGCTCCGGCACGGGAGGTGGCGCTGCTGGCCGACCGGCTGGGCGTCCGGCTCGGGCGGGGACGTGTGCGCCGCTTTGCCGCAGGGGACAGCCACATTCCGGAATGTGCGGGCTTCACCGTGCCCGCCCACACCCCTGTCCTGCCGCTCACCGCACACCGCGCCGCCGGAGATCCGCCGATGCGGCCCCTGCGCCTCTTCGATCCGCCGCAGATCGTCGATGTCATCGCCGAGGTGCCCGATGGCCCGCCACGCCGCTTCCGCTGGCGGCGGCAGACGCATGATGTGATCACCTTTGAAGGGCCGGAGCGGCTGTCGGCTGAATGGTGGAAGCGCAAGGACGGCGCAGGCCTGACACGCGACTATTACCGCGTTGAGGACCGTCAGGGCCGCCGCTTCTGGCTGTTCCGCCACGGCTTGTACGGCGCTGAAAAGCCCAACCCTGATTGGTATCTCCATGGCCTGTTCGGATGAGGCTCGGCCTGCCTATGCCGAACTGGCCGCCGCCACGACCTTCTCCTTCCTCCACGGCGCGTCACAGCCAGCTGACATGGTCGCTGAGGCGGTGGCGCTCGGCCATGCAGGGCTGGGCATTGCCGACCGCAACACGGTGGCAGGAGTCGTCCGCGCATGGCGGGCGCTGCGAGATCTGCATGACGCGGGCCACGCGTCAGACTTCCGCCTGTTCACCGGCGCACGTCTGGTCTTTGCCGATGAGACGCCCGACATCATCGCCTATCCCGTCAACCGACGCGGCTGGGGGCGGCTGACGCGGCTGCTCTCGCTCGGCAATCTGCGGACGGACAAGGGCAGCTGCCTGCTCTATTTCGCCGACCTCGCCGAATGGTGTGAGGAAATGGCGCTGATCGTGCTGCCCGGCCGCGTCACACCCACCCCCATTGGCACCGCGTCGCTCGGCGGGTCGCCGCTCGCGGCCAAGCTCGCGCTCCTCGCCAACCGCACGTCGCATTTGTGGCTGGGTGTCGCCATGCACCGCACCGGGCGCGACCGGCGGCGGCTGGCGGAGATGAAGGCCCTCTCCGCTGAAACAGGCGTCCCGCTCATCGCCGTCAACGATGTGCTTTACGCCACGCCCGAAGACCGCCCCCTGCAGGATATCCTCACCTGCATCCGCGAAAAGACGAGCATCGACAAAGCGGGCCGCAAACTCGCCGCCAATGCCGAACGCCATCTGAAGACAGCCGCTGAAATGGCGCGCCTGTTCACCGATGCGCCCGAAGCGCTGGCGGAGATTGCGCGGCTGATGGAGGCGCTCTCCTTTGACCTCTCCCAACTTGCCTATGACTATCCGCATGAACCGATCCCGCCCGGTTACACGCCGCAAGCCTGGCTGGAGACGCTCGTCGCCCAGAAATGCGCCGACCGCTGGCCCGAGGGCACCCCGCCCAAGCTCGCCGCACTCCTCACCGAAGAACTGGAGATCATCGAACGGTTGACCTACGCCGCCTATTTCCTGACCGTCCATGATGTCGTGCAGTTTGCGCAGGGGCGCGGCATCCTATGCCAAGGGCGCGGCTCGGCGGCGAACTCCGCCGTCTGCTTCGTGCTCGGCATCACGGCGGTCGACCCCGCCAAACACAGCCTGCTCTTTTCCCGCTTCATTTCCGAAGAGCGCCGCGAGCCGCCCGACATCGACGTCGATTTTGAGCATGAGCGGCGCGAGGAGGTGATGCAGTACATCTATGAACGCTATGGCCGCCACCGCGCAGGCATTGTCGCGACCGTCATACATTACCGCCCGCGCAGCGCGGTGCGAGAGGTGGGCAAGGCGCTCGGCCTGACCGAGGACATCACCCAGCGCCTCTCCTCCACCGTCTGGGGCAGCTATTCCTCAACGATGGATGCGAAGCGCTTTGCCGAAACGGGCTTTGACCCCGACAATCCGGAGATCGCGCGGCTCAACCATTTCGTGCAGAAGATTTTGCACTATCCGCGCCATTTGTCGCAGCATGTCGGCGGCTTTGTGCTGACGGAGGACCGGCTGGATGAGACTGTGCCCATCCTCAACGCCGCGATGGAGGACCGCACCTTCATTGAATGGGACAAGGACGACATTGACGCGCTGGGCCTGATGAAGGTCGATGTGCTCGCGCTCGGCATGCTGACCTGCATCAAAAAGGCGTTCGACATGATCGAGGATCTGCGCACGGATGCCGGCCCGCCGCTGACGCTGTCCAACATCCCCGATGCCGACGAAGACGTGTTCGACATGCTGTGCAAAGGTGACAGCGTCGGCGTGTTTCAGGTCGAAAGCCGCGCGCAGATGAACATGCTGCCCCGGATGCGGCCGCGCAATTTCTATGATCTCGCCATTCAGGTGGCCATCGTCCGCCCCGGCCCCATTCAGGGCGACATGGTCCACCCCTATCTGCGGCGGCGGCAGGGGCGGGAGAAGGTGGACTTCCCCGCGCCCGCCCCGCCGCATGACCCCAATGAGCTGCACGACGTACTCGGCAAGACGTTGGGCGTGCCGCTGTTTCAGGAACAGGCGATGAAGCTCGCCATTGTCGCGGCGGAATTCACACCGTCTGAGGCGAACCAGCTGCGCCGCGCGATGGCGACGTTCCGCAACCTCGGCATGATCGATGCCTTTCGCGACAAGCTGGTCGGCGGCATGGTGCGGCGTGGGTATGAGCAGGACTTTGCCGAGCGCTGCTTCAAACAGATTGAGGGCTTCGGCTCTTATGGCTTTCCGGAAAGCCACGCCATTGCCTTTGCCCGGCTCGTCTGGGTCTCCTCCTGGATCAAGCACCATTACCCTGCGGTGTTCGCAGCGGCTCTCCTCAATTCGCAGCCCATGGGGTTCTACGCGCCCGCGCAGATCGTCCGCGATGCGCGCGAACATGAGGTGGAGGTGCTGCCCATCGATGTGAACGAGAGCACGTGGAACAATGCCGTGGTCCGCACAGAGAAGGCCGCGCTTTCGGTGCGGCTGGGTATGCGGCAGATGTCGGGCTTTCGCGAAGACTGGGCCGATGCCATCGCCGCCCGCCGCCCCTTTGCCTCTGTAGAAGATCTGGCGCGCAAGGCGGCGCTCCCCTCGCGCGCGCTCAAGCTGCTCGCCGATGCCGATGCCTTCCGCTCGATCGCGCTCGATAGGCGCGAGGCCCTGTGGGACGTGCGCCGCACGCCCAGCGATGAGCTGCCTTTATTCGCCGCCGCCCGCGCGCGGGAACTGGGCGCGGAGGAAGACATGGCACTGCCCACCATGCATCTGGGTGAGCATGTGGTCGCCGATTATCAGACGATCCGCCTCTCGCTCAAAACGCACCCGATGGCACTCTTGCGGCCCGTCTTCCGGGCAGAGCGCGTCCTCTCCTGTGCCGAGCTGATGCTCGCCAAGGCGGGTGCGCGCGTGACGGTCGCGGGCTTTGTCCTCGTCCGGCAGCGGCCCGGCAATGGCAAGGCAATCTTCGTCACGCTGGAGGATGAAAGCGGCGTCGCCAACATCATCATGTGGGCCCGCACCTTTGAGACGCAGCGCCGCGCCGTCATGGCCGCCCGCCTGATGCAGGTGACAGGCGAGGTGCAGCGCAGCCCCGAAGGCATCGTCCACCTAATGGCCCACCGCATCACCGAACGAAACGCAGAGATTGAGCGCCTGTCCGACCAGCGGCGCTTGGACCCCCAACTCAGCCGCGCCGACGAATTCGCCCACCCGCAACACCCACGGGTGCGTCACCCTAGGGATGTGCGGATTTTTCCGAAGTCACGGGATTTTCATTGATGGGATGGCAGAACATCGTCTTACCACCCGCGTCGCCCCGTGCTTGACACGGGGCTTGGCTAACCTCCGTCCGGTTTCGGTCCCTCGCTCGCTGGAGATCACTTCTCCCGGAGATCCAGCCATTCGGACATGATGCAAACGGGAAGGTGCGAGAAAAGCCTAGCCCCGTGTCAAGCACGGGGCGACGGAAACTCTTGTGGGGCTCGGTGCCTAAATTAACGCCCAGACGACGCAAGAAGCCCGATCAAAAACCACAAGCTCGGCACCACGACCAGCGCAATGGCAACCTTTTCACGATGCCGCACGGCGCGAATAATAAACACAGGCAGCATCACCGCCCAAAGCCCAATCAAAAGGATCATCGCGCCTTGGATGTTCACCCAGACGCATCCTCGCCCCGCGCCCACCAGTATACCGGCAACCCCGCAATCATCAGCAGGAAGCTATACCCGCTCGCCTCGATCCCCGCGCCCCAGAGGGACCAGATGCCGAAGAGCAGCCCCGCGACAGCGGCGGGCACTGCGATCCGCCGTTTGAGCGCCACCACCGCGCAGGCGAGGTAGAGCCAGAGCGTCACGGCGGTCGTCAGCAGCGCCATGA
>JBBATS010000051.1:0-18848 GCA_040398625.1 Chakrabartia sp. | reverse complement strand
CCCAAGGCCTCGGCGTGGACCGCGCCGGCTTTGACGAAGGCATGGCCAAGCAAAAGGCCATGGCCCGCGCCGCCTGGAAGGGCTCTGGCGAAACCGCATCTGACGACATCTGGTTTGATATCGCCGATGAACTCGGCAGCACTGAATTCACAGGCTATGTCAGCACACAAGGTGAGGGGCAGGTCATTGCCCTCATCAAGGACGGCAAGCGTGTCGACGCTTTGGCCTCCGGCGACGTCGGAATCATGCTGACCAATCAGACGCCTTTCTACGCTGAAAGCGGCGGGCAGTCGGGCGATGCAGGCACTATTTCAGGTGAGAACGGTTTTTCGGCTGCCGTTGCAGACACCGGCAAGCCGCTTGGGCGCCTTCACGCGCATCATGTGACCGTCCATGGCGGCACCATTTCAACCGGCCAGTCGGTGCAGCTCTCCGTGGACGTAGACCGGCGCAATCGCACCCGAGCCAACCATTCGGCCACGCACCTCTTGCACGCAGCTCTTCGCAACCGTCTCGGCGGACATGTGACCCAAAAGGGCAGCATGGTCGCCGCAGACCGCCTACGCTTTGACTTTTCGCATAACGCCGCGCTGTCCGCTGAAGACATCGCGATCGTTGAGGCTGAAGTGAACGCGGAAATTCGTGGCAACCAATCCGTGACAACGCGCCTCATGACGCCAGATGACGCCATTGCCGCAGGGGCTTTGGCCCTGTTTGGCGAGAAATATGGCGATGAAGTCCGCGTTCTGACGATGGGCCCCCGCACCCAAGGCAACGCTTATTCGGTTGAACTGTGCGGCGGCACGCATGTCGATGCGTTGGGCGACATTGCCCTTTTCAAGATTGTTTCGGAAGGAGCGGTTGCCTCCGGCGTTCGCCGCCTCGAAGCCATGACAGGAGAAGCGGCGCGGCTCTGGCTGACGGATCGGGAAGACAAGCTGAAGGATGTGGCGGCCCAACTGCGTGCCAATCCCGATGAAGTGCCCGCACGCGTTGCGGCATTGGCTGACTCTGTCCGCAAGCTGGAGAAGGAGCTCGCCGAAACCAAAAAGGCATTGGCCCTGGGCGGCTGCGCGGGAGGTTCGGCGGAACCCGAAGAGGTTGGCGGCATCAAATTCCTCGGTCAGACCTTTGATGGGCTCGACCCTAAGGAACTGCGGGGCCTTGCCAATGATGCCAAGCAACAGCTCGGCTCTGGCATCGCCGCCTTCGTGACCGTCAATGATGGGCGCGCATCTGTGCTCGTCACGGTGACGGATGATCTCACCGCCCGTTTCAGCGCTGTTGATCTTGTCCGCACAGGCGTTGAAACGCTGGGCGGTCAGGGTGGCGGCGGCAAGCCCGAAATGGCGCAGGGCGGCGGCCCAGATGCATCCAAGGCAGCCGAGGCAGTTGCAGCGATCAGGGGAATGCTGGGCTAACGCGCATTTCCGCAAGGATTTTAAATGCTGGCGCACCCGAGAGGATTCGAACCTCTGGCCTCTGCCTTCGGAGGGCAGCGCTCTATCCAGCTGAGCTACGGGTGCCTGACGCAGCCGTTAGCAAAGCCCGGCGGACGCTGCCACCCCTAATCCCCGTTTATTTCAGCCAAGCCTATTTGCGGGCGACCTTGGCGAGTTCGACAGGTTGGAACTTGCCGAGGCCACAACGCGGGCCTTCCTGTAAATGCCCGCCAAAGGTCTGCAAAACGGCAATGGTATCGACCGAGCACAATTGGTTGAGCGACGTCCGGTAGCTGAAGCGTTCCTCAAACCCCAAGGCAGGGCAGTTGCTCGGCAGGGTGTTGCGATACCATTTGTTGCCGCCGGTGCGGAAATCGATGACGGAATCGCTGCGGACCCGACTTTCCCGGATTTGGGAAATGGTAATACAGTCCACGGCAGCACCGGTTGCGGTGGCCACTGGCATCTCGCGTTTTTTCGCAATAGCCGGGCCTGCGACAAGAGCGGCTCCAACGGCGGTCATCAGGATCAGGTTCTTCATGGCGTGGCTCCTCTATCCTTTTAGCTTTGATAGCTTAGCCGGCAATTCTGTCTTGGACCTGAACGAACAAAGGTCTGCCACGATGCACCGCCAGCATTCCGGCGTCCGTGCCTTGCAGACATAACGGCCGTGCAGGATGAGCCAATGATGGGCCCCGAGCCGGAAAGGCGCAGGCGTGTGCTTGTCCAGCTGCTTTTCAACCGCGAGCGGCGTCTTACCCTTGGCCAGCCCCGTCCGGTTGCCGACACGAAAGATGTGGGTATCCACAGCGAAGGTTTCCGCACCGAAGGCAGTGTTCATCACAACATTGGCCGTCTTGCGGCCAACGCCGGGGAGTGTTTCCAGCACATCCCGGTCGGCGGGCACCTGACCGTCATGATCACGCACGAGTATCTCTGAGAGCGCGATGACGTTCTTCGCCTTGGCATTGAACAGGCCGATGGTTTTGATGTGGGCTTTCAAGCCATCTTCGCCGAGTGCCACCATCTGCGCGGGGTTTTTAACATCCTCAAACAAAAGGCGTGTCGCCTTATTGACGCCGACGTCAGTGGACTGTGCCGACATCACAACCGCGACCAGAAGCTGGTAGTTGTTCCCATAGGCCAGTTCCGTTTCGGGCGAGGGGTTTTCCTCGGCCAGCCGGCGGTAGAACTCAAAAAGATCAGCCTTTTTCATGGTCCGCCTAAACGCCCAGAACCTGATCCATTGCGTAACGGCCTGCGGGTTGGCGGAGGAGCCATTGTGCGGCCTTCACGGCGCCCTTGGCAAAGATGGCTCGGTTTTCAGCGCGGTGGACGAGCTCAATACGCTCATTGTCCGCAGCGAAGATGACGCTGTGGTCCCCAGCGACGGTCCCGCCGCGCAGCGCCGCAAAGCCAATCGCGCCAACCTCGCGGGCGCCTGTATGCCCATCACGGCCGCGTTCACTATGCTTTACGAGATCAATCTGTCGACCCTTGGCGGCGGCCTCACCAAGGAGAAGGGCTGTGCCAGATGGCGCATCGACCTTCATCCGGTGGTGCATTTCGACAATCTCAATATCCCAATCCGGCCCCAGCTTTGCCGCAGCCTCCTGCACCAGTCGTGCAAGAAGGGTGACGCCGAGTGACGTATTTCCCGTCTGGAGCACGGCGACATGCGCCGCTGCATCATCAATGGCGCGGTGATGGTCTTCATTCAGGCCTGTGGTCCCGATGAGAATTGGCGTGTTGGCAGCAACGGCGGCTCCAAGATTGGAGACGAGAGCGGCGGGCGATGAAAAGTCGATGAGGACGTCAGCCGCCTTAGCGAGCGCAATCGGATCACCGCCCGCATCAATGCCACCGGCGACGGCCAACCCAGCCTCATCCGCCGCGACCGCCAACGCCTGCCCCATGCGCCCCTTGCTGCCGATAATGCCGATGGAGGTCATGCCCGTCATTCCTTCGTTCCTATTGCGCCAAGCCTTGGCCCAAAGTCCTCCAAAAGAAAAGCTGCCGCTTGAGGCCCGCGCCGCTTATCCATAAGGCAACAGCATGAACCCAATACGCAATATCGTCATCCTGACCGGCGCAGGCGTGTCTGCCGAAAGCGGCATTGATACGTTCCGCAGCGCAGGCGGGCTCTGGGAACGGCACCGGATCGAGGATGTCGCAACGCCGGAAGGCTTTGAGCGTGATCCGGATTTGGTTCTCCGCTTTTATGATATGCGGCGGGAGAATATCCAGAAGGCGCAGCCCAATGCCGCACATGACGCACTCGCACGGCTGGATGCGGCGTGGGAGGGCAACCTGCTGATCGTCACACAAAATGTGGACGACCTGCATGAACGGGCAGGGGCCAAGCGGCTGATCCATATGCATGGTGAGCATCTATCGGCCTGGTGTGGGGCGTGTGACGCACGCACCGTGTGGCGTGATCCTCTGGCGCACCGTCCGCCTTGCCCTGCTTGCGCCACCCCCGCGCTGCGGCCCGATGTCGTCTGGTTTGGGGAAATGCCTTATCAGATGGACGAAATTGACGCGGCGGTGCGCGATTGTGACCTGTTTGTCTCCATCGGCACATCGGGGGCGGTCTATCCAGCGGCGGGGTTCGTCCGCACGGCGCGTCACGTGGGGGCACACACGCTGGAACTCAACCTCGATCCGTCACAGGGCAGCATCATGTTTCATGAATGTCGCCTTGGGCCAGCGACGGAACTTGTCCCCGCCTGGGTAGATAGCCTGCTGTCATGATTGAGCTTTTACTGCTCGCGCTTGGCCTGTCCGCCGATGCCTTTGCGGTTGCTATTGCGGCAGGTGTCGCGGCGCGGGGTGAACGCCCTCCGGTTGTGCGCATCGCCGCAGCCTTTGGGATCGCGCAAGGGGCAATGCCTTTGCTCGGCTATGCAGCAAGCCTCATCGCGGGAAGCTGGTTCACAATGGTGGACCATTGGATCGCCTTTGGGTTGCTGGGCTTTCTGGGCGTGCAGATGTTGCGCGCAGGCCTTAACGGGGATGAAGCAGAAGCTGCTTTCGAGACGAAGAGTTTTCTCGGCCTTTTGGTCGCAGCCATTGCCACCAGCATTGATGCGGCAGCAGCTGGATTGACTCTCCCGCTGCTTGCAACGCCCATCTGGACAAGCTGCGGCGTCATCGCTGTCGTGACAGCCGTCACCAGCGGGGCAGGGGCCGCTTTTGGCGGCCGGCTTGGGATGAGGTTCGGAACACGCGCCGAAGTGATCGGCGGGCTGGTGCTAATCGGGATCGGGGTGCGGATCTTATTGGCGCACCTCGCGGACTGATTACTCCACCCAATCCAGCCCGAGATCACGATAGACGCCGCGGTCTTCATCCCATTTGGGATCAACCTTCACATGCAGGAAGAGCCGGACGTGGCAGCCGAGCGACTTGGCGATTTCGGCGCGGGCCTTTGACCCAATTTCCTTCAGCCGCACACCGCCCTTGCCGAGGATAATCGCGCGCTGCGATGGGCGCTCCACCTTGATCTGCTGGTAAATATCGACCGAGCCATCCTGATTTTCGGTATACTTCTCGGTCTCGACAACGGACGCATAGGGAAGCTCAGCGTGAAGCTGCAGATACAGTTGCTCACGCGTGATTTCGGCTGCGGTCATCCGGTCAGAGGCATCACTCACCTGATCTTCGGGGAAGTGCCAAGTGCCTTCGGGCAATTTGGAGGCTACAAGGTCTTTCAGGACATCGAGCCCGTCGCCGGTCTCCGCACTCACCATCAGCACATCGGTGAACTCGATCTGAGCCGTCAGCCGTTCGACATGAACGAGCAGCTTTTCTTTCACCGCGATGTCGACCTTGTTGAGGACGAGGATTTTGGGTTCTGGGCGTGATTGCAAGCCTTCAACAATGCGCGCGACCTTTGGGCCGAGGCCGCCCTTGGCATCAACGACAAACAAGATGACATCAGCATCCTGCGTGCCGCCCCAGGCCGCCTGAACCATCGCGCGATCCAGCCTTCGGTGCGGTTCAAAAATACCCGGCGTATCGACCAGCATCATCTGGGTTTCGCCGTGCATGGCGATGCCCATCAGGCGGACGCGCGTCGTCTGTGCCTTGGGGCTAACGATGGCGACCTTCTGGCCGACCAACGCATTCACGAGTGTCGACTTGCCAGCATTTGGCGCGCCGACAATCGCGACGAGTCCGCATTTCTGCGTCATTTCTTCAACCTTTCGAGCAGCGCTGCTGCCGCCTGCGTTTCCGCATCTTGTTTCGATTTGCCCTCAGCCGTGGCATCGCCAGCCGACCCGAGCGAGACTTTTACCTTAAAGCGTGGGGCATGGTGCGGCCCCGAACGCTCAACGATTTCATAAACGGGCGCGCGCCTGTTATGCGCGGCCGCCCACTCCTGCAATTCCGACTTAGGATGGCGTGGAGCAGAACGCTGAATATTAAGCAGCGGTTCCCATTGCGTACGGATGAAGGCTGCCGCCGCCTCAAGCCCATGTTCAAGATAGACCGCGCCGATCAGGGCTTCAACAACATCGCCCAACACATTGTCGCTGTCATAAGCGCCATCATCCAACGCCTGCTTGCCGAGCCGCATACGCGACGACAGATTGATCGTCCGGCCTACCTCAGCGCAGGTTTCCCCTGAGACAAGTGTGTTGAAGCGCTGTGAAAGCTGGCCTTCGGCATCATTAGGAAAGCGACCATAGATCCATTGGGCGACAATGAGGCCGAGCACACGGTCCCCCAGAAACTCGAGCCGCTCATAGGTGTCTGACCCATGGCTGCCATGTGTCAGAGCACGTTCGTATAGTGAAACTTCTTTGGGCGTGACGCCGAAAACGTCCTTCACCCACGCCGAGAGATTGCTCAAAACGTCTCGCCTATCCGGTTCCATCTGGCCGCTGTGAACCAAGTCCATGGCAAGAACCAGTTGGCAGACCCATCGGTGGAAAACACGCCGATCATCGCGCGTCCAACCAGATTTTCCGCGGGCACGATGCCAATGCCTGCGCCTTCCTGTGCCGGGAAGCGGCTGTCGAGGCTGTTATCGCGGTTGTCGCCCATCATAAACAGATGGTCTTCGGGCACCGTGTAAATCTCCGTCGAATCCGCCGGTCCATTAGGGATGAGATCAAGAACGTAATAGCTTCGCCCATTGGGGAGCGTTTCGCGATATCTGGGGTAAGAACAGACCGGTGTACCGTCTGCGGCGACCTTGGAATATTCCGGCGCGAAGCACTGCATATAGGGAGTCTGACGTTCCACCATATCGGCCACGCGGACCTTAGGAACCGGCTTGTCATTGATGAACAACTGACCCTGACGCATCTGGATCATATCCCCCGGCAGGCCGATGACGCGCTTGATATAGTCGACCTGATTGCCCGGCGGCGCCTTAAACACCGTGACATCGCCGCGTTCCGGCAAGGAGCCAAGAATGCGGCCTTCAAACAGCGGCAGGCCAAAGGGCAGGGAATAGCGTGAATAGCCGTAATTCCATTTGGTGACGATGAGGTAGTCACCGATCAGCAGACGCGGCAGCATCGATTCCGAAGGGATGCTGAAAGGCGCCATGATGAAGCTGCGCAGGATGAACACGAAGATCGCGAGTTTGGCCAGAAAGACCATGAACTCGCGCGTCTCGGACGGTTTGTCAGCTTTGACGCTGGCGTCACCTTTCGGCGTCGCATCGATCTGTGTATCGCTCATCCGCACGCTGTGATGGGGCAGCGGCGAGCCGTCAAGTCAGGCGGCATATCGATCAGGAGAAGTCATGTCCGGTTTGCGCGAACGTTTCGGGTTTTTGAAGTCTGGCAGCACGCCCCGCTTGTCCGAAATGTTTGCAGCTGACCCCGATCGTTTGGCCAATCTCTCGCTAACCGAGCAGGACATTTATTTCGACTTTTCAAAGACTCACCTCACGCCAGAGCTTATTGCCACCTTTGTCGGCATCGCGAAGACGATGGGGCTGGATGCCCGACGGGATGATCTATTTGGCGGGCGGATCGCCAATCCGACCGAAAGCCGGGCGGCGGAACACACCGCAGAACGCGGGGAGGGTGCGCCCGACTCCGTGGCGCTCGCCAAGCAACTCCATGGCCGCATGCGCGCGCTGATTGAAGCGATTGAGGCAGGCGCATTGGGCGATGTCCATCATGTCCTGCACATCGGCATTGGCGGCTCCGCCTTGGGGCCGGACTTGCTCGTGGACGCCTTGGGGCGGGACTCAGGCCGCTATGACGTTGCTGTCGTCTCGAATGTGGATGGCGCGGCTCTTAAAGAAGCGCTTTCCGGATTTGATCCGCACAAGACACTGATTGTCATTGCATCGAAAACCTTCACCACCACCGAAACGATGCTCAATGCCGAAAGCGCGCTGGGCTGGATGGTCGACGCAGGTGTCGAGGATGCCAATGGTCGAGTGATCGCCCTGACGGCCAATCCGCAAGGTGCATTTGATTGGGGCGTTGATGAAACCCGCATCCTGCCGTTCTCGGAAACGGTCGGTGGTCGCTACTCACTATGGTCCAGCATTGGCTTTCCCGCGGCGCTCGCGCTCGGCTGGGCAGCCTTTGAGGAGATGCTGGAGGGTGCTGCCGCCATGGACCGGCATTTCCGTCTGGCCCCGCCGGAGAAGAATGCGCCGCTGCTGGCGGCCTTTGTCGACCAATATTATTCGCTTGGGCGCGATGCTGAGACGCGCGGCGTGTTCGCTTATGATGAGCGGCTGCGGCTGCTGCCATCCTATCTCCAGCAGCTCGAGATGGAATCAAACGGCAAGAGCGTCACCTTCGGCGGCAAACCTCTGGATGCCAATACAGGCGCAATCACATGGGGTGGCGTCGGCACCGATGCCCAGCATGCCGTGTTCCAGCTGTTGCATCAGGGCACACGGCTGGTCCCGGTTGAGTTTATTGCCTCAATCGATCCGGGGCATGAGTTTGACGATGCGCACCACCGTCAGTTGCTTGGCAATTGCTTTGCCCAAGGAGCGGCACTGATGGCCGGCAAGACGAGCGACGATCCAGCGCGGGCCTATGCCGGGGACCGCCCATCGACAACCATCTTGCTGCCCGATGTTGATCCGCGCACGCTTGGCGCGCTGCTCGCCTTTTATGAACACCGGACTTTTGCCAATGCGGTGTTGCTCGGCATCAATCCGTTCGATCAGTTCGGCGTCGAACTTGGCAAGGAAATGGCCAAGGGTATTGAAGGCGGCAACATGACCTTCGATGCGTCGACGCAGGCGCTGCTGGACAAGGCTTTTGGTTGAAATCCGGCTCAGCCGATCAGTGTGATGCACAAATTGCGTTGGCGTTGACCGCCCGTCCTGACTAGCACCGCCGCATTACTTTATACCGGGAACCCAAATGACCTTCGATTTCGACCTCTTCATTATCGGCGCTGGTTCCGGCGGAGTGCGCGCGGCTCGGATTGCGGCGCAGCATGGGGCCAAAGTTGCCATCGCGGAGGAGTATCGCGTAGGTGGCACCTGTGTCATTCGCGGCTGTGTGCCCAAAAAGATGCTCGTCTACGGCGCGCATTTTGCTGAGGATCTGCATGAAGCGGAACGCTTCGGTTGGGATATTGAAGGCGCGACCTTCAACTGGCAGCGTTTGCGCGACATCGTGCAGGAAGATGTGACCCGGCTGGAGGGGCTCTACACCCAAACTCTAAATTCCAACCACGCCACCATCTTTGCCGAACGTGCGACCGTCGCAGGGCCCAACTTGGTCCGTCTGGCGAGCGGGAAAGAAGTGACTGCCAAGATCATCCTCATCGCCGTCGGAGCATGGCCCGGCATGCCGAACATTCCGGGTGCTGAACATGGCATCACCTCGAACGAAATCTTCCATCTGGAATCGCTGCCCAAGCGAGTCGTGATTGCCGGCGCCGGTTATATCGCCAATGAGTTTGCCGGCGTCTTCCATGCCTTTGGTTCTAAGGTCTCCCTCATCACGCGCGGAAACCGGATGCTGCGTAGCTACGATAGCGAAATCGTGGATCGGCTCGTCGCGATGACCGAAGCCAAGGGCATCGACGTCCATTTCAACTTCCCGTGCGCCACCATCACCAAACAGGCGGATGGCAGCCTGCTGCTGGATGGCGGCGCGCAAGGCTCCATTGAGACAGACATGCTTGTCTTTGCCATTGGGCGGACACCGAAGACGGCGGGGCTTGGCCTTGAGGCGGCTGGTGTCGAACTGGATGCGGACGCGGCGATCATCGTCAATGATCATAACCAGACGAATGTCCCGAGCATCTATGCCGTTGGGGACGTGACCAATCGGGTCCAACTCACGCCGGTTGCTATTCGCGAAGGCCATGCCTTTGCAGATACCGTATTCGGCAATAATCCGCGGACCATCGACTATAGCTGCATCCCGACCGCCGTTTTCTCCAGCCCGCCCATCGCAGGGGTCGGCCTGACCGAAGAGGAGGCCCGCGCCAAATTTGGCGAAAGCGTGAAGGTGTTCCGCAGCGATTTCCGCCCGATGAAGAACGTCGTTTCAGGACGCATGGAACGCAGCCTCTACAAAATGGTGACGGCAGGGGCGGATGATCGCGTCGTGGGCCTCCACCTTATCGGACCGGACAGCGCGGAGATTCTTCAGGCGGCTGCCGTCGCGGTGAAAGCAGGCCTCAACAAACAGGCGTTTGATGACACTATGGCCCTGCATCCGAGCATGGCGGAAGAGCTGGTTCTGCTGAAATAGTCCGACATCCCGACAATGTCTGTCATTCCCGCGGAAGCGGGAATCCATGGTGAGCTTCAACTGTGGTTCCCCGCTTTCGCGAGGATGACATCCTTAATCTAATGCGTTAGATAACTCTCAGGTATTCGCAGCAGTGCTGTTGCAATCCGCGTTTCACGCAGAAAAGTGACGAGAGCCATCATCAAAAGGACGATGGCGCCAAAAAACGTCAAGGCCGTGATCGCTTCCAGATCGAACTGAAGCTGGCGTTCAAGAAACAGCAACCCAACTGTTATCCCGACCGTAATCGCGGCGAGCACTAGGAAGAGGATGGCCCGGTTGATGAGCTTGATCCGCGCATCAAGCAACCGAAGCTCATCGACCAGCCGGTCATGGTCTGGCCCTTGGGTGACCAAATGTTCGCCCTGAAGATGGCGTGACCGGTCCACAATCCGTGCCAGCCGCGCCGTTAAAACGTTCATGAAGTTGCCGATGGCGACCAGAACGAAGACAGGTGTCAGCGCCAGTTGGATCGTCTGGGCGATTGAAGAACCATCTGCGCCAAACATATTTGTTCCTCTATGAGAGCCGGTTCGCGACCAGATCATCGACAACGGACGGGTCTGCGAGTGTAGATGTGTCTCCAAGACTGCCAACATCACCTTCCGCGATCTTGCGAAGAATGCGCCGCATAATCTTGCCCGATCTTGTTTTTGGCAAGCCGGGGGCAAATTGAATGGCGTCGGGCGTCGCAATCGGGCCAATTTCCTTGCGGACCCAGGCGACGAGTTCCTTGCGGAGGTCATCGCTCGGTGCGTCGTTAGCGTTCAGCGTCACATAAGCATAAATGCCCTGACCCTTAATGTCATGCGGGAAGCCGACAACCGCGGCTTCCGCCACGCGGGCATGAAGCACGAGCGCGCTTTCAACTTCTGCAGTGCCCATACGGTGGCCGGACACGTTGATCACGTCATCCACGCGACCCGTAATCCAGTAATAGCCATCCTCATCGCGGCGGCATCCGTCACCGGTAAAATACTTTCCGGGATAGGTGGTAAAATAGGTCTCAAAAAAGCGCTGATGATCCGCCCAAACGGTACGCATCTGGCCCGGCCAGCTGCGGACGATGCATAAATTGCCAGAGGCGGCGCCGTAGAGCACCTGTCCGTCTGCATCCACCAGCTGCGGCTCCACGCCCGGCATGGGCTTCGTGGCGCTGCCAGGCTTCAAATCCGTCGCGCCGGGCAGGGGCGCGATCATCGCGCCGCCGGTTTCCGTCTGCCACCAGGTGTCGACAATCGGGCAGCGCCCGTCGCCAACGACGCTGTGATACCAGCGCCATGCCTCTGGATTGATGGGTTCCCCAACAGTTCCAAGCAAACGCAATGACTTACGTGACGTTGCTTTCACAAAATCATCACCATCGCGCATCAACGCGCGCAAAGCTGTAGGGGCTGTGAAGACCGTGTGGACATTGTGCCGATCACAAACTTGCCAGATGCGGCTGGCGTCAGGCCAGTTGGGCACGCCTTCGTACATCAGCGTCGTCGCGCCGTTGGCGAGCGGCCCGTAGACGATATAGGTATGCCCTGTGACCCAGCCGATATCGGCGGCGCACCAGTAAACGTCACCGGGGCGGTAATCGAACACCAACTCATGCGTCAGGCTCGCCCAGAGCAGATATCCGCCTGTGGTGTGGAGAACGCCCTTTGGCTTCCCCGTCGAACCGGACGTGTAAAGGATGAAGAGCGGGTCTTCTGCGCCCATCACCTCGGCGGGGCACGTTGCCTCTACCTTCGCGGCTTCCTCATGATACCAGACGTCGCGGCCCTCGGTCATGGAAATGTCTGCGCCGGTGGCCTTGATGGTGATGACTTTCTTCAGGCTGGGGCATTGGGGGGCAGCGACATCGACATTGGCCTTTAACGGCACAGCCTTGCCACCACGACGGCCTTCATCGGCGGTGATGACAACGTTGGAGTCACAATCCTGAATGCGGCCAATGAGCGCATCGGGGGAGAAACCGCCGAATACGACCGAGTGGATCGCCCCAATCCGCGCACAGGCGAGGAGCGCCATCGCCGCTTCAGGGATCATCGGCAGGTACACTGTAACGCGGTCACCCTTTTGCACGCCCTGCGCCTTGAGCACATTGGCCATGCGGCACACCTGTTCATGCAGTTCGCGATAGGTGATGTGGCGGGCGTCTTCGGTGGGGACGTCAGGCTCCCAGATGATCGCGACCTGATCGCCGCGTTCTTTCAAATGGCGGTCGATACAGTTGGCCGCGACGTTCAGCTTGCCATCGGCGAACCAGTTGATGTGGAAAGTTGTCGCATCAAAAGACCAATCGCCTGCGATTTCCGGGCGCTTGATCCAATCCAACCGCTTGGCTTGCTCCAACCAAAATGTGCCGGGATCCGCCAGCGACCGGCCATAAATTTCCGTGTATTTTGCCGCATTGACGCGTGCCTTCTTCGCCCATTCGGCAGGAACAGGAAACAGGTCTTGATCCGACATCGCACACTCCCCTTAGATGTATGGCTAATGGGAAAAACCCGCCATGGTGGCAAGCCCCTCCATGGTGATTGTGACGGTTTCGATTTGCCACTAGTCTGGTCCCAGACAAAATGAGGAGCGGACACATGGCAGGACAAGTCTTTGTATCGGGGGGAAGCGGCTATATTGCGGGCTTTCTGATCCGGCAGCTGATTGCCGAAGGCTGGCAGGTCAACACCACGATCCGTAATCTTGCGCGCGAAGCAGATGTCCGCAGCTGGCTCAATGTTGACAACAGCAAGCTCACATTTTTCGCGGCGGATCTATTGAGCGATGCTGGCTGGGCTGAAGCTATGGCGGGCTGTTCCCATGCAGCTCATGTGGCTTCTCCACTACCGGCCAATGCGCCAAAGAGTGCAGATGAACTCATTACGCCGGCCCGAGAAGGGGCTTTGCGCGCGCTTCGGTTCGCAAACGAGGCGGGGATCAAACGGTTCGTCATGACGTCATCTGTGGCGGCGGTTGCCTATGGCCATGGCGGTGCCAAACATCACTTTACCGAAGCAGACTGGACCAATCCGGACAGCCCGGATGCCTATGCCTATGTCAAATCGAAGACGATTGCGGAGAGGGCTGCGCGAGACTGGGTCGCGGCAAACGCACCGGACATGGAGTTTGTCACCGTCAATCCGTCGCTGGTCTTGGGGCCGTTGCTGGCGGCTGATTTTTCGACGTCCCTCGAAGCAATCAAGAAACTGGTCGAAGGATCAATGCCGGGTCTCCCGCGTATTGGTTTTTCCGTTGTCGATGTCCGCGACGTGGCTGATCTTCATGTCCGTTGCCTCACCGCGCCGAACATGGCGGGGGAGCGCTTTATTGCCGCCGGGCCCTTTCTGTGGCTCGGGGATGTTGCCGCTATCCTGAAATCCGGGCTCGGCCAGCAGGCCCGCAAGGTCCCGACACGGACGCTGCCGAACGTCCTCGTCAAGCTGTTCGCTCTGCTCGATCCTGTCGTGAAACAGGTGGTAGGGGAACTCGACAACGTCCGCGATACAAGCGCACAACATGCGCTGGACGTATTCGGGTGGAAGACCCGCGATCCGGCGGAGAGCATTATCGATACCGCGCGGGACATGATCCGGCTCGGGATCGTGAAGGTCTAAGCGAGGCGGTAAGGCACCACGTCCCGCCGGTCTGGATCGACAATAATGTCGCGGTCGGACGGCGGGAAAGCGCGCTGGTCACAATCCATGCGCGGGCAGAGGCGGCAGGAAACGCCGATCTTGGTCGCGGCGCGCGGGGAGGTGAGGTCCAGGCCGTCAGCGTAGACGAATTCGCGCGCATGATCCGCCTCACAGCCTAGTGCGACGGCGTAGCGGCGCGGGGCGCGGTCATAGCTGCCAGAAGGCTTCACCAGTCCCTTCGTCATGGATACATAACGCACGCCATCGGGCGTTTCGGCCAACTGGACGAGGATGCGATCGGGGATGGCTACCGCCTCGTGCACGATCCAAAGCGGGCAAGCACCGCCGAAGCGGGCGAACTGGAGGCGCGTGGCCGAATGTCGCTTGGTAATGTTTCCCGCCATATCCACGCGGCAGAAGAAGAAGGGAATTCCGCGTGCAGACGGCCGTTGTAGCGTGGACAGCCTATGGCAGGCCTGTTCAAAGCTGACGCCGAACTGCTGGCGCAGGCGGTCTATATCATGCCGCACCGTCCGGGCATCTTCCCGAAAGCGGGTATAGGGCATCAGCAAAGCCCCCGCCGCATAGTTGGCAAGGCCGACCGATAAGAGTTGGCGTGCTGCGGCTGTGCGGAGGCCCGCTTGTTCGACCACCAGGCTGATCTCATCGTGCAACGCCAGAGCAGACAGTTGGTGCGCCAATTGGAACCGCTGGCTTTCCACCGGCTGGCCCTGATCGATGATGAGATGCCCCATCTGCGCATCATAATCACGCAACCCTGTGCTTCCGGCATAGACAAGCGACACGGACAAGGCGTTGCGCAGGTAAAGTTCCAGCCCCTCAAGCGCGGGGGTCGCCTGTGTACCGCGTAACTTGTCGCCCAAGAGTTCTGCGGCGCGGTCCAGCACATCGACATAGTTGCCCGCATTGTGGAACCAGTCGCGCACCTCTTCCCAGGGGAGCCGACTGCCATCCGCCTGATCGGCGCCCAATGCCTCATCGACAATCTGGAGTCGCTGCCCCGCGTTCCGATAGGCGGCGTGCAAAGTGACGAACTGATCTGCGAGGGCAGGCTGTTGTTCGGCAATGCGCGCGACCTGCTCAGGCGTCAGCGGGTTGGGAAAGAGGGGATCAGCCGCCGCCTCCCGCAAAGCCGCAAAGCGCCGCGTCGTCGCATCTTCTTCAAATTCCTGCCAATCGAGTGGAAAGTCACGCGCGAGGATTTCGAGCAAAGCCGGGGTGAGGGGGCGGTCATCACTCTCCAGCTGCGACAGATAGGAGACCGAGATGCCGAGCCGGAGCGCCATGTCAGCCTGCTTCAGGTTACGTCCAGAGCGGAGGTCGCGCAGGCGTTGTCCGGCGAAGATGCGGCGTTTGGGCGGTGTCATCTGTATAGGATAGCCGACACCCTTAGATTTGCAAACTTGCACTTTGCAACTTCGCAAATTCACATTGGACATTGCGCCTCCGTCCTTCCAAACAGCGCGCTTCAAATTCCAAACAAGGGATCGCCATGTCATCGAACATCGCAGAACTCGAAAAGCGCCGGGAAGCCGCCCGCATGGGTGGCGGACAGAAGCGCATCGATGCGCAACATTCCAAGGGCCGCCTGACCGCACGGGAACGGCTCGACGTTCTGCTGGATGAAGGCTCGTTTGAAGAGCTCGACATGTATGTGGAGCACAACTGCACCGACTTCGGCATGGAAGCGACCAAGATCCCCGGGGACGGCGTGGTCACAGGCTCCGGCACGATCAACGGGCGGTTGGTGTTCGTGTTTAGCCAAGACTTCACCGTGTTCGGCGGTTCCCTGTCCGAACGGCACGCGCAGAAGATTTGCAAGGTGATTGACAATGCGATGAAGGTGGGCGCACCTGTCATCGGCATCAATGACAGCGGCGGCGCGCGCATTCAGGAAGGTGTGGCGAGCCTTGGTGGCTATGCTGAGGTGTTTCAGCGCAATGCTCTGGCCTCAGGCGTCGTCCCGCAGTTGAGCCTCATCATGGGGCCGTGCGCGGGCGGAGCGGTCTATTCGCCTGCCATGACCGACTTCATCTTCATGGTGAAGGACAGCAGCTACATGTTCGTCACCGGGCCAGACGTCGTGAAGACCGTCACCAACGAAGTCGTGACGCAGGAAGAGCTGGGCGGGGCGGTTACGCACACCAGCAAATCTGGAGTTGCAGACAACGCCTTTGAAAATGACATTGAGGCGCTGCTCGCCGCGCGGGAGTTCTTCGATTATCTGCCGGAAAACAACCGGATGGGCGTGCCGGAACGGCCGACATCTGATCCCTATGACCGGTTGGAGCCGAGCCTCGACACTGTCATTCCCGCAAGCGCGACGATGCCTTATGACATGCATGAAGTGATCCGGAAGACCGTCGATGAGGGCGACTTCTTTGAAGTTCAGCCGACCCATGCCGGCAATATCATCGTTGGCTTCGGCCGCATTGAAGGCCGCACGGTCGGCGTGGTGGCGAACCAGCCGACGGTCCTCGCGGGCTGCCTCGACATTAACGCGTCGAAAAAGGCAGGCCGCTTCGTCCGCTTCTGCGATGCGTTTGAAATCCCGATCATCACCTTCGTCGACGTGCCGGGCTTCCTCCCCGGCGTCAGCCAGGAACATAATGGTATCATCAAACATGGTGCCAAGCTGCTGTTCGCCTATGCCGAAGCGACCGTGCCGAAGATCACCGTCATCACGCGCAAAGCCTATGGTGGGGCCTATGACGTCATGGCCTCAAAGCATCTACGCGGTGACCTCAACTACGCTTGGCCGACCGCCGAAATCGCGGTGATGGGCGCCAAGGGCGCGGTAGAAATCATCTTCCGCTCCGACATTGGCGACCCCGAAAAGATTGCCGAGCGCACCAAGGAATATGAAGACCGCTTCGCCAACCCGTTCGTGGCGGCCAGCAAGGGGTTCATTGACGAGGTGATCTATCCGCATTCCACGCGCAAGCGGATTTCACTGGGGTTGAGAAAGCTGCGGAACAAGCAGTTGGAGAACCCTTGGAAGAAGCACGACAACATTCCGCTGTGAGGACGTCAATATGAAACTAGGCCGTCTCAACCATATTGGCGTCGCAACGCCCTCCATTGCAGATAGCATCGTCTTTTTCCGCGATGTGATGGGTGCCACGAAGATCCACGATCCGTTCGACCTACCGTCGCAGGGCGTGAAGGTGTGCTTCGTCGATACGCCGGGCGAGGACGGTGCGCTCAACGGTACGCAGATCGAGTTGATCGAGCCGCTGCCGGGCAACACCTCTATCGCGTCCTTCCTTGAAAAGAACCCTCGAGGGGGGCAGCACCACATGTGCTACGAAGTGCCCGACATTCACGCTGCCAAGGCTGAATTCGAAGCTCTGGGCAAG
The DNA here is from genome assembly GCA_040398625.1 of Chakrabartia sp. GTDB lineage: Bacteria > Pseudomonadota > Alphaproteobacteria > Sphingomonadales > Sphingomonadaceae > Aquisediminimonas. The sequence goes on along the minus strand of JBBATS010000051.1, from coordinate 1,659 downwards.
CGCGTGCTGGGAGAACCCCGCATCGGCGCGCACGGCACGCTCATCTTCTTCGTTCACCCGAAGGATATGGGCGGGGTTTTGACCGAGATTATGGAGACGCCGAAGGGGCATTGATCCTTCACCCCTCCCTTCCAACGGAGGGGCTTACTGATTTGGAGAGGACAGGAGAACAACATGACCTACGAAACGATCACTGTGGATGTCACCGACAAGATTGCCACCATCACATTGAACCGCCCGGAGCGGATGAACGCGTGCAGCCTCGACATGGCGGGTGAGATCAACGACGCGCTGTCAACCTTGGGAGACGCACGCTGCCTGATCATCACGGGCGCGGGTCGCGGGTTCTGCTCGGGCGCTGATCTTCAGGCGCGCGGTGGCAAGTCGATCTCCGGCGGGGAGGGCAGCTACATCGCGCTCACCCGTCATTACAATCCGATGATGATGAACCTCGCGCGGCTCAACATTCCCGTCATCACCGCCGTCAACGGCGCGGCGGCCGGCGTCGGTTGCTCAATTGGCCTTGCAGGCGACTTCGTAATCGCGGGCAAGAGCGGCTATTTCCTGCAGGCGTTCGTCAACATCGGCCTTGTGCCCGATGGCGGCGCCAGCTGGATGCTGCCGCGCATGGTCGGCAAGGCGCGCGCGACCGAAATGATGATGCTCGGCGAAAAGATCGGCCCGGAAAAGGCGCTCGACTGGGGCATGATCTACAAGGTCGTCGAAGATGCCGACCTGATGGCCGAAGCCCGCGCGCTCGCCACCCGCCTCGCCAATGGCCCGACGCTGTCTTACGCCACGATGCGCAAGAACATCCTCGTCGCCATGGAAAACAGCTATTCCGAACAGCTCCTCGCCGAAGCCGAAGGGCAGCGGATCGCGGGCTCGTCCGAAGATGCGATGGAAGGCGGCATGGCCTTTCTTCAGAAGCGGAAGCCGGATTTTAAGGGCAAGTAAGAGGCGTCAGCCCAGCGAAGGCTGGGGTCTCTGTCCCGGGAGATGCCAGCCTCCGCTGGCATGACGGCAAATCAGGAAAGCAGAATGGCAAAGATCGAAGACTGGCAGGCCGCAGCGGCCAAGGAAGTGAAGGGTAAAGACCTGATCTGGCAGACGCCAGAAGGCATTGCCGTGAAGCCGCTTTATACAGCGGAAGATGTGACCGCTGATCCGGGCCTGCCGGGCTTTGCGCCGTTCACACGCGGTGTCCGCGCTTCAATGTACGCTGGTCGCCCTTGGACGATCCGCCAATATGCGGGTTTTTCGACTGCAGAGGAATCGAATGCCTTCTACCGTCGCAACCTCGCGGCCGGACAAAAGGGTCTTTCGGTCGCCTTCGATCTTGCCACGCACCGGGGCTATGACAGTGATCATCCGCGCGTCGTCGGCGATGTCGGCAAGGCGGGCGTCGCCATCGACAGCGTTGAGGACATGAAGATCCTGTTCGACGGCATTCCGCTCGACCAGATGTCGGTTTCCATGACGATGAACGGCGCGGTCATCCCGATCCTCGCCTTCTTCATCGTCGCGGGTGAAGAGCAGGGCGTGCCCGTTGAACAGCTCGACGGCACAATCCAGAACGACATCCTCAAAGAGTTCATGGTACGGAACACCTATATCTATCCGCCCGAACCCTCGATGCGCATCATCTCAGACATTTTC
>JBBATS010000050.1:14917-19701 GCA_040398625.1 Chakrabartia sp. | reverse complement strand
CTTCCCCCGCCTTGACGTTTTCGGCAGGCGGATCAGGAAGTCGCAGCCGGTGCTGTCGTGCTTTTCGAGCGTCAGGTGGCCGCCATGCGCCTCAACCATGGTGCGGCAGAGGGATAGGCCAAGGCCCATGCCTTCCTGCTTGCTGGACTGGAAGGGATTGAACAGTTCAGCGGCAAAGTCATCGGGGATGCCGGGGCCGTTGTCGATCACATGCAGGTCGACAAAGCCGTTCTGATCGTGCGCGGACAGCGTGATTGTGGCGCCCTTTTTCTGCGGCATCGCTTCGGCGGCATTGCGGAGCAGGTTGGAAATCACCTGTTCGATCTGCATGGCGTCGACATTGACGTTCAGCCGTTTCGGGATGTTGACGATGATCTCCGGCTGGCGTTGACCAACTTGATCTGTGATCAGCCGAATGGCGCCATTGGCAAGGGTGATCAGCGGCACAGAGACGCGCTGCAACCCGCCGCCATTGGTAAAATTGCGGATTCTTTTGATGATCTTCCCGGCATCCAGCACGCTGCGGGCCGCCAAGTCGAGCACGTCGGTGTGGTTGATGCCGTCAATGGGCTCTCCCTTTTGATCAAGGGTGCGTAGGACGTTGAGATAGTTGGCGGCCGCCGTCAGCGGTTGGTTCAGTTCATGTGCCAAGGTGGAGGCCATCGTCCCCATTGCGGTGAGCCGTGACATCTTGTTTAGACGGTCCTGCGCGAGCTTGGCCCCTTCACTCTGCTGCACCTTTTCCGTTATGTCTTGAATGACAGCGGTGGAGCGGGACAATCTTTTGATCCCGTCTTTGTCGGTTTCAAAGTGCATTCGCGATTTATAGGCGATGTGTTTGATGTCCCCGGTCGCCGTGATGATCCGGTGTTCATCATCCAGTTCATAGTCATTGCCCTTGGCGATGCCCACCGCGACCTTTTCGGCAAAGCGTTCCTGATCATCGGGATGGATGATGTTCAAATATTCAACGCCGAGATGCCCGATCAGCCGCTCATTTGCCATTTCGGGATGGCCGATCAGGTGCAGCAGGCCTTCGGATAGGCGCACCGCCCCGGATTTATAGTCGCGATCAATGGCGCCGAGCTTGGTGAGGCTCATCGCCATATTGAGCATTTCTTCGGCGGATTCCTGGCCTGCTTCGGCAGTTGCGCGGTTGATGCTGTTCCACAGCCGCTCCGCGACCTGCTGGCACAAAAGAACCTCGCGGGGAGACCATTTGCGCGGTTTGCGGCTGTGCACATAAAGGAAAATCGGGCTTTTCCCAGCGGCCGGCATGGGAATGTTCAACAGGCCGTGAACGTCCATTTTCGCAAAAAGAGACGTCATTTGCCGATCTTTGCACCGGGGGTCGGTCTGGACATCCTCGACGACGAAGGGCCCCTTGTTGCACACTTCTTCAATCACCTCAGGGCTGTAGGTGTGGCGGTGTTCGCGTGGCGGGGGCGGCAGTGCCTTGTGGCTCCACACTGCGCGGGTCAGAAAGCCCGTCCGGTCGCGCCTCAGTTCGGAAATGCCGACGCGGTCTGCCATCAAATACTCGGCCAGAAGCTTCATCGCGATACTCGTGATGGCGTCCGGCTTGCTGATTTGCATCAGCTGATGTGTGAGGTCAGATAGTAACTCCCGGTCGGCGGTTTCTGCTTTCCATTTAGAGATGTCAGCAAAAGTGCCCACCACGCGCAGAGGGGCGCCATTTTCCGTGCGGGCGACAATCTCCCCCCGGCATTTGATCCAGCGCCAGTCCCCGTCGCCCGTGCGGATCCGGTATTCCACCACATAGCGCGGCGTCTCACCGCGTGCATGTGCCTCAAAAGCGATGTCAAAGGCCGCAAGGTCATCGGGGTGGGTCAGGTCGCGACCCTGCTGGTAATTGGGCTGTGCCCCTTCTGGATATCCAAGGACGCTGCTAATTTCCGGATGAAACTGAAGGGCGCCTGTCGGGACATCCCAATCCCACACAGCAAGTCGGGTCGCCTCCACAGCCAGCGTAAACCGCTCTTTGATGGCCTTGAGTTCCGCAATTTCCGTCGCCAGCGTTTCCAGCTGCGCTTGCATGGTTTTTACCCCGGTGGGCAGGCCAGCGAAGCCGCAGTGTCAGGTCGGCACTACGCGCTGCCTGCTTAGGACATCATGCGATGATACCATATTGGCGGAAAATGTCGCACCTCGTAGAAATACGGGGCAGTTCGGATGCGATGGAGGCCCTGTCGATCAGCCGCTGATCGCCGCGCGCAGATCGATGGCGCTGAACGGTTTGGGCAGGATGTTCGCCCGCGCGGCCTCCTGACCTTCACTAAGATAGGCCTCTGCCCCATGGCCGGTCATGAAGACGATGTCGTTCTGATACGCTTCCTCGCGTAAGCGACGCATCACATCCCACCCGCTGAGCGCGGGCATCCGGATGTCGAGCAGCACCATGTCGCTGGGCTTCAGCGCCTTTTCCGCAAGGAAGATCTGCGGGCAATACCAGATGACGGGCGTATGGCCCATCGACACGACCAGCAGCGCGAGCGAATCCGCCACGTCGTGATCGTCATCAACAATATGAACAGTCCGTCGGGTCAAAGCGCTTTTCCTTGTTGAATGGGCTGTGCCGTGTCGGCGCACGGCAAAGTGATGGAGAATACCGCGCCGCGCGCGTCGTGGCGGATCAGGCTGATCTTCCCGCCATTGGCCTCCACCATGGTGCGGCACAAAGGCAGGCCAAGGCCGGTGCCCTTTTCCTTGGTGGTGATGAACGGGCTGAACAGACTTGTGGCGATATCGTCGTCCATGCCGGGGCCATTGTCGGCGATGTGAAGGTCGATCATCTCCCCCGCACGATGGGCGGTGATCTGGATGTGACCCTCCGGACGATCCGCCAGCGCATCGACTGCATTGCGGACGATATTGGAAATGGCGTGTTCAATCATCCGGGCGTCGACCAGCACGGTGAGATCTTCCGCCACATCATTGGTGATGCTGACGCCGCTCACCCTGCCAAGGTCAAACATGGCGGAAAGCGAGGTGGTGACGAGGCTGTGCAGCTTCTCCGGGCGGCGGCTGACGGCCCCATCGGCGGCATAGTTGCGGACGTTGCGGATGATGATGCCGGCCTCCAACACCTTTTCCGCCGCCCGCGCTGCAAAGTGCTTCACCTGATCCCGCCGGGTTTCAAACCCGAGTTCAATCATCGCGAGGTAGTTGGCGGCAACTGTCAACGGCTGGTTCAGCTCATGCGCCAGCGTAGAGGCCATGACGCCCATGGCCGACAGGCGTGAATGTTTGAGCAACTGGAGGCGCGTCTGTTCAGCTTCTATCTCCGCTTCACGCTTTTTGGAGACGTCGCGCAGGATGGTGGAGGCAAGGCGCGGTGATGGAACTGCCCCATCCGGGCCTTCGTCATAACGGATATATGCCGCAATGTGCCGCATGGAGCCATCTGTTGCGATGTATCGATGCACACTTTCGCGGCGGCCTATCTGGATATCTTCCACCGCAGTGGTGACCCGCTCCCGGTCGTCTGGGTGCACCCGGGCCGCATAATCCAGAGCCGGCATGTCATTCGCGACGTCATCGTCCAGCATATTCCTGAAGTTTTCTGACAGCAGGACCTCGCCGGTATTCAGATTGAGCCTGCGGGCCGACATTTTTGCGGCGCGCAGGGCAAAGCGGAGCAGCGCCTGACTTTCGGCCCGCTTGGCCTCCGCAGCCGCGCGCAAAATTGTCTCCCACAGCCGCTCCCCGACATTTTTGATCAGCAAGACCTCCCTCGGCAGCCAAGTTCGCGGCTTGGCTTGGCTGACAACGAAAGTTGTGTGGCTATCCTCGTCTGCCGCCAGAGGGATGACGACGAAGGCTGCGGAACTGACAGTTTTGTAAAAGGCGATCATTTCCGGTTCGGTGATGTGCGCGTCGCGGGTCACATCGTTGCTCACAGAATAGGCTTCAGTCCGAATGGCCGCTCTGAGCGCCTGTTCAGATTGTGCCATTTGCCATTCACCGAGCATTGGCGGCTGTTGCGGGGTCTTCCATTCCTGCGTGACGATCAACTTGCGGCGCGCCAGGTCCAAATGGGCGATGCGGACGCGGTCTGCCGCCAGATACTCGCCCAGCCGTTGAACGGCGATCTGCTCGATTTCCGCGGCGTCCGACTTTTGGTGCAGCGTATCCATAAGATCGACAAGAAAGGAAGCATCGGCCTGTTGCTGTTTCAGATCATCAATACAGGTCACCTGCCCGAAGATGCGCAGGGCTACGCCGGTCTCAGATCGGATGACGGCCTGGCCCGAGCTTTCAAACCACAGCCAATGCCCGCCCTTGTGGCGATAGCGGAATTCGCCGCGAAATCCTTCGATCTTCCCGTCGACCACGGCCTGAACGGTGCGGGCAAGGGCTGGCGCCTCATCGGGGTGGACGCCGCTTTTGAAGAAGGCTTCCGCCGAGGTCACATCTTTGGGATCGTAACCGGCCAGCGTCAGGATGTAGTCGGAATACCAGATCCGCGATGTGGGAATGTCCCAATCCCAAAAACCCGCATCCAATGTGTTGAGCACGCTGTGAAGTTCATCACGTTCGGCGCGAGCTTCGGGTTTCAGGTCGGCGTTCGTCAACGTCCCACGCACCTGCGGCACGACCGAGGGCGCCGGATGGATTGCGCCTGCCGCCGCCGCTTTCGCGCGCAGATGATCTTTCGTTGCTGACACTCATTTGCCCCTACGGAATGCCTAAGCGGCGGCCCGTGCCGCTGGAACACAAAGCGAGGCCAGTCTGGCTCCTTTTCCGGGGGGGGGGGGGGGGGG
>JBBATS010000050.1:0-14907 GCA_040398625.1 Chakrabartia sp. | reverse complement strand
TATGCCTTGTTGAGGACCTCTCTGGCCTCTTTTGAAGCAATATTCAGGCCAAACCGGCCCAGTCTTTTGAAATAAATGCTAAGTTTTGTTGTAAAAAACCGTCAAATATCAATGATATGAAGGGTGGACATAGTCGCGTTCCCCACGCGTCGCCCCGTGCTTGACACGGGGTCAGGCTTTTCTTCGCTCCGTTCGGCGCACAGCCAAGCCCCGTGTCAAGCACGGGGCGACGCGGGTGGGGAAGGGGTGACACATTGGGAAAGGGGGAGGGTTTGCCCTCAGCGGCCCCGCACATCCGCGTGAACCAATCCCCCTCACCCCAACCCTCTCCCTCCAGGGGAGAGGGGGCAGTGTGTGCCGCATAGGGGGATCGTGCCAAACTCACCCTCTCCCCTGGAGGGAGAGGGCAGGGTGAGGGGGAGCCCAATGTGAAGTTGTGTTGCGGCCGGAACACCCCCCACCCCTTGACTCTCCCCCCCGTCCGTCGCAACGGCTTTGCCTGAAATTCAACCTGCTTTTCGCCGGATAAACGGGCCGCAATGTTCGGCACCGTCCTCCCCACCGGCGGGGCGCACAATGGCGAAGAATGAGGACGCGCACATCATGACCATGACCGGCAAAGACACGCTTGGCACCCGCGATACACTGACGGTTGGGGGCAAGGCCTATGCTTATTATTCGCTGAAAAAGGCGTCGGCCAAGCTGGGTGATGTTTCGCGCCTGCCTTTCTCCATGAAGGTGCTGCTCGAAAATCTGCTGCGTTTTGAAGATGGCGGCTTCACCGTTGCCACCAGCGACGTTCAGGCGATTGTGGACTGGCAGAAGAACCCCACGGAATCGAACAACGAAATTCAGTATCGCCCCGCGCGCGTGCTGTTGCAGGATTTCACAGGCGTGCCGTGCGTGGTCGATCTGGCCGCGATGCGTGATGCGATTGCGAAGCTCGGCGGTGACACGTCGAAGATCAATCCGCTGGTGCCGGTCAACCTCGTCATCGACCACTCGGTCATGGTCGACGAATTCGGCCACCCCAAGGCGGCGGAACAGAATGTCGAAATCGAATATGCGCGCAATATGGAGCGCTATGACTTCCTGAAATGGGGTTCCAAGTCGCTCAACAATTTCTACGCGGTGCCGCCGGGCACGGGCATCTGCCATCAGGTGAACCTTGAAAACATCGCGCAGGCGGTGTGGACGAGCGTGGATGAAAGCGGCGCGACCGTCGCCTATCCTGACACCTGTGTTGGTACAGACAGCCACACGACGATGATCAACGGTCTCGGCGTGCTCGGCTGGGGCGTGGGCGGCATTGAAGCCGAAGCCGCGATGCTCGGCCAGCCGGTCTCCATGCTCATCCCCGAAGTCGTCGGCTTTAAGTTTACCGGCGCGCTGATGGAAGGCGTGACCGCGACCGACCTCGTGCTGACCTGCACCAATTTGCTGCGTAAGCACGGCGTTGTTGGCCGCTTTGTAGAATATTTCGGCCCCGGCCTCGCCGCGCTGACGCTCGCCGACCGTGCGACGCTTGCCAATATGGCGCCGGAATATGGCGCGACGTGCGGCTTCTTCGGCATTGATGACAAGACGCTCGATTATATGCGCCTCACGGGCCGTGAAGAAGCGCAGATCGCGCTTGTTGAAGCCTATGCCAAGGAACAGGGCTTCTGGATCGACCCATCGGTGGAGCCGATCTTCTCCTCGACGCTGGAACTGGACCTGTCGACGGTTGTGCCGTCGCTCGCGGGTCCAAAGCGCCCGCAGGACCGCGTCTCGCTTCCCGAAGTGGACGATGTGTTCAACGCCGACATGGCCAACACCTATAAGAAGGCGCCGACGCGCGTTCCGGTTTCGGGCAAGGACTTTGACCTTGGCGACGGTGACGTTGTGATCGCGGCCATCACAAGCTGCACCAACACGTCGAACCCGGGTGTGCTTGTGGCCGCTGGCCTCGTCGCCAAAAAGGCGAATGAGCTTGGTCTGAAGCCGAAGCCTTGGGTCAAGACCTCGCTTGCGCCGGGATCACAGGTTGTCACGGATTATCTGGAGCGGGCTGGCCTTCAGTCGCATCTCGACGCGGTTGGCTTCAACCTTGTCGGCTATGGCTGCACGACCTGCATCGGCAACTCCGGCCCGCTGGCAGAGCCGCTGTCAAAGGCGATCAACGAGAACGGGCTGGTCGCGGCCGCTGTCATCTCCGGCAACCGTAACTTTGAAGGCCGCGTCTCACCCGACGTGCGCGCGAACTTCCTCGCCTCGCCGCCGCTCGTTGTCGCTTACGCGCTCAAGGGCACGGTGATTGAGGACTTCGTCTCGACGCCGGTGGGTGTCAGCAAGGATGGCGTGGACGTCTATTTGAAGGACATCTGGCCGACCAATGACGAAGTCTATTCGACCATGGCCGGTTGCATGGACCGCGCCATGTTCCAGGCCCGCTATGCCGACGTCTATAAGGGCGATGCGCATTGGCAGGCGATCAACGTCACGGGCTCGGAAACCTATCAGTGGCGCGCCGGATCGACCTATGTCGCCAACCCGCCCTACTTTGAAGGGATGACGATGACGCCGGCCCCGGTCGCGGACATCATCGAAGCCAAGCCGCTGTTGATCCTCGGCGATTCGATCACCACCGACCACATCTCGCCCGCGGGCTCGATCAAGGCGGATTCGCCCGCAGGTCAGTGGCTTATGGAGCATCAAGTCGCCAAGGCGGACTTCAACTCCTACGGCGCCCGCCGCGGCCACCACGACGTCATGATGCGTGGCACATTCGCGAATATTCGAATCAAGAACGAAATGGTCCCGGGCGTTGAAGGTGGTTTTTCTCGCTATGGCCAGGATGTTGGCGCGGTCTACGACGTCGCCATGAAGCACAAGGCCGATGGCACCCCGACGGTTGTCATTGCCGGCAAGGAATATGGCACCGGCTCCAGCCGCGATTGGGCGGCCAAGGGTACCAACCTCCTCGGCGTGCGGGCTGTGATTGTTGAGAGCTTTGAGCGTATCCACCGTTCAAATCTCGTCGGCATGGGCGTCCTCCCGTTGCAGTTCAAGGATGGTGACAGCCGCACGTCGCTCGGCCTGACGGGCGACGATACCTATACGATCAAGGGCGTGGCTGATCTCAAGCCGCGTCAGGACGTTGAGGTTGAGGTCACCCGCAAGGATGGTTCGACGTTCAGCTTCACTGCGCTGTGCCGCATCGATACCGCGAATGAAGTCGAGTACTTCATGAATGGCGGTATTCTCCAATATGTGCTGCGTAAGCTGGCTGCCTGACACTTCCGGCACTTGCCGAAATCGTTGCTAACGTTCATCTCCCCCTCCAAGGCATTGGAGGGGGAGATTTCTTTTGAGCGCAGGGCAGTTGGAAGGCCGCGTGGCATTGGTCACGGGCGGGTCGCGCGGCATCGGCCGGGGGATTGCCTTGGCATTGGCCCGCGAAGGTGCGGACGTCGCGGTCAATTATCGCAACCAAGCCGAAGAAGCTGAAGTTGTCGTTGCCGAGATTAAGGCGATGGGCCGGCGTGCGAAAGCTTATAGCGCCTCCGTGGACGACTTCGCGGCCTGTGAGGCGATGGTCGAGATGGTAGCTCATGATTTTGGTGGGCTTTCGATCCTGGTCAACAACGCAGGCATCGCCAGCCGCGGTCAGACCGTCGCCGATACCGATCCGGCCGAGATGGAGCGCGTCATGCGCGTTCATGCTTTTGCACCGCATTTCATGTCGAAGTTTGCCATTCCTCTTCTCCGGAAGAATGCGCGCGCGGATATTGTCATGATTTCCAGCGTCGCAACGCTCAACCATGCGGCCAATGGGGCGCCCTACAACATGGGCAAGGCAGCTTGTGAGGCCCTGGCGCTCACGCTTGCCAAGGAAGAACAGAAGAACGGCATCCGCGTGAACATAGTTGCCCCAAGTCTGACAGTATCGGACATGGGCCAAAAGCTCGCCAAGGCCGTCGCCGGCGTTTCCGACATTCATGAGTTGGACAAGAGTTTCCCCTTCGGCCGCGTCTCGGTTCCCGAAGATGTTGCCGCGGCTGTCGTTTGGCTGGTCTCGCCCGCAAATGCTTATGCGTCGGGCCAGAAGATCAATATCGATGGCGGCGGCATGGCCACTTTGAAATAAGTGCGGCGCGTGAGCAGGGGCACACAATCTGTACTTATTCCGTTTGCGGTCGCATGCGTTGGCATTGCGCTGTTTTCGGTCATGGACGGCGTCATGAAGGGGCTCGTCCTCGCAATTGGTGCCTATAATGCGATGCTATGGCGTCAGGGCGCAGGCTTCCTGATCGGCGGCAGTGCGTTTCTGTTGACCCGATCGCGCTGGCCAAGCCCGGCGGCCATGCGTTTGCACGTCATCCGCGGCATTGTCGGGGGCGCGCTGGCCTTCGCCTTTTTCTGGGGGATCGCCCGCGTGCCACTGGCCGAGGGGATCGCGCTGAGCTTTATCGCGCCGATCATCACACTCTTCCTCGCCTCGATCATTCTCAAAGAACGGATCAGTCGCCACTCTATCATCGCCTCGCTTCTGGGGTTGGCGGGGGTAGGCGTCATCCTGTCAGGACGCATTGGCGGCCAGCATGACAGCGAAGCGCTTATGGGCGTTGCCGCCATCCTTCTGTCTGCAGTCCTCTACGCCTATAATCTTATTCTGCAGCGCCAGCAGGCGCAGGTTGCCACACCGGTGGAAGTCGCCTTCTTCGTTAATTTGTTCGCTCTTGCGGCAATGGCACTTGCATCTCCCTGGTTGGCGGTGCTGCCGGGAAGCGAACAGGCGTTGCCCATATTTTTCGCGGCAGCGCTCACTTTTGTGTCCATGTTGCTCTTGTCTTGGTCATACGGGCGCGCAGAGGCGCAGCTACTCGTGCCGGTAGAATATACCGCATTCATCTGGGCGGCGATCATCGGATGGGTCTTCTTTAGCGAGCCGCTAACACTCGAAACCCTTATCGGCACGGGATTGATTGTGGCTGGTTGTTTGATTTCTGCCCGGCAGCATCCGGTTCACGTCGAAACAACAGCCGTCTGAAAAATGGGAGCGGGAGGGGGCTTAGCCACCTTCCCGGCGTTGGCCTCAGATGCCTTTGGCTTTTGCGCGCTCGATGCACTCCACGATGATACGTTTCGCTTCATCGGCGTCGCCCCAACCTTTGATCTTCGCCCATTTGCCGGGCTCCAGATCCTTATAGTGCGTAAAGAAGTGCTCAATCTGCTGCGTCACAATTGGTGGCAGATCCTCATGCCCGGCCACTTCGCTGTAATAAGGGAAGGTCGTATCCAGCGGCACGGTAATGAGCTTTTCGTCACCGCCCTTGTCGTCTTCCATCAAGAGGACACCTACGGGACGGACCTTGATCACAGCACCGGCAATGATCGGCGAACGCGCAATGACAAGCGCATCCAGCGGATCACCGTCTTCGCCCAGCGTGTGTGGCACGAAGCCATAGTTCGCAGGATAGCGCATTGGGGTGTGCAGGATGCGGTCCACAAAGAGAGCACCGCTCGCCTTGTCGAATTCATATTTGACCGGCTCGCCCCCGATGGGAACTTCGATCAAGACGTTGAGTGTTTCGGGCGGATTGTCCCCCGCGGGGATCAGGTCGATTCTCATAATGAACGCCCTTTAGCCGCGTTGTGCGTTGCAGCATAGCCAGTTTGGCTGGAAATCCGCACGGTTCATAGAGACCGAAATGATGGATGCGGTTGAGACCTTCCCTTACGGCAGCGGCATCAACAATCTGTCTAAGCTTGTCTCGCCAACGCCGATCTTCTCCAACCGGGGATAACGCAGCCCACCATTCCATTGGATAGCGACTTCCCGGACCAGACGTCCGGAGCGGACAATGAGCTTGATTGGGTCCTTTCCCCCTTCAGCGGCCACAATGGCATCGCGCAAGGCTTCGTCAGAATAGGCGCGACCGTTGACCGCGAGCAGTTCGGCAGCGGTGGTGAGCCCCTGCTTAAAGGCTGGACCATCCCAAATCACGCTCGAAACATGGCCATTTTTACCAACCGACATCCCGAGCGAGTAGTTGAAATTCGTCTCTCCACTCCGCTTCTCCTGATCACGGAAGAAACTGGTCGGCTCAGATGCATAGACAAGGCGATAACCGCCAAGTGTGAGACCGTTGAGCGGCGCATTGCCGGACTTGCCGTTGATCCGTTCTTTGAAGAAGCCGGCCCAGTCATAAGGGGAGAGCCCGTTTAGGATCGCAACAACATCATTGAAGTTGAAGGACCTTGCATCCCATTTGCCGTCCGGACCAGCCACGAACTGCCGGACAAAATCCTGCATGCCTTTGGCCCCGCCGGTTTTAGCGCGCAGTGTCGCATCAACATCAAGCCAGATTAGCAGGCCTTCATTATAATAGTCTTCGCTGCGCTGATAGCTGACCCAGCCTTTGGGGCGCCTGTCCGTAATGACGGGATCGCGTGTCGTATCTTCCACATCGCGCCAGTCGCGCGCGCGGCGACTATCTTGGTTGGCGGCGATTGAGGCGAATGCATCCAGCGTTTCTTGCTTGGAAAATAGGCCGGAACGGGCGCCAAGGACGTAGCCCCAGAATTGATCCTGCCCTTCGTAAACCCACAAGAGATCGTTCACGAGCGGTGTGCTGAAATCGGGTACCATCTGGCCGGCGGGGCGGCGATACTTGCCAATCCACGTATGGCTGAATTCATGGGGGAGAAGGTTGCGACGGCCGGGTCCGCTGTTCCAATCGGTAAAATATTCTGGATTGACGGCGTTCTCCGATGATCTGTGGTGTTCTCGGCCAATGCTGCCCAACTGGTCCGTCAGCGCGAGGAGAAAATCATAATGATCATAGGGCACCATGCCGAAGAGTTTGACCGCCTGATCGACGAGTTTTCGGTGGATCTCGATCTGCGCAGGTGTCGGGGCCAGATATTTCGCATCATCGGCCACTACGTTCAGTGTGACCTTATGCCCAAGATCGACAGCAGAGAAATGCCGTCCGGCAAAAGTGGGGGAGTCCACCAGCGTTTCATAGTCGACCGTTTGATAGCGGACTGTGTTGCCGGATGTTGAAGCGGGCCGCAGCGCGGTTGCCGACTTCCATCCGGTAGGCCAAGTCACACTCGCGGAAACCGGAATGCGGCGCGTGAACCATCCCGCCGGATAGAGAGAGACGGACTGCCACTGTAGGTTCATCATGTCCGGGGTCACAACCACGCGGCCCTGATCACGTTCGGTCGCGGAGAGGAATTTGAAACTGACATCCAACTGACGGACGCCAGATGGGACAGTCAGGTGAAAGGCGTAGACGTTGGTCGCATCGCGGCGCCAGTCGATCGTCTTGCCATTTGCTTTAATGACGAGCCCTGCGAGCTTTTCAATTTCACCGCGGGCGGCATGGCTGCCGGGGATCCACTCTGGAAAGAGCAGGACCATAGGGCCGGAAGACGGGACAGGAATCGTCTGGCGCACATCGAAAATGGCGCGATCGGTGTCTGTTGCATCGACCTGCAAGGTCATCGTGCCAGGGAAGGCACTGTCTTTCGCAGGCGGGATGGGTTGGGCAAAGGCGAGTGTCGACATCATCGACAAGGGCAGCACGGCGAGACGCAGGTTCATCAATTCCTCTAATTTTGCTTTTTGAAGTCATGCAGGGATTTGCGCAGACGGTCCAGTAGCTATAGGGCGCAGCGCATGGCGAAGATTGAAACTCCTCGGCCCGTCAGGGGCACGCAAGATATGCTTGGAGAAACGGCGGACAGGTTTGCCCATGTCGTCGCGACATTTGAGCGGGTGCGCAGGCTTTATGGCTTTCACCGTATTGAAGTCCCCGTGATCGAGCCAACCGCCGTATTCGCCCGTTCGCTTGGCGAGACGACTGATGTCGTTTCCAAGGAAATGTATAGCTTTGAAGACCGCGGCGGAGAGTCGATCACGCTGCGGCCGGAGTTTACAGCAGGTATCTGCCGTGCCTTCCTGACCGAAGGGTGGCAGCAGCATGCACCGCTCAAGGTTGGCACACATGGTCCGCTCTTCCGCTATGAGCGGCCGCAAAAGGGGCGGTATCGCCAGTTTCATCAGATTGATGCGGAAATCATCGGTGCGTCTGAGCCGGCGGCGGATGTCGAATTGCTCGTATTTGCCGACCAACTGTTGCGAGAACTCGGCATTTCCGACGGCGTCACTCTGCGCCTTAACACGCTGGGCGATGTTGGAACGCGCGCGGCATGGCGTGCGGCGCTGATTGAGTATTTCTCGGATCATCAGGCTGATCTCTCAGACGACAGCAGGGAACGGCTGGCAAAGAATCCGCTGCGCATTCTCGATTCCAAAGACCCGCGCGACCGCCCGATTGCGGATGCGGCGCCCGATATCGACACGTACATTACTGATGAGGCACGGGACTTTTTTGGGAGCGTGACCGAAGGCCTTCAGGCAGCCAAGGTTGCCTGGGTGCGCGACAGCCGGTTGGTGCGCGGGCTTGATTATTACCGTCACACCGCCTTTGAATTCGTGACGGACCGGCTCGGTGCCCAAGGCACTGTTTTAGGTGGCGGGCGTTATGATGGTTTGATGGAGAGTCTGGGTGGACCGCCGACCGCTGCGGTTGGCTGGGCGGCCGGGATCGAACGGCTCGCCATGCTGTTGGATACCGCTCCCGAGAACAGCATTACCGTCGCTGTTGTTCCGATGGGCGATGCGGCAGCACTGGCCGCAACAGGCATTGTGGCGGATCTCCGTCGTGCCGGCATTTCGACTGACATGACCTATAAGGGCAATATGAAACGCCGTATGCAAAAGGCGAACGACTGGTCTGCCCGATATGCCGTCATCCTCGGCGATGATGAGTTGGCACGCGGGGAGGCGGCGCTCAAAAACCTTGTGACGGGTGAACAACACGCCGTCGCGCTTGCTGACATTGTGCGCGCGGTTTCCAAATGACAGCCATTTCTGCTGACCGTTTGGGCGCCATATTGGCGCGCCGCGATGAACTTCAGAACCAACTCGCATCGGGCGAACTCGCGCCGGATCGCTTTGTCGCGTTGTCGAAGGAGTATGCCGAGGTTGAGCCGGTCGCGGAGGTCGCGTCCAAACTGCAGCGTCTGCGCACCGATCTCGTCGATCTGCAAGCCATGCTCGATGATCCGGACATGCGTGAAATGGCCGAGGAAGAATTGGTCACCGTGCGCGAGCAGCTGCCAGAGGCTGAGCGCGATATGGCGCTGCGCCTTCTGCCGAAAGACGCTGCGGACGACCGCTCTGCCATGCTGGAAGTCCGCGCCGGCACGGGGGGGGATGAAGCCGCTTTGTTCGCAGGTGACCTGTTCCGCATGTACCAGCGCTATGCTGAAATGCAGGGCTGGAAGGTTGAGATCATCTCCGCCAGTGAATCCGACGTCGGCGGCTTTAAAGAAGTCGTCGCGTCGATTGTCGGCAATGGTGTGTTCGCGAAACTGAAGTTTGAATCCGGCGTGCACCGCGTCCAACGCGTGCCTGCGACTGAGAGCGGTGGGCGCATCCATACGTCGGCGGCGACCGTTGCGGTTCTGCCCGAGGCGGAAGAAGTGGACGTCCAGATCGAAGAAAAAGATCTGCGCGTCGACATCTATCGCTCATCAGGGCCAGGCGGGCAGGGCGTCAACACGACGGACAGCGCCATTCGCATCACGCATATCCCAACCGGGCTTGTCGTCATCCAGCAGGATGAAAGATCGCAGCATAAGAATCGCGCCAAAGCGATGCAGGTACTGCGCACGCGGCTTTATGAGCGGGAGCGGGAGTTGCTCCATGCTGAGCGCTCCGGCGCGCGCAAATCCATGGTCGGCTCCGGTGACCGTTCGGAACGCATCCGAACCTATAACTTCCCGCAAGGGCGCGTGACCGACCACCGCATCAACGTTACGTTGCATCGGCTGCCTGAAATTCTGATGGGGCAGATGGAAGAACTAATCAACGCGCTCATGTCAGCGGATCAGGCGGAACGTTTGGCAGGGTTGGATGAGACTGCGTGAGGCGCTGACGTCGGGGGCAACCCGACTTGCTGAGGTGAGCGATACACCGCGGTTAGATGCTGAACTTTTTGCGGCACACCTCCTCGATATTGATCGCAATACTCTGCTCCTCTCGCATCTGGATGCAGAGGTGCCTGCGGGCTTCGCGGCCCTAGTTGAACGCCGAATGACGAGTGAGCCGGTCGCCTATATTCTGGGTCACCGCGAATTTTGGACGCTAGACCTTAAGGTCGTTTCCGGCGTGCTCATTCCCCGGCCTGACAGCGAGACGCTGATTGAGGTGGCGCTGAAATGGTTCGGGACGCGCGCGCCTGCGACCATTCTTGACCTCGGCACCGGATCAGGCGCGTTGCTTCTTGCCGCATTGTCTGAGTTTCGGGAGGCAGACGGAACGGGTGTTGATCAATCGCCCACGGCGCTTGCGGTTGCCGCTGAAAATGCTGCCCGCTGCGGCCTTCAGGCGCGGGCGCGGTTCTCTGCTGGCAATTGGGGGCAGGGCGTTGATGGCCCCTTCGATCTGATCCTTTGTAACCCACCCTATATTTCAACCGATGCCGAGCTTCCGGCCACGGTCGTGCACTTCGAGCCGCGCGAGGCACTGTTTGCGGGGAGCGATGGGCTGGGTGACTATCGCGTTCTCGCGCCCCAGATTGCGCGCCTCCTCTCTCCAACCGGCTGTGCTGCTGTGGAAATTGGCTTTGATCAGGCGCAAAGTGCGGGAACCTTGTTTCGCGATGCTGGATTGGCGGTCGACGTTCGACCCGACCTTGGCGGACGGGATCGCTGTCTGCTCATGTCCAAATCACTATAATTTCGCTTGGAATTGACGTATTCTATGCTACGGCAGACGTCGAAAGGCGAAGCGCCGTTTGCAGGGAAGCTTGGAACCGCGCCGCTGATCTCACCGAGAACCGGGCTGTGTAATGCATGCTTGGCTGTTGGAGCGCTACAGGAGCACTCCACCATTGAGGTTTTCCGCTACGTCGGAGAGTTTGGAACGAATCCCTTGAGTTTAAGGATCAGATCACTTGCTTAATAATCGTCAGCAGGGCCGTCGTCGCGGACGCGGTCGTGGTTCGCCGGGCAACAACGGTGGTGGCCGCCAGGATAATGGCAGCCGTATCGATAACCGGGCGCGCGGCAATGCGCCGCAGATGCTTGAGAAATACAAGAATCTGGCGCGCGAGGCACAGCTTCAGGGCGACCGTGTTCTGACGGAATATTATCTCCAATTCGCGGATCACTATTTCCGGATCGTGGCCGAAAGCCGGACACGCTCGGAAGACACGCGTCAGCCCCGCCGTGATGACTGGCAGAATGAAGACGGCGAAGACGGCGAGAACTTCGACATGTCTGACGGCGAGTCTGGGGCCTATGGGAATGAAGGTCATGATGAGCCTTCGCCTGCGCCTGCGCAGAGTGATCGTCGCCCGCCTCGTGAGCCACGCGAGCCTCGTGAGCCACGTGAGCCTCGGGAAAAACGCGAATTCCGTCCGCGCCGCGACAATGCTTCTGCCGCCGATGCGCCGCGCGAAGGATCAGAAGAATCGTCTACGATTGATGTCGCCATCCTTCCGCCAGCCCTTGGTGTGTCGACGGATCCGGCAATTGATCTCGATGCAGAGCCCGCCCCCCGCCGTCGCGGTCGTCCGCGCCGTGCTGCGGTCTCGGATGCGGAAACGGAAGCTGCCGAGTAATTTGAACTTGGCAGCATGGCTACCAAGTTATGCCTGAACCGCTTGCTTAAGCGGCGGGCAGGGGCCTCGGCCGGAAATCATCGTCCAGCGCCACAAAGGTGAACACGCCTGTTGTGACCTTCACATGTTCCTCGCCACGTTTCCGTTCAGCAAGAACATCGAGCCGTATGGCGACAGATGTACGGCCTCTGCGTTCAACGCTCGCGTAGATGGAAATGAGATCGCCAAGCAGGATGGGGGCGATGAACTCCATCGCTTCAATAGCGACTGTGGCACAGCGTCCTCCGGCGACACGCCCGGCAGCGATGCCGCCCGCGCGATCCATCATCGCCAGAACCCAGCCTCCAAAGATATGACCGTTGGAGTTGATGTCAGCTGGTTCGGGCAAAACCCTTAAGACCGGCGACAACAGCTCTTCGCTCATTCTGGGTCGTTCAGCGCGTCAAATTCCTTGACTGTCTCGTCATGTCCCGATCCAGCCGACAGAAAGACGAGCCCCATCAGGGCAGACGCCAGCATCACAGATGCAAACACACCCCCTGAGGTCGCGATAATCATGTGGATTGAGATGTCACCGACCAGGGTGCTGAGCAAATAGAGGCAGCCAATGGTCGCTGTTAGAGAGGCCAACGCCATCCAAAGCATCAGCCGCTTGTAGCGGCGCCATGCGAAGGCGGCATATTCGGGATCATCCAAAGCTGAGCGTGGCGCGTCCATGGCTTCCCTTTGCGCCCGAATCGTGGGAGCATCAAGCCAGATCGACGCGAGATTCGATCACGAGAGAGAGGAAGGCCTGACATGAGTGTGAAGGCAATTCTGCAAACCAAAGGCGCGAACGTTCTTTCCATCACAAGTGAGGCTTCGGTTGCTGAGGCTGTCGCGATGCTCGCCAAACATCGCATCGGTGCCTTGCCAGTCATCAACGGCGGCGCAGTTCTGGGGATATTCTCGGAGCGCGACGTTGTTTATGGCCTGGCGAAGGAGGGCGCAGCCGCCCTTGAACGTCCCGTAAGTGAAGTCATGACGACGCCAGCCATGACAGTCGACTCGGACTGTGCGGTACTTGGTGCTTTGTCTCTCATGAGTCGCCGGCGGATCCGCCACCTCCCTGTTGTCGACTCAGACGGCTTGGTCGGTTTCATCTCGATCGGGGATCTCGTCAAATATCGAATCGAAAAGATCGAGTCGGAAGCTGAGGCGATGCGGAGCTATATTCAGTCCGCTTAACCCGCTGTGCCGGGCAGCTGCTTTTGCGTCAGAAGCTCATAGAGCTGTTCCATCATCGGCCGCGCATAGCGCCATAGCAGTCCAAGATAGATCGCCGCTCCTGTTAGGACGAGCAGCGCGAGCTCTGCGGGCGCGGGTAACGTCGTCACTTCATGTTCCAGGAATGCGACGATGCCGCCCATGATGGCCGCGGCAAGGGACGCAGGCCAGATAGTGCGCAAGACGTCTGCGATTGTCAGCCCAATCTGCGGCAGGGTGACAATCATCGTGACGAAAAGAAGAGCTGGCGCTGAAATCCACCAAGCCGCGATCAGGCCGTCCACGCCAAAATTGATACCGATGAGGAAGCAGGCTGGCATGATGATCGCGCCGGCAATGCTCGTCTTTAAGTAGACCGAGGCCTTTCCAAGCGCATTTGTGCTTGGGGAGTGGATGATCTGGAGGGCGAAGAACGGCATTGCCAATGCAAGGCCCTGAACCAAGGGAGCCATGCCCGCCCATTTCCCGCCGAACAATGTTTCCACCAAAGGATAAGCGACGGCTGCCATCCCGAAATAAAGCGGCAAAGCAACAAACATGGTGAGTCGGGCGGATGTGAGGAAGGCATCTCCAATGCGGCCGCCCTTTTTCTTGAGTTCCGCATAAGCGGGAAAGGCGACCTCATTAATGGGCGGGATGAACTTCGCCGTGAAGATCTGGGTCAGGAATAGAGCTTCTGCATAAAGCCCTAGGTCGTGCGGCGCGAAGGAGCGGCCTGCCAGGAAGATGTCGGCTTGGCTCTGGATGATCCAGAAGAACTGGCAAAGCAAAAGCACACCCCCGAATCCGAGCAGCGATCCTGAATCGCGGAAGTCAAAGCTTGGCCAAATGAGGAACCGGGCGGCCACCATGAGGCAAGCTGCGCGAACGGTGAACAACGAAATGGGGGCCCAGACGAGGGTCCACACCCCAAAGCCACTGAGCGCACATGCAAGCGAGGTCACGGCCCCGGCGAGAGCACCTGCCATGTTTGCGGCAGCCTGCTTGCGGAAATCTAGGCCGCGCGCCAGCACCGCGGACGGCACCGCGATGAAGGGCGTTGCTATATAGAGTAGGCACTGAAGCCGCAGCATGTCGGCAATGATAGGTTGCCGGAAATAGGCAGCCGCAATGGGCGCAGCGAGATACTGAGCCACAGCTAGCGCCCCGTTCAAGAGAATCAGCAGCCCGAATGCCTGTTTGATTCGCCTCTCATTGATCGACTCGGCCTGAATCAGGGAGGACGCGAAGCTGTAACCGTTCAGAAAATTGAAAAGGACCATGACAACCTGCGTCATGGCGAAAAGGCCATAGTCTGCGGGGGCCAGCAACCGGACCACCATGATTGTCGATACCCACATCACGAGCTGCGCGACGATCTGGCTGCCAGAGCGCCAGAATACTGCGCTCCGCACGCGGCCAGACATGCCAGAAGAGGTGGTGGGCGTTCCAAGTTCCATAAGCCGCGCGTACCAGCCAAAGGTGAACATGGGTTTGCGGTGCCGTGCAAAAAAATTGAAATAAAGTTGCGGAAGGGTGTTGACGAGAAAATGAGTCGCCCGTAGAGGAGCTCTTGTCGCGGCGATGAGCACTTCGGGCCTTCGCCGCTTCCGCAACAGACTGGACAACGGGTACCCCCCGCTCAAGTGGGGAGGGATTTGTTGTCGGGCCTTTTGTGCTCTTTCTCATTGTCGGTTTAGATGAAGGGACATGTGGGCGGCGGCCCCGGGTCTGGCAGCTTCAAGGTGTCAGCAACTCGGGTAACCAAATTAGTCGTTCCATGGCTTCAGGTTTCGGCCTGGGGTCAAGCATGTCCTATACACGTATCCATACGTAAATATGATATTGTGCAGGAACGGCTCCTTGAAAATGAGCGGTTCATCGTTGGGACTATTCCTCCTGACTTTGGATCGGACATCAAACTTGAGAGTTTGATCCTGGCTCAGAACGAACGCTGGCGGCATGCCTAACACAT
>JBBATS010000049.1:0-20908 GCA_040398625.1 Chakrabartia sp. | reverse complement strand
CATCACTATCAACGATCAACCATTGCACGCGGGCTGCGCGCGGCGTCCGGCCGTCGCGCAAATCTGTTGCGAGCCGCTTGAAAACACGCGTCGCGGCGTCGTTCAGCGCCACACCTTCACCGCCAGCGATCGCCGCTTGAAGCGCATCGGGTTCATAGTCCGCAACAATAAGCCCGCGCTTTGCGACGGCACGAACAATGCCCAGAAGCTTGCCTGCGTCTGCAAAGGACCAAGTCGGAGCAGGCGCGGCAACCTCTGCGGGTGCTGCCGCTTCGGGAGACGGCAAAACTGGCGCCGGCAGCGGCGACGGCACCGGAGCCGGCGTCGTCTGAGTCACCGAAGGCGGAAGTATATTCTTCGGCGCCTGCTGCGCAAAAGCGGCCGTCCCTGTCATAAGAAGAGCGGGGACCAAGACGAACGCATTCCGGACAAAAATCATCTTCAATTTACCCTTGGCGACGTGCGGCCGCTGCAGCCCTATAAATGCACGAAACCCACTAGGTCTGGCAAGGCCAGACATTTGCGGCAGGAACATTCACAAGGCGGCAGCTGCCGATCATTCGGTTTACCGCCAAAATGACCCAAAACGGATTGATTAGCCTCGGTAATCGATGAAAAAGCGACAACAGGAAATTAACCATTTTGGGTTTATCTGGTCCAAACAAAATGACCCGAGGCCCAATTGCTCCACCTCGTTAAACAGTTTTGGACGACCCTGACCGGAAAGCGGAACCGCCCGCTTTTATGGGCGTTTGTCGCATGTCTGGTTATTGGCACGCTCGAGATATCGTCGCCGCTGGATGATGTGATGCGGGTGATGCGCAATCATGCGCGGGCCCATGACGCCAGCGGGGACATCGTTGTCGTCACCATCGACAGTCCAACTGTCGCCGCGCATGGCGAATGGCCCTGGCCCCGCAACAAGGTGGCCGATCTTGTTGAACGCATAGATGCTGCGGGCGCCAAACAATTGGCCTTTGAGCACGTCTTCGTTCCGACAGGCTCTGCGGAAATGGATACCACTCTGGCCAAGGCCTTTGCTCGTCTGCCGATGAAACCCTTGATCGGTGCCAATTTCGATAAAGATCCTGTGACGCATGAGCGCAGCTTCCAGAAACCGGCGATGATCTTCGAAAAAGTCGCTTCCACAGTGGGGATCCCACTCTACTTCAACGGCTTTGGCCATGCTTGGCAAGCGTCGTACAGCATGAAGACTGAAGGCGAGGAGTTTCCAAGCCTCGCGGCAGCAATGGCCGGTGCCCAAAAGATGCACAACCGGTCGGACATCATCATCGACTATTCCATTAACCCGCGCTCGATCCCCCAAATCAGCGCATTGCAGGTGATGGACGGATCGGCGGGGGCCGCCCTCGCTGGCAAGACGGTACTCGTGTCAACCGGCCGGTTTGCAGAAAATGTGCCCGGCGGTGAGCCTTTGCCGACAGCCCTGATCCATGTGATCGCAGCCGAAACCATGCGCATTGGGGCCCAAACCAATCTTGGTTGGGCGCCGGGATTTGCATTTGCGGGCCTGTGCTCGCTGGCCCTGTGGTTCGGCCGGCGACGCGTTGCCGCTTCTGTTAGCGTGATTGCGAGCGGCGCATTGTTGTTCGGCCCAGTATTGCTTGAAACCCGCAACATCTATCTAGACCCCGCTGCCGGCTTGCTGCTGTGTGCCTGCGTTCTCATCATCCGGGCCTGGCGCAGCTACCGACGCGGCGATGCCCGTGTGAACCCGCTGACGGGGTTGCCCAACTTACTTTCCCTAAAGGAGCGTAAGGGCACAAACGGCGACGCCGTCGTCGCCGTCCGTGTCAAGAATTATGCCGAGCTTGTTGCCGCCCTCGCCCAGAATGAGGATATTCTCGCAACGCAGATCGCAGCGCGGCTAAAGGCGGGCAATGCGTCGACGCTTTATCATGGCGATGGTGGGATTTTTTGCTGGGTTGCCAACGGCGTCGCACATGACGAATTGTCGGACCAGTTGGAAGCAATCCACAGCTTCTTCCTAATGCCCGTCGCAGTCGGCAACTGGCAAGTCGACGTCTCCATTGCTTTTGGCATTGAGTCGGGCACGTCAGCGGATCTCGGGTCCCGCTATGCAAGTGCACTGGTCGCGGCGGACGAAGCAGCTGCCGCTGGCCACCGTTGGAAATATTATGATCCGGCCCGCCTCAACGAGGCCGAGTGGAATATGTCTTTGCTCGGTCGGCTTGATACAGCCATCGAAACCGGCGAAGTCTGGGTCGCCTATCAGCCACAAATTGAGCTACGGACAGGGCTGGTGACGGGCGCCGAAGCGCTTGTGCGCTGGACACACCCAGAGCGAGGCTCCGTCTCCCCAGAAGAATTTGTCTCGGTGGCGGAAGCGCATGGCCGCATCGATAAGTTGACCTATTTTGTTTTGGATCAGGCGTTGGCGATGGTTGCAGCGACGCACGGCCGACAGGGGGTTGCCGTCAATTTATCCGCCCAGATGTTCAGCCGGAAGGACTTTGTCCGCAAAGTGCAGGAAGCGCTGCGACGCTACCGCGTAAAAGCAGCGATGCTGACCATCGAGATCACAGAGTCCGCGGCTGTCGAGAATGAGGCGGACATGTACGCGACAGTCAACGCGCTGACCGCGCTTGGGGTGACGGTATCCATTGACGATTATGGGACGGGCTATTGCACGCTTGAATATCTCAAGACGATCAAGGCGACTGAGCTCAAGATTGACCGGGGCTTTGTGGCCGCGATGGATCACAATCGCAGCGACCGTGTGCTCGTCAACGCCACCATAGAACTCGCCCATTCGCTTGGGCATAGCGTGGTGGCCGAAGGCGTCGAGACGCTCGAAACACTCGATCTGCTTAAATCCATGGGCTGCGACAAGGCCCAAGGCTTCTTCATTTCACGCCCGATGCCGCGCGAGGAGTTTTTCCAATTTGTCGACCGGCAGGTGAGGCCTGAAGCCGCCTAAGATAATTAAACTCTTGTAAACCATATTGGCTGAATCCAATCTCCTCCTTGTCACCGGTTCCCCCGGTGGCTGTGTGTGACAAGGGGAAGATTATGAAGACGAAGAAAGCAGTGTACCCCGCGCCTACCAAAAGAGGTTTTTGGGACTGGGTCATGGGTGGCGGCTGGAAGAACGGCTAAGCCCTAAAAGGCTTAATATTCAGCCATTTGCGAAGGGCTCCGTGCTTCGGCATGGGGCCCTTCTTTTAGTTTGGCCAAACCCGGCAAGGAGCGAGATATAACGCCCCTTGTATGAACCCGACATGGGGACGATTTGCTGGTGACTCACGCTTGATCAGAAACGCGTGATTCGGTGATTCGTTCCATATTGAAATGATTCCAAGGCGATCTTGACGGCCTCGGCATGAATTTTTTCCATTTCGGACGAAGTTTCTTGTCCCTCTTTGGGACCCTCAAAAAAGCAACTGAGGACGATGGGCGATGCCCCCGGCGGCCAGGCAATGGCAACATCATTTACCTTGGGCGCCACGCCGTCTGCAAAGGCGGTTCCCGTCTTATCACCGGCGATCCATGTGTCCGGCAAACCGGCGCGCAACCGTTTTAGACCTGTGCCCGTCTCCACCGTCCAACGCACGAGCTTCTGGCGTGAGGGAGGGGAAAGGAGGCTGCCCGTCGTCAGCTTTGCCACAGTCCGCGCAAAGGCCCGCGGTGTTGTGGTGTCCCGATGGTCGCCTGGCGGCACCAGATTGAGTTCAGTCTCATATCGGTCCAGCCGCGTCGTCGCATCCCCGATCGACCGCAGCCAACCCGTAAAGGCCGCTGGCCCTCCAAGCCGCCGCAGGACGACATTGGCCGCCACATTGTCGCTGGTTTTCTGGGCGGCCTCGACAAGCGCCTCTATCGTCATGCCGCCTTTGCCAATCAGCGGGCCGGTGACCGGCGCGTGTGAGACGCGATCTTGCTCTGTCAGCGGCAGAACCTCATCGAGTTGAAGTTTGCCCTGATCCGATAAATGCAGCGCCCATGCCGCCAATGGCAGCTTGAATGTCGAGCACATCGCGAAGCGCGCATCCAGACGATGGCCCATCACGCGCCCTGTGCCAGTATCGAGCAGACAAAAACCCAGCCGACCGCCCGAACGGCGTTCCAGATCGGCAAGGAGGCCCTTGGGCGGTCGTGCCATGGACGCTGCCGCCCATGGCAGCAATAATCCTCCCGCCAGCAAATGCCGACGGGAGATGCGCATCAGCCCTTGGCCTCTTCCGCCGCGAGCCAATCTTCGAGCCATTTGATCGAATAATTGCCATCGATGACATCGGGCTGCGCCAACAGATCCTGATGCAGCGGAATATTAGTCTTCACCCCGTCAACGACCATTTCCTCAAGCGCACGACGCATGCGCATCATGCAGCTTTCGCGTGTCCGTCCATAGACAATCAGCTTGGCGATCATGCTGTCATAATAAGGCGGAATCTTATAGCCCGCATACAGCCCGCTATCGACGCGGACATGCATGCCGCCCGCCGGATGATAGGCCCTGATCGTGCCCGGCGATGGCGCAAAGGTGCGCGGGTCTTCCGCGTTGATCCGGCATTCGATGGAATGGCCACGAAATTCCAGATCTTCCTGTTTGACGGAGAGCGGCTTGCCTTCGGCCACGCGGATCTGCTCGCGCACAAGATCAAAGCCGGTGATCATTTCGGTCACCGGATGTTCGACCTGAATGCGCGTGTTCATTTCAATGAAGTAGAATTCGCCATTTTCCCAAAGGAACTCAATGGTGCCCGCACCGCGATAGCTCATATCGGCCATGGCTTTGGCGACGATTCCACCCATGCGCGCACGCTCTTCTGCCGTAATGACAGGCGAGGGCGCTTCTTCAAGAACCTTTTGGTGACGGCGCTGGAGCGAGCAGTCCCGCTCCCCAAGGTGGATGGCATTGCCATTGCCGTCGCCGAACACCTGAAATTCGATGTGGCGCGGATTGCCGAGATATTTTTCCAGATAGACCGTTGCGTCCCCAAAGGCGGCTTTCGCCTCGGTGCCGGCCTGCTGCATCTGGGTTTCGAGCTCTTCCTCGTTCGAAACGACCTTCATGCCGCGGCCACCGCCGCCCGACGCAGCCTTGATGATGACGGGATAGCCGACCTCACGCGCAATGCGCTTGGCCTCTTCAACATCGTCAATGGCGCCGTCAGAGCCGGGAACGAGCGGCAGGCCAAGGGCGCCGGCCGTCTTCTTGGCCATCACCTTGTCGCCCATCGTGCGGATGTGCTCCGGCTTCGGACCGACGAAAATCAGCTTATGCTCTTCGATAATCTCCGCAAAGCGCGCGTTTTCAGACAGAAATCCGTAGCCCGGATGGATGGCATCAGCGCCCGAAATTTCAGCGGCCGAAATGATCGCGGGGACGTTGAGATAGCTGTCCTTGGCCGACGGCGGGCCGATGCAGATCGCTTCATCGGCCAGGCGCACGTGCATGGCATCGGCATCAGCGGTCGAATGGACCGCCACCGTCTTGATGCCCATTTCATGTGCGGCGCGGTGAATGCGCAGGGCGATCTCGCCGCGATTGGCGATCAGGAGCTTTTCGATTGTCATGCGTGCGCGCCGTTATTCAATGACGACGAGCGGCTGGTCATATTCGACCGGCTGACCGTTGGCGACCAGAACCTGCGTCACCTTACCGCCCTTAGTGGCGGTGATGGGGTTCATGACCTTCATCGCTTCGATGATAACGACGGTGTCGCCTTCCTTGACGGTATCGCCGACAGACGCGAAGGGCGCGGCCTCTGGCGAGGCAGCGAGATAAACGGTGCCCACCATGGGCGACTTGAGCGCGCCGGGATGATCGGCAGGCGCGGTCGGCGCGACAGGTGCCGCCGCAGGGGCAGCGGCCGCAACCGGCGCCGGTGCAGCAACGGCAACGGAGGCTGCCTGCAAGGTGCGCGCGACGCGGATCTTGCGATCATCATCTTCGACTTCGATTTCGGTCAGCCCGGTTTCATTGAGCAGTTCCGCCAATTGCCGGACCAACTTGATATCTACCTGCATCGTACCTGTTCTCTCAGCCATTTGACCCCCAAAGGATGTGATATTGTGCCGCCCTTTGTCAGAGCTTGGCGGCGGCGTCCAGCGCGAGCGCATAGCTCAACGCCCCAAAACCGGCGACAGTTCCCTTCGCCGCTTCCCCAACATAACTCTTGTGGCGGAAGCTTTCCCGCGTGTGCGGGTTAGACAAATGAACCTCGATCACCGGTGTCTTGATCGCCTTGATGGCGTCGTACAGAGCAATCGATGTGTGCGTGAAGGCGCCTGCATTCAGCAGCACCGCCTTTGCGCCCATCGCCTGCGCTTCGTGCAGCCAGTCGACCAGATGGCCTTCATGATTGGACTGACGGACGTCCACAGCAAGGCCCAGCGCCTGCGCCTGATCTTCCAGCTGCCCGGCAATATCGTCCAGCGTGTCGGCGCCGTAGATCTCCGGCTCGCGCGTGCCGAGCAGGTTGAGGTTGGGACCATTTAGGACATAGATAACAGGCTTTTCGGCCATGCGGGCAGGCTCCGGATGATGTGCGGTTGCGACGCTGGGTTCCTCCCCTATATGGACCGGCAGCAAAAGGCAAAGGAACGGACGGTCGCCCATGATTTCCATCCAGTTGAACGGAGAGCCACGGCAGGTCCGTGCAGGCGCATCGATCGCCGATCTCGTGACCGAAATCGGGCTGGAACCGGCCAAAGTCGCCGTGGAACGCAACCGCGAAATCGTGCCACGCTCGACACTGCATCAGGTGCAATTGGGGGAAGGGGATCAATTGGAGATCGTGCATTTCGTCGGTGGCGGCGCGGAGAACAGCGACAGCTGGACCGTCGCGGGCCGCACCTTCACCAGCCGCCTGATTGTCGGCACCGGCAAGTATAAGGACTTCGCCCAGAACGCCGCCGCGCTTGAAGCGTCGGGCGCGGAGATCATCACGGTCGCCGTCCGCCGCGTAAACGTGTCCGACCCCAATGCGCCGATGTTGACCGATTTTATCGACCCCAAGAAATACACCTATCTGCCCAACACCGCAGGCTGCTTTACCGCTGACGACGCCATCCGCACACTGCGACTAGCGCGCGAGGCGGGCGGCTGGGATCTGGTGAAGCTTGAGGTGCTGGGCGAAGCGCGCACGCTCTATCCCGATATGCGCGAAACGCTGAAGGCCACCGAAGTCCTCGTCAAAGAAGGCTTCAAGCCAATGGTCTATTGCGTGGATGATCCCATTGCCGCCAAGCAATTGGAAGAAGCGGGTGCCGTCGCCATCATGCCGCTGGGCGCCCCCATCGGCTCCGGCCTTGGTATCCAGAACCGCGTCACCATCCGCCTCATCATTGAAGGGGCTAAGGTGCCAGTGCTTGTCGACGCAGGCGTCGGCACAGCGTCTGACGCCGCCGTCGCCATGGAATTGGGCTGTGAAGGCGTGTTGATGAACACCGCCATTGCTGAGGCCAAAGACCCGATCCTGATGGCACATGCCATGAAGCTCGCGGTGGAAAGCGGTCGGGCCGCCTATCGGGCCGGACGCATGGGACGGCGCATGTACGCTGACCCGTCTTCGCCATTGGCAGGGTTGATCTAGGCCCCGATCATCACCCGCGCGAGTTCTGGCGGAAAGACACGTTCTTTCGCTTCCTCCGCCTCAAACCGGCCCCAGCCCTGCGGGCCGAGCCGTTCAAGCGGCTGGAAACGCGTTTTATATTCCATCCGCGGGGAACCGGCGATCCAATAGCCGAGATACACATAAGGCAGGCCCGCTTCTGCCGACCGCATAATGTGGTCGAGGATGATGAAGGTGCCAAGGCCGGGCCGTGACGGCAGATCCGGATCAAAGAAGCTATAGATCATCGACAGGCCATCGACCTGCCGGTCAGTTAGGCAGGCGCCTATCAGCCGACCGGGCTTTCCATCGACCGAAGGCTCGCGATATTCGATGACATTGGTGTCGACAGGCGTCGTTTCCACCATGTCCGCATAATCAATATCATCCATCTGCGACATGCCGCCCCCCGGATGGCGCGCGCCGAGATAACGCCGCAGAAGCGCGAACTGCTCTTCCGTGGCCCAAGGCTGGCAGGCAGACACTTCCAGATCGGCATTGCGGCGCAGCAGCTTCTTTTGCGAGGCGTTGGCTTCAAACTCCCCCGTCACAACGCGCACTGAAACGCAGGCCGAACAATCGAGGCAGCTGGGGCGATAGGCAACGCCCTGGCTGCGGCGGAAGCCAATCTTGCTCAGCGCCTCATTGAGTTCACCTGCATGAAGGCCGCTCAAATCTGTGAAGACTTTGCGTTCAAACTTGCCCGGCAGATAGGGGCATGGCGCAGGGCTCGTCACGAAGAAGCGGGGAAAGCGGAATTGTGCTGTCATCGCCTTTGCCGAGCCTCTTGCGGTTGAACATCCACGCCCGACGCGTGCAAAACCGCCGACGTAGACTCACTTATGTCGGGTGAACGACAAGGTGAAAAGATCGTTTACCATCAAAACGCGGTTAAAACGAAGATATCAGGCCAATTCGACAAGGCTGGCGTCGTATCCGCCTTCAGCGAGACCAGCCAACAGCGCCTCCAAATGCGCGCGGTCACGCAGTTCGCATTCAATATCGGTGATCAGACCCTTGGCGGGCAGCGTGGTGAAGACGCGCTGGTGATAGATTTCGAGCACATTGGCATTCAGCTCTGCAAAAATGCCAAAAACGCCGAACAAAGCGCCCGGCCGGTCTTGCAGACGGAGCCGAATACGCGCGAGTCGGCCGGATCGGGCCAGATCCCGCAGCAAAACGTTGGCCAGAAGGCGCGTGTCGATATTGCCGCCGCACAGAACGATGCCGACATTGCGGCCCCGGAACATCTCCGGATTGGCAAGCAAGGCGGCAAGGCCAGCGGCGCCAGCGCCTTCCACCACCGTCTTTTCGATCTGGAGCAGCAGGCTCACCGATTCTTCAAGATGCCGTTCCCCGACCAGCTGGATGTCATCCACCAGATCACGCACAAAGGTGCGGGTCAGGTCACCGGGATATTTGACTGCAATACCTTCGGCCAGCGTATCGCCGCCAATGGGCAGGTTCGTACCCTTGATGACATTGTACATGCTGGGGAAAAGTTCCGCCTGCACACCGATGATCTTCGCCTCAGGCTTAAGCGCACGGGCGACTGTCGAGATACCGGAAATGAGCCCGCCGCCGCCAATCGGCACGGCAAAGCAATCAATCTCCGGCGCGTCTTCCAGCATTTCGAGCGCAAGCGTCCCCTGACCGGCAATGATTTCCGCTTCGTCAAACGGATGCACGAAGGTCAGGTTTTCGGCCGCCTCCATCTCGCGGGCATGGGCATAGGCCGCGTCGAAGGTTTCCCCAAACAGCACGACCCGGGCATCATGGCTTTCCGTCTGGATGATCTTCACGATGGGCGTCGGCTTGGGCATCACAATGGTGACAGGCACCCCGAGACGCTTGCCGTGATACGCCAGACCCTGGGCGTGATTTCCGGCAGACGCGGCGATCACGCCTGCCTTGCGCGCTTCCGGCCCAAGCTGAAGCAAGCGGTTGAGCGCGCCGCGTTCTTTATAAGCCGCTGTGAACTGTAGGTTTTCAAACTTCAGCCAGACATTGGCCCCGGTCAGTTGCGACAGGGTTTGGCTGTGCAGCGTTGGCGTGCGGACAATTGAGCCTGCAATGCGCTCACGCGCCGCCCTTACGTCATCGATGGAGACAGGCAGCGATTTTCCGGGGGCAGGTGCAGTGGCCATAATGGCGCGGGCCTTGGGCTTTCTTGCGCGAAAAGGCAAGACAAAGCCAGCTTGGCGGCACCTGTCACCAGCCTCTGGCCAAGGCTGTGAAGCCGCCTTAAGGATGTGTCATGGGAAAAATCGCATTTATCGGACTGGGCGTCATGGGTGGGCCAATGGCCCGTCACCTTGCCGCCGCAGGGCATGAACTGACTGTCTATAACCGCACCCGCGGCAAGGCGGAGGCATGGGTTGCAGCGCATGGCGGCACCGTCGCCGATTCGCCTGCCAAGGCTGCCGAAGGCGTGGACGCCGTCATCAGTTGCGTTGGCACCGATGAGGATCTTGCCGCCGTCACTGTGAGCCGTGATGGCGCCTTCCGGTCGATGACACCGGGGACGGTTTACGTCGATCACACCACCGTCTCGGCGCAGATCGCGCGGCAATTGGCCGTCGAAGCCAAGGACGTCGGCATCAAAGTGGTCGATGCGCCGGTCACGGGCGGGCAAATTGGTGCTGAGCAAGGCACGCTCACCCTGATGTGTGGCGGCCGGGACGACGCCGTTGCCGCCGCGACCCCTTTCATGGAGGCCTATTCCCGCAAGATCGTCCATGTCGGCCCCGCAGGCGCCGGACAGACGACCAAGATGGTCAATCAGATCACTTTTGCCGGGATCATCCAGAGCCTGTCCGAAGCGATGCGGTTCGCGCAAGCGGCAGAGCTGGATCTCGATAAGGTGTTTGAATCGATCTCCGGCGGTGCCGCCTCCAGCTGGCAGATGCTCAACCGGTGGGAGACGATGGCCAAGGGCGAATTTGATTTCGGCTTTGCCGTGGATTGGATGCGCAAGGATCTTGGGCTTGCCCTGTCCGAAGCCCGTGCAAACGGGGCAACGCTGCCACTCGCTGCCCTCATCGACCAATTCTATGCCGAAGTGCAGGATATGGGCGGCGGCCGTCAGGATACCAGCGCGCTCATCCGGAGATTGAAAGCCAAATGATCCACTCCAAGCGTATCGCCGCCGTCGCTGCGGTCCTTCTGGCCGCATCGCCCACCACCCTGCTGGCCGATACGCTGGTTGAAAATGTAAATGGCCTGACGCTCGATGCGAAAGGCGAAGTGGTCCGCTTTACGGGTCTCGTGATCGGGAAGGATGGCAAGATTGCCCGCCTGATCCGCTCGAACGAAATGGCGGGCGACCCGAAGAAGAAAAAGAAGAACAAGAAAGAACAGCCCGAGGCGTTTGACTATCGGCTGGACGGCCAAGGCCGCGTGCTGATGCCCGGTCTCATCGATGCGCACGGCCACGTCATGGGGCTGGGGTTCCAGCTAATGACGCTCGATCTGTCCGGCACGAAGAGTCTGGCCGAAGCGCAGGCGAAGATTGCCGACTATGCCCGCGCCAACCCCAACCGCAAGTGGATCATCGGGCGCGGCTGGAATCAGGAAAGCTGGAACCTCGGCCGCTTCCCGACAGCGGCGGAGCTGGATGCCGCCGTCTCTGACCGGCCTGTCTGGCTGGAGCGCGTCGATGGCCATGCCGGCTGGGCGAACAGCGCCGCGATGGCGGCGGCAGGTGTCACCGCCGCCAGCAAAAGCCCTCAGGGCGGGCAAATCCAGATGGACGGCGGCAAGCCGAGTGGTGTCTTCGTTGATGCGGCGTCCTCACTGGTTGAAAAGGCCGTCCCCAAGCCCCTGTCCAAGGAGCGCGATGTAGCGCTCGCCAAGGCGCAGGAGCATCTGCTCGCCTTTGGTATCACCGGCATTGCCGATATGGGCACCTCAGCCGAGGATTGGGCCTCCTACCGCCGCGCGGGCGATGCCGGATGGCTCAACATCCGTATCTTCAGCTATTCCGCCAATATCGATCCGATGCTCGCCATTGCGGCAGGCGAGCCCACGCCCTGGCTCTATGGCGACAAGCTCCGCATGGCGGGCGTCAAGCTCTATGCCGATGGCGCGCTCGGCTCCCGTGGGGCTTGGCTCAAGCAACCTTATGCCGACAAGCCGGGCGAACGCGGGCTGCAATTCCTCGAAGATGCCAAGCTGCGCAATCTAATGAGCCGCGCGGCCATGGATGGCTTTCAGGTCGCCGTCCACGCGATTGGCGATGCAGCGAACGCGCAGGCGCTCGATTCGATTGCGGAGATGACGCAGACCTATGGGGGCGACCGGCGCTGGCGGATTGAACATGCGCAGATTGTTGATCCCGTCGACATCCCCCGCTTCGCGCGATTGGGCGTCATCGCCTCGATGCAGCCGGTCCACCAGACCAGCGACCGGCTGATGGCCGAAGCACGACTGGGCACGGGCCGACTGGCCGGCGCCTATGCCTGGCATGCCATGCAGGTCGCAGGCGCGCGTCTGGCCTTTGGCTCCGACGTGCCAGTAGAAAGCCCGGACCCCTATGCCGGGCTCGCGACCGCCTTCACCCGCATGGATGCCAAAGGCGAACCCTTTGGCGGATGGCAACCGCAGGAACGCGTTTCCCGCGAAGATGCTCTGGCCGGATTCACAACCGGGGCGGCTTATGCGAGCTTTGCCGAGGGCAAGGTCGGGCGCCTTTCCCCCGGGCTCTGGGCGGACTTCATTCTCGTGGATAGAGATCCCTTGCTCGCCACGCCTGCTGAATTGCGCGCGACGAAGGTTTTCGAGACTTGGGTCGGCGGCAAAAGGGTTTGGGCGGCGAAGCCGGGGCAATAGGGTCCCTAACCCGTTTGGAGCAGTCTAAAGCCCCGCCAAATCCTCCGGCCGGTTGATGTTGGCAGGGGGCTGCGCGACCGTCACTCGGCGCGCGCCTGCATGGTCTGCAAAGCGATAGACAGACCGGTTCGCCGGGTCCGCCATCCACTCACGGAGCGTCTCAACCAAGTTGGTCGGCCAGCGCGCGACAATGGGGAGCACATCGAGCACAGCCGGTGCCGGTGAGAGTGCGGCCACCGCCTCAGCCTCCAGTCCGACCGTATCGCACCCGCAGGTCAGGACGTGATCGAACCCTTCCGTCTGGGCATAGGCTAGCGCGCCGAGCAGCCCGCCAAGCGGACCAAGGCCGACCGCTGGCTGATCCTCAACGCGCACCAATCCGGGCCAGTCGCGTCCAACGGTGATGACAGCCTCCACATGCGGGCGAAGCCCGGCCCAGGCGTGGTCCATGAGCGGGAGTCCATGCAGCACGGCGACCGCCTTGTCAGACCCGAAGCGGCTTGACTGTCCGCCGCCAAGGATCGCGCCAAGGACGCGCATCAGTCTTGGGCGGGAACGTCGACGATGACGGGGGGATGCCCCCAATGCGTAAGCGCGCGGACCAGATCAGCGCCGGACAGGCCAAGCGTCGCTGTGTTGCGCAACGGGTGGCAATTGACGCGATCCGCAGAGGCAAGCGATGCATCGAGCACGATGGTGACCGCGCCGTCCGCGTCAGCAATCGCGCCCAATGGCGTGACCGACCCCGGCGTGACACCGATCAGCCGTTCCATATCCTCGCCCTTGCCAAAGCTGACCCGCTTGGCGCCCATGACGGCTGGCAGCGCCTTCAGATCAGCCCGTAGGGCCGCCGGTACGGTGACAAGCCAGAAGCGCCCGCCTGCGTCTTTCAGGAACAGGTTTTTGGTGTGGGCGCCCGGGATGTCGCCATCGACCGCTTGGCTTTCCTCAACGGTGAAAACCGCCGGATGTTCAACCACGTCATAGGGAATGTCGAGCGCCTGTAAGTCGGCGTAGAGCTTGGTTTCCATGGGGGTGCCTCAGGCGCAGTCAGCGCAGGTGCCACGCACCTCAATCACCGGACGGACGGGTTTGAAGCCCGCTTTGCGGGCCGCGGCGCGAACGCCCTGTGTCACGTCATCATCGTCGATATGCGTGGTGTTGCCGCAATCATCGCAGACCAGAAAGATGCAGTCATGGTCACAGTCAGGATGCGCATTGGCCAGATAGGCATTGGCGCTTTCCACGCGCGTCGCGACGTTGGCCGTCACGAACAGATCAAGGATGCGATAGACGCTATTGGCCGCCACGCGCCGCCCCTGCGATTTGGAAACCGCATCTGCGATGTCATAGGCGGAGGCCGGATTTTCAAACGCGGCAAGCGCGTCGAACACGCTGGCCCGCATCGCCGTCCATTGTTCGCCCGATCGGGCCATTGCGTTGCGCGCGGCGTCGATCAGGTCGTCGCCCGCAGGGTGGTCGTGGTGGTGATGTGCATGGGTGGCCATGAGCCAAACTTACGACGCCAAGCGGCGCGCCGCAAGCATCAGGGAAGGATTAACAAACCGCGCGTCGGTTAAGGTCGTGTCCCAAGGCGACGAGGATGACCCCGACGACCGTGACCATCGCCTCGGTGCCATCATGCGGCAAGGTGAGCGCGCCGAGCATCACGCCAAGGCCCAGCGCCCCAATCCACGCCGGCATGGCATAGCCGTGCGTCAGAACGCCGCGGCCAAGGCCGATTGCACCGAACAGGATCGCGAGCAGCAGGCCAACTTCATGGAAAAGCGGGTTGACCAAGGCGCCCCCGACGGAGGCCAGCATCGCGAAGAACACCGCCGTTGCTACGCAATGGGCGACGCAAAGGCCCGACAGGACAATAGCCCATCGGTCAAAACGTTCCCAAGTCGGTCGTGGCGTCAACGTGCGAGTCCTCTCTCTTTGACCGAGCCTATGCCATATCGTCGACCACGTTACAATATATCATCTGCATCTCTTTCATGTCGCTCGCTCTCCCTCTGACGACCCTTGCCCTTTGGTGAAGCCGGGCTTTCGCTGGTCTGGCCGCAGGTCTATAGGCGCCGCCATGTCAGAAACCACAGCCCGTCCCCTTGCTATTGCCCGCTGGCTTTTTGCCGTTGCCGGTCTTGTTTTCATCATGGTCGTCATTGGCGGCATCACGCGCCTGACCGAATCGGGTCTGTCGATCACGGAATGGAAGCCTGTCACAGGGGCGATCCCACCGCTGAACGAGGCAGACTGGCAGGCGGAATTCGCCAAGTATAAAAACAGTTCCCAATATGTGCTGATGAACGCAGGCATGGACCTTGCCGCGTTTAAGTGGATCTACTTCTGGGAGTTTTTTCACCGCCTGTTCGGACGCGTGATCGGCCTTGCTTTCCTCTTGCCGCTCATCTGGTTCGGTCTCAAGCGGGCCATCCCCGGTCGCCTAACCGGCCGTCTTGTCATCTTGCTCTTTCTGGGCGCCATGCAGGGGCTGATCGGCTGGCTGATGGTGAAAAGCGGCCTTGTCGACCGCGTCAACGTGCAGCCGGTGATGCTCGCCGCGCATCTGACGATGGCGCTATTGTTACTATCGGCCCTCGTCTGGACGGCATTGGACTGTCTTGAGATCCACCGCGGCGCCACAGCACCGCTCGCGCGGGTGGCGCCCTTTGCACTGCTTACGGGCGCGGCGCTCTTCTTCCAGATCATCTGGGGCGCGCTGACGGCGGGCATGCGCGCGGGGCAGGTGTCGAACACATGGCCATTGATGAACGACCATTTCGTTCCGGAGGGCATCGATTGGGCCAAGGGCGCGCTTTATGCCGCGACGCATGACCCCTTCCTCGTCCACTTCATCCATCGCTGGTGGGCGTGGGTTGTCGTCGGCGTGCTGATCGTCCTTGCCCGCAAGCTCAAAGCGCAAGGCGCACGTCGCGTCTCGATTGCCGTGCACAGCAGCTTCGGCACGCAGATCCTGCTCGGCATTGCGACCGTGATGACGGGTGTGAATATCGTCTTTGCCGTGCTGCATCAGGCCGTCGGCGCGCTGGTTGTGATCTCCACAATCTGGGGCCTGCACGTCCTTGGCCGCCGCGAAACTAAGGTCTCTTAATCCGAACGGTATTATTTTACCCGTTTGGAAAAGCCTGCAAAAGCTTGACTCAGCGGGCATGTGCTGCAAAAGGCGCCCCATCGTCGCTGCCTTTCGGGGCGGCGCGTTTTCGTTTTACCGTCAAGAGGACGCATCCTTATGAAGGCGCTCACCCGCGTGACCAAACCGGCAAAGCCGGCAGAAGTCGAAAAGCAGTGGCACATCATCGACGCCGAAGGGCTCGTTGTTGGCCGTCTCGCAAGCATCATTGCCAACGTTCTGCGTGGCAAGACCAAGCCAAGCTACACCCCCCATGTCGATTGCGGTGACAATGTCATCGTCATCAATGCAGACAAGGTGCGCTTCACCGGCCGCAAGCTGGGCCAGAAGATCTATTACAAGCACACCGGTTATGCCGGCGGCATCAAGTCGATCACGGCAGCCAAGGTTCTTGAAGGCCGCTTTCCGGAGCGCGTTCTTGAAAAGGCCGTGGAACGCATGATCCCACGTGGCCCGCTGGGTCGTCAGCAGATGCGCAACCTGCGTCTCTATGCCGGCACGGAGCATCCGCACGCCGCACAGAACCCCAACGTCCTCGACGTCGCGTCGATGAACCGCAAGAACAAGGTGGGTGCATAATGTCCGATACCGATACCCGTCAGTCGCTCGCTGATCTCGGCGATCTCACCAAGGCTGCTGCAGAAGCACCTGCCGCTGTTGAAGCGCCCGCCGCTGAAGCAACTGCTGCAGACGAAACTCCTTCCGCTCCGGTCGTTCAGACCCCAACGATGCCACTTCGCGAACGTGAAGTTGACGCGCAGGGCCGTTCCTATGCAACCGGCCGTCGTAAGGACGCCGTTGCCCGCGTCTGGGTGAAGCCCGGCACCGGCAAGATCACGGTCAATGGCCGCGATCAGGAAGTCTATTTCGCACGTCCAACGCTGCGTCTCGTCATGAACCAGGTGTTCGGCATTGCCGATCGCGAGGGTCAGTATGACGTTGTCGCAACGGTCAAGGGCGGTGGCCTTTCCGGTCAGGCCGGCGCTGTAAAGCACGGCATCAGCCAGGCACTGACCAAGCAGGAGCCTGCGCTCCGCTCGGTCGTCAAGGCTGCTGGCTTCCTGACCCGCGATAGCCGCGCTGTTGAACGTAAGAAGTACGGCAAGGCCAAGGCGCGTAAGAGCTTCCAGTTCTCGAAGCGCTAAGCTTTGGCGGGGTCACACCCGCAAGACGAAACAGAAAAGGGGCTGGCCGCAAGGCTGGCCCCTTTTTGTATCAGCAGCGGTTGCCTTCAGCCTTGCTGGCGGCGTGGGACATGTTGGGCAGATTCCTGCGCATAAGCGTCCATCACGTCATTTGCCCAGCCCGTCAGATCATATTTGCGGACGCGGCGGTCCGCCGACCCGTGTTCCACCTGCAGAATGTCGGCGGCCACAAGCCGCTTCAGAATCAAGCTAAACGCGGCAGAAGACGCACGCGACGCGGCCCGCAAGGCCGCAGACGGCGTTGGCCCGCGTTCATAGAGACGCAAGATAATTTCGAACTCGGGCGTCATCGCACGCAGACGGAGCGCCTGTTCGACCTTATCGAGACCTTCGCTTAATTGACCCATTGCCTGCCCATTTTCTTAAGCCCCATGAGAAAGATGAAGGGGCAATTGTGCCTTCTGATGAGATAACCGCAGCCCTGCCGGTCCTGTTCCATCCCCGACAAGAGGACCCTCAAAGACGCCGGCGGACCGGATCTCAGCTTCAAGCGCAAACAGGGTGCGCCTGACGGACAGCGTGAGATTGAGATTGTGGCGATCGGCGTCCACAGCATCTGTCCCCCCAGAGACAATGGAGGCACGTTTCAAACGGCGCAGACGCAGATAAAAGGTCAATCGAGACAGGCTAACCGACGCCCGCACTTGTGCGGCAGGGCGAACGCCCGCGAAATAGAGCGCCGAGATGATGCGCAGATCATCCGGATCAAGCTTCACACCCAAGCGCAGCGCAACCTTGCCTGCCGGGCTTTCCTTATCGAGCATTGCGCGACCTGTTTTGTTTACTAGCCGCTCCTTGCGACCCCAACCACGGTCGCGAATAGTCTTAATTTTGGACCTGTTTTGTGGTGCCCGCCCTTTTGACGGTCGCGCCCTGCCCCGCGATTCCACACCCCTCCGCATTGGACATATTTTATCAGGTTTCTGAAACCAAAATGGCCCTAAATTACTGAAAAAAGATAACAATCTCTGCCAGTTCGGCGGCGCTGCATAGACAGCGGGGCGGTGTCTTCTTACGCTTTGCACAAGGCACTGAGGAGAGCACCATGACGAAGTTCAATATTCTGGTCGGCATGACCGCAGCGTTGCTGGTGACAGGATGCGCAGGCCGTGCGCCCCTGCAGCCCGAACGGGCCGTGTTCAGCGTCGATGACAGCTATCAGCGCAAAGTTTACAGCCAGTCCATCGAAGCCACATTCGACCGGACCGTCGCGGTGTTTCGCGAAGCCAATTATAAGCTCGACATTGTCGACCGCGCGACCGGACAGATCAGCGGACGCCGCGGCAAGACCGGCGACAAGGGCTCAGCCAACGACACAGACCTCCGCTTTTCAGCCCTCGTCCTCCCGAACCGTGGTGGTGGTGGCAGCCAGGTTGCGCTGCGGATCGTACAGATCGCAAATCAGGGCGTCCCTATGATCTCTCAGTCGAAGACCGAGATCGTGCTGAACCAGCCCGAGCTGTACGCCTATATCTTCCGCCGTATTGAATCGCTGTCGGGCAATGCCGTAGCCATGGACGGACAGGCAGATTTGGCACCGATGGAAGAGCCGACCCCCGAACAGTAAGGTCAGACTTACCGAGCGGGGGCTTGCGGATACATCCGCGCAACATGCTCTAAAACGGCGATATGAAGCGGTTGGGTGAAGGCGCAGCCATAGGCTTGACCAGTCGCCCAAACCACACGACTTTCAAGGGGTGAAAGACCCGGTATTGTGAGCCAGACAAGGGAATTGGGCGAGACGCGGTAATGCGTCTCGCAGCAGAAACCGTCTGTCGATAGATCACTGACCAGCACATCGAATTTGCTGAAGCTTTGTTCCCGCAAACTGGCTTGCATGCGAACAGCTACACGTTCGGCCCGCCGCGGCGCATCGACTGCAAAATCGTCGCCGGTCTGATAAAAGCCTGCCATGATGGTGGTGCCTCCATTCAGAATAGAGGCATCCTAGAGCACTTATGCTTTACAAATGATTGACGGGCTATGTGCCGGGGATATCAGTCGCGCAGCTTTTTGCGGTGCGTTTCCAGATCGAGCACGGCATTGTCCGACCCTTCGGGGAGCAGGCCCATGCGGCGCGCCACTTCCTGATAGGCCTCAACCTCACCGCCCAGATCGCGACGGAACCGGTCCTTGTCGAGCTTTTCACCTGACGCCATGTCCCACAGACGACACCCATCGGGGCTGATTTCGTCGGCCAGGATGATGCGGGCATAGTCATTTTCCCACAACCGTCCGAACTCCAGCTTGAAGTCAACCAGACGGATGCCGATGCCTGCGAACATGCCGGCCATGAAGTCGTTGATGCGGATTGCCATGTCGGCAATGTCGTGCAGCTCTTCCTGGCTCGCCCAACCGAAGCAGGCGATGTGCTCTTCGGTGATCAGCGGATCGCCGAGCGCATCGTCCTTGTAATAATATTCAAGGATCGTGCGGCTGAGCGGCGTGCCTTCTTCAATGCCATAGCGCTTCGACAGCGAGCCTGCGGCCACGTTGCGGACGACGACTTCGATTGGGACGATCTCGACCTGACGAACAAGCTGTTCGCGCATGTTGAGGCGCTTGATGAAGTGGGTCGGGATGCCGATATTGCCGAGCAGCGTGAAGACATGCTCTGAAATACGGTTGTTGATGACGCCCTTGCCGTTGATCGTGCCCTTTTTCTGGGCATTGAACGCGGTCGCATCATCCTTGAAATATTGGATGAGCGTTCCCGGTTCCGGGCCTTCGTAAAGGATCTTGGCTTTGCCTTCGTAAATCTGGCGGCGACGGGTCATTCGGCAATCCTGACTTCGATCTAAAGCGCGAAACCCCGGCGGGCGGGACGATCAGTCCGCGCTGTTGCCGGGGCGCTGTGGACCTTTAGCGCATGCCGCCGCCGAGGGCAATGTTGCGCTGTGCCGCAAACCGCCCTTCCATTCAGCGCTGTGAAACAACCCATTGATTAGAAAGTTGGTTAAGAGGGGCCAGCGAGTGTCGTTGCCGCCCCTATTGGAGACAGACCGTGAAAAAGACTTTGCTGATCGCCGGGATCGCCGCCCTTACCACAGCACCCCTCATCGCGCAGGGGATGCGGGGCCATGAAGGCCATAGCATGATGGCGCCAGAACCCATGACACGCACCGATGTTGAGGCGCGGGCAAAGGCCCGTTTTGCCGAGATGGACGCCAATAAGGATGGCGCTGTAACGCAGGCC
This sequence comes from Chakrabartia sp., assembly GCA_040398625.1. Taxonomy (GTDB): domain Bacteria; phylum Pseudomonadota; class Alphaproteobacteria; order Sphingomonadales; family Sphingomonadaceae; genus Aquisediminimonas. The sequence continues at coordinate 919 of JBBATS010000049.1, read as the reverse complement.
GAGATTGCCGAGACGCGCAGCGAACATATGTCGAAAATGCAGGGCGAGATGTTCACAAAAATGGATGCCGACAAGAACGGCAGCATCAGCCGCGCCGAATTTGACGCGCATCACCAGAATATGATGTTTGAAAGCATGGCATCGCCACCGATGGCCGGTCACGGCGGAATGAAGCGGAAGCATATGGGCCATGGCGAAGGCGGCAAAGGTCGCATGGGCCGGATGGACGACCGTATGTTCGGCATGGCCGATACCAGTAAAGATGGCATCGTGACCGAGGCCGAAGCAACGCAGGCAGCACTTGCCCGTTTTGACAAGGTCGACACCAACATGGATGGCACATTGAGTGAGGCTGAACGCAAGGCAGCGCGCGAGATGATGCGCGCAGAATGGAAAGCTAAAAAGGCAAACTAAACCATCGCTCAGGCCCGCGCTTCAATGGGGAGCGCGGGTCAGATGCCGGCATACCATTGGTAACCGGAGCCATCTTCCCAATAGCCGCCTTTGCCGCCCCGGATTGTTGACAGGTCCGCCACCGCCTCAATCCGCTCCACATATTTGGCGTGCTTATAGCCCAATTGGCGCTCAACACGCAGCCGCACCGGCGCGCCATGGCCGACGCTCAGCGCCTGCCCGTTGAGCGCCCAGGCGAGGATCGTCTGCGGATGCAAGGCGTCGATGAGGTCGATGCTTTCATAATACATCTCCCCCGTCCCCATGCGATCCGCGCAGTGAAACACCAGATAGCGCGCCTGCGGTTTCAGCCCGGCCGCATCAAGCAACAGCTTGAGGGGGGCGCCTGTCCATTCGCCAATGGCGCTCCACCCTTCCACGCAATCATGCCGCGTGATCTGCGTCCTCTTGGGCATCTGCTGCAACTGCGCCGGCGACACAGCAATCGGTCGATTTACTAAGCCCT
>JBBATS010000048.1:0-21250 GCA_040398625.1 Chakrabartia sp. | reverse complement strand
GCCCAAGGTCCGTTGAACTTCTCCAGCAACTCATCGGCGGACGTTTTGCCGCTGTCGACCATGCGGCGCAGCGGGTTGAGGAAGCCGCTTTCATTGTCGCCCATGGAGTTGACCTGCGCGCGGGCGTTGAGGCCGGCTGTCGCAATGTCCAGCACTTGCTTGGCGAGATCGTTGAGCGTGCGGCCATCTGGCAGCGGCGCTTTCAGCCCCAGTTTCGGCACGGCATCGCGGAGTTTCTGATGGTCCTCAATGGTCCAATGCTTAACCAGATCCCACGCCGCGTCGAGCGCAGAGCCATCATAAAGCAAGCCAACCCAGAAGGCAGGCAGGGCGCAGATGCGGTTCCAGGGGCCGCCGTCTGACCCGCGCATTTCGAGGAAGCTCTTCAGGCGGACTTCGGGGAAGGCCGTTGAGAGGTGATCATTCCAGTCGCCAATGGTCGGCTTCTGGCCGGGATACACGTCAAGATTACCGTCGAGGAAATCGCGGAAATTCTTGCCGGCTGCGTCGATATATTTGCCGTTCCGGTAGACGAAGTACATCGGCACATCGAGCATATAGTCGGCATAGCGTTCATAGCCGAAGCCGTCTTCAAAGACGAAGGGCAACATGCCCGTGCGCGCGGGATCCGTATCGGTCCAGATGTGCGAGCGGTAGGAGAGATAGCCGTTGGGCTTGCCTTCCGTGAACGGCGAATTGGCGAAGAGCGCAGTGCCGAGCGGCTGGAGCGCCAAGCTGACGCGGAACTTCTTCACCATGTCGGCCTCGCTCGAATAATCGAGGTTGGTCTGGATGGTGCAGGTGCGCAGCATCATATCGAGGCCCATCGTGCCCACGCGCGGCATATGCTGCAGCATGATGCCATAGCGGCCCTTGGGCATGATCGGCAGGAGGTCACGCGTCTTGTCCGGCCACATGCCAAGGCCAAGGAAGCCGAGGCCCAGTTCAGCGCCAATTTCCTTCACCTGCTTCAGATGGCGGCCGGTTTCGGCGCAGGTCTGGTGCAGGTTTTCGAGCGGCGCGCCCGACAGTTCAAGCTGTCCGGCAGGTTCCAAGCTGACATTGCCATCCGCACCACCGAGCGCGATGACGTTGTCGCCCTCCATGATGGGTTCCCAGCCATAGCGGGTCATCGCCATCAAAAGATCGCGAATGCCACCGGGTTCGTCATAGGAGGGCGCACGATGGTCAGCGGTGCGGTACACGAACTTTTCGTGCTCCGTCCCGATCCGCCAGCGGGCCGCCGGCTTTTCTCCCTTGGCGAACACGCTGATCAGATCAGCGCGGTTCTCGATTGGCGGGTCAAATGCGCCGCTCTCCGTCTTCGTGCTCATGCGCGCCCCCTTAGGACGGACCGTTTCGATGTGAAACGAAAATCTACCACGTGCCAAAGTCGCCGGGTGGCTGGCTGGTTGTCAGCGCCGGTCGGCTGGGGCGGCGCCAGCCATAGCGCCGTCGTTTGACAAGGCGGAGGCAAGGCCATTCCCCCCCTGTCGATGCCGCGAGCCGCAGGCCCTGCTGTGCATAAGCGTGCTTCACGGCGTCGACCTGCTTGTCGAGCAATCCTGCGAGGATCAGCGTCCCGCCTTCTGCCAGAATGTCGGCCAGCGCAGGGGCCAGCTCAATCAGTGGTCCGGCGAGGATGTTTGCAATCACAAGATCATAAGGCGCGCGCCGCTGGATCATCTCATGGTCAGTGCCCGAGGCCGCACACAAAGCGATCTGACCGGGAAACTGGCCAACCGGGATGGCATTGGCGTCTGCATTCTCGATCGAGATTTCGATGCTGACCGGGTCGATATCCGATGCCGTCACATACGCGCGCGGCCACAAATGGCCTGCCGCAAAGGCGAGCAGCCCGGTGCCGGTGCCAACGTCCATGATGTTGTCAAAACGGGCACCGGAGCGCCGCAGCGAGTCGAGCGTCTTAAGGCAATTGCTCGTTGTTTCATGTCCGCCAGTGCCAAAGGCGCGGCTCGCCTCGATCAGAAAAACAACCGATCCGGCAGGCGCTTTTTCCTTAAAGGCAGAGGTGTGGACGAAGAACCGACCTGCCGAAACGGGTTGGGAGGATTGCTGGCTGAGGGTCACCCAATCTTCTTCCTCCACGCGTTCAAGGATGACTTTGGACAAAGGCGTGCCGGGCACGAGTGCGCGGATGAGGTCGATCTGGTAATTATCTGGTTTTCCAACAAAAAATGCGGACACTTCCCAGTCATTCGGTCGCGCGGGGTCAGGCTCGCTCGCAACAAGGGTGGGGGGCATGTCGAAAGAGGCAAAGGCCTCCATTTCGAGGTCTATCTGCTCTGCCTGCAGCCGCGTGCAGGGCAGGGTGATCTTCCAGCTTTCAGATGTGTCGGTCATCCTCGCGTGATTACGCCCCAGAACGGGGCAAGCAAGCGCGCTGATGCAACCGAATTGAATTTGATTGTGGCCAGCGTGATTGAACTTTATGCCATGCTCGGTCGTAGGGAATGGCAGAACAGATGGCGGGGTGGCCATTTGAGTTGCTGACGACCGACACCGAGTGGGGGGTCGGAGGGAGACATGAAAATGAAACCGGAACTGCAGGAGCTGCTTGCAGCTTCGCAGGCACAGCCGCATTCTGATGCGCGCTTTGCCTTGCTGCATTCATTGAATGAACAATTGGCTGTTGCTGATGCGTTGGAGCTTGATCTTGTCGCGATCCGCATTTCTGAGGCGATTGACCAGCTGGTTGAAGACCTTGGCCTCGGCGCTGCGGACAGCACGTCGCATTAATGGCGCAGTTGATCCGCAGATCGGGCGGAAAATGGCGGCGCCGGCAAATGAGCCGACGCCGTCATGGAGGTCAGTGGCGTCTTAGCTGATGAAACAGGACGCAGGTGCTGCTGCGGCAAAGCCGATGGTCGCATTTGCTGCCCCGGCGATTGCCTTAGGTTCAATCCCAAAGGCTTGGCAGACCAGATGATATCCGTTTTGTGAGAGCGAGACGAACACGCGGCGGCGATCTGTTGGGTCGATCTTGCGATCAATAAACCCATCTTTTTCCAAGCGGGTCAGATAGCGGAGCACAGTTGTCAGCGGGATACGCGATTCAACGCCGATATCGGTGATCGCGAGATTGTGCCCCATGCGCTGGGCGCGTTCCAATTCCAGAAGAATGTCCCACGCGGCATCGCCGAAGTAATTGACGCTAAAGGCGCGTTCTCGCCGGCGGCGCAGACGGAGTTCGGCGTCGACGGGATGGAGCAACGATTCTGCGGTCGGGGAAGCAATCCGCTGTGATAGCGAATTGAGCGCCGACACGGTCTGGATGATGATGTCCTGCATTTCGTCATGTGAGCCCTGGCTCATGGTAAAGTTCCTTCGTCGCCGGAATTGGCCTTGCAGCCGCTTCCGAATTGCTTGTTCTACGCATTCTACGCATTTTGGGGAGGATCCCCGATTACTCATGACGGCGGCGGTGCGGCTAGTGACGACCTGCCTGTATCCTTCAAGGACATCTGCCCCGCTGTCGAAACATAGTTAGTCTATCGGATGCAATTCTCACCATATCGTAGATATACCCATAAGTGTTTCTACGTATGACCTTTTGTGCAGGTTTTCTGTCAGCGGACGTAGCTGGCGCCGTTCACATCCAGCACAGCGCCGGTCATTGATGGCGGAGCCTTCAGCGCACAAAACGCGACCATCTCAGCGACTTCTTCAGGCATGGCCACGCGGCCGAGCGGAATATCCGCCAGCAATTTGTCGCCGCCACGGCTCGCCAGATAATCTTCGGCCATGCCGGTCATCGTGAAGCCGGGGCATATGGCATAAGCAAGGATGCCTTGCGCTGCATAAGCGCGGGCAATCGACTTGGTCATCGCCACCATGCCGCCCTTGGACGCGGCATAATGCCAGTGATTGGGCGAGTCTCCGCGATAGGCGGCACGGCTGGCGATGTTGACGATGCGCCCTTCTGCCTTGCGGTCCTGCCAGTGCAGCACAGCGCGGCGGCAGAGCAGGGCAGAGGACGTCAGATTGATTTGCATCGTTCGTTCCCAGCCGGAGAGCCAATCGGGTTCTTCAGAGGTGAGGGGGTTTTCTTCAAACACGCCCGCATTGTTGACGAGGATGTCGACGCGCCCCTCAAGCGCGGCCAGCCCGGCCTCCCAAAGATCACCCGCGCCATCGGCCGTTGAAAGATCAAAATCTTTGCTGGCCACCGCAAAAATACGAGTGTCCTCATATCCAAAACGGGTGCGAATAGCCGCGCCAATCCCTCGGGACGCGCCGGTGATGATGATGTTCTTGGTCATACTGGCCCCATAACCGATGTGTCCCTTGGGGCAAAGGCAGTTGCGCCGACCGTTTGACGCGTTAAGGGGATGGCGACGAACTGACAAAAGACAGGGAATGATCATGGCGCAAAACCGCGCAAGGCCGCTCTCGCCGCACCTGACGATCTGGAAATGGGGCGCCAACATGGCGGCCTCCATCATACACCGTGTGACCGGAACCGGGATGGCGACCGTTGGTGTGCTTGTTTTGACATGGTGGCTTGTAGCCGCCGCAACGGGGCAGGAATCCTATGATTACTTCCTCGGCTGGGCGAAGCATCCGCTGGGCCAGCTGGTCCTGATCGGCCTTAGCTGGGCGTTCTTCCAGCATCTCGGCTCCGGCCTCCGGCACTTCGTACTCGATGTCGGCGCCGGCTATGAACTTAACACCAACCGCTTTTGGGCGCGCGCAACCTTCGTCTTTGGCGTTGTGATGACAGCCGCGCTCTGGGGCTATCTGCTGTTCGTGAAGGGATAAGGCGATGGGAACCGGAACAGGTCTGGGCCGCGTCCGCGGTCTCGGTTCGGCAAAACATGGCGGCGCGCATTGGGTGCTGCACCGCATGACGGCGGTCGGCAATTTGCTGCTGCTGCCTTGGCTGCTCATCTCGCTCGTGCGTCTGCCGACTTACGATTATACGACGGTCACTACTTGGCTTGCCCAGCCGATGGCTGCCGTGCCGATGATGCTGCTTGTCATCTCGGTCTTCTGGCACTTCCGCATCGGCCTTCAGGTCGTGATTGAGGATTATGTCCATGAAGAAGGCACAAAGTTCGCCAGCCTGACGGCGCTCACCTTCTACACGCTCGGCACAGGCGCTTTCGCGCTGTTCGCCATCGCCAAGATTGCTCTGACGGGGACACCCAACTGATGTCCGAAGCCTATAAGATCATTGATCACACTTATGACGTTGTCGTTGTCGGCGCGGGCGGCTCTGGCCTGCGCGCGACGATGGGCGCGGCCGAAGCCGGCCTGAAGACGGCCTGCATCACCAAAGTCTTCCCGACGCGCAGCCACACGGTTGCAGCACAGGGCGGCATCGCAGCCAGCCTTGGCAACAACTCGCCCGATCACTGGACCTGGCACATGTACGACACCGTCAAGGGGTCTGACTGGCTGGGCGACCAGGACGCGATTGAATATATGGTGCGTGAAGCGCCTGCCGCTGTGTACGAGCTGGAGCACGCAGGCGTGCCCTTCAGCCGCAACGACAATGGCACGATCTACCAGCGTCCGTTCGGCGGCCACATGCAGAATATGGGCGAAGGCCCCCCGGTGCAGCGCACCTGTGCCGCGGCTGACCGGACCGGCCACGCCATGCTGCACGCGCTCTACCAGCAGAGCCTGAAGTATGATGCGGATTTCTACATCGAATATTTCGCGCTCGACCTCATCATGGAAGACGGCCCCGATGGTCCCGAATGCCGTGGCGTCATCGCCATGTGCATGGAAGACGGGACGATCCACCGCTTCCGCGCCCAGTCGGTCGTTCTCGCAACCGGCGGCTATGGCCGTGCCTATTTCTCTGCAACCTCGGCGCACACCTGCACGGGTGATGGCGGCGGCATGGTGCTGCGCGCGGGCCTTCCGCTGCAGGATCTGGAGTTCGTCCAGTTCCACCCGACAGGCATTTACGGCGCAGGCGTGCTCATCACTGAGGGCGCACGCGGCGAAGGCGGCTATCTGACCAACTCCGAAGGTGAGCGTTTCATGGAACGCTATGCCCCATCGGCCAAGGACCTCGCTTCGCGCGACGTCGTCTCGCGCTCCATGGCGATGGAAATGCGCGAAGGCCGCGGCGTTGGCCCCAATAAGGACCACATCTTCCTGCACCTCGATCACATCGATCCCAAGGTGCTGGCAGAACGCCTTCCCGGCATCACCGAAAGCGGTAAGATTTTTGCCGGTGTGGACCTGACGCGCCAGCCGTTGCCGGTTTGCCCGACCGTCCATTACAACATGGGTGGCATCCCCTGTAATTATCACGGCCAGGTCGTGACCAAGAAGGGCAAGAATGACGATCACGTCGTGCCCGGTCTCTACGCCGTGGGTGAAGCCGCTTGCGTGTCTGTCCACGGCGCAAACCGCCTTGGTTCCAACTCGCTGATCGACCTTGTCGTGTTCGGCCGCGCAACCGGCCTGCATCTGAAGGAAACGCTCAAGGCGGGGGCGGCGCAAAAGCCGCTGCCGACCAATGCGACGGACCTTCCGCTGGCCCGTGTCGATAAGTTCCGCAATGCAAAGGGCGGTTCGCCCACAGCGGACATCCGCCTCGACATGCAGCGCACCATGCAGAAGCACGCCGCGGTGTTCCGCGACAGTGCGCTGCTGTCCGAAGGTGTCGATCTGATGCGCAAGGTCAACAAGCGTCTGGAAGACGTGGCTGTGAGCGATCGCAGCCTCATCTGGAACACCGATCTTATCGAAACGCTGGAACTCGACAATCTCATGGCGCAGGCTGTCTGCACCATGGAAAGCGCTGAAAACCGCAAGGAATCGCGCGGTGCCCATGCGCATGAAGATTTCCCGGATCGTGATGACAAGAAGTGGATGAACCACACGGTCAGCTGGTTTGAAGGCTGGGGCGGCAATGGTGGCAAGGTCACCCTCGATAGCCGTGGCGTGCACAATTACACGCTCACTGACGAGGTTGAGTACATCAAGCCCAAGGCGCGCGTTTACTAAGGTCCGGCCGAAACGAGGGGAGATATGCCATGTGGTTCGTGCTGGCCGGTCTCCTCTTTCTCTTCATAGTGTGGGCCGCGCAGTTCGTGACGCCCGCACAAAAGGTTGAAAGCCGGAAGCGAACCCACCGGCTCGCCTTCGTGCTCTGGCTTTTGTGCGGACCGCTTGCGACACGGATGGTATGGGAAGCAGGCGGGCCCGTCTTGGGCATATTCATGCTTGGTCTGACCCTGTTTGCGCTGGTGGATAGTCGCCGAAAGGGATGGCCGTAAGCGCGCCTATTTGGTTTTCACTTTCCTACAGGCGGTGAAATGTGCAATCAGGATGCCTCTGAATTCACCGGAGTCCTGCCGTGCAATTCGACCTTCCAATCGCTCTGCGACTTCTTGCCCGCCCCGCTGCGACTAGGTTCAGCTTCGCTTCGCCAAGTCTCGCGCCCCTCCCGCAAGCGGTTGGGGAGGGGTTTGGCGCTGTTCTCCCCTCCCGCTTGCGGGAGGGGCCTGGGGAGGGCCTGATTGAGCCCCCACGCATTTCCGCGGCTTGAGGCCCTCAACTTCCTCCACTTCCGCAACTTTGCGAACTTCCACGCCCCACCATTGTCCGCGTCCTTTTGCCTCGCTAAGGCACCCCAGAAATCTGGGCCAACAGGACACGCATCATGACCGTCACCATCCGCGAATCCGACATTATCGACAGCGTCGCCGACGCGTTGCAGTTCATCAGCTATTTCCACCCGATGGATTACATCCGCGCGCTGGGCGAAGCCTATAAGAAGGAACAGGGCCCGGCGGCCAAGGATGCGATCGCGCAGATTTTGACGAACAGCCGCATGTGCGCTGAGGGGCACCGCCCGATCTGTCAGGATACCGGCATCGTCACCGTCATCGTCAAATGGGGCCAGCAGTGCGTGCTGGAATCGGGCCGCTCGCTTCAGGAAGTGATCGATGATGGCGTCCGCCGCGCGTACCTGTTGCCGGAGAACAAGCTGCGTGCCTCGATCCTCGCCGATCCTGCGTTCACCCGCGTCAACACGCGCGACAACACGCCTTCTGTCGTCCACCTCGAAATGGTCCCCGGCGACAAGGTGACCTTTGATGTCGCGGCAAAGGGCGGCGGGTCAGAAAATAAGACCAAGTTCAAGATGATGAACCCAAGCGACTCCATCGTGGACTGGGTGCTTGAGATGGTCCCGCAGATGGGCGCGGGCTGGTGCCCGCCGGGGATGCTCGGCATCGGCATTGGCGGCACGGCTGAAAAGGCCATGGTGCTCGCCAAAGAAAGCCTGATGGGCAGCATCGACATGGCAGAATTGAAGGCGCGCGGCCCGCAGAGCGATATCGAGCGCCTGCGCATCGAGATTTTCGACAAGGTCAACGCGCTGGGCATCGGCGCGCAGGGGCTGGGCGGTCTCGCCACCATCCTCGACGTGAAGATCATGGATTATCCGACACATGCGGCGTCCAAGCCGGTCGCGATGATCCCCAATTGCGCCGCCACGCGCCATGCACACTTCACGCTTGATGGATCAGGCCCGCAATATCTCGAAGCGCCGAACCTTGAAGAATGGCCCAAGGTTGAATGGGCGCCCGACAGTGCGGCCAAGCGCGTTGATCTCGACACGCTGACCGCTGCCGATGTGCAGGGCTGGAAGGCGGGCGACCGCCTGCTCCTCAATGGCAAGATGCTCACCGGGCGTGACGCCGCGCACAAGCGCATCAAGGACATGCTCGCCAAGGGCGAAGAGCTGCCCGTCAGCTTCAAGGGGCGGATGATTTATTATGTCGGCCCGGTCGACCCGGTGGGTGAGGAAATCGTCGGCCCTGCAGGTCCAACGACCGCGACCCGCATGGACAGCTTCATGGACATGATGCTCGAACAGGGTCTGCTCGGCTGCGTCGGCAAGGCAGAACGCGGGGCTGCTGCCACACAGGCGATTGCCAAACACAAATCGGCCTATCTGATGGCCGTTGGTGGAGCAGCGTACCTCGTCGCCCGCGCCATCAAGGGCAGCAAAGTCGTCGGCTTTGAAGACCTTGGTATGGAAGCGATTTACGAGTTTGAGGTGAAGGACTTCCCGGTAACTGTGGCAGTCGACAGCAGCGGCGAGAACGTCCACACGACTGCACCGCTCATCTGGAAAAAGAAGATCGCAGAAGAGGGGCTGTTGCAGCCGGCGGAGTGAACCGCGCGGACATCGAAAGGGAGAGAATATGCCAGAGATCGTCTTGCACCATTACGAAACGTCGCCGTTCGCGGAAATGGTGCGCGTGGCCCTTGGGCTGAAAGGCCTGCGCTGGCGTTCTGTCATCATCCCCAACATGATGCCCAAGCCCGATCTGGTCGAACTGACCGGCGGCTATGCCCGCACGCCTGTCCTGCAGATCGACGCGGAAATCTATTGCGACACGGCTGCCATTCTCGATGCGCTGGAACGGCATCAGCCGCAACCAAGCTTCTATCCTGCACCACTTGGGGACCTTCACCGCATGGTGGCAGGCTGGACGGGCGCTGGGCAATTTGGCGCCCATGTCGGCGCTGCCATGCGGAACATTCCCGCTGATGTGCTCGGACCGGGCTTTGCCGAGGATCGCAAGCGCCGGTTCGTCGGGTTTGATTTTAACAAGATGCCGTTGGTTGCACCGCATCTGGAAACGCAGGTGACTGTCGCGGCGGATTGGCTGGAGTCTGTGCTGAAGGATGGTCGAGCGTTCATCGGCGGCGATGTGCCGGGACATGGGGATCTGGGCCTCTACATGAACCTTTGGTTCTTGGTCGTCATGCCTTTTGCCAAACCATTTGCGGATGGTATTTTTGCCCGTCCCGCCTTGATGGCGTGGTTTGAGCGGGTTCGCGCCATCGGCCATGGCGACGCTGTTCCAACCAGCGCGCAGGACGCAATTGAGATCGCGAAAGCTTGCGCGCCAGCCGACATCTCGGGGCCTGTCGAAGCTGGGCAGTCCGTCGGTCAGGTGGTGCGCATCCAGACAGAACAGTCCGGCGATGATCCTGTGGAAGGCAATCTTTTGAGCTGTGGGTCCCAGGGAATTGTCATTCGTCGCGACAGCGCAAAGGCGGGTCCGCTCAATATCCATTTCCCGCGTGTGGGTCAGATCGTCATTGCTGCCTGACCGGCGCGCCTGAATGATCTGGCTCCCCGCCACATTTCTTGCAGCACTTTTCCAGTCCTGGCGGACGGCAGTGCAGCAGCGGGTTCGCGCGACGCTGTCGCTCAATGCTGCGGGGTTGGTGCGTTATCTTTATGGCCTGCCGGTCGGGATGGCACTGCTCGGCGGCTATTTGGTGGCAACGGGCAAAGGCCTGCCAGAGATAGGGTCCACATTCTGGACTTACGCGCTGGCGGCGGGTTTCGCGCAGATCATCGGCACAAATCTGCTGCTGATGGCCTTTGGCTTTCGCAACTATGTGGCGGGGACGGCCTTTGCGAAAACGGAGGCCATTCAGGGCGCTGTGCTCGCAATGCTCCTCCTGGGTGAGCATCTCAGCCTGCTGACATGGATTGGCATCGGCATTGGGGTGGCGGGTGTCATGGTGGTGTCTGCGGCGGGCGCACGGTTCCGTCTGTCGGACCTGATTCAGCCTGCCGCTCTATGCGGCCTTGGCGCGGGGCTCGGCTTCACGATGACGTCGATTTTCGTGAAGTCAGCGACGTTCGACATTGCGACATCAGACAAGGTGTTGGCGGCCTTGCTGACGTTGGTTGCCGTGCAGGCAGGCCAAACCGCTATGCAAGGCAGCTACGTTGTCTGGAAGGAACCTGCCGAACTGAAGAAGGTGGCGGTAACCTGGCGCACATCAGGGCAGGTGGGCCTGCTCGCAGCCTTGGGGTCTGCCTGCTGGTTCACGGGCTTTGCCACGGCACCTGTGGCGCTCGTCCGCGCGGTCGGGCAGGTGGAGGTGATTTTCACGCTCGGTTTCAGCAGGCTCTATTTGCGGGAACCCATGCACCGCCATGACGTCATCGGGCTGGTGCTCATCGGCGCAGGTGTCGCCACTGCGCTGGCTGGAGGGTTGTAAAGGCCTCTGAAACCATGCGTCGCAATCCCCGCGCAACACCAATTGTATAAAACCGACATAGTAATGTTGGGGGACGCATGATCATGGAGAGGGAACTGCCGTCAAAGCGCGTGCTGAACAAGGCGCGCATCCTGCATTATGAAAAGGAATTGAAGACGCTTTTGCGCCGCCAGTTGGACAAAGTTGAACCCGGCTTGGTTGCGGCCGACAATGGTCGGGAACGGGAAGTCGCCAGCGGGCGGATCGACATTACGGCGCGGGATGCCGACGGAACCTTTGTCGTCATCGAACTGAAGGCGGGGCCATGTCCGGCAGGCGCGCTGGAGCAGGTGTTGGGTTATTCCAGTGATCTGGAGGAGGAAACGGGCACACGCTGTCGTGCCGTTATTGTGGCCTCCGAATTTTCCCTGCGGCAGCGGTCAGCGGCAAAACGCGCACGCGAACTGCATCTGGTCACTTATCAGGTCGAACATATGGACTTTGGAGGATAGCCTCTTCTACCCGGTAGAAGCCCGATGGGCCTTTAGGCTCTTCGTCCGGAACCGCGGTCACGAAGAAGGCGACGCCTTCTTTACGTTTGCGGTCGATCCATAATCCCGCGCGCAGGCCATAAGCTTCCCCGGCATGTCCGATGCGGGTGCGGCCATCTCCAAAGACATCATTGGAGCACCCGGCTTTGCCGTTGCGGACAGTCTGTACAGAAAGGCCAAAGGCGCAGAAAAATCCTGCTTCGGTGTCCCCATTGCGGCCATCAAACCGCCAGATGATCTTTTCCAATGCGGCGTAAGAGGCGGGTTTCAGGAAATCGGCATCACGGCGCATCAGCACTTGGCCGAGCCTCGCCAAGTCTGTCATGCTGATGCGCAGGCCGCCTTGGGGCGAGAAGATCGCGCCATTATCGCCGGGCTGGTAGGTGGAAAGGTCGCATTGGCCGTCGGCCTTGGTGAAGACGGGGCAGGGCGGCATCATACCTTTCAGATCATCCCGACGGATGCGGCCATCTTCCCCATAGAGGACGACAGCACGGGCAATCTGCTGGGGGCTGCACATTGTCCAGTTGAAGCAGGCGTCAATGGAAAGAGGCGCCAAGACGAGGCGGTGGATGGCGCGGTCGAACCGCTCACTGGTGACGCGTTCGATGATTGTTGCGACGATCGGGAAGTTGAGGTTTGCATAACGGAAATAGCGGCCCGGCGCGTGTGCTCCGTCCCAGACCCGGCTGTCGGAGAGGCTGGTCTGCAAACGCGCCCCAAAGGGAATGAGATAAAGTTCGCCACCGTCCATCAGGCTTGATCTATGAGACAAGAGGAGGCGCAGCGTGATCCGTTGGCTTGGGAAGGCCGGATTGCGCAGCGTCCAGCCGAGATAGTCCGACACATCGGCATCCAGATTGAGCTTCTTTTGCTCCACCAACCGCATCACGCCCAGCGCGACGGACACTTTGGAAATAGAGGCCACCCGGACAGGATCGTCGGCGGTCACGACCCGACCTGTCGCTTCATCGGCCAAGCCGCGTTTCAGGCGGGTCTGGATGGTATCGGGCCCGAACGTGACGATCACGGTGGCCCGGTGGGGAGCATCTGCAAATGGTTGGGCATATCCGGTGGCGGATAGTGGCAGGGCCAAGGCCAGTAGGAGCAGGCAGCGAAGCATTGGGAAAGGCATGAGCCGAGCATAAGCGGGATGCACTTTGGTGCAAGTCGGCATGAGTGGATCAGTTTCTGTTGAAATTCAGACCGAATCACTCTAATTAAATCCAGCGGGCCGGGCCCCTCTGGCGATCAATTGGTCGCGATGTCGGACCGCATCGGGTTTCCGGTGCGTTTCTGGCAGGTTCTCTCAAACCTCACCTAAAAACTCTGGAACTCCCGATTGAGCAATGTGTTCGATGGAGTGGCGGAATGAATTCGAAGATTTTCAAACTTTTGCTGGCCTATCAGCGGCTTGACGATGCTCTGCGCTTGAAGATGGCAGCCGGTAGCTCGAACGCGCTGGAAATTCTGCGCCTCAAGGCACGCAAGCAGGATCTCAAGCTGCGCCTGCGTTCTGTTTCCTCAAGTCGCCACCCCCTCCCGGCGGCTTGAGTGGTCGACCGGCGGCGCTGCTTCACCCCCTGTTCACCCGAACCACGCCGTCCGTCGCATTTGCGTTCCCCTGCCTACCTTCAAGGCAGGCAGGGGACGCATTTTAAGGTTTCAGAAGTTCAATAACCGCGGCGGTCATCGCCTCGGTGCCAAGCCGGACAGAGGGTTCCGGATCAATCTTAAACAATCCACTATGATGACCGGACACAGCAGGTCCGCCCTTCTTGGCGGCCTCGATCCAAGCAGGGTTGGTGCCGCCCACGGCGAAATAATAGCCGGGGATGTTGTAAGTTGGATCAACGAAATAGCTGAAGTCTTCGGCACCCATGTTGGTCTGGCGGAAGGGAACGACCACGCCATCGCCTAGCTCCTTGGCAAGGGCCGTGTTCAGTCGGCGGGCGAGCGCTGCATCATTGATGGTCACGGGTGTCGATTCCGATACCGTCACTTCCGGCAATTTGTCTTCGGGAACACCGTTGGTTCGGGCGACGTTTGCAGCGACGCGCTTGATCGAGTCAATCAACAGGTCACGCGTTTCACGGCTGTTCGCGCGGACGGTAACTTGAAGGTTGGCTTGATCCGAGATGATGTTGTGCTTGGTCCCTGAATGGAACGCTCCGACCGTAATGACGCCGGGTTCAAGCGGGCCCTTTTCCCGGCTGATAATCCCCTGCAGCGCAACCACAATCTGGGAGGCGATGTAGATAGGGTCCTTGCCGAGATGCGGGGCGGCACCATGTGTGCCGATGCCGTTGACCTTGATGTCGACGCTGTCTGCTGACGAATATTGGATGCCCTCTGCCGCAGCAATGTGCCCTGTCGGAAGTTCGGCTGCAACATGGAAGGCAACAGCGTAATTTGGTTTGGGGAAGCGCGTGTAGAGGCCGTCCTTCAGCATCGCCGCTGCGCCACCGACACGTTCTTCAGCGGGTTGGACGATGAAGAGGACTGTGCCTTTCCACCGGTCCTTCATAGCCGCCAGCTGCCGTGCGGTGCCGACCATCGACGTGATATGCACGTCATGGCCACAGGCGTGCATGACCGGATTTTCGACGCCATCAATGCCGACCTGTCGGGCCTTTGAGGCATTGGCGAGGCCCGATTTTTCCTCAACAGGAAGACCATCCATGTCCGCGCGGACAAGAACAACCGGGCCATCCCCGTTCTTGAGCACGCCGACGACGCCTGTCTGGCCGACCTTTTCGGTCACGACCATGCCCGGCACGGCGCGAAGCTCCTTCACCATACGCGCCGCGGTGTTGAATTCGCGGAACGACAGTTCCGGGTTGCGGTGAAAGTGATCCCACAAGGCGCCGAGCGACTTGTCATAGTCTGCCTTGATGGATCCGGCATAATCCGGCGCAGCAGCGGCCGGTGCGGTCGCCATCAATCCAGCCGCCGCTGACAGCAAAATTCCCTTGCGCAACATTCACTTCCTCCTGTCTGTGTCTTTCGCACACTTTGGCAATTTGTTGCGGCACTTGCCAGCCCCCAATCGCGCCGCTGGACACGCGCGTGTGATCAGCTAGTTTGCGGCGGGTGAGCATGGTGAAAGAGGCAGGGAAAACAATATGTCAAACGATCTGATTATGATCTTGCTGGCGATCGCCGTCGTCGCGGTCGCCCTTTATTTTGTAATGAAGCCGGGCAAGGCACCGGCTGCGAAGATCGATGCGCCTGCGGCGACGCCGCCAAAGGTTGAGGCCAAGGCCGAAGCAAAAGCCGCAGAAATGCCGGCGACGCTTGTTGATGTTCCCGCTGTAGCGCCTGTCGAGGCCAAGGCGGCTCCGGCCCCGAAGACCAAAGCGCCAGGGAAACCTAAGACCGCTGTAAAACCTGCAACTGCGCCTAAGGCAGCGGCTCCGGCGAAGGCCCAACCCAAACCAAAGACGGCGCCAAAGGCCGCAGCACCCGCCTCATCTGTGACAAAGGCGGCAACGCCTGCGGTCAAGGCGCCTGCGGCTGCAAAGCTCCAGGCGGAGAAACCTGCGGCTAAGCCTGCACCTGCGGTAAAGGCCACGGCAAAACCTGCGGCTCTGAAGACAGCAGCTAAGGCTGTCGCTAAGCCCGCCCCAAAGGCAGCCCCCAAAGCCGCAGCAAAGCCCGCAGCGAAGCCCGCCGCAAAGCCGGTGGCAAAGGCAGCGGCCAAGCCCAAGGGCCCCGACAATCTTTTGTGGATCAAGGGTCTTGGCCCGAAACTCAACACGCTGTTCATTGAAAATGGCGTGACGCGTTTTGACCAAATCGCCGGATGGGGTGCCACGGAGATTGCCGCCATGGACGAGAAGCTTGGCACTTTCTCAGGCCGCATCGCCCGTGACAATTTTGTTGAGCAGGCGGCACTGTTGGCCAAGGGCGATGTCGCTGCCTTTGAAGCGAAATATGGGAAGCTCGATTCTGAGAATTGATAAGTCCCTTTCCGGCACTTCTCGAAGATTGGCCATAGGGGCGGCGCTGGCATTGACCGGCGCCGTTCTGGCAAGTGCGGCGTCGGGGCAATCCGTTCAGGACCGTCAGCGAGAACTTGCAGCCGCCAAAACACAGGCCGCACGTGCGCAGCGCCAAGCGTTGTTGCTGGAAGAGCGCGCGGGCACGGAATCGGATGCGGCCACTCAGGTGCAGGCACAAGCAGCAGCGGTTGCCGCGCGCATTCAGGCCATTGAGGCGGAGATCGTGGAGGCTCAGGCCCGCGTGGCCCTGATTGAAAAGATGCGGGAACGGTTGCGCGCAAGGCTGGCCGAAAAGCAGCAGCCTGCGATCCGGTTGGCAGCCGCTTTGCAAACTATGTCCAGCCGTCCGCCCGCACTCGCCCTCGTTCAGCCGGGCACAACCTCTGATCTTGTCCATGTGCGGATGTTGCTGGCCAGCCTCGCGCCCGAAATCCGCACGAGAACCGATGGCATTCGCGCGGACCTCGAAGAAAGCCGACGCCTGAAGCAGGATGCCGCCAAGGCCGTGGACCTTCTCGCAGCCAGCCGGAAGCGCCTCGACAACAGCCGTGCAGCTCTCGTGCGGCTGGAAGTGCAGCATCGCCAGGCATCGTCGCGCTTTGCCTCGGGTGCGATTGCGGAGCAGGACCGCGCTTTGGCGTTGGGAGAAAGGGCGCGCGATATTGTCGACCTGATCGATGAATTGGGCATCCAGTCCGCCACGCGTGGGTCGCTTGAAACATTGTCCGGTCCGCTGCTGCGTCCGGCGCGTCCCGGCGCTGCGAATGCGTTACCCAGTGAGGCGGCCTCCGCCACACAAGCACGGCTCGACTATCGTCTGCCAGTGACCGGTCAGGTGGTCACAGGGCTGGGTGAAGTTTCCAAAGCAGGTGTACGTGCCAAGGGCCTGACGCTGCGCACACAAGCGCAGGCGCAGGTTTCTGCGCCGCATGCGGGGCGCATCGCCTTTGCAGGGCCTTTTAAGGGCTATGGAAAGATCGTCATCATCGACCATGGGGATGGCTGGACGAGCCTGATTACCGACATGTCGACCTTGTCCGTCCGCATCGGGGAAACCGTTATTCAGGGCAGCCCTATTGGCCGCACAGGGGGCGGGGCGCCCAAGGTCACAATAGAGCTTCGGAGGGGCAGTCAGCCCGTGGATATCACCCCAATGATCAGTTGATCGGGGTTAATCCCCAAGAGACAGTTTGAATCGCGCCTTTTTCGGAGTAGACACCGCTTCGAACCAGTTCAGGACCCAATATGGCCAAGTCACTTCTGCGTGCCGCGTTCATGGTATCGGCCGTGTCGCTTATCCCCGCTGCTACGGCCGGCATTGCCGCTGCCGACATGACGATCAATCGTGACATTGAACGCTTTGTGAGCGTTTATGAGCGCGTTAAAGGCGACTATGTCGACAAGGTTACCGATGAACAGCTGATCAAGGGCGCCATCGATGGCATGCTTGCCAGCCTCGATCCGCATAGCTCCTATCTCGACGCGCGCGATTTCAAGCAGATGCAGATCACGACCGACGGCAACTATGGTGGCCTTGGTCTCGTCGTCTCGATGGAAGATGGCGCTGTAAAGGTTGTCGCGCCGCAGGAAGACAGCCCTGCTGCGAAAATGGGCATCAAATCGGGCGACTTCATCACGCACATCGATGGCAAGCTGCTTTACGGCGGGACGCTCGATGAAGCGGTGGACCAGATGCGCGGAAAGCCGGGCACGGATATCCGCCTCACCGTTGTGCGGCCGGGCCGTGACAAGCCGTTTGACGTGACGGTGACCCGCCAGATTATCGAGATCAAACCCGTCAAATGGGAAATCAAAGACGGTGTTGGCATCATCAACATCAACGGTTTTTCAAAGCAGACCGGGCAGATGACGCGCGCGGCGGTCGTTGCCATCGAAAAGGCCTTGGGCCGCAAGCCGACGGGCTATGTGATCGATCTGCGCTCCAACCCCGGCGGGCTGCTTGATCAGGCCGTGGAAGTCTCCGACGTGTTCCTCAACCGCGTTGAAGTCGTGTCCCAGCGTGGCCGCGACAAGCGCGATATCGAACGCTTCTTCGCACAGCCGGGTGATTTTGCTGATGGCTTGCCAATCGTGGTGCTGGTCGATTCCGGATCGGCATCTGCGGCTGAGATCGTGGCAGGCGCCCTGCAGGACCATCATCGCGGCCTCGTAATGGGGGAGCGGACGTTCGGCAAGGGATCGGTTCAGACCCTCATCCAGCTTGATGAAGCCAGTGCGTTGCGTCTGACGACAGCGCGCTACTACACGCCATCCGGACGTTCGGTGCAGGAAGGCGGCATTGAGCCGGATATCATCGTGCCGCAGTTGTCGGACCCGGATTACAAGTCGCGCCCGCGCTTCCGTGAGGCCGATCTCGGCCGTCACCTGATCAACGAAGCAAAGGTCGATAACAGCGTGCTCGAAGCGGATGATAAGTCCGATCCGCGCTTTTCGGCCACGGCGGAAGAGCTGAAGGCGAAGGGCATTAGCGACTTCCAGCTCGATTATGCGGTCAAGACGGTGTCGCGTCTTTCAAAGACGCAGGTCGCTGCCACGGGCACTGGCCGCAAGGGCAGCCGCTGAGCATCCTCATGACGGATTTTGCAAAGGCGCGCCTGTTGGCGCTTATTGTTCCTTCGGCCCTCATGCTGGGGGCGCTTGGCAGCCAATATGTTGGCGGCCTACATCCGTGCGAGATGTGCTATTGGCAGCGCTGGCCGCATGATGCGGCGATTGTCCTTGCGCTCTTCGCCTTTGGCACGCGAGTCAACAAGGCGTCACACGTGTTGGTCGCCTTGGCGGCGCTCGCGATCATGGTCAGCGGCGGCATCGGCATGTTCCATGCAGGAGTTGAATATGGCTGGTGGGAAGGCATCACAACCTGCTCCACCACAGCGGCAGGCGTGTCTCTAGAAGACATCATGCGCGCGCCGGTTGTGCGCTGTGATGTGCCGCAATGGACGCTGCTCGGCATTTCTCTGGCGGGCTACAATGCCATCATTTCGCTCGGCGCCGGGGTGGTCATTCTTGGCCTTCTGCGTCGCGCAGGTCGCGTAGCATGACGGACGCCCGCACCAAATCTATCATGTTGCGGGTCGATCAGGCCGGGGAATTCGGCGCCACGCGGATTTATGCAGGGCAACTCGCAGTGCTGGGGAACCGCCATCCGGCAGCGCGCGAAATCCGCCATATGGCAGCACAAGAAGATGAGCATCTTGCCCGCTTCAACCGGCTGATTGCTGAACGCGGCGTTCGACCCACGATCCTGCAGCCTTTCTGGCAAGTCGCGGGCTTTGCCTTGGGCGCCGCCACTGCGCTCATCGGCCCGGAAGCGGCGATGGCCTGCACGGCAGCCATCGAGACGGAGATTGAAAAGCATTACTCCGATCAGCTCGACGAACTGGGGAATGACGACCCTGAACTGCGCGAAACCATTGCCGAATTTCGTGATGACGAGCGCGAACATCATGACACAGCGATCCGCGAAGGGGCGGAGCGGGCGCCCGCTTATCCTTTGATGTCGGCAGCGATCCGGCTCGGCTGTCGTGCGGCGATCCGTCTTTCTGAACGTTTCTGACGCAGCTTCGCGGCTTGCCAACGACTCAAAAAAGGCAGAAACTCTGGTCATGCGAGTCCTTCCTCTGTTTGCCGCCATCGCGACCCTGACGACCTTGCCGACGCCGGCCGCGGCGCAAAGGGCGGAGCGTGTGCTGGTGATCTTCGGCAATGATCCATGCCCCACCAATGCAAGCGGCGATGAAATCATCGTTTGCGCGCGTCGCCCGGAAACGGAGCGCTATCGCATTCCCAAGGAGGTCCGCCCACGCTCACAAGCGCCGCAGAACCAAAGCTGGGCTGAGCGTTCCCAGTCGGCCATGTCCGTTGGCCGCACAGGCACAGGCAGCTGCTCGGCGGTGGGTGGCGGTGGCTGGACGGGCTGCTGGGCCGAACAAATGCGCGCTGCCAAGGCTGAGGCCAAGCAGAAAGCCGCCGAGGAACGGGATGTTCCCTGACGGGCCTTTGTTTGCTTCAATGTAAGAAGGAAACTGGTCGGGACGACAGGATTCCAGTAAACAACTGGAATCGCCTAATAAAATAAGGTATAAACAGCTACACAGCACCTGCACAGCTATGGATTTCCGCGCCCCTGCGCAGCTAATCTACACAGATTCTGCACAGTGGAGCATCGCGATGGCCTTTATTACGGACAAGGAGAAGCTTAAATCCGGCCTGATTATCTTCAGGCGTGGCGATGTGGCGCACCGCAACTTCTATTGCCGCATCAAGCTCCCGAAGGAGGATCGCTACAAGACCATCGCGTTAGGGACGGCGGACAGGCAGACAGCGCATGACCAAGCGTTCGATCTCGACGCGGACATTCGCTTTCGGATCAAGCATGATGTTCCCGTGTTTAACCGCCCTTTTCGGCAGGTTGCCGAGGAATATATCGCTGTGCAGCAGCGGCGCGCAAAACTAGGCGAGGTGGCTGCCGATAGCGTCAAGAACGTCGCCAATCGTTGTCGCCGCGTCTTGGACGATTATATTGGAAGCACACAAATTCACCTAATTGGTCAAGACCGCTGGTCAAATTATCCAACATGGCGACGGGAGAACGGGAAAGGCCGGACGAGGGCAATCGTCAGCGACGCAACCATCGGCGTTGAAATGGGCGCTTTCAATGCGGTTATGAGCTTCGCCATTAGCAAGCGCTATGTTCCAGCGAGCCATCGTTTCGAGGGCAGGCCGAAACTCAAAACAATGCGGCGCGATGAGTTCACGACTGAGGAATATCGCAAGCTGCACAGCTTCGGCCGCAAATGGATCAAGGCGGCGAGATCGCCGCAGGGCATCTGGTATCGAACCATCTGCTACAATTTCATGCTCATCATGTGCAACACGGGGATGCGTCCACCGGAAGCGAGGAACTTGCGCTGGCGGGACATCATGGCGGCGGAGGATCGTGACGGCAGGGAGATTGTCGTCTTATCTGTGCAGGGTAAAGGCAAGTCCCGCAGACTGGTCGCGCCAAAGAGTGTCGGCGATTACCTCGACCGCGTTCGCGAGCTGTCCAAGGCCACCAAGCCGGACGATCCCGTTTTCACCATCATTAACGGCAAGCCCGCCAAGTATCTCTACAGCGATACGGTGCAGGACCTGTTGACGGAATCGGACTTGCGGATAGGGCCGAGCGGTATTTCCCGCTCGACCTATTGCTTTCGCCACACCTATGCGACGTTCCGCCTTTCCGAAGGCGTCGATGTTTACATCCTTGCCGAACAAATGGGAACATCGGTCAAGATGATCGAACAGCATTACGGCCATGTGAACACTGTGAAACATGCGGATCGCGTCCTCATGGGCATGGCCGGTTGGGAACTTGCCCGAGAGCCCGGTGACGACAGCGAAGCTGCGGCGAGGGCCGCCAAAGCCGCCGCGACACGAGATCGTGCCGGTCGCTCCCGAATGCCGAGAACCGCGCGGCGTTAGCAGACCTATCAGTCCTGACCAGTGTCGTAAGGGGTATCAGACACTTCCCACTTCAAACGCTGACTCCGCATCGCTGATGCTCTTGAGAGTCCGGCGTTTGTGCCGGTTTTCCGATGCGCCGCTGGCGCTCTTGATCGGGACACCGGCCAAGCGGGTGAAGGAAAAAGGTGCGCCGAGCCTCAAGCACCCCTTTGCCCGCGTCTT
>JBBATS010000047.1:0-22533 GCA_040398625.1 Chakrabartia sp. | reverse complement strand
GCCTTATCGTGAGATATATCAATCACTTGATGCTGTTATTTCAGCCATTGAGTCGGCTAATCTGGTGCGGGACTGGGCCGGTGTTCTGGCTGCCTATGAGCTGCTTCTTCTCCGGTCATTGGGATATGGGGCCGGATCGACAGATATCCCTCGCGAATGGAACGAAACACTCACGCTGCTCAATGCCAATGGCGCGCAATTGGGCCGCCACATTTTTCAGGGACGCGCAACAGATGTGCTCAGCGCACGCGACCGGTTGATGGAAAGGATGAAAAGGGCAGTTGCGTAATGGCGCGCTTCCGGCCATTTGCGCGGCCAAACGGAGGATAACAACATGCTCATCGCCCTATTGCCCGGAGACGGAATCGGACCGGAAGTCGTCACCGAAGCCAAGCGCGTGTTGGATGCCCTCAATATTGACGGTCTGACGTATGAGGAAGCGCCGGTCGGCGGCGCGGCCTATAAAACTCTCGGCCATCCTTTGCCGGCCTCCACGCTTGATGTCGCGAGACGTGCCGATGCCATTCTTTTCGGAGCGGTCGGCGATCCAGATTGTGATGCTCTGGAACGGCATCTTCGCCCTGAACAGGCGATCCTGGGCCTCCGCAAGGAATTGGGCCTTTTTGCCAACCTCCGCCCCGCAAAGCTATTTCCGGAACTCGCAGACGCTTCAGCTCTGCGTCCTGAAGTCGCCACGCAGATCGATATGGTGATTGTGCGGGAATTGAATGGCGACGTTTACTTCGGAGAGAAGGGCCACCGCACCACGGCCACAGGGCTGCGTGAAGGCTATGACGTCATGTCCTATAACGAAGCCGAAGTCCGCCGGATTGCCAAGGTTGGGTTTGAGACGGCCCGAGCCCGCAAAGGCCGGCTTTGCTCCGTCGATAAGGCCAATGTTCTGGAAACTTCGCAGCTTTGGCGGGATGTGATCATCGAAACATCGGCTGAGTATCCCGATATCGCGTTGAGCCACATGTATGTCGATAACGCGGCGATGCAGCTTGTCCGCAATCCAGGCCAGTTCGATGTCATCGTGACGGGCAATCTGTTCGGCGACATCCTCTCGGATCAGGCGAGCATGTGTGCAGGTTCCATTGGAATGCTGCCGTCCGCCTCGCTGGATGATGGCAAGAAGGGCCTCTACGAGCCTATCCATGGGTCAGCACCCGATATCGCGGGGCAGGGCAAGGCCAATCCCCTTGCGACCATGCTGTCGGCGGCTATGATGATGCGGTATTCGCTGGATCTACCTAATCATGCGGACAGAATTGAAACTGCGGTAGCCGCTGCTCTGGCCGATGGTGCGCGGTCCCCAGATCTGGGCGGTAGCATGACAACTGCGCAGATGGGGGACGCTGTTCTCGGGAAGCTTTGAAGACCTATGTTCACGCTTGACGATCTTCGATCCGCCGCGGCGCGTATCTATCAGGACATGCCGCCGTCCCCGCAATATGCTTGGCCACTGTTGGCCGAGCGGACGGGATGCGAGGTTTGGGTCAAGCATGAAAATCACACGCCGACAGGCGCCTTCAAGGCACGCGGGGCGATCACCTTCATCGACTGGCTTCGGGCGGAGCATCCCCATGTCAAAGGCATCATAACCGCGACGCGGGGCAACCATGGTCAGGCGCAGGTGAGAGCTGCGGTAAAGGCTGGTTTGACGGCGACGATCATCGTCCCGCTGGGGAATGCGCGCGAAAAGAACGCGGCCATGCGCGCTTTTGGCGCCGAGTTGATCGAACATGGCCATGATTTTGATAGCGCCAAAGCTGAAGCCGTCTCTCGCGCGGCGCAATATGGCCTCTTCATGGTGCCCTCTTACCATGAGGAGCTGGTGCGCGGCGTTGCGTCTTATGGACTTGAGCTTTTTGACGCGGTGCCAGACCTCGACACAGTCTATGTGCCGGTCGGTTGCGGTTCAGGCCTTTGCGGGACGATCGCCGCGCGTGATGCGTTGGGGTTGAAGACCAAAATCGTCGGCGTCGTTTCGGCGCATGTCGATGCCGCCAAATTATCCTTTGAAGCCGGGCGTCTGATCGCGAGCCCGACGGCCCATACTTTTGCCGATGGTGTGGCCGTCTGCACCCCGGTTCAAGCCGCACTCGACTATTTTGGTAAAGGCGCGGATCGCTTTGTTGGCGTCACGGATGATGAGGTTGCGGTCGCCATTCGCGCCTATTGGCAAGACACGCACAACCTTGCCGAAGGCGCCGGAGCCGTCGCTCTTGCCGCCCTGATGCAAGAGAAAGACGCCATGCAGGGCAAACGCGTTGCCGTCATTCTTTCGGGTGGAAACATGGACCAAAGCCAAGTTGCCGTCGTTCTGTCGGGTCAAACCCCATTGACCTGAACGCCAGACGCTAGGAAGAGGCTGGCATGAAGAAGGATACCGGACAGAATCGCGCTATCACGTCCAAGTGGCGCACCGCAACGCAGGCCGTTCGCGGAGGGACCTGGCGGTCGGAACATGGTGAGACGTCTGAGGCCTTGTTCCTGACGTCCGGCTATACTTATGACGACGCCGAAACGGTCGCCGCGCGCTTCGCGGGTGAACCGGGAATGACCTATTCTCGGCTGCAGAACCCGACCGTCGAAATGCTGGAAGAGCGGATCGCGCTTCTGGAGGGTGCAGATGCCGTGCGTTGCCAAGCGACAGGCATGGCCGCCATGACGGCGGCGTTGCTTTGCCAGTTGGAACAAGGTGACCATGTCGTTGCGGCCCGTGCCGCTTTTGGCTCTTGCCGCTGGCTGACGGACAGCCTGCTGCCGAAGTTCGGCATCACCACGACCACGATCGACAGCCGGGACAATGACCAGTGGAAGGCGGCGATCCAGCCGAACACAAAGGCCTTCTTCTTTGACCCCCCAGCCAATCCGACGATGGATATTGTGGATATGACCTATGTTTGCGGCCTCGCCCGCGAACATGGGATCACGACTGTCGTCGATAATGCATTTGCGACATCAGCATTGCAGCGTCCGCTGGAATTCGGTGCGGATGTCGTCGCTTATTCCGCGACCAAGATGATGGACGGGCAGGGGCGTGTGCTGGCCGGAGCCGTTGCAGGCAGTCATGACTTCATCAATGAAAAGCTCTTACCTTTTCAGCGCAACACAGGGCCGAACCTGTCGCCCTTCAACGCTTGGGTGGTTTTGAAAGGATTGGAGACGCTCGATCTGCGTATCCGTCGCCAGTCTGAAAATTCGATGCTCGTTGGCAAATTCATGGAAGGGCGGGTGAAGACTATGCTCCACCCGGGGCTTGCAAGTCATCCGCAGCACAATCTTGCCATGTCGCAGATGTCGGCATGTGGCCCAATTTTCTCGTGCATTGTCGACGACCGCAAGCAGGCGATGGCCCTGCTCAACGCCCTGCAATTGATCGATATCTCGAACAATATCGGAGACTCCCGCACACTGATGACGCATCCCGCGACAACGACGCATCACAGCGTCGGTCCAGATGCGCGCGCTGCCATGGGCGTGGAAGAGGGCATGTTGCGCCTGAATGTCGGCCTGGAAGACCCGCAGGACCTGATCGAGGACATTGATCAGGCACTGCGCGCCGTCGGGCTATGATCGCCGCGCTCTTCCCTTATGTTGAGGAGACACGTTCGGTCATCGTACGCGTGTCGGTGAACTATTTGCCCGAACAGTCCCAGCCACAGGGTGGGCGCTGGTTTTGGGCCTATCACATTCGCATTGAGAACCATGGCGTCATGGCCGTGCAGCTGCTCACCCGCCGCTGGGAAATACGGGATGCGCGCAACACGATGCATTTGGTGGAAGGCGAAGGCGTCGTTGGCGAACAGCCGGTGGTCAAGCCCGGCGGGTCCTATGACTATGTCTCCGGTTGCCCCTTGAACACGTCCTCCGGATCGATGGTTGGATCCTACCAGATGATCGGTGAGGACGGCGCACATTTCGACATCGCCATTCCGCGGTTTGAACTTCGTGCCCCGGTGGTGAGCGGATGAAGCGGACGCTCCTCCCTTTGAACGGTCTGCGGGTGTTTGACGCTGCTGCCCGTCATCTGAGCTTCACGCGGGCGGCTGATGAGCTTGCCGTAACACCTGCGGCTGTAGGCCAGCAGATACGTGCGCTCGAAGACGTGATGGGTGTTGTGCTGTTCCGTCGTACCCCCAAGGGGCTGGAACTCACGCCAGAGGCTGAAAACGGGCTCGATGCACTGAGGGCGGGGTTTTTGCAGTTTGAGGAGTCGGTTCGGGCGATGCAGGCCGGCCAGTCTTCCAAGTCGCTCACCATTGCTGCACCGCGCGACTTTACGGCCAAGTGGCTCGCCCCACGCCTAGCGGCCTATGGCCGAAGCGATCCTGAAACGCGCTTCTCGATTGTCTCTACCGATGTGCTGCCCGAGTTCACTGAAGCCAATTTAGACCTTGCGGTGATCCTCGCTGAAGGGCCGGGCAATCATGAGGGTCTGAGGCTGTCAGACGGCGCTATGGTGACTGTCGCGGCGGCAGAAGGCGGTGGCGATACGCTGATCGGTTGGCCGGGAAGTGCTGCCGATGATGCGACAACGTTGCGCGTGTCAGACGCGGGGCTCGCTATTGACGCTGCTGCGAACGGTTTTGGCCGGGCGCGCGTGCCGATGTTACTGGCGCAATCGGACATCGATGCCGGACGGGTGCGCGCCTTGGACAATGCCGCACCGGGTGATCTCGCTTACTGGCTGGTCGCTCCATTGCCGCAGTGGCGACAGAAGAAGGTCAAAGCCTTGGTCGAAGCTTTGTCCGAAGGGCTCTCAGCCTAAAAATCCGCTGCAATGTCGAAGGATTTGCGCAACTTGGCAGGCGCGCAAACCAGCCAGCTTTTCTGCAGCCACTCGGAGATGTGATCCCAATCGGTCTGGCCCAAGTCCAGCCTGATCCCGATCCAGCCCGACGGCGCATAATATGGCGGCAGATAATAGAGGTCATCATCCTGCTCGATCAGCATGGATTGCTCCTCAGCCCCGCTCGTCTTCACCAGCAACGCGATACGCTCATCACCGTGATGGTGCTGTGAAAACAGCGCGAAGAACTTACTGCCAACAATGGAGAACCCGGGGGACCCATGGGAGGTCCGTTCTTCCACGCCGGGCAAAATCATGGCCCGCTGCCGCACCTGATCCAACATCCATGCTGGATCAAGTTCGCGCGTGACGTAGGCGGCAAGCGCTCGGGAATAGGTTTGGTGTTCCGCAATCAGCACACGGGCGGCGAGGCTGTCCGGCGTGTCGTCGGCCATTACAGCGACTTCGGTTTGCGCGAGAACGGGTCCTTCATCGAGTTCTGCCGTCACCAGATGCACACTACATCCGGCAACCGTATCACCAGCCCCAAGCGCGCGTTCATGCGTGTCGAGACCTTTATACTTTGGAAGGAGGGACGGGTGGATGTTGAGCATCCGGCCTTCCCACTTCCCGACAAATTCTGGGGAGAGGAGGCGCATATATCCGGCCAGCACAACATAGTCGGCCTTGGCCTTGCGGATTTCACCGTCGAGGATTGCGTCGAACTCGGCCCGCTTCATGCCCTTGTGGCTCTGCGCGAACGTTGGAATGTTTTCAGCTTCCGCAAAAGCAAGGCCCGCTGCCTCGGGGTCATTTGCGGCAACAAGGATTATCTCAAACGGGCAGTCGGGCTGCTTGGTTGCATAAACAAGCGCCGCCATGTTCGAGCCGCGACCCGAAATCAGGACGGCGATGCGCGCCTTAGCCATTGTGCGTGGCAGACCAGTCTGCCTTTGCGCTCCACGTCTCAACAGAGCCGCGGACGGTGCATCCCTTTTCGCCAGCTTCAATATGGCCGATGCGGAACGCCGCTTCACCGGCCGCTTCAAGCGCCTGAATTGCCGCTTCTGCATCTGCTTCTGCAACGACGACGGCCATGCCGATGCCGCAGTTGAAGGTGCGGGCCATTTCCTCGGGTTCAATGTTTCCTTGCGCCTGCAAGAACGCCATCAGACGCGGTTGGGGCCAGAGGTCTGCATCGACATGCGCGTGCAGGCCATCCGGCAAGACGCGGGGGATATTCTCCAGCAAGCCGCCACCGGTGATGTGGGCCATGGCATGAACCGTGCCTGCGCGCACCAGCGGCAAGAGTTGCTTCACGTAAATCCGCGTTGGCGCCATCAGTGCGTCGATAAGAAGCACGTCCTGATCAAACAGGGCAGGGCGATCGAGCTTCCATCCCTTGTCCGCGGCGAGGCGACGCACGAGCGAGAATCCGTTGGAATGAACGCCGGAGGACGCAAGGCCAATGATGACATCACCTGCTGCAACCTTATCCGCCGTCAGAACCTGTGACCGCTCAACAGCGCCGACACAAAACCCTGCCAGATCGTAATCACCATCAGCATACATGCCCGGCATTTCTGCTGTCTCACCACCGATGAGCGCACAGCCGGCCTGCTTGCAGCCTTCCGCTATGCTCGCCACCACGCGCTCGGCAACGGTGTTATCCAGTTTACCGCTTGCATAATAATCGAGGAAGAAGAGCGGCTCTGCACCTTGCACGATCAGATCATTGGCGCACATGGCGACGAGATCGATGCCAACGCCATCATGTTTGCCCGAATCGATAGCGAGTTTCAGCTTCGTTCCGACCCCATCATTGGCCGCGACCAGCAATGGGTCGGTGAAACCTGCAGCTTTCAAATCAAAGAAGCCGCCAAAACCGCCCAAATCCGCATCGGCACCGGGCCTACGCGTGGACTTGGCGAGCGGCGCAATGGCCCGCACAAGCGCGTTTCCAGCGGCGATCGAGACGCCCGCTTTCGCATAAGTATAGGGTTCGGGTGATGCGTTCTTAGAGTCCATTTGTTGGCTGCTAGCGATATCGCTCTTGGAATTCCACGTCCAACTCGCCAAAAGGCGCGCGTGACGTTCCAGATCCGCCATTTCCGACTGCTTCCTTTTGCCGCCGCCCTTGTTGCAGGCGTCATGGGCATTGCGGTCTATGCGCAGCTTGAAGGCGGGGAACGTGGCGTCCCACCCATCGACAGTGCCAGCAATTTCGAGGTGAACGGCGTTGTCGTTGATGTCGCCGCCAAAACCGCAGATGCCGCCCGGCTTCGCGGCTGGCGCGAGGCGCAGCGGCTCGGCTGGAAAAAACTCTGGGAAGAAACGCACGGGCCGGGCGCTCCGGGCCTCAGCGATGGGGCTCTCGATTCGATTGTGTCGGGCATCGTTGTGGAAGACGAACAAATTGGACCCAACCGGTATATCGCTCGGCTTGGCATTTTGTTTGATCGCGTCCGCACGTCCGAGATTCTGGGCGTTTCCGGAAACATGCGCCGTTCCGCACCGCTTCTTGTTATCCCTATCCAATATAGCGGTGGCCTGCCGCAAAGTTTTGAGACGCGCACGGAGTGGCAAAAGGCCTGGGCGCGCTTTAGGACTGCGGACAGCGTTATTGATTATGTTCGCCCCACGGGCGGAGGCGCAGATCCTCTCCTGCTGACGGCATCTCAGACGAAACGGCCCGGCCGACGCTGGTGGCGGATGTTGCTGGACCAATATGGCGCCGCCGACCTCATCATCCCGCAGGTCCGGTTGGAACGTTTTTATCCGGGAGGTCCTGTGCTGGGCCATTTCTCTGCCTTTTACGGTCCGGACGCCAAGCCGCTCGGCAATTTCACGCTGCGTGTCGAATCAAGTGCGGGTATCCCCAAATTGATGGATGCCGGGGTAAGGCGTCTGGACGGCATGTTCGCGCAAGCGCTCGCGTCGGGTAAGCTCGCACCGGATACCTCGCTGGTGATCGAACAGCCTGTCGATGAAGAATCTCTGGAAGCGGTGGACGCTGCGGAAGACGCGGCAGACACCGGGGAGCAGGCTGTGGTGACCCCGGAAGAGGAACGTGCTGTCGCGACGGCTGCAAAGACCTTCTCCATCCAGTTTGAAACCCCCGATGTGGCCTCTGTCACATCGGCTGAGTCGGCCGTGAAAGCTGTGCCGGGCGTGCGGTCGGCATCGACGTCGAGCCTCGCCTTGGGTGGCGTTTCGGTGATGCGCGTCGCGTTTGACGGCGATGTAGATATGCTACGCCTTGGCCTTGCCGCGCGCGGTTACCGGGTCTCGGTTTCCGGGGATACGATCCGGATACGGCGATAGTCACGCTGTCCAATCAGATGACCCAAATCGGCCTGCCATTTGATTGGCCCACACAGGAAGAGCAAAGCGATTTCATCGTGACGTCTGCTAATGAAGCGGCGGTCCGCCATCTGGATCGTTGGGGCGGCTGGCCGGTGCGTGCTGGCCTATTGGTCGGACCAAGAAAAAGCGGGCGAAGCCTGCTCGCGCGCATCTTTGCCGCGCGTTCGGGCGGGACAATATTGGACGATGCCGAGAACAAGCCAGAGGCAGACCTGTTTCATGCATGGAATATGGCTCAGGAAACACGGGTTCCTCTTCTGCTCGTGGCAAGTCAGGCGCCGCCAGCATGGTCCATAAAACTGCCAGATTTGCGATCCCGGCTAGCCGCGACGCCAATCGTCACCATTGAGGCGCCAGACACCGCATTGATTGAAGCGCTTCTCACCAAGATGCTTGCAAAGCGTGGCTTGGTTTTACCACCCGAAGTTGCGACCTACATCTCGTCTCGGCTGGAGCGGAGCTACCTGACGTTGCTTATGGCGGC
The DNA here is from genome assembly GCA_040398625.1 of Chakrabartia sp. Taxonomy (GTDB): domain Bacteria; phylum Pseudomonadota; class Alphaproteobacteria; order Sphingomonadales; family Sphingomonadaceae; genus Aquisediminimonas. The sequence continues at coordinate 13,885 of JBBATS010000047.1, read as the reverse complement.
CGAGGCACTGGATGCGGCATCACTCTCTCAAAAGCGCGGGCTCACCGTACCGCTAGCTCGCGAGTCGCTTGTTGCACGCGGGCTCATCGACTGATCTGGCAGTCGCCTTGAGCGTTAATCTGCGCTTTCGCTGGGTTGCGTGTCGTCTTCTATCCGCGTGATTTTGAGCTTCCCGCCAACGACGCCGAACGCCAGCCTTCCTTCGACCAGATCAAGCGCGTCGCGACCAAATTGTTCGAACCGCCAGCCATCGAGAATAGCAAGATCCTGACGATGGCCTGCTGCCAGCAGATCAAGCTCATCTGTTCTTGCAAGGAGGCGCGGGGCGACATCGATATCACGGGCACGGATCTTAAGCAGGAGCTTCAACAGATCTGAAACAAGCGCACCTTCGCGGCCCAGTCCCGGTCGGCGATCATCGCGTGCGGGCGTTTCTGCAGCAGACAGTGGCTCTGCATCGGCCAGCGTATCCATAAGGCGGCTGCCAATTTCATTTCCGGCCCATGATGTGGACAGCCCACGAACCTTGGCCAGATCTTGCTGACTGCGCGGCGGATGCATCGCCAAATCTGCAAGCGTTTCATCCTTCATGATGCGCCCGCGCGGGATGTTCTTATTGCGGGCCTCGGTCTCACGCCAAGCGGCCAGCGCCTTCAAACGTCCAAGAGGCTCAGCCTTGCGGGTGGCAATCTTCACGCGCTTCCACATGGTTTGTGGATCGGCAACATAGTGGGAGGGATCGGCAATCCGCTCCATCTCGTCATTCAACCAGACACCGCGACCAGTGGTGCGCAGCTTTTCCAGCATTTGCGGAAAAATGACGGCCAGATGCGTGACATCGCCAATGGCATAGTCAATCTGCCGTTTGTCCAGCGGGCGGCGCGCCCAATCGGTAAAGCGTGCGCCCTTGTCCAATTGGATGCCGAGCCATGCATCGACGAGGTTGGAATAGCCGACCTGCTCCCCCTGACCGAGCGCCATCGCCGCGATCTGGGTATCGAACATCGGGTGCGGCGTTTTGCCTGTCAGATTACAGATGATTTCAATGTCTTGCCCGCCTGCATGGACGACCTTTAAAACATCCTCATTGTTTGTCATGAGGTCCAGCAGCGGCGCAAGACTGAGGCCATCGGCCTTTGGATCAATGGCCGCAGCCTCATGTTCATCAGCAACCTGAATGAGGCAGAGATCCGGCCAATAGGTGTTTTCGCGCATGAACTCGGTATCGACGGCAATGAAGGTCGATTTTGCCCAGCGCGCGCACAATTCTGCCAGCGCTTCTGTTGTCGTAACAAGAGGATGTATCTTCATTTAATCCGCCTAGCGACCTTCGCCGCCGCATTCCACCCTTGGCGCACATTCCTGCAAAGTTACCCACTAAAATGCGCATCGGACGATGTCGCAGAGCCCATCACTTCCACAAAATTGGCGCTCAATAGAGCGAAGGGGAAGGGGCTTTAAATGCCCTTCTTCTTGACATTTCGGCGCTGTCCACGTCTAGGCGCGCCATGCATATTTATCGCTCACACACCTGCGCCCAGCTTCGTAAATCCGATGTCGGTTCGACCGTCCGCCTTTCTGGCTGGATTCACCGCAAGCGGGATCACGGCAATCTGCTTTTCGTGGATTTGCGCGACCATTACGGCCTGACCCAAATCGTCACTGACGTCGACTCTGAGGCCTTTAAGGTACTTGAAAAGGCCCGCGCCGAATCTGTTGTCACGGTGACAGGCGAAGTCGTGGCGCGCGCCGCTGAAACCGTAAATGCAAATCTGCCGACGGGTGAGATTGAAATTCGCGCGCGCGAAGTGACGCTGCAGTCCGCCGCGCAGGAGCTTCCGATGCCCGTATTCGGTGATGCGGAATATCCGGAAGACATCCGTCTGCGCTATCGATTCCTGGATTTGCGCCGTGAGCGGCTGCACAACAATATTGTGCTTCGATCTAACGTGATCTCGAGCGTGCGTCGCCGCATGATCGATCAGGGCTTTACCGAGTTTCAGACGCCCATCCTGACGGCATCATCGCCCGAAGGCGCCCGGGACTATCTGGTCCCCAGCCGCGTGCATCCGGGCAAGTTCTATGCCCTCCCGCAGGCACCGCAGATGTTCAAGCAGTTGCTGATGGTGGCGGGCTTTGACCGTTACTTCCAGATCGCACCTTGCTTCCGCGATGAAGATGCGCGCGCCGACCGTTCACCGGGTGAGTTCTATCAGCTCGATTTTGAAATGAGCTTTGTCACGCAGGATGACGTGTTCAACGCAATCGAGCCGGTATTGCATGGCCTGTTCGAAGAATTCGCAAATGGCCGTCAGGTCAGCGCCGCACCTTTCCCACGCATCCCGTATCGCGAATCCATGTTGAAATACGGCTCGGACAAGCCGGACCTGCGCAATCCCATTGTCATCACTGATGTGTCGGCGCATTTCACCACGTCGGGCTTCGGTCTGTTTGAACGGATCGTCGGCGGTGGCGGCGTTGTTCGAGCGATCCCGGCACCGGGCACCGCGGATAAGAGCCGCAAGTTCTTTGACGATATGAACGAATGGGCTCGCAGCGAAGGCCATGCAGGTCTTGGCTATGTCACCCGCAAGGGCGGTGAGTTTGGTGGTCCTATCGCCAAGAACCATGGCGAAGAAGGCATGTTGGCAATTTACGCCGCGTTGGGCCTTGGCCCCGATGACGGTCTGTTTTTTGCAGCCGGTAATGAAGCGCAGGCAGCGAAGCTTGCTGGTGCCGCACGTACGCGTGTCGGCGAGCAGCTCAACCTCATTGACGGGAACAAGTTTGAGTTCTGCTGGATCGTCGACTTCCCGATGTTTGAATATGACGAAGACTCGAAGAAGGTCGATTTCTCGCACAATCCGTTCTCAATGCCTCAGGGCGAGCTGCATGCACTGGAAACCATGGATCCGTTGGATATCCTTGCCTACCAGTATGACATCGTTTGCAACGGCGTCGAGCTATCGTCCGGCGCGATCCGGAACCATCTGCCGGAGATCATGTACAAGGCTTTTGAGATCGCCGGTTATTCGCAGGAAGACGTAGACACCAATTTTGCCGGCATGATCAATGCATTCAAGTTCGGTGCGCCGCCGCATGGTGGCTCGGCACCGGGCATCGACCGCATCGTGATGTTGCTGGCGGATGAGCCGAATATCCGCGAAGTCATCGTTTTCCCAATGAATCAGAAGGCCGAAGACCTGATGATGGGCGCCCCTGGGCCGGTGACTGCCAAGCAATTGCGCGAACTCAACATTCGAATTGTGGAACAAACCAAGGGTTGAAGTTGCTTCAGCCGTGTCCGCGCGTCGGTCACGGCCTGAAATTCCACTTTGAATCATGGGCCTGATCGACCATCCTTCGGCTTGAGGGGCGGCCGGCAAGGTGTTTCATGGCCCATCGAAAAAATGTCCCAAAATCGGGCGGTTCAAAACGCCACCATATTGGTGCTTGTCGTCACAGGAAATCTGTTTCTAGGTTTTCCGCCATGGGTGCAGACCTCTCAGATTTCGAGCACGGCCACGGCTATGACGGTGATTATGACGCCGATCTTGCTGCGCTTCAGGAGCGCCTGTCAAAGATCCAAGCCTCGTATATCAGCTATGGCAACAGCGCGATCATCGCGGTTGAAGGCTGGGATGCATCGGGCAAAGGCGGCGCCATAAGTCGGCTGACAGCGGTTTGGGATCCGCGCTGGTTTGAAGTCTGGTCTATTGGGGCACCGACAGAAGAGGAACGTGTCCGTCATTTCCTTTGGCGCTTCTGGAAGCGTTTGCCGGGCAAGGGCGACATCAACATCTTTGACCGGACTTGGTATGGCCGCGTTCTCGTTGAGCGCATCGAGGGCTTCTGCACAGATGCGCAATGGCAACGTGCCTATGATGAGATAAATGAATTTGAGGCGCAGCAGCGCGACAATGGTGTCGTCCTCATCAAGATCTTCATGCATGTCACGCAGGAAGAGCAGGATAAGCGCTTCATCAAACGGCTCGCCGATCCGTGGAAGCGTTGGAAAACCGGCAAAGAGGACTATCGGAATCGCAGTAAACGCGAGGCTTATCTTGAGGCCTATCAGGATATGTTCAAGCGCTGCGATACCCGATGGGCACCATGGACCATCATCGATGCCAACAACAAGAAAGCGGCGCGCATCGCATTTCTGAACACGGTCGCGGATCAGTTGGAAAAGCACGCAAACATGACGCCGCCGCCAATGGATCCCGAAGTTGAAGCGCTGGCCCGCCAAACATTTCCGGACCTTGAAGAGATTAGTTAAGCATCAAGAATCACGCGGCAGGCGGATAGCTTATCTCCATTATTTCATATTCTATCTCGCCGGACGGCAAGCTGACCCTGCGTAAGTCGCCCAAGCTGGCGCCACGGACGGCACGAGCAATGGGGGAGTTCCAACCGATCCGCCCTTCACCGGCCTGGGCTTCATCATCGCCGACGATGGTGACAACGCGCCGCGCGTTATGGTCATCCGCAAGTGTCACTGTAGCCCCAAATAACACAGTTGAAACATCCTGCTGGGATCTCGGGTCCACAACGCGGGCAGCCTTTATCCGGCGGGAAAGCCATCCCAATTCGCGATCAATCTCGCGCAGGCGGCGCTTGCCGTAAATATAATCACCATTCTCGGAACGGTCCCCGTTTCCAGCTGCCCAAGAGACCGTTTCAACAAGCTTGGGCCGTTCGCCGGAAAACAGTTCCTCATAGCGCGCGCGCAGAGCTGCGAAGCCGTCAGGTGTTATGTAATTTGGCTGATCCATCAGCCCGGGGTGCCCTTACCCAAATAGGTCGACAAGGGCGTGTTCGTCCGAACCGTGGCCCGCGATGGATTGAGCATGTCATAAACCACCGCGTTTTCTAAAACGCGCTGCACGTAGTTGCGCGTCTCGGAAAGCGGGATGTTTTCAATCCAAGTGAGGACGTCAACATCTGTGCGGGGATCGCCATTGGCGCGCAGCCATTTTCTCACGTTGCCCGGCCCGGCATTGTAGGCAGCCACAGAGAGAACATAAGACCCACCGAACATGTCCATCAGTTGCCCGAAATAGGTGGTTCCAAGCGCCATGTTATACGGGATATTGCCAAGGCTCGCATAATTGTAGGCAAGACCGGCACGTGGTGCGGTTTCCCGCGCTGTGCCCGGCATCAATTGCATCAGCCCGCGCGCGCCGACGCGACTTGTCGCTTCCTTGTCGAACTGGCTTTCCTGCCGGGAAATAGCATGAATTATGGTCCAGCTTGAACTCAACTCGGGTGGGACAGGTATCTGTGGAAACGCTGCCGCCACGTAGTTTGCCAAGCCTGTATTGCGTGCATTGCGCCCGATCATGACGTTGAGATCTGGCCGACCGACGCGCGCTGCTAGTTCGGTTGCAAGCGCATGATCAACATCATTGTTGATGCCATTGGCAAGACTGCGAACGAACAGACTTTGGTCTATCCAATTTCCCGATTGTCCAAGGGCGACTAGCGCTTTGACGACAGAGCGCCGGTTGAAACTCTCGCGCTGTGTGGCGGACACATCCAAGGATCGTGTGTCGGCAAGCAACGCGGGCTTTCGACCAAGGCGTTCTGAGGCGAGTTGGCCATGAAACTGGTCAAAAAAGCGAGCCGCATTCTCATAAACGGGTTGCGCTTCATCGCGACGTCCTGCGGCATCGAGCGCCCTGCCTGCCCAATAGAGCCCGCGTGCCTGGGTCTGCGGGGATTTGGCAGCCGCAGCATAACGTTGAAACATCTTTGCGGCGTCTGCGGGAACATTCAGCTTGTTAAGGGCAGTTGTGGCCGCCAGCCAGACGAGGTCGGTATAGGCATCGCGCTCGGCAAAGGAACGGTCGCGGACGACAGTGCCCGGCGCATAGGCCGTGTCCGCCCGGCTCGCGATGTCATAGGCGACTTGCCAGTCGCCGGCTTTTGCGGCCTCCTGTGCCGAAAGCAGGAGCATTTGAAGCCAGACGTCGGGCGCTGCCGGAAACGCCGAGAGCGAAGTGCTGTTGCGGAGCATCTGACGGGCAACTGCGGATTGGCCGGTATTGCGCAGCCACCACATGTAATCGACAAAGAAGCCGGGATCAGAACGGAGCCCCGCCGATGCATAGGCAAGCCGGTCTGGGGCATCCGCAGCCTTGGTCAACAAGGATAGCCGCACGTCGAACAGAGGGCGGCGGGCAGAGCTCGTTAAGCCGATTTGCCTTGCCGCAGCTGAGGTTGACCGCGCCCACAGCAATTTGTCCATGCGCCGGTCATGCTCTGCTGTCGTCAGCACTGATCCAAAGCGCGTGAGCAAACGTGATTCATCGTCGCTGGACAATACGCCGCCCGTCCAGGCGCTGCGGGCCGCATCTGCAGCTTCTTCGCGACGATCTTGTTCATCCAGCGCTTCGGCATAACGAAGGAACGCGGTGGGCGACTGAGGCGGAAACTTTCGAAAATAGGCGATAATGGCGCTGGCACTATCGACGCCCGGACGGATCATGCGCTCCGCATTTTTCCGGAACGTCGCCTCACCCGGCCAGCCCTGGTTAACCGCCAGAAAATTGGCATAAGCTGAAAAGGGCAAAGTGTCGATGCGTCGAAGGGTGTTCCATTGGTTCAGAGCTATGGATGTCGGGTCTGTCAGCGCGACCATTGGGGCGATAGGCGGGGCAGGGATTGGCACCGCAGACGATGATCCTGCACCTGCAGATGTGTTGGCCAGAGCGCCGTCCGCTATCCAAAGCACCGGCGTGAAAAGAAAAGCCTTCAAGCTCCGAGACAACATGCTGGACATTATGGGGTACGCATCCTTATTTGACACTGAACGACAAGCCGCCACTCGCGTCTCCTTATGACGCAATGCGGTAACTAGGTGAAGGGCTGCCCTGCATGTTTTCGGGCTCAATTCCGGCGCTCGTGACGCCATTTCGTGATGGCCAGGTGGATGAGGATGCCTTTCGGCGCCTTGTTGACTGGCAAATCCACGAAGGATCCAGCGCGCTCGTGCCGTGTGGCACGACAGGCGAAAGTGCGACGCTTTCATTTGACGAGCATTATCGCGTTATTTCTCTGTGCCTTGAAGTCGCCGACGGACGCGTCCCCGTGATTGCCGGGTGCGGATCGAACGATACGGCGACGGCCGTGCGCCATATGGCCTTTGCCAAGTCGGAAGGTGCGGCCGCCGCTTTGGTGGTTGCCCCTTATTATAATCGCCCCAATCAGGAAGGCATGTACGCCCATTTCGCCCATCTAGCTGAAAAGAGCGACCTGCCGATCATCCTCTACAATGTGCCCGGTCGGACGATTACAGACATCCTGCCGGAAACAGTTGCGCGTCTTGCAGAAATTCCGAGCGTTATCGGCATCAAAGATGCGAGCGGCAATCTTGCCCGCGTCACGTCCCACCGCATCACCTGCGGCACTGATTTTGTCCAGCTTTCGGGCAATGACGATATGGCGCTGTCCTTTAATGCGGCAGGCGGTGTTGGCTGCATATCGGTCACGGCGAATGTAGCACCGCGCCTGTGTGCAGAGTTTCAGGCGGCATGTCAGGCTGGCGATTATGGTCTTGCCCGCACCCTGAATGACCGCTTGCACCCGTTGCATGGCGCGCTCTTCTCCGACGTCTCCCCCGGACCAACGAAATATGCGCTCACCAAGGTGATCGACAACTTCCCGGAAGACGTGCGCTTACCAATGACGCCCGCGTCTGCCGGATCTCGTTCCATTGTGGATGCCGGGTTGGAGCATGCTGGTCTCATCTGATGGCACGCCCACGCCCCGCCACATTTGATAAGCTAAAGACCGTCGCGGAGAACCGGCGGGCGCGGTATGATTATTTTATCGACACGACCTATGAGGCAGGCCTTGCCCTGACCGGTACGGAAGTGAAGGCATTGCGGGGTGGAGAAGGCTCCATTGCGGAAAGCTATGCGGAAGTGACCAACGGTGAAGTCTGGCTCGTCAACGCCAACATTCCGGAATTCAGCCACGGCAACCGCTTCAATCATGAGCCCAAGCGCCCGCGTAAGCTGCTGCTGCATGAGCGGGAGATCAACAAGCTGCACGGTGCTGTCGCACGTGATGGCATGACGCTGGTGCCGCTCTCCATCTACTTCAATTCTCGTGGTCGTGCGAAGGTCGAGCTGGCGCTCGCCAAGGGCAAGAAGGCGCATGATAAGCGGGAAACGATCAAACAGCGGGATTGGAAGCGTGAAGCGGGCCGCATCATGAGGGATCGCGGGTGAGCCGACTCAACTCATGGATTCGGTCCCAAGCGCCGAGCCGGGAGAGCTTTGAACGCAGCCGCTTCCTGCGGCCATTTGCGCAGCGGGTCTTTCATCCCGCTTTGTGGCGGTTCACCCGCCGTTCCGTGCCGCGTGGCGTGGCGCTGGGCCTACTTGTCGGTATTTTCCTGCTTATTCCCGGCATTCAAATTGCAGGGGCGGCTCTCCTCGCGCTTCCTTTTCGGGCCAACATTCCGTTGGCGGCTGCGATGACATTCTTGAGCAATCCAGCAACAACGCCGTTCATTCTGGTTGCGTCAATTTATGTCGGCAATTCTGCAATGAACATGGGGGCATACGTAACCCAGTTCAAAGCGCTGATCGACCGCAATGCGCCTTTATCAGCTTGGGCCGATTGGCTTGTGTCTAGTGCAGCGCCTGCGATGCTAACAGGCCTCTTCCTCATCGCGCTCCTTTCATCCGTCATCGGCTATGTTATCGCCGCGGTCAGCTGGCGGATTTGGCTTTCACGAAAATGGAAAGCACGGGCCCATCGGAGACGGGCCGCTTGACGCTCTGCTCCCGAAAAGGGCACAGACTTCGGCGTGCGTGATCAAAAAGCCTTGTCGACGGTTGTTAAATCACCGTCCATCTTGAACTTGCCTGCAGAGGAAGAGCGTAACCTCCTGATCCTTGTGGGCTTTGCCGCTATTGCATCGGCCGTTCTGATCTTCTGGTTCTCCCAAAGCGCGCCTTTAGCCGCCGGGTTTTCGGCAATGGTCCTGGCCTCAGCGGCTCTGGTCATCTTTGCACGCAAGCTTTTCCCGACTGCAGCCGGCATCGAACAAGATATGGACTGGTCGCTCATTCGTGATGCTGTCGATGGGGATAATACGGCCGTCGCCATCACAGACCGGACCGGTAAACTGGTCTGCGCCAACGCCTTGCATGAGGCCTGGTTCGGCGGCGCGGTGGCCCCTCCAGCCATCACAAGCGATGCATCCCAAGTCGCCTTTCTAACAAACGCCGCCAAGAATGCCTGGCGGGACGGACGCGCCGAAGTGTTCGGCATTCGGCGTGATACAATGCTGCTCGATGTCTACATTCAGCGTAGCGGCCTGAAGGAAACGCATCTCGTCTGGCGGTGCCTGCCTTCCGCCGAGTTTGATTTGATGGCGGAGGCCAAACGCCTGATCTCTGGCCCTGCCGGAGAGCGGTTGAGCGAAGCGGGTATCATGACCGTCCTGATCGGCCCGGAGGGCAATATCCGCGCCGCCAGCCGGGTGTTTGCCATGCGGGCAGGCGGGCGTCCCGAGGCGCTGGTCGAGGGCCGCGAGTTTGTTTCCCTTTTTGAAACCGACAAAAATGGAGCCCTGCGCTTCGTGATTGATGGGCGGGCAGGGCTCCCCTTGCGCCTCTTGCAGATTCCGACCGATCCTGGTGATCCCAAGAGCGCGACCTTGGTGATCCTGCTTGATGACGATTCCAGCCAGTCCGGGGGCGGTGATCAGAACGTCGCGCTCAGCATGCAGGCGATGATGGCAAAGCTCCCGCTCGGGCTAGCGCTGGCCGACCGGGATGGACGTTTCCTCTTTTTGAACGATGCCTTTTGCAGGGCTGTTGGGCTGCCAGTTGGTTCAAAGCCGATCTATCCGGGCGATCTTGTTATCCGCGAGGACAAGGCGGCGGTGGCCGATGCGGTGCGCCGTTATGCCATGGGTCAACCGATCAGCGGCGATATCGCAGTCCGCCTTGTTAGCTTGCCCGAAGAGCCAGTTGCTCTGACCATCGCCAGCGCCAAAGGGCTAGGCGAAGCGGCTGTGCTAATGTCCATTAAGGATTCGAGCGAGGAATCGCGCCTCAAGAAACAAGTCGCGCAAGCCACCAAGATGCAGGCTGTCGGGCAGCTTGCCGGTGGCGTCGCGCATGACTTTAACAACATCCTCACCGGCATTTTGGGTCATTGTGACCTGATGCTGATGCGTCATTCGCCGGGCGACAGCAATTATGACGACATTCAGCAGATCAGGAACAATGCCAATCGCGCCGCCGGCCTGACACGGCAGCTGCTCGCCTTCTCCCGTCAGCAGACCTTGCGCCCGCAGGTCCTCCAGCTCCCCGACGTTGTCGCCGAAATCTCCAATCTCCTCAAACGACTGATGGGTGAGACGGTGGAGCTCATCGTCAAGCATGGCCGCAACCTTGGGCCGGTGCGCGCCGACCCCGGGCAGTTGGAGCAGGTGATCGTCAACCTGTCCGTGAATGCGCGTGATGCCATGCCGCGTGGAGGCAAGCTGACGATCCAAACCTATGCGGTGACATCCGCTGAGGTCCGCAAGATCGGCAGCGATATTCTGCCTGTCGCCGATTACACCGCACTCAGCGTCACAGATACCGGCACAGGCATACAGCAGGAGCTGCTGACCAAGATTTTCGAACCGTTTTTCACCACCAAGGAAGTCGGGAAGGGGACGGGCCTCGGTCTCTCAACCGTCTACGGGATCGTCAAACAATCAGGCGGGTTCATTTTTGCCGATTCGAAAGTGGGCGAGGGAACAAGCTTCGTCATCTATCTGCCCGTTCATATCGTAGAGGCTGGACAGATCGCTGAACCGGTGAAGGTCAAGGAAAAGGCGGAGGAACTTTGGGGCAGCGGCACCATTCTGCTCGTAGAAGACGAAGATATGGTTCGCGCCGTCGCGGAGCGCGCGCTCACACGACATGGTTATGAGGTGATCACAGCGACCAATGGGGAAGAGGGACTCGAAATCCTGAAAGGCCGCAGCGATATTGATATGCTGGTGTCCGATGTCGTCATGCCTATGATGGATGGACCGACGCTCGGGCGGCATGCGCGAGAACTCTATCCCAAGATGCCGTTGCTGTTCATGTCAGGCTATGCCGAGGAACAACTGCGCCGTTCCATTGCCCTCGACAATGTTGATTTTCTGCCAAAACCCTTCTCTGTTCAACAACTTGCTGAGGCCGTTCGGAACGCTATGGCCGCCTAGTGGTTGTTGAAGAACAAAACATGAAATAATTTTTCGTTCCCCTCTTGTTCAAAAAGAACAAATCGCATACATGATGTTCATCCGATTGACGTCGGAGGCGCAACAGCTACGAGGGGAATGGCCATGTCGGCTCAACTCAAAGTCATCGAAACGGATCGTTCAGCAGCCATGATGGACAGGGAAAAGGCACTCGAAGCAGCGCTTGCGCAAATTGACCGCGCATTCGGCAAAGGCTCAGCCATGAAGCTTGGCGCACGCCAAACCATGGAAATTGAAGCGGTCTCCACAGGCTCACTTGGGCTTGATATCGCGCTCGGCATCGGCGGCTTGCCGCGTGGCCGTGTTATCGAAATTTTTGGACCGGAAAGCTCCGGCAAGACGACGCTGGCGCTTCATGCCATTGCAGAAGCGCAACGCGCCGGTGGAACAGCCGCGTTTATCGACGCGGAACACGCGCTGGACCCTGTCTATGCCCGTAAGCTGGGCTGCAACATCGATGAATTGATCGTTTCGCAGCCGGACACCGGCGAACAGGCATTGGAAATCACGGACACGCTCGTGCGGTCGAACGCGGTTGATGTGCTTGTCATCGACTCGGTGGCGGCACTTGTTCCACGGGCTGAAATTGAAGGGGAGATGGGCGACAGCCACGTCGGCCTTCAGGCCCGTTTGATGAGCCAGGCGCTGCGAAAGATCACCGGTTCGATCAGCCGTTCACGCTGCACAGTCATCTTCATCAACCAGATTCGTATGAAGATCGGCGTGATGTACGGGTCGCCTGAAACGACGACGGGTGGCAATGCGTTGAAATTCTACGCCTCTGTCCGTCTCGACATCCGCCGTACCGGCCAGATCAAGGACCGTGAGGATATCGTCGGCAACACAACCCGCGTTAAGGTTGTGAAGAACAAGGTCGCGCCGCCCTTCAAGCAGGTCGAATTCGACATCATGTATGGCGAAGGCATTTCCAAGACCGGCGAAATTCTTGATCTCGGCGTGAAGGCTGGGATCGTGGAGAAGTCCGGCGCATGGTTCAGCTATGACTCGATCCGACTGGGTCAGGGCCGTGAAAATGCCAAGATCTGGCTCAAGGAAAACCCAGACATGGCCGACAAGATCGAAAAGCTTATTCGCTCCAAGACCGAAAAGGTTGCCGAAGGTCTTCTGGGCGAGCCCGAACCCGAGGCGGATGGTGATCTCTGATATATGAGGGCGATCTATTTCCCCAATTGTGACCCCCGTCAGGATACCCATTACGTCTCAAGCAACGAAAGGCCCGCCCGCCCCGGCGGGCCTTTTTTTGTGCCAGAGGCCGGTCTTGTGCAGCGATGTCCTTGTTATGCTTGAGTAGAAGCGGAGCCTCGCCTAAGCGCTTTGGGCTATGACTTCGACAAACGACATCCGCCGTTCCTTCCTAGAGTATTTCGGCTCTGCCGGACATGAGCGTGTGACCTCCGCGCCGCTCGTTCCGCATAATGATCCGACTTTGATGTTCACCAATGCGGGCATGGTTCCGTTCAAGAACGTTTTTACCGGTTTGGAATCGCGCCTTTACTCCACCGCGGCCTCCTCGCAGAAATGCGTGCGGGCAGGCGGAAAGCACAATGATCTCGATAATGTCGGCTACACAGCGCGGCATCACACCTTCTTTGAAATGCTGGGCAATTTCTCGTTCGGCGATTATTTCAAGGAACAGGCGATCACGCTGGCTTGGACATTGCTCACGAAGGAATGGGGTCTCAACCCGGATCGGCTGACTGTCACCGTCTATCATACCGATGATGAGGCTTTTGATCTCTGGCGCAAGATTGCAGGCATGCCGGAAAGCCGCATCATCCGCATCCCGACCAGCGACAATTTCTGGTCTATGGGCGATACCGGCCCATGTGGTCCGTGCAGCGAAATCTTTTACGATCACGGCGATCACATCTTCGGTGGCCCTCCCGGCAGCCCAGATGAAGATGGGGATCGCTTCGTCGAAATCTGGAACCTCGTGTTCATGCAGTTCGACCAAGCGGCCGACGGCACGCGTACGAACCTGCCCAAGCCATCGATCGACACTGGCATGGGTCTGGAACGCATCGCAGCGGTGCTGCAGGGCGTCCATGACAATTACGATACCGACACGTTCAAGGCGTTGATCGGCGCTTCGTGCGATTTGACCAAAAGCGATCCCAATGGCGACATGAAGGCGTCGCACCGCGTCATTGCGGACCATCTTCGCGCGTCGGGCTTCCTCATCGCCGATGGCGTTCTTCCGTCCAATGAAGGCCGCGGCTATGTGCTGCGCCGCATCATGCGTCGTGCCATGCGCCACGCACACCTACTGGGCGCCAAAGACCCGCTGATGCACCGTCTTGTGCCCTCGCTCGTCGGTGAGATGGGCGTCGCCTATCCAGAACTCGTCCGTGCACAGCCGCTGGTTGAAGCCACACTCCTGCAGGAGGAAACACGCTTCCGTCAGACGCTCGACAAGGGACTTAAGCTGCTCGATGAAGCAACGGCGAGCATGGGGCAGGGCGATGTGCTCAGCGGTGATGTCGCGTTCAAGCTTTATGACACGTATGGCTTCCCATATGATCTGACCGAAGACGCGCTCCGCGCCCAAGGCCTCGGCGTGGACCGCGCCGGCTTTGACGAAGGCATGGCCAAGCAAAA
>JBBATS010000046.1:19357-22538 GCA_040398625.1 Chakrabartia sp. | reverse complement strand
GGCAATCCCCGCAAGTATCCTATCTTTGAAGTCAGCATCTTGGAGTAATCCATGATCGAACTCAAACTCAGCAACAACACCACGCTGTCGATCACGCTTTCGCTGTCCGATAAGTGTGTTGTGCTGCGTCAGATTCCAAACCAAACGCAAATCAAAGAAGTTCTGCCTGACATCTGCAAGATCACCATACCAATGGCTGACCTGAAAGAGTTGGCAAAGTCCCTTAAAGAACTTTTTAGATTTTTCTCTTGATCAGGTTGTAACATCCTGATCGTTTTTCTTCGACCAAATAGGGGAATTTAGGTCAAGAGAAGGTCCGCCATGCCGCAAGGTGTGGCGGATTTTTCGTTTACCGGCTACGTTACCGGCTAGGTTACCGGCTCGACAACCTTGCACCACTTAGCGTTTCCGTCTTTACACCGGCACATTACCGGCATCATTACCGGCTCATGCCCCGTAAACACACCGGCCCACAAGTCTATCCGCCCCGGTATTTCACCGGGCATATTACGCTCACTCGTAACGGCAAAAGCACGACCCGTGTGAAGTTTTTCAACTGCGTGCAGGTGCCCATTTCCGAAAAAGAGTGCTGGCTCTTCCCGGCCATGCCGGGCGATCCGTTCTATCAAGCAGCCGACAACCTGCAAAAGTTCGATGGCTGGAAGCTGATCGACATTCAATACGCGATCAGCGTGTTCGATCAAGGCAAGCGCGGTCATCGCATCGAGAAGTTCAATCATCCGTTTGAAACCGACACAGTCTTGCTGGTCCATGACCGCCACTTGTCGATCATGACCGTCAACGGTGATGACCTCTACAAGACTTACAAGATCAACGACGTGATGGACGAGGTGAGTCCAAACGAAGTCCCGATCCTGCAATTCATTTCCTGATTTCGTCAGTCAACATCAACAAAAACCGTCACAATGGATACCGATACAGACAACCCGTTAGGAATGCCACCACTCGCGCCCCTTGCGCCTGAAATCGAAGAGAACGAACCAGCACCGACACGTCGCCGCCGCCGCCGCGAAGTCCCCGCACCTGAGAGCATCCACGATGCCAGCGAAGAGGACGAGAAGATCGCCCGGCTGATGGAGGATGACGAGAACTCCGGGGCGCAAGTCGAGATCAGCCGCAAGACCGCAAACAACAAGTGGGCTCTGTGCTGTGTCTTTCCTCTCGCCGACTGGTCGAGCGACTCGAAAGTGCAGGTCGCCAATCAATTCGGCGGCGGATTTTTTCGTGCTGCGATCCGTCGCAGCGACAAAACCTTCGCGAGCACCTTCTTCTTTGAGGTCGATGCGGCGGTCAAGCCGCGCCCAACCGAGATTGTGCCTGCTTTCAATATGCAGGAACTGATCACGCAACTGAAGCCTGCACCGAACGATAACAACATGGTGCAGATGATGCAGGCCCAGCAGTCGATGATGATGCAGTTTATGCAGATGCAGGCGGCGCAATCGTCAGAAAACATGAAGGCACTCGCCTCGGTCATGGCCCGCCCGGTCACACCATCCGCACCCATGAACGACCGCATCATCGAGGTTCTGCTGGCCAAGGCACTCGACAAGCCTGCTGCGATGGACCTCCCCAAGATCATTGAGGCGGTCGCGAAACTCCGCACCGTCGCCAACGGAGGAAACTCCGGGGGCGATGACGATGACGATGAAGGTGGCGGCGACAACAGCGACATCTTCGGCTCCGTCATGAAAGCCTTGCCCGCATTGGTCGGTCTGATTGGTGCAGGAGCCAATCGCGCTCCCGCCATCGCGAACAATCCGCCACCACAGCAACAGCGTCCGCGCCCGGCACCGCGCCCGGCACCGCAACAAGCCACCCCACAACCGACGCCCCAGCCTGCACCACAGCCAGAACAGTCACCGGCACAGGTCGAGACCGCACCGCCCGACCTCGGTATGCTACGCTTCTTCCTCCCGCAAATCGAGGCTATGGCCGAGCAGAAGCAAACTCCCACCGACGTTGCCAAGGTCATCAATGAAACACTGGACGCCCAGCAACTCAACGACCTGAAGACCTTGCTTCGCGGTGAAACATGGTTCCAGACCTTGATCGACTTGCATCGTCCGGTCCAGAAGTGGCCGCGCTGGTTCAATCGCCTGCGTGACATTCTTCTCAATGGCGAAAAGCCTGTTGTCATTGAGGCAGAGACAGTTCCATCCAGTTGAGAATGGCTTCGCAATAAGTGCTTGCGGTAGGCATTGCTTTGAGCAAATGCGAGGTAATGCCTACCGATTATGCCAAATTGGGACAATGGAGTCCCGAAAAGTGTGACGAAGCTCCTCGCAGCATTACTTTCGCTCTGAACAACAGTTCCAGCGATGCGGAGCAGATCATCGGGTTCCTCGCATTCTTCGCAGCGCAATACGGCAAGAGCGAGGGCATCATGAAGTTTTCCGCCCGGCTGATTCGTGACTTGCGGGCGAACAATTTCGTGGAGGAGCAATACAGCCGGGTAGCCAGCTTCGTCCTCGATCACGTCACCTACGTCGCCGATCCTCGCGGCTGTGAATACGTCAGGTCACCGATCAAGCTGATCAATGAATTTTGCCAGCGTCGTTTCGCCCAAGGCGACTGCGATGACATGGCGTTGCTGACCGCCTCGCTGATGACCTCGCTGGGCTTCAAGGCACGCATCGTGGCGGTCAAGATCAACGGCTCCGAATACTACAATCACGTCCTGAATCAAGTTATGGTTCGCGGCCAGTGGAAGTGGTTCGACGGCTGCAACAAGAACAACCCCACAAAACAGTGGGATGACTTCATTTCCAAAGACGTAACATAAACTCAATACAATGGCACTCTCAATAATTTTACCGCCCAAAGCCAAGGCTCCTACTCAAGCCGAGATCGACGCTAAACTCAAAGCAGACACTTATGCGCTGGCTGCGAAGTTGAACAAAGAGGCACAGGAAAAAGCTGAAGCCGCCGCGAAGAAAGCCGAGATCGAGCGCAAAAACGCCGAGGCCAAGGCCAAGGCCGAAGCCGAGGCTCAAGCCAAAGCCGCCGCAAAAGCCGCGCACGATGCCGAGATCGCCGCACTGAACAATCGCAAAGCCGCCGAAGCCGCCGCCGCCAAGAAAGCCAAGGATGACGCACGCGCCACCGCTGAACGCCTGAAGGATGAGAAGGAAGCCGCCGAGAAGAAAACCATCGAACT